>NZ_JAUSWV010000002.1:6022772-6634158 GCF_030815485.1 Streptomyces rishiriensis | reverse complement strand
CGTGGAACGGTGCCTGTACACCGAGCAGGGCTGGCAGGACGCCGAGGACGCGCTGCGTACGGCGGAGGCTCTGGCCCACGACGACGAGGAACGCGGCGCGGCCGCCTGCGAACGAGGACAACTCGCCTACGCGGCCACCCTGCACGGTGTGCGCGACCGGGTGGACGAGGCACGGGCCGCGCTCGGCCGGGCGGCGGCGCTGATCCCGCCGGACGCGCCCGGGCGGGCACTGCTGGACTTCCGCCGGGGCCTGCTCGCGGAGAACATCTCGCGCTCCCCGCAGTCCGCGAGGGCCGCCTACCGGCGCGCCCACACGGCCGCCGCGGCCCACTCCGACTCGCTGCTGCTGTCCTTCACCTGGCGCCACCTCGCCGGACTCGCCCTGCGCGACGGCGAGGTGGCGGAGGCCCGGCACGGCTTCGCCGAATCCCTGCGCATCCGCGAGGAGTTGGGCTACCTGGTCGGAACCGCCCCGGCGCTCGCCTCGCTGGCGGACGCGGAGGTCGAGCCGGAGGCCTCACGCCTGCGGGAGGAGGCACGACGGCTGTTCCGGCTGCTGGGCGGCGTACCGACGTGGCTGGCACGGCAGTTGGCGCCACCGCCGACACCCAGCCCGACCGGAGTCTGAGAGCGGGCCTCACCGGGAGGCGGGTGGGCGAGGCGGCGCCTTCGCCTGCCCACGAGGAAGGTGGGGCAGGGGCGGCAGGGCCGCGACCCGGCCCGGCAGGGTCGACTCAGCCGCGTGGGCCGGTGAAGTGCCCGCGTATCAGCGCCTGGGCGCGGTCCGGCTCGCCCGCCGTCAACGCGTCCAGCAGCACGATGTGCTCCGCCGCGTCGGCCATGAGATCCGCCCGCCCGCGTCGCACCGACCCGCCGGCCAGCGGCCACTGCGAGCGCCGGTGCAGATCCTCGGCGACGCCGGCCAACTGCTCGTTGCCGGAAAGGACGAGCACCGCCCGATGGAAGGCGCGATCGGCCTCCGCGTAGGCGGCCGGGCAGCCGGAGGCCGCCGCGCGCAGGCTCGCCTCGCCGACCGGCCGCAGCTCCGCCCAGCGCTCGGCGGGCACCGTACGGGCGAGCCGCAGCATCACCGGAACCTCGATCAGCGCGCGCACCTCGGCCAGCTCGGCCAGTTCGCGGGCGCCCCGCACGATCACCCGGAAGCCCCGGTTGGGGACGACCTCGACGGCGCCTTCCAGCGCGAGTTGCTGCATCGCCTCGCGGACCGGCGTGGCGGAGACCCCGAAGCGTTCTCCGAGGACCGGCGCCGAGTACACCTCCCCCGGCAGCAGTTCGCCGGCGACGAGCGCGGTGCGCAGGGCGTCGAGGATCTGGCCGCGCACCGAGGCCCGCTGCACCACCGGCCGGGGGTGCGGGACGGGGGTCTCGCTGTGCGTGTGCTCACCGCGCGCGGCGCCCGCCGGACCGCATCTCTCCCGGTCCGCGCCCTCGCCGTACCCGGCGGACCCCCGCGACTGCGCCGGCACCCTGGCACGGCCCTCGGCCCCCGGCACGGCCGGGGTCCCGGTGCCGGTGGAGCCCTGCGCGCCCTGCTCCACGGGGCCTCCTCCGGCCTTGTCGGTACTTGGGGTCATTACGGCGGGTTGTTACTCGTCCGTCAAGCACCTTAGGCGTACTGGCCGTCAGTTCAAATCCCGACGATACTGAGTAAGGTAAGGCTTACCTTTAAACCTTCTCGAAACGGCGGTCCCGGCATGCCCACAGCCCCGTCGGCCACAGCGGAGGCCTACGCCCGTCTCGCCGAGGTCTTCCCCGGCCTGACCGTCACGGAGCTCGGAACCCGTGAGCCGTTTCCGCAGGGCGGCGGCTGGGTCGCGGCGGCCGACCTGGCGCAGGGCGGAGCGGCGCTGGAGGCCTTCCTCGCCTGGGACGACGCCCAGGTCCTCCGCGACTACGGCCGACCCGCGCGCCCGGACGTCGTGGCGAGCTTCGGACTGCACCGGTACTCCTGGCCCGCCTGCCTCCTGATCACCGTCCCCTGGTTCCTGCACCGCCGGGTGCCCCGCCTGCCCGTGACGCACGTCTCGTACGACCGCACGGGCGACGGCATGCGGATGGCCGTCCGGCCGCCCTCCTCCTTCGCCTGCCTGCCGGGCGATCCCGCGGCGCTGCTGCCCAGCGCCCGGGTGGTCGCGGACGAGGAGGCGCTGCGGGCGGAGGTGCGGACGGCGATAGCCGAGCACCACGAGCCGGTGCTCGCCGGGTTCGGACCACCCTCGCGACGCCGCGGCCGGGCCCTGTGGGGCATGGTGACCGACGAGATCGTCGAGGGCCTCTGGTACGTCGCCGAGCTGCTCGGCGAGGGCGAGAAGGACCGTGCGCGACGCGAACTGGAGCTTCTCCTGCCGGGGGCCACCCGGCCCTACGTCGGCTCGGCGTCCTTCCGCGAACTGACCGGACCGGCCGGCGAGCGCCTGCCCACCCGGGACCGGGCGAGCTGCTGCATGTTCTACACACTGCGCCCCGACGACACCTGCGCCACCTGCCCGCGCACCTGTGACGCGGACCGCGTCACCAAGCTCACCGTCGCCGCCGTCAGTTGAGGCACCCTCAGGCGCACCCGCGGGCCCGACGCCGACGGACGTCCCGTAAGATCACCCGGACGAGAGCCCTCCCGGGGTCACAGGCCATTCACAATTTCCTCACCTGCCCCGGGAACTTTCCGAGGAACCACCCGTACGGGTAGTCTTATTCGAACTCAACTCCCGCCCCTCAAGCGGCAGTTCGAGCAGAACGTCGCCCTGGGCATCCCCTTGCACCTCCTTGGCGGCCTCTTGCCCCGAAACCCCCTGAGGGACGGCGGGATTGCGCCACTATGGCGGGCGTTACGCCCTATCCCAATGCAAGGGACCCTGATGAGATTGACCGACATATCGCTGAACTGGCTGCTTCCCGGCGCCGTACTGCTCCTGGGCATGCTGGCGGCGGTGGCGGTGCTCGCGCGCGGCAAGCGCTCCTCCGGGGCAAACGCGAGCGCGGACGATTCGTGGGAGCGTACCGAGGAGCGCCGCAGGCGCAAGGAGGCCATATACGGCACTGCCTCCTACGTTCTTCTGTTCTGCTGCGCGGCCGTCGCCGCCGCGCTGTCCTTCCACGGTCTGGTCGGCTTCGGCCAGCAGAACCTCGGCCTCACCAACGGCTGGGAGTACCTGGTCCCGTTCGGTCTGGACGGTGCGGCCATGTTCTGCTCCGTGCTCGCGGTGCGCGAGGCCAGCCACGGTGACGCGGCACTCGGCTCCCGGATACTCGTGTGGACCTTCGCGGGCGCGGCAGCCTGGTTCAACTGGGTGCACGCGCCCAGGGGCCTCGGCCACGACGGCGCGCCGCAGTTCTTCTCCGGCATGTCCCTCTCGGCGGCCGTGCTCTTCGACCGGGCCCTGAAGCAGACCCGCCGGGCCGCGCTGCGCGAGCAGGGTCTCGTGCCCCGTCCGCTGCCGCAGATCCGCGTCGTGCGCTGGGCACGTGCTCCCCGCGAGACCTACAAGGCCTGGTCGCTGATGCTCCTCGAGAACGTGCGCAGTCTGGACGAGGCCGTCGAGGAGGTCCGCGAGGACAAGGCCCGCAAGGAAGAGACGAAGCTGCGCCGCCGCGAGCAGCACCGCGTCGAGCGGGCGCAGTTGAAGGCGATCAGCCGGGGCCACGGCCCCCGCTTCCCCGGTCGCGGTGGTGGCGGCGGCGGTGGCGGTGGCCGTCCGGTGGAGGCCCCGGCCGCCCTGGAGCCAGCCACGGCCGAGCGCGTTTCCGCGGAGCCTGCCATAGCGAACTCGGCGGAGCAGCTGCCCCTGCGCTCACGGCCCTCCCTCCAGCCCGTACGCCAAGGATCTGACGCGTCGACCACCGTCGACCTCACCGCGGAGGACGACACCATGGCCCTGCCGCGCCTGGACTCCCTGGAGCGCAAGCTCCAGGACCTGGAGCGGCAGTTCGGCTGACGGCCGTTCAGTTGTCACGGGAAGGGGGCGCGACCGCCGAGGTCGCGCCCCCTTCCCGTTGCCCTTCGCTCACCAACCGTTTCCGCAACCGGTTGCCGCGACCATTTCCGCAACCGGTTGCCGCGACTATTTCCGCAACCGGTTGCCGGGACTATTTCCGCAACCGGCACCGTAAGCGTTTCCGCGACCGGCACCGTTAGCGTTTCCGCAACCGGTCCCTTATGTGTTTCCGCAACCGGTCCCGTAACGGTTGCGCGACGATCGGTCGCCGTCACCCGTCGCTCGTCGTCCGTCGGCCTTCGCTCACGCGGCTCCGGCGCCCAGCTCGAACCAGACGACCTTGCCGCCGCCCTGCGCCCGCACCCCCCACGTGTCCGCGAGGGACTCGACCAGGACCAGGCCCCGGCCGTGCGTGGCCTCGTCGGCGCTCGGCACCCTCGGGCGGGGGCGGCGCGCCGCGGAGTCCCGCACCTCCACCCGCAGACCGGACGGTGAGACGGTGGCCGTCAGGACCGCGTCGTCGTCGGTGTGCACGAGCGCGTTGGTGACGAGTTCGCTGGCGAGCAGTTCCGCCGTCTCCGACCGCCCCGGCCTTCCCCAGCCCCGCAACAGCTCCCTCAGCGCGCGGCGCGTCTCGGGCACCGCCCGCAGGTCCGCCCGTCCGAGCCTGCGCCTGAGCCGGCACGCCCGGTTCTGGTCCGCCATGTCCTCGGCCCTGTCCTCCCCCGCCCGTCTGGTCGCCGAGGTGCCCGCGATCGCCGTCGGACCGCTTCCCCGTGCCTGCCTCTCCATGACCCCCGCCCGCGTGTCGATGTGGGTTCCCCTCCTGCTCGAACACGTTCACGGGAATCCTTGCCCGGTCGGCACCGAGCCAGTCATGTCGCATCATCGACGCCCGGATGTTCGGCCATGTTCGGGCGGGCCCCCAGGGCGCTCCCGGCAGGGGGAGACGGCCCGACAGCACGGGTCGAGCCGTCGGGGACGGGTCCGTGCACGCCGTGTACGCCGCGCACGCCCCTGGCTCGGGCGCGTCCGAAGCGAACGCTGAGACGGTTCGCACGTCCCGCGGGGCACGTGGCCCGCCTGCCGCCGGTGACCTCGGCACCGCACGAGCCGGACGAGCCGGTGCCCGCCGGGGTGTCGGTGCCCGCCGCCCGTGATGGCGCCGCGGCCGGCGCCCGGCGGGGAAACCCCTGGTCGAGGAGTCGGGTCCGGTGGGCGGGGCGGGGACCGGAGCAAGGGGCGAGCCGTGGGGCTGCGGCGGTGATCGGCCCTGTCTCCCGGGCGAAGGGGCTACCGTACGCCGGACCCGACACCCCTGCGGGGAGCGTGCGCCCGCGCAGCGGCACCCGCTCTTCACCTCCCTCTCGTGCGGGAGTGAGCGGGCGCATGCGCGGTGCGATACGGCCTCCGTTACGGCCGTCCCGCCCATCTGCGCGCCTACGCGCCCACGCGGCCCGTTGACCGCCGGGAATCGGCCCGTCTGCCGATTCGACCCCGCCCACCTGGGCCCTATGCGAAGAAGAGGTGGGGCAGCAGATACCGCCCTCCCTGTGGCGGCCGCCGCCCTGAACCGCTCCATCACGCCGAGGGCGCCCTCGCGCGGCCGACGAGGTTGGCCGGAATCCGCCGGTGCGAACGGCCGCGGCGGGAGCAGGGTTGGGCGAGCCGGTGATCGAACTGCTGGCCTCCGGTCGACCGCGGCACCGCACAAGGAGGCGAGACCCACGCACGCGTACGCGTCGTGGACTCGCCTCCGGTTGCTCGTTCCGCGTCGCCGACCGGCGGCCGTCGGCGCGCTGGGCGGCGGGGCGACGGGGCGACGTGGGCGCAGGACGGCTGGGCGGTGAGTGGTGTGGGGCCGTTCGTCAGCCGGCCTCTACTCCCGTCGTGCCGATGTGGAAGATCTTGTGCGTGTTGCGGGTCATGTCGACGATGAGCTTCGTGGTCCGGTTGCCGCCCCAGGTGAGGGTGACGACGGCCTCCGTGTAGTTCGCCGTGCCGTTGTCGGTGACCTTCCACGCGAGCGGCACGTTCTGGGCCTGGAGGACGCCGTTGGCGTGGTTCTCGTCCTCCCACGCCGCCAGCTCCTTCTGGAAGGCGGGGGTGAGGTAGTGCTTGCGCAGTTCGTCCTCGAGCCCGCCACCGCCCTCGTCGGTCGCCGCGTCGATGTAGGCGCCGTAGAAGTCGGCGATACGCGTGATGTTGTCCGACGGCTTGCCGCTCACGCTGCGCGGGCTGCCGGCGGAGGCCTGGGCCGTCACGCCGAGACCGAGGGCCAGGGCGAGACCGGCGGCGACCGCCGTACGGCGACGGGCGGTACGGAAACGGGCGGTATGGAAACGGGTGGTGCTGTCACCGGTCGCGCCGTTGTTGCCGGTCGACTCGTTGTTGCTGATCGAGCTGTTGTTGCCGGTCATGTGCGTGTTCCCCGTATGTCTCGTGTGTGCGGCCTGTCGGCCTGACTGGTGGCGGTGTGGTCGTGCGGGGCCACCGACCCTCCCGACCCCCGTGGCGGGAGGGCGGCGGCCCGGCTTTTCCTGGGTGGTCGTGTGTCAGCGGAGCTTGTTGACGGCCGTGACGGTCGTCTTCTTGAAGGCCTTCACCGGGGCGTCGCCGAAGTCGCCCAGCTGGCCCCAGTCCACGACCGTCACGGTCGTGCCGTCCCGGCCGACGGAAAGGAGGCGGATGTCGGTCGCGCCCCAGGATGTCTCCGTGTGCAGGCCGTAGACGTGGGCGCCCTCCTCCACGTTCAGCCTCCCGTAGTCCTTGAGCGTGGCCTCGACCTCCGGATCGGCCTGCTCGATCCACGCGGGACAGGACTTGATGTCCTGGTTGACCCGTGCGAACCGGCCCTTCGCCGCGCTGACGCTCGACAGCTCGACGCTCACCTGGCGGGCGCTCGTGTCGAGGTCGGTCCGGAAGTCCCGGTACCAGGAGTCCCGGCCGTCACCCAGCGCCATGCCGAGGCAACGGTCCGCCTCCACGTCCGGTGACGCGCCGGCGGTGATCCGGCCGGCCGTCCAGGAGGAGCCCGGGTGCGGCGGAAGGTCGGCGGCCGAGAGGAACCCCGGCTGTCGCGGGGTGGCGGCGCCCGCCGGTACGGCGAGTACGGTGCCGAGGGCGAGGCCCGCGACCGTGAGTGCGGTGAGCCCGGTGAGCGTGCCCGCTCGAGTGCGCTTGGGCATGGGTGTCCCCCGTGAGTGAGTACGTGGCTGTGGGTCGTCACCATGACGCCGATCGGTCGGTCCGGCCCTGGTCGGTGCGACACCAAGAGCATCGGCGCTCCGGGCCGCCCGGTGCAACGGTCAGCGCCCGATCGGCCGAGGTGGAACCATCCCAGCCCATCTGACGTGCAGGTATATGAGTGCCTGGGATGACCGCCGGGCCGGACGAACACAGGGAGAACGGTGTCGACCGACGACGGTGTGGCCGATGTGACGCAGTTCGCGGCGCTGCTGACGGAACTGAAGGGGCGCACGGAGCGCAGCTACGGCTCCCTCGCCCGCCGACTGGGCATGAACACCTCGACGCTGCACCGGTACTGCGCCGGGGAAGCGGTTCCGCAGGACTTCGCCCCCGTCGAGCGGCTCGCGGAGTTCTGCGGGGCGACACCGGAGGAACGCCTCGAACTGCACCGGCGGTGGCTGCGAGCGGTTGCGGCCCGCCAGCGGGCCCGGGCCACGACGCCCTCGGAGACTCCGAAAGCCGGGGCGATCTCGGCACTTGAGGAAACCGGGGAAACACACGGAACCGAGGACACACAGCAAGCCTCGGGAACACGTCAGGCCGACGACGACAGGTCGGGAACGCGGGAAACATCAGAAACACCGGGAACAACTGGAACGTCGGGAACGCCGGAAACAGCGCGAACGCCCGCAACACAAGGAGCCTCAGGGACGCTGGGCGCACCGGAAACGCGAGGAACACCGGTGGGGCCGGAAACGCCGGAAACGCCGGTAACCGGGACGTCCTCAGTTACCGCGAAATCCTCCGCAACGCCGACGGAAACGGAAACCCGGCCTACCGCCGACACGCGCGCTCCGCAACCGGACGGGAAACTCTTACCGCCTCGCCGTTGGTACCGCCGTCGGCGCACCACGGTCGCCGTCGGTGTCGCCTGCGCGCTGCTCGCCACCCTGGGGGCACTGACCGCGCTGCCCGGCGGCGGCCGCCCCTCGGCCTCCGACGACGTGGCCGGGTCCTCCGGTTCCGCCGTGGCCACGCCCCGGACGACGGCATCGGCCCACGCCGAGTCGCTCGGTGCCGGCTCGACCCTCTCCCCCGCACCCGGTGCCGTCTCCCTCTCCGCCCGCCCCACCGGGTCGTTCTCCCCCTCCCCGGCGGGCGGCAAGGCCTCGGCACCCGCGTCGGACGTACCGCTCGCCTGGACGGTCGACTCGCAGGTCTGGGCGCTCGGTTGTGGTCACGACTACGTCATCGACAAGCCGCCGACGCAGGTTCCGCCGCCCCCGGCGGAGCAGGACGCCGGCCCCTGGGCGACCGCACAGGGCGCGGTGCACGGGCGGGAGACCAACGTGGAGATCTCGGTGCAGGGCCGCACCTCCACGGCCGTCGTACTGACGGCGCTGCGCGTGCGCGTCGTAGGACGCGACGCACCCGTGCCGGGCACCGCCTACGCCATGGACCAGGGCTGCGGCGGCTCCCTCAGCAAGCGTTACTTCGCGGTCGACCTGGACAAGGACCGTCCGGTGGCGCACCCGGTCGCCGGCAACGACGCGGGCACGCCGATCCCGGCGGTGAGCCTGCCCTACCGTGTGTCCAGTGCCGACCCAGAGGTGCTGCTGGTCACGGCCCGGACCGAGACCTGCGCCTGCGCCTGGTACCTCGAACTGGACTGGTCGTCCCAGGGCCGCACCGGAACGGTCCGGCTCGACGATCACGGCCGCCCGTTCCGCACGAGCGGCATCGAGGGACTGCCGCGCTACTGGTACGGGTCCGAGAACGGCGAACGCCAGTGGGTCCCGACCGGCGACTGACCGCCTGCCCGGCCGACCGCACCCCTCACGGGCTCACGACCTCATAGAGCCTCACGACATCAAAGCCTCACGACATCAAAGCCTCACGGCCTCATAGCGCCACAGCCTCAGGGGCGGGGCACATTGCGCAGGTTGGACCGGGCCATCTGGAGCATCCGGCCCACTCCTCCATCAAGAACGATCTTCGATGCGGAGAGCGCGAACCCGGTCACCATCTCGGCGCTGATCTTCGGCGGGATGGACAGCGCGTTGGGGTCGGTGACGATGTCGACGAGGGCCGGGCCCTTGTGCCGGAAGGCGTCCTTCAGGGCGCCGGCCAGCTGTCGCGGCTTCTCGACCCGCACACCGTGGGCGCCGCAGGCGCGGGCGACCGCGGCGAAGTCGGGGTTCTTGTTCGTCGTGCCGTACGAGGGCAGACCGGCGACCAGCATCTCCAACTCCACCATGCCGAGGGAGGAGTTGTTGAACAGGACGACCTTCACCGGCAGGTCGTACTGCACCAGCGTCAGGAAGTCGCCCATCAGCATGGCGAAACCGCCGTCGCCGGACATCGACACCACCTGACGGTGGCGGTCGGTGAACTGGGCGCCGATCGCCATGGGCAGCGCGTTCGCCATGGAGCCGTGGGAGAACGAACCGATGACACGGCGACGGCCGTTGGGCGTCAGATAGCGGGCGGCCCAGACGTTGCACATACCGGTGTCCACGGTGAACACGGCGTCGTCGTCGGCGAGTTCGTCGAGAACGGCGGCGACATACTCGGGATGGATGGGAACGTGTTTCTCCACTTTCCGCGTGTACGCCTTCACCACCCCCTCCAGCGCGTCGGCGTGCTTCTTCAGCATCCGGTCGAGGAAACGCCGGTTCTCCTTGACCCGCACCCGCGGGATGAGACAGCGCAGGGTCTCCCGTACGTCTCCCCAGACGGCGAGGTCCAGTTTCGAGCGCCGGCCGAGGTGTTCGGGGCGTACGTCGACCTGGGCGATCTTCACGTCGTCGGGGAGGAAGGCGTTGTAGGGGAAATCGGTTCCGAGCAGGATCAGCAGATCGCACTCGTGGGTGGCCTCGTAGGCGGCGCCGTAGCCGAGGAGACCGCTCATGCCGACGTCGTACGGGTTGTCGTACTGGATGTGTTCCTTGCCGCGCAGCGCATGGCCCACCGGGGACTTGATCCTCCCGGCGAACTCCATCACCTCTCGATGCGCGCCTGCCGTGCCGGCGCCGCAGAAGAGGGTGACTTTGTCGGCCGCATCGATCATCGCGACGAGTGCGTCGATCTCGGCGTCGCCGGGGCGGACGGTGGGCCGGGCGGTGACGAGAGCGGTTTCGACGGCTTTCTCGGGGGCGGCCCGGTCGGCGATGTCACCGGGGAGCGAGACGACGCTGACCCCACTGCGTCCGACCGCGTTCTGGATGGCGGTGTGCAGCAGCCGGGGCATCTGTTTCGGGCTGGAGATCAGCTCGCTGTAGTGGCTGCACTCGCGGAACAGCTGGTCGGGGTGGGTTTCCTGAAAGAAGCCGAGACCGATTTCGCTGGACGGGATGTGCGAGGCGAGGGCGAGGACGGGGGCCATGGAGCGGTGGGCGTCGTAGAGGCCGTTGATGAGATGGAGGTTGCCGGGTCCGCAGGACCCCGCGCAGGCCGCGAGCTTCCCCGTGATCTGGGCCTCGGCGCCGGCGGCGAAGGCGGCCGTCTCCTCGTGCCGGACGTGGATCCAGTCCATCGAGGGATTGCGTCGTACCGCGTCCACCACGGGGTTGAGGCTGTCCCCCACGACACCGTAGAGGCGCCGCACTCCCGCCCGGGCGAGGATGTCGACGAACTGTTCCGCGACGTTCTGCTTGGCCATGGATCGACGCACCCCTTCGGTCTCCTCGGGTCTCTCCTTCCACAGTGGCCGCCGCGACTCGGTTACGCCTCCCAGACGGCCGCCGCCGTGCGGTCGTCGGCGTAGCCCTTCACTCTCACCTGGGTGTCGGCGAGGAAGGCGGCGAGACCGGGCGGAGTGGGGCCCGACCAGCGTCCTGTCAGGTGTGCGGACAGTTCCGGCTCGCCGCGCAGGGGCTCGGCCAGGCCGTCGGTGCACATCAGGAGCGTGTCGCCCGGTCGTGCCACGGAGGCGCGGAATCGGAACGGCTCGCGGGGCGGTTCCGGGTCCGGGTCGTAGGGGTTCGGCGGTGTGGTGATGCCCAGGTCCATGGTGAGCCGGTCGCCCTCGGGCGTCTCGGCCGGCAGCGAGCCGAACCCGACGACCGGCTCCCCCCTCACCTCGCCCACCCGCGGTTCGATGTCCCGCCACACACCGCCGCGCAGCCGGAACAGTCCGCCGGCGCCCACCCCGAAGAAGACCCGGGTACGGCAGTCGGGGTCGGCGGGCAGGAGCAGACAACGCAAGGTGGCCGCGTACTCCTCCGGTTCCAGGTTCTGTTCGGCGGCGCTGGCGCGGAGCCGTCCGAGGCTGCGGTCGGTGAGCCGGTGCAGGCCCGACTTGAGGTCTCCGCGCCGGGCCGCCCTTATGTCCTCCGCGAGACGGACATGACTGCGTCCCACGGCCCGCCCGATCCACCGGCACGCCTCGGCGGCCGCCCGATGCGCTCCCGGGGTCGCCCGGGCGCCGGTCGCCATCGCGACCAGGATCAGCGCCTGCTCGCCGGTGCCGAAGCGGGCGGTGAGGAGCGAGTCACGGCGCGGCTCCCCCCGGTAGCGCGCGGAGTCCCCGCGCACCGACGCGGCCCGCAGCGCCCAGGCTCCGTACCGGGCGCCGTCCAGGACGGTGTCGGCGACCAGGTCGGCCAGGTCGTCCGGGTCCGCGGGCGGAAGGCCGGTGGGCTCGGCGTCGTAGGTGGGCGGCCCCGAACCGACGTAGTCCCTGGAGCTGGACAGCGGCGGCACGGCGGGCGGGGCGGGCAGGCCGACGACGGTGGGGGGATGGTCTGGTGGGGAGGCACTCGGCGAGACGGGGGCGGGCGCGGGCTCCGTCGCGTGGAGGGGGGCTGCCGAGCCGTCGACGGAGGCGGTGGGCGCCTGCGGGGGCGGCGGCGCGTGGGCCGGAACGGGGGGCGTAACGGGCGGGGGTGGAGCGACGGGTGAGGCGGAGCCGCTGCCCTCCCCCGGCTCGGTCGCGGTCACCGCCCCCGCGGGTGGGATCGACGGCGGCGCAGGCGGGATGGACGGCGGTGCAGGCGGGGGGGACGTCGCCGGGGGCGGGGCGGCGTCGGGGCGTGCCTGCGTCGACGCTCGGCCGTCGGCGGGCGAGGGGGCGGGGCCGTGGAGCCCCCGCTCGGCGAATCCCGGTGGGAGCGGGCCGGTCGGGAAGCTCGTGGGACCGGCGGGCGTGGCCGACGGCGGCTCCCAGGGTGCGCGGTGCCGCCCCGGCGTTCGGGCGCCCTGTTCCGCTTCCACGGCACCTCCGCCGACGCCGAGGACCCGCCCGGCGGCGTCGTCCTTCGCACTGCGCCCGATGCCGTCACGCTCGTCGTCACGACCGGTGCCGCGCTGGTCGTCACGCTCGGCGTCACGACCGGTGCCTCGCTCGGCGTCACGACCGGCGTCACGACCGGTGCCGCGCTCGGCGTCACTCCGGACGTCACGCTCGTCATCGTCCCGTCCGGCACCGGCACCGGCACCGGCACCGGCACCGGCACCAGTCTGTTCGGGAGCACGGCCGGTGCCCCACGGGTCGCGCCACTCGGTGTGCGGCCCCGGCGCCGGCTCGGCGGTGGATCTGCTCCGGGGCGGCGGAACGGCGGCTTCCGGAGAGGGAGAGCGTCCAGAGGACGGGGACGGTGGCGTACCTGCCGTCGGGGCCGCCGGCGAGGCCCACCAGTCGGTCTGCCCCGCGGAACCGGACCGCTCGGCACAGGGCGACGGCAGCGGACCCGGGACGTTCGCGCCGCCGCCCGGGCCGTCCGTGTCGCCACCGTGGCCGTCCGTGTCGCCCGTGTCGCCCGTGCCCTCCGGGTACCGCTGGTCTGCCGTGGCCCCGGGTCCGCCGACGCCGTCCGGCGCACCCGCGCTCCCCGCCGTGTCCGTGGCGCTCACCGTCTTGGCGGCCGAGGCGAATCGGTCGTCCAGGGAGTCTGCGGTGCGCGCGGGCCCCGTGTCCTCGGTGGCGTCGTCGTACAACTGCCCCCACCAGTCGTCCTCGTGACCGGTGGGCCTACCCCCCTGCTGGCTCATGCCCCCGATTGTCCACCGCACGGGCACGATGAATACGGGGCATCCGGAAAATGCGCCACCGCGGGTGTGTCGAACAGAGGACCGAGTGACGTCCTGGACGGCAGTGCGAAACAGGGTGCGGCAAAGGTCGCCGGGCGGTTCCACCCCCCACGGGAGAACCGCCCGGCGACATGGGGTGACCCGAACTCATCCCCTGTGCGCCCCTGCGCGTCATGAGCCCGGATCACGTTTCGAAAGGTTTCCGTGCCGCGGCGATGTGGCCGACCGGCCCGAGTCTGCACGGCGCGGTTGGACCTCCGCTGTGGCTGATCAGTGGATGATCACGTGTTTCCGCCGTGGCCACACCTTGGCAGAGTGACCGGCGGTACGGCGATGATGTGCGGCGGCGGGTTTACGCCGTGGCTGTTTCCCGCCACTCACGGGACGTCAGAAGGAGGAGGACCCCGATGCTCGGAGCGATAGGGCTGGACGGCACGCACGAGTCGGCGTACCGGGCGCTGGTGTCCGTGGGCGCCGCGGACGTGCCCGACCTGGCGCGTCGGCTGGCCCTCGGCGAGCACGACACCGAGCGCGCGTTGCGCCGGCTGGAACGGCACGGTCTCGCCGCCCAGTCCTCGGGTCGCCCCGGTCGCTGGGTCGCCGCGCCTCCGGGCGTCGCCCTGGGCGCGCTGCTCACCCAGCAGCGGCACGAGCTGGAGAAGGCCGAGCTGGCGGCGGCCCTGCTCGCCGAGGAGTACCGGGCGGCCGCCGCCGAACCCGCCGTGCACGACCTGGTCGAGGTGGTGACCGGCGCGGCCGCCGTCGCCCAGCGCTTCCTGCAGATCCAGCTCGGGGCGAGCGAGGAGGTGTGCGCGCTGGTCACCGGCATCCCGGTCGCCGTGACCGGCGCCGAGAACGAGGCCGAGGAGCGGGCGACCGCCCGCGGGGTGCGCTACCGCGTCGTACTGGAGCGGGCGGTGCTCGACCAGCCGGACGGCATGACGGAGCTGACCGCCGCGCTGAACCGGGACGAACAGGTGCGGGTGGTGGACCGGGTGCCGACGAAGCTGGTCGTCGCCGACCGCTCCCTCGCCCTGGTGCCGCTGACCGGCCGCTCGGCCGAGCCCGCCGCGCTGGTGGTGCACGCCAGCGGGCTGCTGGAGCTGCTGTCGGGCCTGTTCGAGTCCGTGTGGCGGGAGGCGCTGCCGCTGCGCCTCGGAGCGGCCGGCGTGATCGAGCAGGCCCAGGACGGTCCCGACGCCACCGACCTGGAGATCCTTTCCCTGCTGCTGGCCGGGATGACCGACGCGAGCGCGGCCAAGCAGCTCGACCTCGGGCTGCGGACCGTGCAGCGGCGGGTGAAGGGGCTGATGGAGCTGACGGGAGTGACGACCCGGTTGCAACTGGGCTGGCACGCGTACGAACGGGGCTGGGTGGCCCGCGAGCACTGACCCCGCGCGGCACGGGTCCTGGACTCCACGCCTTGACCTGCGGGTTCTCCCTTACTCGGGCACCCTGGGCAGATGGGAGTGGCGCAACTCCTGCTGGTCGGACTGGTCATTCTGCTCGGCCTGTGCGGAGTGCTGGTGCCCGGCGTACCGGGGTCGTGGCTGGTGTGGGCCGCGGTCCTGTGGTGGGCGCTGGAGGATCCGCAGCCGGTCGCCTGGTTCGTGCTCGTCGGTGCCACGGTGACGCTGTTCCTGTCACAGGTGGTGCTCTGGACGCTGCCGCCCCGTCGGCTGCGGGAGAGCGGCGCGACCCCCCGGATGGCGGTGTACGCGGGGCTCGGCGCGTTCCTCGGCTTCTTCCTGCTCCCCGTGATCGGCGCGATCCCCGGCTTCATGGGCGGCATCTATCTCTCCGAACGTCTCCGTCTGGGCCGCCACGGCGAAGCCCGGGCGGCCCTGCGCACGGCGATGCGCTCGGGCGGCTCCAGCGTTCTCGCGGAGCTGTTCACCTGCCTGTTGATCATGGGCGCATGGCTGGGGACGGTTCTGTGGGGATGACCCGCCCCTTCCCCGACGGCGGCCCCACGACCAGGGCGACGGCCCTTCGACCGGACGACGGCCTCCCCCTCGGGACGACGGCCACTCGACCAGGCCGACAGCCACTCGATCCGAACGACGGCCACTCGATCAGACCAAGGTCTGGGACCGCTCCTGGAGCGAGCCCTCCAGCGAGAGCAGCCGCACCTTGCGCTCCAGCCCGCCCGCGTATCCCGTCAGCGAGCCGTCGGCGCCGATCACCCGGTGGCAGGGGCGCACGATCAGCAGCGGATTCGCCCCGATCGCCCCTCCGACGGCCCGTACGGCCATCCGCGAGGCGCCGACGCGGGCGGCGATCTCGCCGTAGGTGGTCGTCGCGCCGTAGGGCACGGAGTCGAGGGCGGCCCACACGCGCTCGCGGAACTCGGTGCCGTCACTGCGCAGCGGCAGCCGGAACTCCTTCAGCTCGGCGGCGAAATAGGCGGCGAGCTGCTCCACGGCGGAGCGGAAGGGCCCGGGGTCGTGCCGCCAGCCGTCCTGGACGGTCCGACCGCCCTTCTGTCCGGGCACGGAGAGCGACGTCAGCGTCGAGTCGGCGTCGGCGGTCAGCAGCAGCGGACCGAGCGGGCTCTCCACGCTGGTCCAGTACGTCAGGTCGGTCATCGTTCCTCCGCGGCGCGCAGATGGTGCAGGGCGTAGGTGCGCCAGGGGCGCCAGGTGTCGGGGACGTCCAGGCCGGGCGGCACGACGTCGGGGTCGCCGAGGGCACGGGCACGGATCTCCGCGATGGTACGGGCGTCCAGCCCGGGCAGCGCGAGCAGCGCCTGCTGGGCGTCGTCCCGGTCGACGCCCGGGTCCAGCCGTACGGTGCCGTCGGCGAGGGCGGCGGTGAGGACGCCCAGCGGCCCCTCGGCCCCGGCCCCGGACCTGCTGCCGGACCTGGTCGTGGTCCCGGACCTGGTCGTGGTCCCGGTCGCTGCCTCAGCCTCAGCCACAGGCACAGACACAGACCCGGCCTCGGACGCCGACTGCGCCAGGACGGCCGGCTCGGGGAAAAGGTGGGTGAGGGTTCCGCACGGGGTGTCGAGTGCCTTGCCGTGGGCGCGGACGAGCCGTTCGGCCGCCGCTCGCCCCACGACCGCCCGCACCGCGTACTCCTCCGGATCGGCGGCCCCCGGCGCACGCAGTCCCGGCCGGGCGGCGACCAGCGGGGCGAGCCGCGGATCGGCGCCGAGCCGCTCGTCGACGGCGTACGGGTCGGAGTCGAGGTCGAACAGCCTCCGCAGCCGCTGGACGGCGGTGGTGAGGTCGCGCGGGTCGGTGAGATGCAGCCGGGCGTCGAGCCAGCCGCCGGGATGCACGGCCGAGGCCCGGCCCGGGTCGCCCGCCCGCTCGTCCACGGCGACGATCCCCGTGCCGTACGGCAGCCGCAGCGTACGGCGGTAGGTGCGCCCGCCGGGCGGTCCGCTCACCTCCTCCACCCCGGCCACGGCCTCCCGTCGCAGCAGATCGAACACGGCGCCCGCGTGGTACGGGCCCCGGTGGGCGAGCCGCAGCGGGATTCCGGCGGACGGGGTGGCGGTGCGGCGGGTCGCGCGTACCGCGGCCCGCAGCTCGGTCGGGGTCGTGGCGTACACGGTCCGGACGGTGTCGTTGAACTGGCGCACGCTGGCGAACCCGGACGCGAAGGCGATCTCCGTGACCGGCAGGCCCGTCGTCTGGAGCAGGACCCGCGCGGTGTGAGCACGCTGCGCCCGCGCGAGGGCGACCGGTCCCGCACCGAGCTCCGCGGTGAGCTGCCGTTGCACCTGCCGGGCGCTGTAGCCGAGCCGTACGGCGAGCCCGGTGACCCCCTCCCGGTCGACGACGCCGTCGCCGATGAGCCGCATGGCCCGGCCGACGACATCGGCGCGCGCGTTCCAGTCGGCCGATCCCGGCACGGCGTCCGGACGGCACCGCCGGCAGGCCCGGAAACCCGAGCCCTGCGCGGCGGCGGCCGTCGCGAAGAAACGCACGTTGTGGCGTTTCGGCGTCACGGCGGGGCAGCTGGGGCGGCAGTAGATGCCGGTGGTCTCGACGGCGAAGAAGAACTCGCCGTCGAACCGGGCGTCCCTGCTGCGGACCGCCTCGTAACGCGTGTCCTGGTCCGTCATGAACCCCAGTCTTCGCGCCCGGGAGGAGCCGCGCTAGCGGAAATCGGACGTGACGCTGGACCCCGGAAACGGCTTGCCGGACCGGCAGCGTCACCAGGGCAGACACACCTCTCGCCGGGGACTGGCAGCGTTACCGAAACAGGGCACGCCATTGCCGGGACCGGCAACCGTTTCCGCAACAAGCAACCGATTTCGGGCTCGGTAACGCTTACCGGTGTCCCGGTCAGCATTACCGGACGACACACACGGCACCGCCCGACAACATCGCCGGACAGCGCACGCGTTACCGCGACGGCAGCCGTCGCCATCGCCGGACCACACACGCGGCACCGCGACGGCAGCCGTTGCTGGAACAAGCACGCGTCCCCGGAACCGGCACGCGCCACCGGACCAGACACCCGTTACCGGACCAGACAGCCGTTACTGCGACTGGTAACGGCTACCGAAACAGGCACACGCTCCCCGAACCGGCCCGACTCACCGCACCACCCACGCGACACCGCGACCGGCAACCGGCAACCGCACCGCAACAGGCACACGCTCCCCGAACCGGCTCGCCTCATCGCACCACCCGCGCCCTACCGCGGAGGAGCGGGTCGCCACGGACCGCGCCCCCGCTTCGCCTCCCCCGCGGCCCGGCCGGCGGCCTGCTTGCGCTTCCAGTCCTGGCGGACGTCGGCGCGCATGCGGGCGTCGGACTTGGCGACGATCCACTGGTTCTCCCGAACGAGCTTGTGGTAGCTCTCCAGCCGGCGCGGCGGCAGCTCCCCGTCCTCGACGGCCGCCCGTACCGCGCATCCCGGCTCGGACTCGTGAGCGCAGTCCTGGAACCGGCAGCCCCGGGCGAACTCCTCGATCTCCGCGAAGACCTGGCCGACCCCGGAGCCCGCGTCCCAGAGGCCGACGCCGCGCAGTCCCGGCGTGTCGATGAGGACGCCCCCGCCGGGCAGCGGCAGCAGGTTGCGGGTGGTGGTGGTGTGCCGCCCCTTGCCGTCCATGTCGCGGGTGGCCTGGACGCCCATGACATCCTCACCGACGAGCGCGTTCGCGAGCGTCGACTTGCCCGCTCCGGACGCCCCGAGCAGCACGGAGGTGCCCCGCCCGAGGAGGTCGGCGAGCTCCTCGACGCCGTCGCCGTCGCGTGCGCAGACGGAGAGCACGGGCACGCCGGGCGCGCTCGCGCAGACGTCCTCGACGAGATACGACAGCGCGACCGGGTCGGGCACCAGGTCCGCCTTGGTGAGCACGACGACGGGCTGGGCGCCGGACTCCCAGGCCAGCGCCAGGAACCGCTCGACGCGGCCGAGGTCGAGTTCGACGGCCAGCGACATCGCGATGACGGCGTGGTCGACGTTGGCGGCGAGGATCTGCCCCTCCGACCGCTTGGAGGAGGTAGAGCGCACAAAGGCCGTACGGCGCGTCAGAAGGGTCCGTACGTACCGCGGATCGGCGCTCTCGGGGTCGACGGCGACCCAGTCGCCCGTGCACACGACCTTCAGCGGGTCACGGGGAACGACGAACTCGGTGTCGGCGCGCACGACGCCTGCCGTGGTGACGACATCGCACATCCCACGGTCGACCCGCACGACACGGCCGGGCAGCAGGCCGCGCTCGGCGCAGGGGGCGAACTCGGCCTCCCGGTCTGCGTCCCAGCCGTACGCGGCGAGAGGCAGCGGCAACGCCGAAGAGGAGGAGGTGGAAGAGGTGGAGGTGGAGAAATGCAAGGGAAACCCTTCACAGGGGAGGCCCCGGCAGCGCTCGCGTACGCGAAGCGGAAGAAGTGGTCAGCCGGAGACCGCGGAGGCGGAGTGAACGAACGTCTGGTCGCTGCGAACAGCACCCTTCTCGGCGACAGTCATCGGTCACACCTCCCGTTTCTCATGTTTCTGCACGCATGTCTCTCACGCGCCCGACAGCTGACAGTGCGGCCGTCAGCCGCTCGAAGCTCACTCAGGATAGGCGCGCTCGTAACCGGTTGCCACCCAATTCCGGCCGGGTCGACGGCGTCGGACACGCGCGCGTGTCCGACGCGGCGTCGTCCTCCCGGATACCGCCGAGCACTGTGTGCATCCGATGGAGCCCTTGGAACGTCCGCTCGTAAGGACGGGGCGGGAAGCCCGCCCCGTCCTACGTTGCGCTCTCGGCTCGCGCCGACGCCCGGTTCAGTCGCCTCGGGCGGCGCGCGTCAAGCGCTCGTGCACGTCTGCCCGTTGAGGGTGAACGCGTACGGCGCGCTGTTCTTGTTCTGCCAGGAGGCGAGGAAACCGAAGGTGAGCGTGCCGTTCGCCGAGACGGACCTGTTGTAGTCGGCGGCGGTCGCGGTGACGCGTGAGCCGTTCTGGGCGAGACTCGCGTCCCACATCTGGTCGACCTTCTGGCCGTCGCGGAAGGACCAGGCCACGCGCCAGGAGTCGAGCGTCACGGCGGTGGTGACGGTGACGGTGGCCTGGAAGCCGTCGGGCCACTGGTTGACGAGGTCGTACGTCACCGCGCAGGCCGCCGCGTCCTCGCTCCCCCCGGCGCCGGCGGTGGCCGAGGAGGTGCCCTGGGGCTCGGGGTCGGGCTTCCCGGCGTCGTCGCCGTCCGTCGCCGAGGGCGTACCGCTCCCGGACGCCGCCGCGCCGGACGAGGACGGCGCGGCCGAGGTGGCGGGTTCCGCGGACGGCAGGACGGAGCCGGGACCGGCCACCGGGCTGCTGTCCGTGGGGTTGCCCTGGGCGACGTTCTCGCCGCCGCTGCCAGTGCCGGTGTCGCCGGGCATCATCGACACGGCGAGCGCCACCACGGACACCAGGACGGCGGCGGCGAGCATTCCGCCGCGCAGCACGCGCGCCCTGCTCGCGGCGGCCGGTGCCGGCACGCCCTCGTCCTCGTGCGCGTCCGGGCGTCCGGCGCCGAGGCGCACCTCGGCGGCCCGGCGGCGGCGCTCCAGGTAGGCGAGGCCGCCCCAGCCGATGACGCCCTGGGCGAGGGCGGCGGGCAGCCCGCCGCCGTGCAGCCGCAGACAGGCGGCGGCCTCCGCGCACTCCACGCAGGTGGCGAGGTGACGGGAGAGGTCGGGGGGTGTGTCGGCGGCGGGCGAGCGGGTGACGGCGTCCAGGAGCCGGACGTAGCTGCGGCACTCCGCGTCCATCGGCGTGTCGAGGTGGTTGCGGTGGCAGCGGTCCCGGAACAGTCCGCGGACCTGGTTCAGCTCCTCCACCGCGGCGGTCGGGTCGAGGCCCTGTCTGCGGACGACGGAGTGCAGCGGCAGCGCCTCCACCTCCGCCAGCCACAGCAGAGCGGCGTCCGGTTCCTGCATGTCGCGCAGGCCGCGCAGGGCGATGGGACGGCTCAGCGGCGGTCCGACGTACCGCGCCGCCTTGTCGGAGTTCAGCCACAGACGCAGATCGGGGTCGAGCTTGTGGCCCTGGCCTCGGGCCTCCCAGGCGGCGGCCGTGGTGCGTACGGCGGTCAGCAGCAGCGGGATCCGGGGCAGCCGGGACGAGCGACGGCCGGCACCTCGTGCGGTACCGTCCTCGGCGGCGCGGGCCTCGCGTATGCCGAGTGCGAACGCCTCGCGGGCCAGCTGGTTCGCCGCGGTCGAGCCGGACGTACACAGGTCGGCGTACGACAGGACGGCGTCCCAGCACTCGGAGAACAGCGCGGCCTCGGCGGCGTCCTTCGGGGTCGGCAGGTCGGGCATGAGTCTCCTGCATCCACAAGCGAGGTCAACTCACCATGGCGGCAATGGAGTTGGGGGGAACCTCGCGGCAGGGGCAGAGCTTTTCACGTTTCCAACACAACTGACAAGCGCCCTGTTCAGATGTCATGTCAGGACAGCAGGACAGACAGCCGAACGGAGCGGCGAAAAGGCGGCCGCGCCCCGTACTCCGGTCTCTTGTACGGACGCGGACCGCCCCGTGTTCAACACCGACGCCATGTTTCGACACCGGTTTCGGAAACCGCTTCGCGGATGGACTGTCTTCGCGGTGGGCTTTCGCAGGGAACGGTCCGCGCGGTGGGCTGTGCAGAGGGGAACGACTGTTGTTCGCAGGGAACAACAGCCTGCGCGACGGACCGCTCAGCGGACTGCGGGACCGTGGGACTGTCGCGCGGACTCCACGGTCGCCGGGTCCTCTTCCGGAAGACTGTCCATGAAGGAACTCACGGAGAACACCGCGCGGCCCGGTCCGGGCAGTCCGTAGCCGGGGGGCGAGGCAAGACCGAACTCGTCCATCGTGGCGCGGTAGGCCTCCAGCAGCCGGATGTGGTACTCCAGCGGCGCACCCTGCGGGTTGGCCTTGCCGAGCGGGGTCGTGGGCTCCGGGCACCAGGTGGTGAAGCGGGGCGTGATGCCGTGCGACATGAAGAAACGCAGGCCCTCCGTGGTGGAGGCGATGGCCTCGTCGACGGTGGTGAAGCCGAACGGCTCGGCCATCTCCACCCCCGCGACGAAGTTGGGGATCACGTTGCGTGCGCCGAAGATCTCCGCCGAGTCGAGGATCCGCTTGTGCCACTCGTCGCGGCCTACGTAGCGCTCCTTGCCGGGGCAGTACAGCTCGAACAGCCGGCGGTCCCACACCTCGTAGTTGGGGTGGTAGATCTGCACGCCGTAGTCCTTGAAGCGCTGCACGTCGTCGCGTGGCAGCGCCTGGGCGACGACCTTGCCGATCCAGCGGCCCGGGAAGCGCTCCTCGATGGCCTTGGCGTAGTGACCGTAGAAGTCGGCCTCGTCCCGCCCGGCGACGGTCTTGGTGATCGCGCCGCCGGTGAGGGTGTAGGCGGTGGACGCCTTCAGGGTGTCGTACCGGTCGATGATCTCCAGGGCCTCGAGGACCTCCTCGACGTCCTTCACGCCCGTATAGGGCCGACCGGCCGCCTTGTGCTGGCGCCAGTTGTGGTTGATGTCGCAGTACTGGCACTCCTCCTTGGCGCCGAAGTACTGGCACACCCGGAAGACGGTCAGGTAGATCAGGTAACCCCACTGAATGGTCGGGGCGACCTCCATGACGGACTTCCCGTTGGAGAGCTTGTGCCGGTAGTACTCCGGCATCGGCGGCACGCCGACGTCGGCGATGCGCTTTCCGTCGAGGTAGAGCCCGAGCAGGCCTTCGGCGTCCGCCGCGACGCGGTACGGGGAGGACGGATTCACCCGGACCGAGACGACCGTGCGGCGCAGGTCGTACGGGCCGCCCGTGAGGATGATCTCCTCCGGCGGCCGGCGCAGCGCGGCCTCGCCCAGCTCGGGCAGGGTGCCGTGGTCGAAGGAGAAGATGAAGTAGGACTTGGGTTTGACCTCGCCCGACTCGTTGTCACTCAGCGCGGAGGGATCGAAGGCCACACCTCCGCGCAGCAGGTCCTCCTTGAAGACGGCCTCCCGCGGAACATGCGGAAACCGCTCCATCAGATCCTCGACCAGCGCGGTACGGCTGCCCATCCCTGGCTCCTCCCGGTTCAGGCGTACGACTCCTCACGGTATGCCCCCGGTGGTGCGGAGGTGGGGGCGGGGGCCTCGTGTTGCGGGCAGGGTAGGTTCCACCTGGGCATTCCGGGTTCTCGATCTCCTCGGGAGGGGCGAGCAGTCGCATGACAGAAACCGTTACCAACTGGGCCGGCAACATCACCTTCGCCGCCAGGGAGCTGCACCGTCCGCGCTCCCTCGACGCGCTCCGCTCGCTCGTGGCGGGAAGCGGGCGGGTGCGGGTGCTGGGCAGCGGACACTCGTTCAACGAGATCGCCGAGCCCGGTGGCGACGGGGTACTGCTGTCACTGGGCGCACTGGCCGGTGAGGTCGACGTCGACACGTCGGCCCGGACGGTGCGGGTCGCCGGCGGGGTGCGGTACGCGGAGCTGGCGCGCCGCGTGCACGAGCGCGGGCTGGCGCTGCCGAACATGGCCTCCTTGCCGCACATCTCGGTCGCCGGGTCGGTGGCGACCGGTACGCACGGGTCGGGGGTCGGCAACGGCTCGCTCGCCTCGGCCGTGCGGGGGGTGGAGATCGTCACCGCCGACGGCTCGACCGTGGTCATCGGGCGCGGCGACCGGCGGTTCGGCGGGGCCGTCACCTCGCTGGGCGCACTCGGAGTGGTCACCGCGCTCGTCCTCGATCTGCAGCCGGGCTACGAGGTCGAGCAGCATCTGTTCACCGAACTCCCCCTGGCCGGCCTGGACTTCGAGACCGTCGCGGCGGCCGCGTACAGCGTCAGCCTGTTCACCGACTGGGGCGCGCCGGGCTTCCGGCAGGTGTGGCTGAAGCGGCGCGCGGACGAGCCCCTCGCCGACTTCCCGTGGGCCACGCCGGCCGTGGAGGCGCTGCATCCGGTACCGGGGATGCCGGCGGTCAACTGCACCGAGCAGTTCGGGGTGCCGGGGCCGTGGCACGAGCGGCTGCCGCACTTCCGGGCGGAGTTCACCCCGAGCAGCGGGAGCGAGCTGCAGAGCGAGTATCTGCTGGCGCGCCGGCACGCCACCGAGGCGCTGGGTGCGATCGACGGCATCCGGCAGACGGTCGCCCCCGTGCTGCAGGTCTGCGAGGTGCGTACGGTGGCTGCCGACGAGCAGTGGCTGAGCCCCTCCTACGGGCGGGACACCGTGGCGCTGCACTTCACCTGGGTCGAGGACACGGCGGCCGTGCTCCCGGTGGTGCGGGCGGTGGAGTCCGCGCTGGAGCCCTTCGAGCCGCGACCGCACTGGGGCAAGGTGTTCGAGGTGCCGGCCGACGTGGTGCGCGGGCGCTACCCCCGCATCGACGACTTCACGGCTCTGGCCCGGGTGCTGGACCCGGCCGGGAAGTTCACCAACGCCTTCGTACGGGACGTCCTGGGGGGCTGAGCGCGGGGGCCCGGGCGACTTTATAAAGCCCCTTTCCTAACCCCTTGTCGAACCGTACGGCAGCCCATAGCCTGGCGCGGCGCCGGTGCCGTCGCGCAGTGCGGGCCCGCCCGGCGCGGGAGGCACGGAAGGGATGAGGGGGGCACGCTCCATGAAGCGCGGCACGTCACGGGACATCCGCACCGCGAACCGCTACGAGGTGCTGCGTCAGATCATCGCCGCCTCGCCCACCTCCCGGCAGGAGCTCGCGGCCGCCACCGGTCTTTCGCTCGCCACCGTCGCCACCCTGGTCGGCGAGCTGCTCGACCTCCGCATGATCACCGAGGTCGGGTTCGAGGACTCGGCGGGTGGCCGCCCCCGTGGCCTCGTGGCCGTCAACGCGTCGGGGGGCGCGTTGATCGGCGTGGACATCGCGGAGACCTATGTCCATGTCGAGCTCTTCGACCTCGCGCTGAACGTGCTGGCCCGCGCCGAGGAGAACATGCGGCCCGGCGAGAGCCGTCCCGAGCAGGTGGTGGGCCATGTCGCCGCCGCGGCCGGTTCGGTGGTCGCGCAGGCCGGGGTGGAGGCCGCCCGGGTGCTCGGTGTCGGCGTGAGCGTGCCGGGGCAGGTGGACCGCGCCACCGGCATCTCCGAGTACGCGCCCAACTGGGACTGGCACGACGTGCCCTTGCTCGATCTGCTCTCCGAACACATCGCGTATCCCCTGTACTTGGACAACCCACTGCGGGCGGGCGCGGTCGCCGAGCTGTGGTTCGGCGCGGCACGCGGTCACGGGGACGCCGTGGTGGTCAACCTGGGCACCGGAGTCGGCGCCGGCCTGATCCTCGGCGGCGGGCTGCACCGGGGCGTGAGCAACAGCGCCGGCGAGTGGGGACACACCACGCTGGTGCTCGACGGGCGGTTGTGCCGCTGCGGCAACCACGGCTGCGTGGAGACGTACGTCGGGGCGCCCGGCATCATGCAGAACCTGCGTGAACTGAGCCCGCGAAGCCCGCTGTTGCATCCCGAGGACCAGACCGCCACCATCGACGCCCTGGCCGCCGGGGTGGCCGCGGGCGACCCGGTCGCCGTCAAGGTCGTCCGCGACACCGCCCGCTACCTCGGCGCGGGCATCGCCAACCTGGTCAACGTGCTCAACCCCGAGGTGGTCGTCCTGAGCAGCTGGGTCGCCGCCCGGCTCGGCGAACCGCTGCTCGACGAGGTGCGGGAGGCCGTCGCCCGGCACGCGCTGAAACGGCCACTGGCCGCCAACCGGATCGTCCTCTCCACGATCCCCACCGACCCGGCCTGTCTGGGCGCGGCGACGTTCGCGCTCGAAGGGGCGTTGCAGTCGGTCGGTCCGAAGAACGCCAAGCGCGCCGTTCTCGCCCGTGCCAGGAGCCGCACCGCACCGCCCGCTTGAGCCACAGGGCCGTCGGACCTGTCGTCGGCGGTCATCAACTCCCCTGCGGCGCGCCCGCGTCACCCGCGAGACAGCCGCTCCGCGCCCTGTACCGGACCCTCTCCCGTTCGCTATCCCGAACCGATCACAACGCTTCGAACAGCCTTCGTCCAACCCCTTGCCGAAGGCTTAGCCGAAGGTTAACGTCCCGCTCCGCGACAGGAATTGAGCCGCCTGCGCCGCGCCACAAAGCCGTAGCCGTACTCGAGACAAGGACGTCGCCATGTCGGCAATGAGCAACAGCAACTGGTCCCGCAGGTCCCTCTTCCGAGCCGCCGCGGGCATGGCCGCCGCCGGCACGCTCGCCGCCTGCGGCGGCAACAACGGCCGCGGCGGCGGGTCCGGTTCGGGTGTCGGCCTCACGCAGTACTTCCACGCGTACGGCGAGCAGGGCACCGAGCAGGCCATCAAGAAGTACGCGAAGGCCTACGACAAAGCGAACGTGACCACGCAGTGGATCACCAGCGCCGACTTCGAGAGCAAGCTCTTCGCGACCCTGCTCACCAAGAACGCGCCCGACCTCTTCGAGTTCCACCCGCAGATCCAGCTGATCAGGAGTGGCCAGGTGGCGGATCTGACCGACATCATCACGCCGGTCAAGGACGACTTCAATCCCGCGGACATCAAGTCGCACACGGTCGACGGCAAGATATACGGCGTCCGCATGATCGACGACCCGCAGTTCTTCTTCTACCGCAAGTCGATGCTGGAGAAGGCCAAGGTCGACGTGCCGACCACGCTCGACGAACTGGCGGAGGCCGCCGCCAAGCTCGCCACCGGCAAGGTCAAGGGCCTGTACATGGGCAACGACCTGCACAACGTCATCGACACGATGATCTGGTCGGCCGGCGCCGACCACCTCACCGAGAAGAACGAGATCGCCTACCACACCCCGGGCGTCATCGAGGGCCTGAAGAAGATGCGCAAGCTCTTCACCAGCGGCGACCTGCTCCTCGGCGCGCCGACCGAGTCCTGGGACCCGTCCTCGCTCAACCAGGGCCTGTGCGCCATCCAGTTCTGCGGGATGTGGGCGATGCCGGGGATCCAGGCGGCGCTCGGCGACGACTGGGGGGTCTTCCCGTTCCCGAAGACGATCGACTCCGGCAAGCAGTCGGTCTACAACGGCGGCTGGTCGATGTTCGTCAACGCCAAGGGCGAGAACGTCGAGGCGGCCAAGGAGTACGTCAAGTGGCTGTGGATCGACCAGAAGAAGTACCAGGAGGAATGGGCCACGAACTTCGGCTTCCACATTCCGCCGCGCACCTCGCTCGCGCAGACGGCCACCAAGCTGAAGTCGGGCAACGCCGCTGAGGGCGTCCGGCTCTTCAACGAGTTCGGACACTTCGACAACATCGGCTGGACCCAGGCCATGCGCACCGCGCTCGAGGACGTCTTCGCCAACAGCGTCCGCAAGGACATGGACCCCGAGGCCGCGCTCGACAAGGCCGACACGGCCGTCGACCGCGAACTCAAGAAGCTGTTCGGATAGGCCGCGGGACGGACCACGACATGTCGACGACCGAGACGCGCGACCTCGCGCGGCCCGCCCCGGCGAAGGCCGCACCGGCCAAGCCGCGGCGGGGCCTGCGGGGCAGCCCCACCTTCAACTTCTGGCTCTTCACCGGGCCGTTCCTCATCGGTCTGGCGATCTTCGTCTACGCGCCGATCCTCTGGAGCCTCTGGCTCAGCTTCTTCGAGGCCCGCTTCACCGTCACGCCCGACAAGTTCGTCGGCTTCGAGAACTACACGTACATGCTGACGAACGACGACTTCGTCGGCTCGCTCGGCACCTTCACCGCCTTCGCCGCGTTCATCGTGCCCACCACCTGGGCGCTCTCCCTGAGCCTGGCCCTGCTGGTGAACCGGCTGCGCTTCATGCGGGCGTTCTTCCGTTCGGTCTTCTTCCTGCCGACCGCGTGCAGCTATGTGGCCGCCTCGCTGATCTGGAAGATGTCCATCTTCAGCGGAGTCCGCTTCGGCATGATGAACACGGTCCTCGGCTGGTTCGGGGTCGAGAACATCGCCTGGCTGGCCGACCCCAACCCGCCCTGGTACTGGCTCGTCATCGTCACGGCACGGCTGTGGCTCCAGTCCGGCTTCTACATGATCCTGTTCCTGGCCGCGCTGCAGAACATCCCGGGCGAACTGTACGAGGCCGCCGCCATCGACGGCGCCAAGCCGGGCTGGCAGACCTTCCGGTACATCACCCTGCCCCAGTTGCGTGCCACCTCCACGGCGGTGATCCTCCTGCTGCTCATCGCCGCTTACCAGGCCTTCGACGAGTTCTACAACCTTCTGTCGAAGACCACATGGGGTCGTCCGCCCCTCGTCGAGCTGTACTACAAGGCCCTGGGCGAGAGCCAGGACTACGGTTCCGGCAGCGCGGGCGCGGTCATCCTGACCGTGCTGATCTGCGCCGTGACCCTGCTCCAGGGCAAGTTCATGGGCTTCGGAAGGGGGGAGGATTCCAAGTGACGACCACGATGCCCGAAGTACGGGAACCCGCGCCGTCGCCGGACAGGCCTCGCCGCGGCGGTCGCGGTGGCGGCGTGATGAGCTCCACCGGCCTGTACATCGCCACCGGCGTCGCCGGCTTCTTCTTCCTGATCCCGTTCTACCTGCTGATCCGCAACGCCCTCTCCACCGATGCCGAGATCACCGGGGAGAACTGGAAGTTCTTCCCGACGGACATCCAGTGGTCCAACGTCGGCGAGCTTTTCACCGACGGGACGGTGCCGTTCGGCCAGTCCCTGTGGAACTCCGCGGTCGTGGCCACCCTGCACACCGTCGGCGTCCTGCTGGTGTGCTCGCTCGCGGGCTACGGTCTCGCCCGCATCCCGTACCGGCACGCCAACAAGGTCTTCTACGCCGTCCTCGGCACCCTGATGGTCCCGACGGCGGTCACCTTCGTGCCGAGCTTCGTCCTGGTGTCGTCGCTCGGCTGGGTGGACACCTACCGGGGCCTCATCATTCCGGGCCTGTTCAGTGGTTTCACCTGCTTCCTGTTCCGGCAGTACTTCCTGGGGTTCCCCAAGGAACTGGAGGAGGCGGCGCGGGTGGACGGACTGGGCTACTGGGGTGCGTACTGGCGCATCGTGGTGCCCAACTCGCTGAACTTCTTCGCGGCGATGGCGACCATCACCTTCATCAACGGCTGGAACTCCTTCCTGTGGCCGCTGGTCATCGGCCAGGACCCGGGATCGTGGACCGTCCAGGTCGCGCTCTCCAACTACATGACCAACCAGACCGTCGTCTTCCATCTGATCTTCATGGCCACCGCCTTTTCCATCCTGCCCCTGGTGTTCGTCTTCCTCTTCCTCCAGCGCTGGCTGGTCCAGGGGATCGCACAGACCGGCATCAAGGGCTGACCTAGGAGACCGATGTCCCTCCGCACCTCCCCCGCCGTCGACTACGTCGAGAACGTCTCGCCGGGAAGCGGGGCCCTGCCGCCCCGCGCCTGGTACGCCTCGTCGGACGCGAAGTCGCTCTCCCTCAACGGACCTTGGCGTCTGCGTGTGTCGCCGACCGCCGACGCCGAGGACGACTCGTTCGCCGAAGACGGCTACGACGCCGAAGGCTGGGCCGAGGTCGTGGTACCGGGCCACTGGGTCCTCCAGGGCGACGGGGCCTTCGGCTCGCCCGTCTACACCAACCATCTCTACCCCTTCCCGGTCGACCCGCCCCGGGTGCCGACCGAGAACCCGACCGGCGACCACCTGAAGGTCTTCGACCTGCCGGAGGGATGGCCGGATGTTTCCGAAGGCGGTTTCGTCCTCCGTTTCGACGGCGTGGAATCCTGCGCCCGGGTCTGGCTCAACGGCCGGGACATCGGGGAGTTCAAGGGCTCGCGGGTGCCGCACGAGTTCGCTGTCGGGCACCTGCTCAGGCCGACGGGCAACGTCCTCGCCGTCCGGGTCCACCAGTGGTCGGCGGGCTCGTACCTGGAGGACCAGGACCAGTGGTGGCTGCCCGGCATCTTCCGTGACGTCACCCTGCTGCACCGCCCCGCGGGCAGCGTGCTCGACTTCTTCGTGCACGCCTCCTACGACCATGTCACCGGTACGGGCACCCTGCGCGTCGACTCCGATGCCGACGGGCGGGTGTCCGTGCCGGCTCTGGACATCGATGTCGAGACCGGGGAAGCGGTTACGGTACCGGTTCGGCCATGGACGGCGGAGACGCCCGCGCTGTACGACGGCGAACTGGTGACGGAGGGCGAGCGGGTCCCCCTGCGCATCGGTTTCCGTACCGTCGAGCTCGCCGACGGTCTGATCAAGGTCAACGGCCGGCCGATCCTCTTCAAGGGCGTCAACCGGCACGAGTGGCATCCCGAGACGGGCCGGGCCCTGGATCCGGAAACGATGCGCGCCGACGTGCTGCTGATGAAACGGCACAACATCAACGCCGTGCGCACCTCGCACTACCCGCCCCACCCGGCCTTCCTCGACCTCTGCGACGAGTACGGACTGTGGGTGATCGACGAGTGCGACCTGGAGACCCACGGCTTCGTCGAGCAGGACTGGCGGGACAACCCCGTCGACGACGACCGCTGGACCCCCGCGCTCCTCGACCGTGCGGCCCGCATGGTCGAGCGGGACAAGAACCACCCGTCGGTCGTCATCTGGTCCCTCGGCAACGAGGCCGGCACGGGGCGCGGTCTCACCGCGATGGCCGAGTGGATCCGCGACCGTGACGACTCACGCCTCCTGCACTACGAAGGCGACGTCGACTGCCGTGACACGGACGTCTATTCACGCATGTACGCCTTCCACGACGAGGTGGAGCGGATCGGCAAGGGGCTGGACGGCGGCACCCGGAAACGGCGCCGGCTGCCCTTCATCCTCTGCGAGTACGCCCACGCCATGGGCAACGGACCGGGTGGACTGGCCGACTACCAGCGGATCTTCGAGGCGCACGACCGTCTCCAGGGCGCCTTCGTCTGGGAGTGGATCGACCACGGCATCAAGCACGCCGAGCTGGGTTACGCCTACGGCGGCGACTTCGGCGAGGAGCTGCACGACGGCAACTTCGTCTGCGACGGTCTGGTCTTCCCGGACCGGAAGCCGTCGCCCGGCCTGGTCGAGTACAAGAAGGTGATCGAGCCCGTCCGTATCGAGGGCGACGGCACGGGCGGGACCGTGCGGGTCACCAACGGGTACGACTTCTCGGACCTGTCCCATCTGGAGTTCGAGTTCTCCCACCAGGTGGACGGGATTCCCACCGGCGCGAAGGCACTCACCGTCGGGCCCCTCGCCCCCGGCGAGTCGGCCGAGATCGAACTCCCGGCGGGCCCCGACGGTCGGGGCGCCGAGGTCCGGTGGACGGTCCGCGCGCTGCTCGCCGAGGACACGTTGTGGGCACCCAGGGGTCACGCGGTGGCGTGGGGTCAGGAGACCGTCGTCCCCCGCACGCCCGTGACCGTCACCGCCTCGGAGGGCCCCGTCCGCGGCGGGGGGCCGATCACGCTCGGCCCCGGTGCCTTCGACGCCCGGACCGGCGCACTGAAGGCGATCGGCGGCGTCGACGTGACGGGGCTGCGGCTGGACGTGTGGCGGGCGCCGACCGACAACGACGACGGCGCGTCCTGGCAGGACGACACGCGCTACGGCGTGCTGTGGCGCACGTTCGGCCTGCACCGCATGCGACACCGCCTGGACGGCGTGGAGTCGGCGGCCGACGCGCTGACCGTACGGACCCGGGTGGCCCCGGCCGCCCGGGAGGCGGGCCTGCGCACCGCGTACCGCTGGACGTCGGACGGGACACGGCTGAAGCTGACCGTCTCCGTGGCACCGGACGGCGACTGGAAGGTACCGCTGCCGAGGATCGGCATTCGCTTCGGGCTGTCGGCGTCCTCCGCGGGACACGCGCGGTGGTTCGGCGGCGGTCCGGGCGAGGCCTACCCGGACACCGGCGCCGCGTCCATGCTCGGCCAGTGGGACGGCAGCATCGAGGAGATGCAGACGCCGTACCTGCGCCCCCAGGAGAACGGCGCCCGGGCCGACGTCCGTTGGGCGGAACTCGGCGGACTGCGGATCGAGGGCGACCCGGAGTTCTGGTTCTCCGCCCGGCGCTGGACGAGCGAACAGCTGGACGCGGCGCGGCACCTGACCGATCTCACGCCCGGTGACACGGTCTGGGTCAACCTCGACCACGGCCAGCACGGCATCGGCTCCCAGTCGTGCGGCCCGGGTCCGCTTCCGCAGTACTTCCTGAACGCCGAACCCGTCGAGTTCTCCTTCGTGTTCTCGGAGATCGGTCGTCCGACTCCTTGATCGGCTTTTCCGACACGGTGACGACGTCTCCCGCGGCCGGGCCGGCTCCCCTGCCGGCCGGCCGCGCTGTACTGGAGGGTGAACCAGTGATCGCCAGCATCGAGGTCCGCGGCCTCTCCCGCACCTTCCACACCACCGTCCGCCGACCCGGCCTGGTCTGCGGCCTGCGTTCCCTGGTCGACCCGGAACGGGTCGCCAAGCACGCCGTCCGCGACATCACCTTCGACGTGGGGGCCGGCGAACTCCTCGCCCTGCTCGGCCCGAACGGCGCCGGCAAGTCCACCACCATCAAGATGCTCACCGGGACCCTCACCCCCACCTCCGGCGAGGCACGCGTCGCGGGCGTGGTGCCGTACCGGGAACGGGAACGCAACGCCCGCAACATCGGCGCCGTGTCCGGGCAGCGCACACAGCGGTGGTCGAACCGGGCGAGTACTCGCCGTGGGACGAGGCGCTGGCCCTCGTCGATCACGACCTGACCGCCCTCCTGCCGGGCCTGGCCCGCTGTGCCTGGTGACGACGCCCGCCCGGCCGGAGGAGCGGGGCCGACGACGAACAGGCGGCCGAGCACCGGTACGTCGCTCTGCCGGACGGCCGCCGACACGGCGACGCCCTGCCTCCGGACACGGACTCCGGGCCCGGCGCCGCGCTCGCCGCTGTCGCCGAAGCCGCGCAGGAGACGGTGCTGGAATGCCTGTGGCAGGTGTGGCCCGTCTGCCCCGAGCACCGGCTGGGGATGCACCCGGGCCTGGAGAACGGGCAGGCGGTGTGGAGGTGCGCGGGCGGAAACGACGAGCGGGAGCCGGCACCCGTACAGGCGCCGGTCGGGAAACTGGAGGAGCCGTACCGGTCACAGAGGGAGCGCCGTGAGCAACGCAAACAGAACGAGCTGTAGAAACATGGGCGAAAAATGATAGAGGGCATGAAAAGCCATAAGTGGAGCAAGTGGAACCGGGGACGGTAAGCGTTTTCTCCTCCGCACTCACTGTTTCCCCAACAGCCCTTGTGCGTCACTCCGGACGGCCCCAATCTGAGCTTTGTTCAGCTCCTTCGCCGCTCCTCCCCCACCGGAGACACCCTCACATGAGACGACTCATCGGCACCCTGGCGGCCGGCGTCCTGGCCCTGACCGGCCTCACCGCGACCGCCACAGCTCCCGCCCGGGCGGCCACCACCGCGGAGTCCGGCACCTTCAACGTCCTGACGTACAACGTCGCGGGCCTGCCCGAGGGCCTCAGCTCCGGCCCCCCCGCGACCAACACCCCACTGATCTCACCGAGGTTGGCGGCGTACGACATCGTCAACGTCCAGGAGGACTTCAATTACCACGCGGCGCTGTACGCGGGTGACAACCACCCGTACCGCACCGCGACCAGCGGTGGCGCGGGCATAGGCGACGGCCTCAACACCCTCTCGGACTACGTCCTCGAGGACTTCGAGCGGGTGCGCTGGAGCGACTGCACCGGGACCAACTGCCTCACGCCCAAGGGATTCACGTTGTCCCGGGTGCGGCTGGCCGAAGGTGTCTTCGTGGACCTCTACAACGTGCACACCAACGCCGACGACTCGGACGACGCACTGGCCGCCCGGCGCGCCAACACCGAGCAGCTGTCGGACTTCATCCAGGCGAACTCGTCCGGCAACGCGGTGCTCGTCATGGGCGACACGAACACGCGTTACACCCGCGCCGGAGACAACATCCGCACCCTCGCCGACGAGAACGGCCTGACGGACGCGTGGGTACAGCGGGTGAAGGGCGGCACCCGGCCCACCCAGGGCACGGACGCGCTGCTGTGCCCGACGACCGCGCCGACCGACGACTGCGAGGTCGTGGACAAGGTCTTCTACCGGGGCAGCAGGCTGCTGAGCCTGAACGCAACCCGATACCACAACGAATGGGCGTCGTTCCTGGACTCCGCCGGCGGCAATCTGTCGGACCACTTCCCGCACACGGTCGACTTCTCCTACACCCTCAACTCGGCCCTGCGGGCCAGTGACTTCTTCGGCGGTCCGCACGGTACCGCCTTCAACGACGCCGACGACCTGCCTGCCACCCCGGCCCCGCGTACGCTGACCCTGCGCGGCAGCGCCCGCCTCGACGCGGTGTCGCTGACCCACGACGGCGGTACTACGGTCACCCACGGAGGCACGGGCGGCACGGCGACGACGCTGACGCTGGCGACGGGCGAACACCTCACCTCGGTGAAGCTGACGCAGGGCCAGAAGGACGACCGTACCCGCATTTTCTCGGCGGCGTTCACGACCGACAAGAGCCGCACAGTGTCCTCCGGCACGGCGACGACCGACGCCACCACCTTCACGGCCCCGTCCGGCTGGCAGATCGTCGGGTTCACGGGCCGGGCGGGCGGCGAGGTGGACAGGCTGGGCGTGCTGTACGCGCCGATCGGCTGATTCTCGTCCGCCTCCGCCTGCCTCCGCCTGCCTCCCCTGCGTCCGCCTCCGCCTGCCTCCGCCTACGCATCGTCGTCGGCGCAGGCCGGCCCTCGGGTGGATGCCTCCGGGGAATCGGTCTCCCAGATAGGGGTTTCCGGGATAGGGGTTTCCGGGATAGGGGTTTCCGGGATAGGGGTTTCCGTGGAAGCTCTTTCCGCCGGAACCCTTTCGCCGAAACCGTTTCCGCGGAGACCGTTTCTGCGGAAACCGTTTACGGGGCTCCGGAGCTCGGCGCGGCGGCCTCGAGGTCGTCGACGCTGCCGGACATGATCGTCCGCACCTGTTCGGTGATGTGCTCGGCGGGCCAGTCCCACCAGGCGACCGCCAGCAGCCGGGCGACGTCCGTCTCGCTGTAGCGGGTGCGGATGAGACGGGCCGGGTTGCCGCCGACGATCCCGTAGTCGGGCACGTCGGCGGTGACCACGGACCCGGCGCCGATGATCGCCCCGTGCCCGATCCGGACGCCCGGCATCACCGTCGCGCCGTAACCGAACCAGACGTCGTTGCCGACCACGGTATCCCCGCGGTTCGGCAGGCCGGTGAGCAGGTCGAAGTGCTCGGACCAGGAGCCGCCCATGGTGGGGAAGGGGAAGGTCGAGGGGCCGTCCATGCGGTGGTTGGCGCCGTTCATGAGGAACCGCACTCCGGTTCCCAGCGCACAGAACCTGCCGATGACCAGCTTCTCCGGGCCGTAGTGGTAGAGCACGTTCCGCGTCTCGAACGCGGTGGCGTCCTCGGGATCGTCGTAGTACGTGTACTCCCCGACTTCGATCAGCGGGGACTTCACCAGCGGCTTGAGCAGCACGACTCGCGGCTGCTCGGGCATGGGATGCAGGACGGTGGGATCGGCGGGTACAGGCATGCGAAGCGTCCTTGCGGGCTCGGAGGTCGGCGACTCGGGCCTGGGCGCGGGATACGGGCCGTGAGCCCGAGTTCTGGGGCTATGGCCCTGGCTCTGAAACTGCAACTGCAACTGCAACTGGAACTGGAACTGGAACTGGAACTGAGATCGAAACTGGGACTGGGACTGGGAACCAAGACCGGGCGCCGGGGGTTCGTTGCCGATCATGATCGCAGCCCCTGCCGTTCGGTGCCCGTCATTTCCCGGCCGGGCAGAGCCTGTGGAGGGAGCTGTTGGGCCCTGGCGGTGAGCAGGAAAGCGGGGAAGCCGTTACAGAACGGTTCCGCAGCTCTGGGCTCGGCTCCGGGGCGGAGTCTCCCCCGGCGTCCACCGTGCCACCTGCGGAACCCTTAGGATCCTGGCTGATACCTCCAGGTCCGAGCGCACACAAGGCGGTCCCCATGCCACGAGTCGGCCTGACCACCGACCGCCTGGTCGAAGCCGCCGCGGAGCTGGCCGACGAGATCGGTTTCGACAAGGTCAGCATCTCGGCGCTGGCCCGACGGTTCGGAGTCAAGGACGCGAGCTTGTACTCGCACGTCAGAAACCTTCGGGAACTGCGGGCAAGACTCGCGCTGCTGGTCGGCGGCGAGATGATCGACCGGATCGCCGTGGCCGTCGTGGGACTCGCCGGGAAGGAGGCGCTGGTCGCCTTCGCCGGGGCGTACCGGGAGTACGCCCTGCGGCACCCGGGCCGGTACGCCGCCACCCAGATCCGGCTCGACACGGAGATCGACCGAGAACTGGCCGAAGCCTCCACCGCTCCGCGCCGGACAGCCGAGATCACCTACGGCATGCTCCGCGCCTACGGCCTCGACGAACCCGACCTCACCGACGCCGTCCGCCTGCTGCGCAGCACCTTTCACGGGTACTGCACGCTGGAGGCCGGTGGCGGGTTCGGTGCGCCCCGGGACGTGCAGCGGTCGTGGGACAAGGCGATCGACGCCCTGCACACGGCCCTGACCCACTGGCCGCGGGAGACCGGCACCCGCGACGCCGGCGGCTGACGCTGTCACACGTGGCGTGCTGCCTCGGTGCCCGGTCCCCGTAGGTCCTCGTACGTCGGTGTGGGGCCTCCCGGCCTGCGTCCCTCACGGATGTCACCCAGCGCTTCGAGCGCCGCACCCATCGCTCGCCGGTACAGAAGCGAGCCGAGGCTGACACGGCTCACCCCCAGGTCGCCGAGTTGGGCGAGGCTGGGGCCGGTCGGCGAGTAGAGGAGGTTGAGGGGCACATCCAGGCGCGCGACGAGCGCGGCGATCTCTCGGGCATCGGTCAGCCCCGGGACGAAAACGCAGTCCGCGCCCGCCTGTTGATAGGCGTCGAGGCGCGCAAGCGTTTCGGCTCCCCTGCGAAGGCCGTGATCGCCGTGTTCACGCAGCCAGTACGTGTCCGTGCGGGCGTTGACGAAGAGGCCGGGCGCGGCAGCCCTGACCGCGGCGATCTTCGCCGCATGCCGGTCGACCGACCCCAGGCCATCCTCCAGGTTGATTCCGACCGCACCCACCGCCACCAGCTGACGGGCGAACTCGCCCACCTCGTCCGGATCTTCGCTGAAACCGCTTTCGGCGTCGACAGACAGGAGAAACGGTTGCGAACCCAGGATCAGCGCGAGCCGTAGGGTTTCGTCGCAAGTCGCCGACGCGCCGTCCGGCAGCCCCACCGCCGCCGCCACCGCGAGACTCGTCGTGCCGATCGCCGGAAAGCCCATCCTCGCCATGGACATCGCCGTGGCATGGTCCCAGGCATTGGGCAGAAGGAGGGGGTTGTCGGCGTGGTGGAGGTCGGCGAAGGGGTGAGAGGTCGCCCTGAGTGCACGCATGCGAGCCACGCTAGGGGCGCGTCCCTTCGGCCTCCGCCGAACTGTCCCGGCTGGTCTGCTTCCGTCAGGCTGTTTCCGGTATTTCGTTCACGTCGGACTGTTTCCTACGCTTTCCTCCCAGTGAACCGTTTCCCGGCACCCTGACGTCCGGTGACCTGTTTTCGAAATCCTTGCATCAAGCGAACTGTTCCGGAGCCCTGCTTCAAGCGAACCGATTGCCGGCGTCCTGTTTCCCGTGAACTGTTGCTGACACCGTTTCCGGCGAATTGCCCACCGATCTGTTTCCGGCGAATTGCCCGCCGATCTGTTTCCGGCGGACGCTTCTTCTTCCGCGACCCTGTCAGGGGTCGGCTGCCGGCCCGCCCGTATCGTGCCCGGTGGCCGCCGCCTCAGCCTGCTGCCCGCTCTTCCGCGCTGCGCTCCACGCAGAACTCGTTCCCCTCCGGGTCCGCGAGGACCGCCCACCCGGTGCCGTCGGGCTTACGACGGTCGTCGACCAGCGTGGCGCCGAGGGCGAGGAGACGCTCGACCTCCTGCTCGCGGGTACGGTCCTGCGGCTGAAGGTCGAAATGAATGCGGTTCTTCCGGCTCTTGGTCTCGGGGACGGTGACGAACAGCATGCCCGCGCCCTCGATCAACGCCTCCTCGTCGCCCGGCTTGTCGTCCTCGTGGAGAGGCTGGCCGAGCACCTCGGACCAGAAGGCGCCGAGGGCGTAGGCGTCGGAGCTGTCGATCGTCACGTGACGGATGGCAGAAGTCATAGGCGGATTCTTCTGCACGCCGTTCACGCAGGGCAACGGAGATTCCCTCCCACCGGCCCACGCGCACGCGGCCGCGCCGACCGAGCCCGCGTCCCTCCCCTTCACTCGGCGCCGGTTCACCCCGACCGCATCCGTCACGGCAGTTCTCCGTCGTCGGCCGGAACGGCACGTTCCAGGGCCCGGTCGAGGTGGTGAGCACTCACCGCGCCTCACCTCACCAGTGATCTCGCGGTCCTCGAGGACGGGACGCCGACCTGGGCGTACGCCGCGGTGACGCCGTCCTGCGCACAACCGCTCAGCGGGGGATCACCGACCACGACGACGTCACGGATCGTCCGTCCGAAGCCGTGAAGCGGAAATGGCGCTCCGCACCCGTCGGCCATCGGACGCTGAGCTCGTACGCGCCGTCAGCGGTGGTGTCGGCCTCCACCCTCTGCACCTCGACGGACACCAGCTCCCCGAGTGGCAGGGGGTCCGGCTCGGCCGTGAGGCGGGCCAGCGCGACGAACAGGGTCGCAGGACCTTCTCCCGCCACGCCCGACAGAGGGGACGTGCCCGCCAGTCCGTGCACCGGCACCAGTTCCGCCCGCTCGTCCCCGCCCTCCACCGGCACCCAGCCCGTGATGTGAACCTCCGTCCCCGGGTCGGCGCCGGCCACCAGGTGGGCCCGAACCTCCACCGCGTCCTCGGCCACCACCAGGCTGGTGACTTCCGCCCCGGAGCTCAGCGCGTGTCGGGAGGCCGCCCAGCCCTCCCCCACTCCGAGGGGGACGATGCCCTCGCGGCGCGCGTCGCCGCCGATCATGACGATGTTGTCCGGTGGCACGTCCAGCGGCCGTGTGACCGTGGAGTACGAGAACCTGGTGTAGTACGGGTCGTAACGGACGTCTTCGCTGCCGTGGTTGTGCAGGCGGACCAGGCCGTCCGAACTCGTCGACTGCAGAAGCCAGTTGGGAGCGGCAATGGGGGTAACGGCGTTACCCCGTTCCGCCGGTCCCGCCTTCTCCGTCGCCGTCCACACCTCGTGTTCCGGGGGGATCAGCAAGCCGAGGAAACCCTTGCTCGCCCAGTAGGGGGAGGCCGGTCCCGAGTAGCCCTGGAGAACCGACGCGTCGGGTCCGTGCCAGCCAAGGGTCAGCAGACCGTGTTCGTCGACCGCACCGCGTTCCAGGAAGTACTTCAGCGCACCCGAGGCAAGGCGCCGGGTCTCGCCGGAGGGGAGCGGGGTGTGGCCGGTCAGGGCGCCCAGCCACAGGGGGGCGGTGGTGGCGAAGCGATAGGTGAGGGACCGGCCCTGGTGCAGGGGTGCGCCGTCGCCGCCGAACAGGCGGGCGTAGTCTCCCAGATGGGTCCTGAGCCGGCCGCCGTAGAGGGCGAGCAGCCCGGGGTCGTCGGCCAGCCAGGCGTGCAGGACCGGGTAGAGATGCATCGCCCAGCCGTTGTAGTAGTCGAAGGCACGGCCTGCGCCGTCGCTGTACCAGCCGTCGGCGACATACCACTGCTCGATGCGCTCCAGCCCTCGGTCGATGGCCTTGCGGGACGCCTCCGGCTCATGGCCGACAGACTCCAGGAAACCGCCTACCGTCACCGGGAACAGCTCCCAGTTGCAGGGCCAGGCCTCCGCGGTCAGGGCGTCGCCGAGCCAGGCGGCGGCGCGCTGGCGCACACGGTCGTCGAGCCGGTCCCAGAGCAACGGGCGGGTCAGTCGCAGCGCGAGGGCGATCGACGCGGCCTCGACGAGGGGCTGACCTCGGTCCTCGATCCGGGGCCAGACGCCGCGGACACCGGCCGCGAGACCGCTTGCGTAACGCTCCAGCGCCGTCTCGTCACGGCGGAACGCCGCCAGCAGCAACGTGCGAGCGTAGCCTTCCAGGCCGTCGGAGAGGCGACCCGACCAGCTCTCCCGGTCGCCGGGAAAGTGGTAGAGAGCGCGATCCTCGGTGGCGTACGGCTCCACCGCGGCGAGCAGCGAGTCCGCGGCGGCCTCCCAATGGGCGCGGGTGTAGCCGGTGCGGGGGCTGCGGGCGAGGTCGGGCGGGGGCAGGTGCATCTGCTGTTTCTTCCTTCGCGGCCGGTGCGGAGCCTGGTGTCGCCAGGACCTGGGGGCGTCCCGGTTCCGGTCGGGGCGCCCCCAGGCGTTCATCCCACCCGCACGGTGCCCCTCGGCACCAGATGCCGGGCGACGAGTTCGTCGCGGACCAGGCCCGCGTAAACCGTTGCTCCGTGCACGGAGGTGTGCGTGTTGTCGCGCTTCTCGTTGTAGAGGTAGAGCGCCTTGGAGCCTTCGACGCCAAGGGACTCCACCAGTGCCTTGGTCTTGGCGGTGAGATCGATCAGCGGTACCTCCTGTGTGGCGGCGACCGAGCGGATCACCGCCGGGTGGTCGACGCCGAGTCCGTTGACCAGCAGGGCCGTTCCGTTGTTCAGCGTTCCGTCGGCGTTGAACCAGCGGCGCACGATGGGGGTCACCAGGACCGGTCGGCCACCCCTCTCCCTCACTCCCGCCACCAGCGTCTCGAGATTCGCCCGGTAGGTCGCCTCGTCTGTCGTCTTGTCGTTGTGGGCGAGTTGGACCAGGACGAGATCGCCCGGGCGGATCAGCGGCTGGACCGTGGCCCAGAGCAGCGGGTTCCCCAGATACGTGACCGTACTCTCCCCGGAATCCGCGTAGTTGGCGACCGAGACGCCCTTGCGCAGATACTGCGGCAACTGCTGGCCCCACCCGGCGTACGGGTCGCCCGGCTGGTCACACACCGTGGAGTCGCCGACGAGGAAGACCTGCCGTGCGTGCCGGGCCCGGGTGACCCTGATGTCGGCCAGGGCCGGCGCCGAGCCGCCCACGGCCAGGTCCAGGCCGGCGGTTCCGGCCGCACCCGTGGGCTCACCCTCCGGGGTTCTGACGTCCACCGTGAAGCTGCGGACGACCCGTTCACCGGCCGGCGCGGCGGTCTCGGGGAGCAGAGCGCGCCGGGTCTCTCCGCTGATGCCGGTACTCGACGCGACGTCGCCACCGAGGACGACCTCGACGTCATAGGTGCCGGGTGGGACGTCGAAGTGGCAGGCGGTCGCGGTGCAGTTGTCGATGCCGAGGGATGCGCGGCCGCCGTGCGCCTGAGCGGCGGGCACCGCCGTCAGACCGACGGTCAGGGTCAGTGCCGCCAGCACGGCAATGTTGAAACGTCTCACTTGCGGCTCCTCCGTCGAGGCAACAGGGGCTGGCGGCTGGACCGTACCGCCTCTGGCAAGCGCTTTCTAGACCTGGGACTGATTTTGCGAGATTGCCAACTTCCAGGGCGTGAAAGCCCTTTCGCGAAATCGATTCAACTGTCACTCTCTCAGGCACCCGCACCCCCACACCTCCCGAAGGAGGCACCCCCATGTCCGGATCCGACAGCCACCGGCCGATCCGACGCCGTACCTTCGTCCTCGCCACCGCGGCCACGGCAGGCTCGGCCGCCCTGGCCGGGCCGCTCGCCGCACCGGCCGCGGCAGCGGCCTTCGGCTACACCGACGACGGCTCGAACTACGTCGTCGACACCGGCGCCAACCTGGTCTTCAAGGTCAGCAAATCCACCGGCGACCTGACCTCACTGGCCTACCGGGGAACCGAGTACCAGGGCTACGGCGGCATGAACTCGCACATCGAGTCGGGCCTCGGCAGTTCCACCGTGACGATCGCGCAGTCCGGCTCCACGATCCTGATCTCGGTCACGCACGGCACGCTCAAGCACTACTACGCGGCCCGAAGCGGCGAGAACAACGTCTACCTGTGGACCAACAAGGCCGACACATCCGTTTCGGCAACGCGTTACATCGTGCGCGTCAAAGCGGGTCTGTTTCTCAACGACGAGCCCGACTCCTACACGTACACGACCAGCACCATCGAGGCTTCCGACGTCTTCGCGAAGTCCGACGGCCAGACCCGCTCCAAGCACTACTCCAGGCTGCGCGTCATCGACTACGACTATCTCGGCTGGTCGACCGGCAGCGTCGGTCTCTGGATCGTGCGCAGCAACCACGAGAAGGCATCGGGCGGCCCCTTCTACCGCTCCCTTCTGCGCCACCAAAGTGCCGACGGCGGCGGCCTGTACGAAATCCTGTACTACGGCCAGAACCAGACCGAGGAACAGCGTTTCGGTCTCCAGGGCCCCTACGTCATCGCCTTCACCGACGGCGGCGCCCCCTCCTCGTCACTGTTCCCGGGCAACCTGACCACCTCGTGGGCGGACTCGCTCGGCATCTCCGGCTACGTCGCCGCCGGCGGGCGGGGCCGGGTCGCGGGGGTCGGCATCACGGGACGCAACTCGGCGTACCCGTACACGGTCGGACTGGCCAACGCGAGCGCGCAGTACTGGGGTTCGGCGCGGTCGTCCGACGGCTACTTCTCGATCCCCGGGGTTCTCCCGGGGACGTACACACTGACCGTCCACAAGAGCGAACTCGCCGTGTACAGCACACAGGTGACCGTGTCGGCGGGCGGGACGACCACCCTCAACTCGATCGCGATCCCGTCCTCGAACGACCCCGGCAACGCGACCGCGATCTGGCGGATCAACGACTGGACCGGCACCCCGAGCGGCTTCAAGAACGCCGATCTGATGACGTACGCGCACCCGTCCGACGTCCGGGCCGCCGCCTGGACCGGCAACGTGGTGATCGGCAGCGGCAGCGAGACCGCGGGCTTCCCCTGCTACATCTGGAAGGACGTCAACAGCGGTCTGCTGGTGTACTTCAAGCTGACCGCGGCCCAGGCCGCCGCCGCGCACACCCTGCGCATCGGCGTGACGACGGCCTATGCCAACGGCCGGCCGCAGGTCGTCGTGAACGACACCTGGACCTCGGCCATCCCCTCCCCGCCCACCCAGCCGAGCACCCGGTCCCTGACCAACGGGTCCTACCGGGGCAACAACCACACGTTCACCTACAGCGTCCCGGCGAGCGCGTGGCTCACGGACACCAGCCAGTACAACGTGCTGAAGATCAACGTGGTGAGCGGTTCGGGGACGACCTCCTACCTCAGCGCGGGGACGTCGATCGACGCGATCGACCTTCTCGCCTGACGTAGGTCAGGTGCCGCGCGTCCACTGCTGGTTGGTTCCTCCGTTGCACGTGTAGGTGATGAGCGCGGCGGAGTTGGCGGTGGACGCGCCGTTCACGTCCAGGCACTCGCCGCTCGCGCGGGACTTGACGTTGACGTAGGTGCCGGAAGTCGTCAGCGACCACTGCTGACCGGTGGCTGTCGCGCTGCAGTTCTCCTGGCTGACCGTGTTCGCGTTCTCCTGCACACACAGAGAACTGCTCCTGACGACCAACTGGTAGTAACCGCTTCCGACGGACTTGAACCAGTACTTCTGGTTGTTACCACCGTTGCAGTCGTACTGCTTGATCTGTGCGCCCGCCCAGAGGGACTGGCTCGTGACATCCGCACATCTGCCGCTGTGCCGGGCGATGAGCGTGTTGTACGTGGCGCTCGTTCCGGTAACCGTTCCAGCCGCCGTGTCGATGGTGAGCTCGGGGGACCAGGACATCGACAGCGACGTGGTCGTGGGGAAGGTCAGCGGCAGCCAGACGTAGCGGGAGTCGTTGACGGTCCCACCGAAGGCGTTGCCCCAGCGGTCGCCCAGGTAGAGGTACGAGGTCCCCGAAGTGCCCTGGACGGGCAGCACGTACGCGGTCTGCGAGCCGTACGCCGTCGAGTCGCCGACGTTCGTCATGGCCGACCAGGGGCCGGTGAGCGAGGTCGCCGTGGCGTACTGCTGCTGGTTGGGGCTCCAGCCGGTCGCTCCGGAGGTGAGCATGAAGTAGACGCCGCCCCGCTTGAACAGCGCGGGCGCCTCGCGGTGGCCACCGTGCCAGGGGTCGGCGACCAGACTTGCGATACCGGTGTAGTCGGCGGTGAGCCGGTAGATCTGGAGGTCGTAGTTCTCCCGTGCGGCCGAGACCATGTATCCGGCGCCGTCGCTGTCGACGAAGACCGTGATGTCACGGGACATGTGCTGGCCGAGCGGGCGGAAGCTGCCCTGCCACGCGTAGTTTCCGTCGACGGTGTCCGACACGGCGACAGCTGCTCGGGCCTCGCTGTAGTCGGTTCCGTTCTCCTTGTGCATCCACATCACGAACTTGCCGGTGGAGGCGTTGTACATGACTTTCGGGCGTTCGATGTTGGCCGTGGCCAACTCCGAGTCGCTCGCCTGGGTCAGGACGTGACTGCGGAACTCCCAGTTCTTCAGATCGGTGGAACGGTAGGCGTCCACGTACCGGAAGGTGTTGTCGGCGTTGCGGTTCTCGCCGAACCAGTAGTAGTAGGAGCCGACTTTCAGGACGCCGCCGCCATGGGCGTGTACGGGGCTGCCTGAACTGTCGTTGAACTGAGTGCCGTTGGCGACCGTCACCGGCGCCGCCTGGGCGGGCCCAGCGGTCGCGAGGGCGCCGATCAGCACAAGACAGAGGGCGAGCAGGGTCGTGTACGCACGTCTCATCTCACGCACTCTCCTTCACGGTGTCGGCGACGGGGACGCCGAAGTCGGGGATGCCGTCCGGGCGCGGGCCGGAAGGCCTGGATCCGGGCGTGGCGGCTGGGATCGTTCGACGGGCCGCCCACGAGGCGAGGTCCGTGTCGGGCAACCGGGACCGTCGGCCCGTCAGGCCCCGTGAGCTGTCCGTCACGGGATGAGGTATCGCCGTGCCGTGGCGCTGGCGGGCGGGTTCGGGTCGCGCCTGGGGGTCGGCGCGGCGGAGGACGAGCGCATTGAGGTGCACGCGGCTACCTCTCGAGGGAGGGGGTGTTCGGTACTGCGAACGGCATGTGGAATGACGAACGCCGAAAAGGTAAGGGCGTGTTACGGGCAGGTCAACGGGTCGGACGGACTTGATGGAAAGCCCTTTCCGGAAGTTTCCGGCGGGAAGGTGGTTTTCTGGGGTGTGCCGACATACCCGTCGACGCTCGAGCAACGAATTTCTGTTATCCGTGGGGCGCCCACGCGTCTCCGATGACGTGCGCAGCCCTCTCCACACCTCAGCAGCGGTCGTCGGCGCCCTCGCGTCCGTCGCCGCCCTCATGGCCACCGCTCCCCCGGCCGTGGCCGCCGACGCGCAGGACATCACTCGGGACGTCCTCGCGAACCGGGACGTGACGCTCGTCGGCGACGCCGTGATCACCGTGCCCTCCGGGACGACCACCTACGACGGCGTTTTCCGCGGCCAGGGAACACTTACCGTGCGCGGCGGCGGAACGCTGGTCCTGAGCAGGGACAGCGATTTCACGTTGCCCGACGCCCGCCGGCGGCAGGTGGTGCGCACCCAGGGCGGGAACCACCCGTACACCACGGTCGTGAACCCGGACCCGCCCGCGATCACGGTGGAGCGTGGGACGACCCTCCAGTACGGCACCGGCGGGGGCACAGGGCTGATCGGACACTTCCCCTACGGCACTCCCGGTTACCGGCTCAATCAGCTCAACGTGCGCGTCGACGGCACTCTCCGGCTCTCGCTGACCCGCACTTTCAACATCGGCACGATCAGCGGATCCGGCCTCGTCACCCAGCCCCGCGGCATGTGGGGCACCCTCGACCTGGCGGGCACCCACCCCTTTTCCGGGGTCATCGACAACGGCACCGGGATGGCGGCCGGCCGCCCCGAGTACCCGGTGTCGCTGCCCAACGCCCGGGCGATCCTCAACCAGGGCTCCTGGATCATCGACACCCCGCTGCACCAGACGATCATCCTGCGGCAGGACTTCTTCCAGCGCGAGTACGGCAGTGACGTCAACGTCCACTCGCGACCGGGCAGCAAGGTCGTCCTCACGGGGCAGTACAGCTACAGCGACCAGGGCGGAGACACCCATCCCTCGCTCAGCGACCCCGCCATCAACTGGCATGCCGTAGCGCATCAGTTGAACAAGCGCGGCACCAACATCGAGGGTGCCGACGTGCAATGGGGCGACGGCACCACGCACAAGATCTTCATGCCGGGAACGAAGGACACCGTTTACATCAATGTGCACGAAGCCGGCGGACGGCGGTCACTGCTGACGTTCGACTACAACGGGCCGGTCACCCTCGGGGCGCCGATCGGCGGCGGCAGGTACCACGACACCCTGGCCGCGCCCGGCGCCGGTGACATCGTGATCGCCGGGACCAAGGGCAACGACGTCACCTTCGCCGCCGCCCAGTACTACGACGGTTCGACGACCGTGCAGGAGGGGGCGGTCCTGCGACTGGGGTCGGCACAGGGAGACGGCTCCCTGCTCATGGGTACCGACCGGCGCCGGATCGTGAACGACGGCACTCTCGTCGTGCACAACACGAAGGCCTGCGTCTCTCTTTCCCGGCTGGGCGGCAGCGGCTCGCTCGTCCAGTCCGGAGCGGCCACGACGACCCTTACGGGCACCGCGGTGACGTACACCGGGACGACGACGGTCAAGCAGGGAACGCTGGCGCTGAGGGACGGGGCGACGCTCTCCAACAGCAGGGCGGTCCGTTTGACGTCGGCGGGGGCGCGGCTGGACACCGGCGGTTCGGCACTGCGGGTGACGAGCACGCTCAGCGGCAAGGGCACGGTGAACGGCGCCGTGACGAACGAGGGTGCCGTCAGCGGCGGGCTGACCGTGACCGGCGCCTACACGCAGAGCGACGAGGGGCAACTCGTCCTGGCCGACACTCCCCTCAAGGTGGGCGGCAAGGTCACCCTGGGAGGAGGGCTCGACCTGTCCGCGGCAGGAACCACCCCCGCGACGCCCGGGGCTGCTGCCACGCGGGGCCCGTCCCCCGCCTCGCCCGAAACCGGTATCCACGCAGATACCGATACCGCTTCCAGCGCGGGCTCCCCCGCGGCTGGCGACACCTCCGCCCGGAAGATCACCGTCCTGAACCACACCGGGAACACTCCCACTACCGGCACCTTCGACCAGCTGCGCGAGGGAGCCGAGGTGAAACTCGCTGACACCGTTTACCGGATCACCTATAAGGGCGGGGACGGAAACGACGTCGTCCTCACGGCGGCAGCCGTGAGCCAGTCGGTGAGCGCACAGGGACAAGTGTCGGCGGGCTCCGTGACCGCCCGGACGCGCAGCGCGAGCGCGGCCGGAAGCGGCGCCTTCGGGTGGTGGCCGTACGTGCTGGCGGCCGGGTTGCTCGGCGGGCTGCTGGTTCCTGCGACCAAGCGCAAGCGCGAGCGGGGCGGCGGGCGCCGCGGTGGTGGACGGCACTCGGCGCACGGGCGATGAGCCGTCGGGTGCCACCGAGCGCGGAAGGGCCGACCGGCTTCTCCCTCACCGGCCAGGTGAAGCGAGCGCCTGGCCGCCGCCCCGTCTCGCATCCCACATCGTGGCGCTCTTGTTCAGGCAACGGACAGTTCCGGCTGTCTGCCGCCTCTTCGACTAGCGTCGTGCCATGACCAGCGACGTCCCCGCTCCCCTCGCCGAGACCTCCCTCACCACGGCTCTCGCCGCCGGAGCCGTCGTCCTTGACGGCGGCATGTCCAACCATCTGGAGTCCGCCGGGCACGACCTGAGCGACGAACTGTGGTCGGCGCGGCTGCTCGCCGAGCAGCCCGAGGCGATCACCGAGGCGCATCTCGCCTACTTCGGGGCGGGCGCCAACGTGGCGATCACTTCCAGTTATCAGGCCACGTTCGAGGGGTTCGCCAAGCGCGGCATCGGCGCCGACGAGGCCGCCCGACTGCTGGCGCTGAGTGTGGAACTGGCCCAGGAGGCCGCCCGGCAGGCCCGGCACAAAGGTCTCACGCACCCGTTGTGGGTGGCCGCATCGGTGGGGCCCTACGGGGCGATGCTCGCGGACGGCTCCGAGTACCGGGGCCGTTACGGGCTGAGCGTCGAGGAACTGGAACGTTTCCACCGTCCCCGGGTGGAGATTCTGGCCGCCGCGGCGCCCGATGTCCTGGCACTGGAAACGGTTCCCGACGCCGATGAGGCCGAGGCACTCCTGCGCGCCGTGCGCGGGCTCGGCGTGCCGGCCTGGCTGTCGTACTCGATCGCCGGAGAACGTACGCGCGCCGGACAGCCGTTGGAGGAGGCGTTCGCGCTGGCCGCCGATGCGGACGAGGTGATCGCGGTCGGGGTGAACTGCTGCGCCCCGGAAGACGTCGAGGCCGCGGTGACGACTGCGGCTCGGGTGACGGGCAAGCCGGTCGTGGTCTACCCCAACAGCGGCGAGGTATGGAACGCGGAGGCTCGCGCCTGGAACGGCCGATCCACCTTCACTGCCGAACAGGTCCTGGGATGGCGGGAGTCGGGAGCCCGTCTGATCGGCGGCTGCTGCCGGGTCGGCCCCGAGGCGGTCGCCTCGATCGCTCGGACACTGACCTCCGCATAGGCCTCTGGCGCTCCGCCCACCGCTCCCGCCCCACTGTTGCCGTCCAACAGCCGCTCAGCGCCGGGGGAGACGCGACTCCAGCGCCCGCAGGCCCGATGGTCAGCGTCCTCTCGCTCCGCCGGCCCGGCGCAGTCGGCGCATCGCGGACTTGAGCTCCGTGCCGCGCGGGGTCTTGCCGAGCAGGGGGTCGGGCGTCGTCGTCTCATCGACGGGATCTCCTGAGGGAACGGCGGCTGCCTCCACTGCCCACAAGGCCCGCTCACGGTCCCGCGGTCCGTACGCGGTATGCGACATACCGTCGACCTCATGCGCGATACCGTCGCCCTCATACCGCCCGCTGTCCACCTCACCGAAGATCCGCACAGGGTGCGTCGGCCCCCATGCCTCCCAGCCGGGCGCGCCCGTGGCGACGAAGCGCGTCCACGCTCCGTGCATGGCGTCGGCGAGTTCCTGCGGCGCGCCGTCCCCTGCCAGTTTCGCGGACTCGGCCGTCCCGCCGGTGTCGAAGACGAAGCCGAGCTCGAGGCCGTGGCAGGCGCCGAGCCCGGGCCTGAACGAGGGCCAGGCGAACTCGTAGACGTAGGACGGGCCGGAACGGGCTTCGGCCATCTGTTGCAGGGGGTTGCGCAACAGGTTGTCGGTGACCATCTGGCCGACGATCTCGGCGGTTCGGGCTTCGGGGTGCAGGGCACGGTAGCCACGCGGCACCTCGCGGCCGCAGCGGCAACGCGCCATCGCGGCGGCGAGGGCGACGGGACCCAGCCGGTCGACGCGCTCCATCAGTCCCCCCGGGACCAGCCACAGCCGGTGCTCGTCCCGGGTCCAGCCCAGGAGGAGGTCGGTTCCGACGGCCGCGTCCCCTTCGACGAGTGCCAGGAGAGGGTCGCGCGGGACGAGGTCGCCGTCGACGACGATGCCGAACGCGGGCCCGCCGAGGACGGGGCTGCTGAGCCTGCCGGCCTCCGCCTGGGTACGCAGCAGCAGATCCCGGTCGACGGCGGCGAAGGCCTCGGCGGTGGCGGGCACCTTCAGCCGGGTCGCCATACGGCGGACCATGCGCCGGACCCTGTGCCGTTCGAAGGCCTCCGGCGCTCCACTCTGGAGGATGGCCTGGCGGAACAGGCCCTGTGCCCGCGGAGCGGCGATCAGGGCGCCGACGCTGATGGCTCCGGCGGACTGTCCCGCCAGGGTGACCCTGTCGGGGTCGCCGCCGAAGGCCCTGATCGCGCGGTGCACCCATTCCAGCGCGGCAAGCTGATCCCGCAGGCCGGGATTGGCGGGGGCGTCCGGGAAGAATCCGTAGCCCTCCACGCCCAGCCGGTAGTTGATCGAGACGAAAACGATTCCATCGCGGGCGAAGTTCCGTCCGTCGCACACCGGCATTGCCGACGATCCCCTGGTCAGGGTGCCGCCATGCAGCCAGACCAGGACAGGCAGCCGGGCGGCGGGGCCGGGCTCGGGCGTCCAGACATTGAGGTTGAGGCAGTCGTCGCCCGCCACCACGGGGTCGGACAGGTACGGGGCGAAGGCCTCGGAGTACGGCGGTTTCGGCGACGTTGCGCCGAAGGCTCCCGCGTCGCGCACCCCGTCCCAGGGCGCGGGTGGGACAGGAGGCCGGAACCTTCGGACCCCGAAGGGAGGTGCCGCGTAGGGGATCCCGCGGAAGACGGCGATGCCGTTCTCGTACCTGCCGCGTACGGCCCCGCAGGGGGGCGTGACCACGGGATCGTGCTCGGGGTCCGCCTGGACCCCGGCCCGTGGGTCCGTCGGGCCTCCTGCCATCTGCTCACCAGCCCTTCACCGCGCTCACGCTTGGTACGACCAGATCACCACACCTGTGCGCGGTATTCCGGTGCACAAGCCTGTGGCAGGGCTGTTCGGCGTACGGGAGGGTGCGGCAATCCGAGCTGGTCGTTGCGGTAGGCGGCGGTTGCGTCGGTGAAGGGTGACGAAATTTCTCTGACCCGTCGTCCCAGATACTTCCTCGTCTTCCGCGGGTCGCTACACCGCCTGCGGACATCACCTGCGTGCATCGAGGCGACCGCCCAGGCGCGTCCTGGAACAGCCCTCGCATCCGACGGAGCCGAGTTACCCCGGCCGTCCAACTGCCCATGACAGGCAGCCCTTTACATGGAAACCGCCCCGAACAGTTTCCACCCCGGCGATCCCCCACCTCATTGATTGACCCCGCCTCTGCGCCAGATCTACGGTAGAAAGCGTTCTCAGAAAACGTTTCCCCGCACCTCAGGAGAGTCATGCCCAGCGCTCAGCTCCCCAGGGCCGTGTTCGCCATGGATCCGGTGCACCTTCCCCTGTTGTTTCCCCCGCCGCTCGTGGCCCGGCTACGGCAGGTGGCCGAGATCGATCCAGCGTTTGTCGTAAGGGATTTCGCCGATCCCGCTGCGGCGTCGCCCTTGGCCGCCGCCGAGATCCTGATCACCGGCTGGGGTTGTCCCCACCTCGATGCGGACATCCTCCGTGCCACGCCCCGGCTCCGTACGGTCCTGCACGCTGCGGGCTCGGTGCGTTCCCTGGTCGGAGAGGCATTGTGGGGCCGGGGGGTGACCGTCTCCAGCGCGGTGATCGGCAACGCCGTCCCGGTCGCCGAGTACACACTCGCGATGATCCTCCTCGCCGGAAAGAACGCCTTCGTCCACCGGGAGCGTTTCCGCCGCACCCACGCCCAGCCGACGCCCGCCGAAACCGCGACCACCGGAAACCTCGGCCGCCGGATCGGTGTCATCGGCGCCTCGCGGGTAGGGCGCCGCCTCCTCGCACTTCTGCGCCCGTACGACTTCGAGGTGCTCCTGCACGACCCGTACGTGGACGCGGCAGAGGCCGCCGAACTCGGAGCGCGGCTGTTCTCCCTTGAAGACCTGCTGCGCCACAGCGACATCGTCAGCCTGCATGCGCCCGACATCCCCGGGACCCGCCACATGCTCGACCGCGCCCGCCTCGCCCTGATCCGCGACGGCGGCGTGCTGATCAACACCTCTCGGGGCGCCCTTGTCGACCACTCCGCCCTCACCGACGAACTGGTCTCCGGCCGACTGCATGCCGTCCTGGACGTCACCGAACCCGAACCACTGCCCGCAAGCTCTCCTCTTTACCGGTTGCCGAACGTGTTCCTCACCCCGCACATCGCCGGCTCCCTCGGAAACGAGCTGGAAAGACTCGGCCGCATCGTCGTCGAAGAGGTGGAACGCCTGGCCGAGGGGCTGCCCCTCGGCCATGAAGTGCGCCAGGCAGACTTGGACCGGGTGGCGTGAGGCGTAGGTCCGTGCCCTTGTCGGCGTCCCGGGCCGCGGCGACGACCGGGCTTATCCACAGGCCGGCCCACGTCGCAGACCATCGGGATACGGTTCCCGCACCGACGGGGGGCCGGGTCCCTGCCGTGCCTTGACCAGGCTACGGCGAGGTCCGCACGCGGCCTCCAGGGCGCCCTGTCGGCGCCCACGACAGTGAAGGAGCCGCAACGTGAGTCAGCGCAGGACGACGGGTGGGGCCGGCCGGGCGACCATACGGGATGTGGCGGAACGCGCGGGGGTGTCCGTCGCAAGCGTTTCCCGCGCGTTGTCGGGCAACTACCCGGTCTCCGAGGAACTGCGGCGCCGCGTGATGAAGGTCGTCCGCGACCTGGACTACGTCACCAACGCGCACGCCCGCTCCCTTGCCGGTGGGGGTACTCCGACGGTGGCCATACTGATCAACGACATCACCGGGGCCGCGTTCGCCCACGTGGCGAAGGGCGTCGAGGGTGCGGCCACCCTGCGCGGCTGGCTGTCGATCGTCGGCACCACGGGAGACGACCCCGAACGCGAACTCGCACTGGTCAACCTGATGCGCCACCAGGGCGTCGACGCCGTGATCCTGCTGGGCGGCACCAATGACCACGACGAGTACCAGCTGCGTATGGCCCGGTTCGCGCGTTCACTGGACGCGGCAGGTTCGCATCTCGTCCTGGTCGGCAGGCCGCCGCTGGAAGGGGACGTCCCGGCCACGACGATCGACTACGACAACGAGTCCGGGGCCTACGCCATGGCCGGCCACCTGCTCTCAGCCGGTCACCGGAGGGTCCTGATGCTGCCCGGCCCCGCTGAACTCACCACTGCACAAGGCAGGTTGAGGGACGCCAGACGGGCCTTCGAGGCATACGGAGTGCCGTTCGACCAGGGGTTGGTGCGGCACGGTCCCTACGACGACGAGCACGGATACGCCGCGGCGCGAGCGGCTCTGCACGAGACACCGGACTTCACCGCCGTGCTCGCCGGCACCGACATCGTCGCCGCTGGAGCCATGCAGGCACTGCGCGGGGCAGGTCTGCGGGTGCCGGACGATGTGTCGATCACGGGCTACGACGACATTCCCCTGGCGTCCCAGCTGACTCCCCGACTGACCACGGTGCACGTGCCTTACGAGGAAATGGGCCGCGTCGCCCTGCGCGCGGTGGCCGATCGGCGGCAGGGAGCCGGAAGCGGCGGCCGACGCAGAAGCGGAGAGGGCGAGCACCTGGTCCTGGGCACCCACGTCGTCGTAAGGGAATCGGTGCAGCCGCCGAAGCGGCGTCGGTGAGCCACAGTGTCGGCGGAGACTACGCATCGATCGGTCTCCGTAAACGTTTTCTCCGTGCAGTCCATGGGGTGCGGGCCTCTCCGGAGGCCCCACCACACGGAGTTCGGAACATTGCCGGCTGCCGCCTTCGACCTGTGCCGGTATGCGGCGGCCTGAGACCCTCCGCGCCACGCGGTACCGCGCTTCTCCGCCTCGCAGCGGCGCAATGATTTCCTGTATGCCGCTCGGAGAGCCGGATTCTCCGGAGTCCCGACTCCGGCGCTGCTGCGTGATCCGACTCGCGCACCCGGCCCGGTCCGGTGCCCCTCGATGCTTCGGGACAGCGACTCCCACCTCGGGGCACCGACCTCGCCTCGGGGCGCCCGCTGTCAACCGGGTTGCAGCACGGGGAGAGTTTCGAAAGTTCCTGCGTTCATGATCCCGCGTTTTCCGGAGTCTTCACGTCTCGCCGAGGCACCCCTAGGATAGCAAGCGCTTTCTGTGAGCCGTCTGTTTCCGTATCGGCTCCGAAAGGGCGCTGGTCGAACTTTCGCTGGCCTTCGGGCGGGCCGGAGAGGTGGTTCCCGATGGTGCGTACGGCAAGTGCGAGCGGGACGGCCGGGCCGACCCTGGCGGTCGTGGCCCGCGAGGCAGGTGTGTCGGTGCCGACCGCCTCCAAGGTGGTCAACGGCAGGGAGGATGTTGCCCCCGAAACCAGACGGCGGGTGACGGAGGCGCTGGACCGACTGGGTTATGTGCGCAGACCGCGCTTCGACGCGACCAAGCCGCCCCGGTTGATCGACCTCGTCGTGCACTCGCTGGACAGTTCCTGGTCGGGCGCGGTGCTGCACGGCGTGGAGGAGGCGGCACACGACGCGGGCCTGGACGTGGTCGTCTCGGCCGCCCTGTCCCGCTCCCGCGTGGGCCGCCCGCAGCGCGGCTGGCTGGACAAGCTGACCGTGCGCGGATCGGCCGGAGTTCTCTTCAACCTCACGGAGTTGACGGCCTCTCAGTACGCTTGGCTGGAGCAGCACCACACCCCCTTCGTGCTGATCGACCCGGTGGTCGAGCCGCCGCCCGGAGTGGTGTCGGTGGGTGCGGCGAACTGGCAGGGCGGGGTCACGGCGACCGAGCACCTGCTTGCCCTCGGCCACGAACGCATCGCCGTGATCGCCGGCCCGCCCCGCAAGATGTGCAGCAGCGCCCGGGTCGCCGGATACCGCTCGGCCCTGGCGTCGGCAGGGCTCGCGTACCGCCCGGAGTACCTGCACAACGGCGGCTTCGACGAACTGGTGGCCCACCGGCGCATGCACGAACTGCTCGACCTGCCCGAGCGGCCGACGGCCGTTTTCGTCTGCTCCGACCGCATGGCCCTCGGCGTCTGTCTGGCCTTGGCTGAGCGGGGGTTGACGATCCCCCACGACGTCAGTGTGGTCGGCTTCGACGATCTGCCGGAGTCCCGGTGGACCACCCCCGCTCTCACCACCGTGCGCCAGCCCCTATCGGAGATGGCCGCAACAGGGTTGCGGTTGTTGCTGCGGATGATGGACGGCGAGCAGCCGGAGGGGACCCGGACGGAGTTGTCGACACGGCTCGTGGAGCGGGCGAGCACGGCTCCGCCGCACCGGCGAGCAGGAGCATGAAACGGTGGCCTTCCGGTGTTACTGATCTTTTTCCGTCATGAACCTCAGCACGCACACCACAGTCCTGCTCGTCGTCGCGCCCGCCCTCCTCATCACCGTCAGGACGGCCCGGGCCGCGACTCCCGGTTCCGTCCCTGGGACGCCACCGCCGAAGCCACGGTCAGCGATCGCGGTGACGGGCCCGTCGACGGGCCCGAGGCGATCGAACGGGACGAGGTCGGACGTCCCCACGCCGAAGAGGACTGACGGACCGTTCGGTGATCCGGTCGCTGGGGCCGTGGCGCTCGCATGCGCCGGCAGGTCACGAGAGTCACGGCCGTGACCGGGACCCCGGCCGTCGCCGTCACCATCACTGTCGTGCGTTTCTCGATCGCGGGGTGCGTCGTCTGGCGGCGGCACGCTCGCACGGTCGCCGGGAAACACGGCGTAACGGACAGCGGAGAGCCGGGCGCCACCATCACGATGACTCCCGGCCGGTGGTCTCCTCGCCTCAGTCCTCGCCCCGGTCCGGTGCGCCGACCAGCGCTTCCATCATGTCGACGGCGCTTCCGTCGTGGTCGCTGCCCGCGGTGCCGCTGCTGCCCTGCTGGACGTTGGCCGCCCGGTCGACCTCGAGGATCGAGTCCGCGTGCGAATTGTCGATCACGGTGATCAGGCTGCCTTCGGCTACCGCCGGCGCTGCGGCGGCGCCCAGCAGGGCGGCCGTCAGGAACGTCGCCGCCCTGAGCCGGGGCGCGACCGGGCTCACGCGTTCACGCTCTCGGGCGCGGTGCGCAGGCGCGCGATGTTCCGCTCCAGCAACTCGGTCGAGGCCCGCACGCCGATGCCGCTCTCCGCGTCCACCTCGGGGAGCCGGCCGTCGGCCCGCTTGAGGTCGGCGAGCGCGGAGTCCATCGCCGCGTGCGCGGCGAAAAGACACGGCGTGCTGTAGATCGCGACGTTCACGCCCAGGTCGGACAGCTCGCTGAGCGAGAGCCGGGGAGACTTGCCGCCGGCGATCTGGTTGAACAGCAGCGGCTTGCTTCCCACCACGTCACGGATCCGGCGGATCCATTCCACGGTACGGACCCCGTCGACCAGGATGACGTCCGCATCGGTGGCGGCGAGCGTGCCGGCCCGCCGCAGGATGTCGTGCTCGTCGGTGGCGTCCGTACGGGCCACCACGACCATGTCACGCCGGGTGGCGAGCACCATCTCCAGTTTCGCCAGGTACTCGTTCAGGGGCAGTACCTGCTTGCCGTCTGCGTGACCGCACCGGCGCGGCCGCTTCTGGTCCTCCAGGATCACGCCGGAGGCCCCGATGCGCTCGAGGCCCTCCACCACATGACAGGCGACCTCCGGATCGACGTACCCGTCGTCGATGTCCACCAGCAGATGCTGCTGCGGAAACGCGCCCCGCAACCGCTGCACGAACGCCAGCATGTCCGGCCAGGCGATGAAACCGATGTCCGGCAGTCCGTAGTGCGACGCCGCGAAGCCGAAGCCCGAGACGAACATGCCGTCGTAGTGATCCGCCGCGATCGAAGCCGAGTACATGTCGTACACGCCGATCAGCGGGGTCGTTCCCGGGTCGGCGATCCGCTCCCGCAACTTGTTCCCGTAAGTCACCGTCCGGCTCCTCCAATGGAGTCGAGGGGTCAACACACCAGGTGCAACAAAGCCGTTGCGACACAACAGCCCTTTACGAAGACAAAAGGATCTCTATGTCGATGCGCGGCTTTCCCCATGTGAAGGCTTTGCTCACCCCAATGGCGGAACCGGTTCACCGGAGAAACGTCACTGGTCCCGCAGCCGTGCCGCCCAGGCGATGCCACCGCCAAGATGGTCACGGAACTGCGGGTCGGCGTAGGCCTGGGAGGCGTGCCCGAGGGCCGTGTAGAAAACGCGTCCCCGGCCTTGCTCCCGGCACCAGACCAGCGGGTGGTCACTTCCCATCCCCCCGCCCGTGTACGACGACTCGTCGGCGACGGCGAGAACGCGTACCCGTCCGCGCGGGTTGACGCGGAAGTCGTACCACTCGTCGGTGAGGTTCCAGACCGCCGGCAGTGAACGGGTGGCGGGATGATCGTGGTCCTCGATCACCGCCTTGCCCGGCTGGTACTCGGGATGACCGGCGAAGCGGGCGCCGAGGAGCTCGCCGTAGTACGGCCAGTCGTACTCGGTGCAGGACGCCGCGTGCACGCCGACGAAACCACCGCCCGCCTCGACGTAACCGGCGAGGCGTTCCCGCCCGGCCGGGGTCAGCACCTCGCCGCTGGTGGAGAGGAAAACCACGGCCGCGTACCCGTCGAGTGAGGCCTCCAGGGCCGCCGGGTCCTCGGTGTGGTCGACTGCGAACTCACCCAACGCGCGTACGGCGGCAACGGCGTCCGGGATGGAGTCGTGGCGGTAATCGGTTGTGCGGGTGTACACGAGCAAGCGAACGGTCATGAGGACGAGCCTAGGCGGACGGGAGTTCGGGATTTCCTGAGCCGTGCTCGGCGACCGGACGGGCGCTGGACGCATACGGAGCGTCTCCCGGCCCCGGCCCTGGCGCCGGCCCTGGCCCTGGCCATGGCGCCGACGCCCGATGCCCGACACCCGACACCCGACACCCGGCTCACTGGTGGAGCCCGTGGGAACACGAAGCAACCGGTTACACCCTTGCTCAGCCATCCAGGCCGGCGAGGCGGTCAGCGAGGTGACCTCCAGATCCGTGTCGGACGCCTGTGCGCAAGGCGTCAGTGGAAGCGTTTTCTCCCCGTTCATCTGGTCCCGAGACCGACCGCCGTCGACTTTCGCCGGCCCTCCACCGCGGACATCGAGCGTTCGGATGAGCAGCCGCGCCGGTCGTGCGGGAACGACCTCCGTGACCAGCAGACCAAGAACTCGCGCCTCGACACGTCGTACAGTTGTTCCCTATGCGCGGTCCCGTCGAGGACCGGGCGCGTAGTCTCGGGCGGGATGAACACCATTCCCGCACGTCTCGACCACATCGTTCTCGCGACGCCCGATCTGGCAGCGACGGTCGCCGAGTTCACCCGGCGCACGGGAGTGGTTCCGGCGCCGGGCGGGGTGCATGTCGGGCTCGGCACCCGCAACTGTCTGGTCGACCTGGGGCATCGCGCGTATCTGGAGATCATCGGCCCGGACCCGGAACAGCCCACGCCTTCCTACCCTCGCCCTTTCGGCGTGGACGCGCTCGCCGCCGCACGGACGATCACCTGGGCCATCAGCCCACCAGATCTGGACGCGACGGTCGCGGACGCCCGTGCTCGTGGCTACGACACCGGTGACGTACGGGAGATGAGCAGACGCCGCCCCGACGGCTCCCTGCTGCGATGGCGGCTGACCGACGGCGGCTCCCCGCATCCGTCCGGCCTCGTGCCCTTCCTCATCGACTGGGGCAGCACGACCCACCCCTCCGCCTCCGGCCTGCCCGTCAGTCCCCTTCTGGAACTGACCGCCACCGCTCCCGACCCCGAGGACGTCCGACCCCTCTTGACCACCATCGGCACCGACCTCGCCCTCACCGAGGGCCCGGCGGGATTTTCGTTCACGGTGGACACGCCCAACGGGCCGGTGACCTTCAACTGACCTGTGGAGCCGTTGGTTTCACAGGTTGAGGCCGGCCGGTCACGACCGAACCAGGAGAACGGCATCTGGGAGACGCCGTCTGGCCGGTCGGTACCGTCTGACCGGTCGGCGAAGGTGAACCTCACGACAACGGCCGTTCGCTCCCCGCACGGACGCCGTAGCTGATCGACGGCCGTCGGTCGTCGGCCTCGGCCGTCGACCGGCTCCTGCCGCCGCCGACCGGAGAAGTGCAGGTGCGCTCGCATGGCGAGCGGCCGAGCAGGTGATCGGTGACGACGCTCAGCCGTACGGCGGTGGGCCGGGATCGGTTTCCGTGTCCGCCGCCCGGAGGGCCGCACTACGGGCGCCGTACGGGTTGTACGGGCCGTACGGATGTACGGATGTACGGATGTACGGATGTACGGATGTACGGATGTACGGATGTACGGATGTACGGATGTACGGATGTACGGAAAGTTTCCCGGGGCGTGTCCGTTTCCTTCAAGACCGGCCGCGGCAGCGCTGCCTACCGTTGCCGTATGAGTCCACGATTCGATGCCATCGGCCTGGTCGTCTCCGACATGGCTGCTTCTGTTTCCTTCTACCGACGACTCGGCTTCGTCTTTCCAGAGGGGGCCGAGCACGAACCGCACAGCGAGGCCGAACTGTCCGGGGGGCTGCGGCTGTTGCTGGACACGGAGGACACCATCCGCTCGTTCAACCCGGCGTGGCAGCCGCCGTCCGGGGGTGGTCGGACCTCGCTCGCACTGCGTTGTGACACACCGGGCGAGGTCGACACGGTGTACGAGGAGTTGCTGGGCGCCGGTCACCAGGGCGATCTGAAGCCGTGGGACGCCTTCTGGGGCCAGCGCTACGCCGTTGTTCTCGACCCCGACGGCAACGGCGTCGACCTGTTCGCACCGCTCCCTCAGTAGCGCGGCCGCTCAACGCAGCAGAGCGCCTAGCGTGATGCCCGTGAACTGCCTGACGTCGCGGGCGAGATGGGCCTGGTCGGCGTAACCGGCCCGGATCGCAGTGTCCGCGTACGGTACGCCCTGCCGGGCCAGCGTGAGGGCCCGTTGCAAGCGCAGGATCCGGGCCAGCGTCTTGGGGCCGTAGCCGAAGGCCGACAGCGAGCGGCGATGCAACTGGCGCGCTCCCAGGCCGAGTTCGTCGGCCGTATCGGACACGGCCCGACCTGAGGCGAGGGATGCGACCAGTCGGCGCAGCGCCCGGTCCGGCGGCACCGCCCGCTTCAGCGCCAACTCCTCCAGTGCCACGGCAGGCTGCGCGGCCGCGGAAACCCTGTCGGTCAGGCGACGCACTTCCCCGGCGGGCCACAGGTCGGCCAACTCGACTCGCCGATCACGCAGTTCGTAAGCCGGTACGCCGAGCAGTGCGGGCGCGGTCCCGGGATACAGACGTACGCCCGCCCAGGACGCGGGCGGGCCGTCCGGGACATGAGCCCGGGTGTCCGGCCCGGCGACCAGCAGTCTGCCTTCGTGCCACAGCAGGTCCATACAGCCGTCGGGAAGCACAGGACCTACGCCGGCTGCCGCGGACGGCGTGTTGGTCCACACCACCGCCCCGGCCAGTCGGGAGGGCCGCTCCTCGTACATGTACGCCAGGCTACGCCGCCGGGATCCTGGGCGTCGGGAAGCAGCCCATACCGCTTCCTGGCCCCGCCTCCACCAGTGGTTCTTCCCGGCTGCGCGACCGGGGGCCGCGCCGAGCGATGTCGCAGTGTCCATTACTGCGGCCGGAAGCCGCATTCTCCTGCTTTGCGGCGGTCCGCCCCGGCGGCCGAGACGGACCCCGCCCCCGCAGCGCCGCTCGGTGCCACGGCGAGCAGAAACCGCATACCGCTGACTTCCAAGCGCTTCCAAACGCTTCCAGGGCCCCGAACGCCGCCTGCCGAGCCCGTCGTCATCACAGGGTCAGCGCGTACTACTGACGAAACCGAGACGCCGACCGGGAAACACGTTGTCCTCCCCCGGGGCCTTCCTACGTGGCTCGCGAGCGGTGTTCCTGCGGGCTGACGCCGTACAGCCGTTTGAAGGCGCTGGAAAGGGCGAAAGCGCTTCCGTAACCGACCTGCCGGGCTATCGCGCCGATGGTTTCCTCGGTGTCGCGCAGTCGGTCAGCGGCGAGAGCGAGGCGCCAACCGGTGAGATAGGTCATCGGGGGTTCGCCCACGAGGTCGCTGAACCGGCGGGCCATGGCCGCCCGGGAGACACCCGCCTTCGCGGCGAGGGACGCGACGGTCCAGGAGTGTGCCGGATCGTCCTGGACCAGCCGTAGGACGCGCCCCACGACCGGGTCGGCCAGCGCCTGGTACCAGGCCGGGGCAGCCGCCTCCGGGCGGGAGAACCAGGCCCGGAGCGCGGCGATGACCAGGAGGTCCAGCATGCGGTCCAGGACGACCTCCTGACCTGGTTCGTCGCGGACGATCTCCTCCATGAGCAGCGGGGTGAGCGGGCACCGCCAGACGTCGGCGGTGAGGGACAGCAGTGGGGGCAGCGCGTCGAGCAGCCGACCGCTGATCTCGCCGTGCATCAGGTACGTGCCGATCAGGACGACCGTGGACCCGTCCAGCCGGTCGCCCCAGGTGCGCACGCCCAGGTCCATGGAGCCGTTCAGGAGGCGCCCGTCGGGGTACGCGCACTGTCCAGCGGGGAGGATCAGCGCCTGCGGAGGTGTGCCGGGAACATCGGCGCAGGTGTACGGGGCGGGGCCACGGGCGATGGCCAGGTCCCCGGCCCGCAGCCGAACGCCCTCGCCCTCGTCCGGCACGACCCAGCCCTCGCCGCGCACCATGAGCATCACCGTCAGCGGGGCGCGGTCCTCGACCCGTACGGCCCACGGTGGGTCGAAGCACGCGCGGATCATGAGGGCGCCACGCGCGCGTGGACCCTCCAGCAGGCCTGCAAGGGGGTCCCCCCGGGTGAGCATGTTCGAGCGTGGGGGAGCGTCCATGCGGCCAGCGTAGACGCGCGCTTATGGGAATGAGCCGTTCAGCGATGGGACCTTGCGCTGTACGGCAGTTGACTGAACGCATGACACAGAACACGGCACAGCGGATGACGGTGGTGGTGACCGGCGCGTCCGGTCGTACGGGCAGCCGGGTGGCGCTAGCGGCCGAGACGGCCGGGCTTGCGGTGCGGGCGGCCTCGCGGGCCCAGGGCTTCGACTGGCACGACGGCTCGACGTGGGCGTCCGCGCTGCGCGGCGCTGACGCGGCGTACCTGGTGTACCCCTCGGATGTGGGTGCGCCGGACGCGGCCGACGCGGTGGGGCGGCTGGCCCGGGAGGCGGTCGCCCTCGGGGTGCGGCGGCTGGTGCTGCTGTCGTCGCGCGGTGAGGAGCGGGCGCTGCCGACCGAGGAGGCGCTGCGGTCGTCGGGCGCGGACTGGACGATCGTACGGGCCGCGTGGTTCGCGCAGAACTTCAGTGAGGGGCCGCTGGTCGAAGAGTTGCGGCGGAGTGGGGAGTTGGTGTTCCCGGGCGGGGAGGTGCGGGAACCGTTCGTCGACCTGCGCGATGTCGCCGATGTGGTGGTGAAATCGCTTACCGAGGGTGACCGGTACGTGGGCAGGGTGCTGGAGGTGTCCGGGTCGCAGCTGCTGACGTTTCGGGAAGCGGTTGCGGCGATCGGGCGAGCAGCCGGTCGCGCACTGACCTACACGCCCGTGCCCGCGCGTCAGTACGGCGAGCAGTTGGCCGGGTTCGGGGTACCGCCCGAGGAAGTCGCTTTTCTGGTGGAGCTGTTCGAGTCGCTGCTGGACGGACGTAACGCCCACCTCTCCGACGGTGTTCGAGAGGTGCTCGGCCGCGCGCCGCGCGACTTCACCCAGTTCGCCGAGGAGTCGGCGCAGGCCGGTGCCTGGAAGGCTTAGAAACTCGTTTCTCATGGTTCAGGTGAGGCTGAGCGGCCCGGGGAAGCCCAGCTGGTCGAGCAGCGCGGTGAAGAGATCTTCGAGGAAGGTTTCGTGTGAGCGAAGCAGCTCTTCGATTCGGACTGATTGTGGGCGCACCCGGTGGGCTGCCGCTGACAACGCGGGTGTAGCCGGCATCTGCGCCGTCGGCCGGGCTCACCTGCTGAGACGGCGATACCCGATGAAGGCTGCGGGCGACGGCAACGAAAGCGAGGAAATGCTGGGCTCGGCGTTCACAGCGGCGGTGCGGACGTCGGCAGCCGGCCGGCCAGGGCACGGTCCTCTCGACCACCCGGCGATGACGGCCGAGCCGCTCGCATGGCTCGACTCCCTTGCGGGCGACGCGGTGGCGGATACCCCTCTGGGGAAGCCGTTGCTCCGGTGGTCGTCGTCGTAGTCCTTGCCGGCGTGGAGCCTGGCAGGGCGTCGGCGGCGGGGTCCGCGGCGGGAGCGGACGGGCGGGATCCCGCGCACGAGCGGCTCCGGACCAGGGCTGTCGTGCATGCCGGCGCCGGAGATTCCCAGCGATGGCGGCAGACCGTTTCGGTCCGTGACGAGGTGGATCGTCGATCCCGACTGGCCACGGTCGGTCGGATTCGGTGGTTGCAGGTCCGGGCCGGGGGATGCTCAGTCGGCAGGGGTGTCGAGGAAAGCGAGGAATCGGCGGGCCTCGGCCGTGGTCATGCCGGTCTCGTCCTGCACCAGCCTGACGGCCTCGAAGGGGTCCTCGTCGGACTGCAGCAGCCGGATCCGTGAGATGAGGCTGCCGCCTCCGTACTCGGGTGGGACCTGCTCCTGGAGGAAACGTCGGCCCTCCACGGCGTCGCAGAATCCCTTGGCAGTCTCAAGGGAGAAGCCGGTCAACGAGCGCAGCTCCTTGATGACCTTGATCTTCGGTGTCTTCGCCAACAGATCGGCTATGTGCAGCGCAAGGGGTTCATGCCGTCAACCTAGACAGGCCGTGAGCAGGGCGGACAGGCGGGCGCCCCGAACTCGCCGGTCAGCCCCGGCCTGATGCCAAGCCCCCGGCCGACTTCCCAGGGGCTCACTTCTCCGGAGGCCGCTGTTCCGTGTTCCCGCCGTTTCCTCCGTGCACCTTCGGAAAACTCTTCGCATGCGTCCGGAAACGTCCCGTCACGTCCTCCGGCGGGAGGAAGCGGGACCACCTCTCGGGAAACTCGGACGGCATGTCGGGATCGTCGGGGTCGTCGTCCTCGTGGGAGCGGATCGCCGCCATACGGGCGACGTACTCCGCCGCCTCCTCCTCGCGAAGCCGTTCATTGGCGGCGCGGGCCGCTGCCGTCGCGGCGGCCGGCCAGACCCGGTCGATCGCGGCGTTGACGGCGGCGCCGACCAGTACGGCGAACGCGGACACGCCGATCCACAGCATTACGGCGACGGCGGCGGCGAGGGAACCGTAGATGGTGGCGCCCTCGATCGTGCTCGTCAGGTAGATGCGCAGCAGGAAACTGCCGAGCACCCACATGGCGAGGGCGACGAGCGCGCCGGGGACGTCCTCGATCCACGGCGAGCGCACGGGTACGGAGACGTGGTAGAGCGTGGTCAGAAACGCGACGGAAAGGACGATCACGACCGGCCAGTACAGGACCTGCACCACAGTGGTCGACCAGGGGACGATCCTCACCACCGCGTCCGGTCCGGCGACCATCAGCGGCAGTGCGACCGAGCCGATCAGCAGGGCTCCGACGAACAGCAGGAAGGCCACCAGCCGCGTCTTGACGATCCCGCGCACTCCGTCCAGGCCGTACATCACGGTGATGGTGTCGATGAAGACGTTCACCGCGCGCGAGCCCGACCAGAGCGCGAACAGGAAGCCGATGGAGATGACGTCGGGGCGGCCGCCCTTCATCACGTCGTCGAGGATCGGCTGGGCGATCTGCCGGACGCCCTTGTCCGAGAGGACCGTGCGGGAGGCGTCGAGAAGGTTGGCCTCGAGGCTGGTGATCGTGTCGGTGCCGGTCCAGTCGTCGACGTAGCCGAGCAGGCCGATGAGACTGAGCAGCAGCGGCGGCACGGACAGCAACGTGAAGAAAGCGGCTTCGGCGGCGAGTCCGAGGATGCGGTACTCGATGCAGGAGTTGACGGTGTCCTTCAAGAGCAGCCAGGCTGTCCGCCGCTTGGAAACGTTCCGGTAAAGGGCACGCGCCCGGTGGAGACGCCCGGCGGGGCTTCCGGGTTGCTCGGGTGACTGACTTCCTGGCTGCACGACCTAAAGGTATCCGCCGTTCGGGGCTGCACTCACCTCCGGCAAGGCCGCTTCACCGGGTCGGGGAGCGGCACGCTGGTTCCCGGATGGCCATGACCGTCGTACCCGGGGGTAGGTTCGGGCTATGGCAGGCACCACGCACACCGTGACCAACCAGCCCCCGCCCCTGACCGGGTACGACGTGTACGGCGCCGATCAGGCGCTGGTGGCGGCCGTGGAACGGCATCTCGATCCGGAACTGCTCGACGAGACCCACAGCGAGTTGTCGGCGCTCGGCCGGGCGGCCGGGTCGGCCCAGCTGCAGGAGTGGGCGGTGCAGGCCAACGAAAACCCACCGAAACTGTGTACGCACGACCGTTACGGCCACCGCATCGACGAGGTCGACTTCCACCCGGCGTGGCACCGGCTGCTCGGCAAGGGGGTCGGGGCGCATCTCACGGATGCCTGGGTGCGGCCGGGCGGCCATGTGCGTCGGGCGGCGGGTTTCCTGGTGTGGACGCAGGTGGAGGCGGGAAACGGTTGTCCGCTGTCGATGACCCACGCGGCGGTGCCCGCGCTGCGCGCCGATCCGGAGCTGGCCGCCGAGTGGGTGCCCCGGCTGACGTCGACGATCTACGACCGAGAGCTGCGGCCGGCCGGTCAGAAGTCCGGGGCGCTGTTCGGCATGGCGATGACGGAGAAACAGGGCGGCAGCGATGTGCGGGCGAACGCGACGGTCGCCACGCCGCTCGCCGAGGACGGGACCTACGAACTGACGGGTCACAAGTGGTTCTGCTCGGCGCCCATGTCCGACGGTTTCCTGGTGCTCGCGCAGGCGGCTCCCGTCCAGGGCGAAGGCGGACTCACCTGTTTCCTGGTGCCGCGCGTGCTGGAAGACGGTACCCGTAACGTTTTCCGTCTCCAGCGGCTCAAGGACAAGCTGGGAAACAGGTCCAACGCGTCCGCGGAGGTCGAGTTCGACGGGACGTGGGCCCGTCGGGTCGGTGAGGAGGGGCGCGGGGTGCGCACCATCATCGACATGGTGGCGGCGACCCGGCTCGACTGCGTACTGGGTTCGGCCGGGCTGATGCGGCAGGCGGTGGCGCAGGCGGTCCATCACTGCAGCCATCGTGCGGCGTTCGGCGGGAAGCTCGTCGACAAGCCGCTGATGCGCAACGTTCTGGCCGACCTCGCGCTGGAGTCGGAGGCGGCGACCGCGCTCGCGCTGCGGCTCGCGGCGGCCTACGACGACGGTGGGGAGCAGGAGCGGGCCCTGCTGAGGATCGCGGTTCCGGCGGCCAAGTACTGGGTGACCAAGCGCTGTGCGCCGGTGGCGGTGGAGGCGTCGGAATGCCTGGGTGGAAACGGTTACGTCGAGGAGTCGGGGATGCCCCGGCTGGTGCGCGAGTCGCCGTTGAACTCCGTCTGGGAGGGCGCGGGCAACGTCCAGGCGCTGGACGTGCTGCGCGCGCTGCAGCGGGAGCCGCAGGCGCTGAACGCCTATCTCCAGGAGGTGGGTCAGGCGCGTGGGGCCGATCACCGGCTGGACAAGGCGATCAAGAGCCTGCTGACGGAACTGGCCGATCTGGACGGCGTCGAGGGGCGGGCACGCCGGCTGGCCGAGCGGTTCGCTCTGGTGCTTCAGGGTGCACTGCTCGTGCGATTCGCGCCGCCGGAGGTCGCCGACGCGTTCTGCGCGTCGCGGTTGGGCGGGGACGGGGGCGCGGCCTTCGGGACCCTGCCCCACAGCCTGGACCTGGCGTCGATCGTCGAGCGGGCCCAACCCCGCGGCTGACCGCGCCGACCTGGTCGGACAGGAAGCGGGGGTGGTGCTGCGCCGACACGGCACCACCCCCGCCGCAATGGCCCTGCGAGGCCAGAATCGCCGCTCGGGACGGCGTGGCTCAAGTTTCAAACACCCTGTGGACGTTCACCAGGGTTGCAGGGGGTTGCAACTTGTCGGTGGTTGTGACCGGACTGTGCCCCTCCGTCACCCGAGGGCGGCAAGATGGGGGCCTTCAGCAAGACCGGAAACAGTCGGCGCAGAAACTTGACATCCGGTTGTCGGACTGTGTGCTCCCGGGAGGCCCAGTGGTGATGCCACCGATGAACGTGCCGCAGCTCGCGGCCGTCGACGCCGCGCGGGCGGCGCGGGTGCTCAACGAGATGCGCGACGCCCGGCTGTCCGGTCAGCAGGCTCGCGTCGCCCCGCGCCCCGTGATCGAGCAGTCCTGGGATCGGATGCTGCGCAGTGGTGTCGACCCGGAACACGATTTCAGAGCAGGGCTGCTCAGCGCCGACGAGGTGCGGCGACGGCGGGAGGAGTCGCCGCTGCGGGAGGTCCTTCCGGTGCTGCGCGAGGGCCTGCTGTCGGTCGCCGACGTCGCCCACCACATCATGGTCGTCGCCGACGAGGAGGGCCGGGTGCTGTGGCGCGAGGGCTGCGGACCCGTGCTGCGCAAGGCCGACGGGCTCGGCTTCCAGCTGGGCGCGGACTGGGGCGAGGCCGTGGTCGGCACCAACGGCGTCGGCACTCCGGCGGTGGTACGCCGCCCCGTACAGGTGTTCGCCGCCGAGCATTTCGTGCGCTCGCACGCTGCCTGGACCTGCGCGGGCGCCCCCATCACCGACCCGCGCAACGGCCGGCTGCTGGGTGTGGTCGATGTCAGCGGACCGCTGGAGACGATGCATCCGGCCACGCTCGCCTGGGTCGACTCGGTGGCGAAACTCGCCGAGTCGAGGCTGCGGGAGAGACACCTGCGTTCGCTGGAGCGGTTGCGCGCGGTGGCGGCGCCCGTGCTGGCGCGGCTGGGCGGCCGGGCGGCCGCCGTGGACGGGGACGGGTGGACGGCCGCGGTGACCGGGATGCCGTACGCGAGCCGCATCGCGCTGCCCAAGTCGCCGTCGCCGGGCCGTCGCCGGCTCCCGGCGCTCGGGCTGTGCTCGATCGAGCCGCTGGCCGGTGGCTGGCTGGTGCGGTCGGTGGACGAGGCCACCGAGCCGCCGCCGAGCGGAACGACCCGGATCGTGCTGGATCTGACCCGCCCGCGGCGCTGGTCGGTGACGGTGTCGGGCGGGGCGGGGTCGTGGTCCCACGAACTCAGTCCCCGGCATGCCGAATTGCTCTACCTGCTGGCGGCCGACCGCGGTGGCCGCAGCGCGGCGGGCCTGGCCGAGGACATGTTCGGCGACCCGGGCCGTACGGTGACGGTGCGGGCCGAGATGTCCAGGGTGCGGCGGTATCTCGGGGGGTTCCTGGAACATCGGCCGTATCGTTTCTGCGAGGGCGCCGAGGTCGAGGTGCTCCTACCGGCGGACCCGAAGGCTTTGCTTCCGCACTCGACCGCGCCCGCAGTGGTGAGAAACCGGGCGGCGGCGCCGTAGCAGCACGATGCCACCGGAGTCCTTCCGGTGGCATCTTCCGCATATTTGCGGGGTCTTCGCCCCCGACGGCGCCCGACTGCCGTAGCATCCCTCTACGGGTCACCCCACCTGCTCCTCGGTCAACGTACGGATCATCAGGCGCAGTTGGCCCGCCTCGGGAGGGCAAATGAAGCAACGCGGCCGACACCGCCGGCGCAGACGAGGCAGGGCACTACGCGCGTTCCTCTCCGCAACCGCCCTCGCGCTCACCGCTGCCGCCACCATGATCAGCGCCTCCCAGGCAACGGTCACGGACGGGCCCGGGGACCTGAAACCGCTTACGGCCTCGGCCGAGACGGCAGAACTGCGCCTCACGGAGCACCGGGTACCGCAGGCCTCCCTGGACCGGCTCGCCGCGGGAATGGGCCGGCCGTTCGGCGTCGGCGCGGTGCTGGACGGGGCCGACCGCACGTTGCGGGACGCGATCGACTGCTCGGCCGCCGAGCGCAGGGCCCTGCCCGTCTCCCCCGTGGCCACGCGCGCCTACTGCTGGAACACGGACGACACCGAGGGCTGGCAGCCGGGTGCGGTCACCACCTCGGGGGACGCGGACGACGACGGCGTCTGGGGCTCGAACCGGGTGATCCTCTCCGGCTGGTCGCGCAGCGGCGGCACGTCCGCCGACCGCGGTCTGGCCCGGGTCGGCTTCGTGAACGCGGGCGACCTGAGCCACCTCACCTACACCTGGGCACTGCTCGCCGTCCCGGTGGACGAGGGCCGGGACTACCGGGGCCTGGTCTCACATGTCTCCGGGATGGTCTGGTACCAGGACAAGCTGCTGGTCACCGCCGACGACGGCGACCGGGCCGCGCTCTATGTGTACGACATGAACCGGGTCCAGCGGGCCACCGTCGCAGGCGACGCGGTCGGGCGGGTGCCGGGCGGCTGGTCCGCAAACGGTTACCGCTTCGTACTGCCGGCCATCGGTTCCTACGAACTGAGCGGGGACTCCGACGCCCCGCATCCCGCAACCGTTTCCCTCGACCGCAGCACCGCGCCGGACAGCCTGGTCGCCGGGGAGTGGACCCCCGACGACGGCGATCGTGACGCCCGCCTGTGGCGCTACCCCTTCAGTACCGTCCCCGGCCACGCGGGACTGCTCGCCACGAACGCCGCCGGCCGGGCAAGGGCCTCGGAGGCGTACGAGACGAAGGTGACGGGCGTACGGGGCGTGCTGTCGTACGGGGCGGAGTGGTACGTGACCCACGCCGCCGGCCCGCGTGACAGGCAAGGGGCGCTGTGGCGGCAGGACGCCGGCGAGGTCGACGACAAGGCGCACAAGGCGCAGGCGGCCGTGTGCGGCGCCAAGGAAACGCACAGCTGCTGGAGCCCGCAGACCGCATCCCTTTCCTACTGGGAGTCGACCGGCGAGGTCTGGACCCAGTCGGGACGAGCGCTCTTCGCACTGCCGCTGGCCTCGATCGACAGAACAACCGGGTAGATGATTCCCTGACGGGCATGACCAACATCCCCGTGACCACCTGGTCCCTGGAGCAGACCGACCCGACCGACGTGCTCCCGGCCGCCGCGCCGGAGGGCGACGTCCGGATCGTGCGCTCCGAGGTCCCCTCCCCCGAGTACAGCCGCTTCCTGTACGCGTCCGTCGGCGGGGACATCCGCTGGATCGACCGGCTGCGCTGGACGTACGCGCAGTGGCAGGAGCATCTGGCGCGTCCGGGGGTGGAGACCTGGGTCGCCTACGACCGGGGCACACCGGCCGGGTACGTGGAGCTGGAACCACAGGACGACGGTGTCGTAGAGATCGTTTACTTCGGTCTGATCCCGGCCTTCCGGGGACGGCGCATCGGCGGGCACCTGCTGGCGTACGGGGCCGCTCGGGCATGGGACCTCACGGAGCGCTGGCCCGGGCTGCCGCAGACCAAGCGGGTCTGGCTGCACACCTGCAGCCTGGACGGCGAGCACGCGATGGACAACTATCAGCGGCGCGGTTTCAAGCTGTTCGACACCAAGGTCGAGGAGCAGCCCGAGGTGTCCGCGCCGGGCCCCTGGCCGGGCGCCCTTCCGGCCTGATCGTTCGCTCATACCGGCTGTGACCTGCGCCGACAAGAGGCCTCGCAGGTCATGTGATCGACGACACCCTCGTCTCACACTTCGGGACCAGGGTGTCCGCATCGCGGACGAAGCTGGACTGTGTCCAGATCGCCGTGACACGCTTTCGCCATGTCCGGAACTGGAATTGCCTTGGTGAGTCGGCGACACGTCGACCTCGGCCGCATGTCCAGCGCCATCTGTCCGACGAGCTGACGAGCCGCAGCACCGCCGGCGTCTCCGTTCGAGCCACCCGCCTGCGCAATGTCGCGCACGTGTGCTCCATGCGCCCGCACGCGCAGGTCAGAGCCGCCCGCCCGTCACCAGACCACCGCCCCTCCCGGACGGCGCTCTGCGCCGACACCTTCCGCCGCTGTCCCGAAGGACGTATCAACCATGGCCGCCACCCCGCAGAACCCTGCCGCCGCGACTTCCCGCCGCAAGGTGAGCCGTCACCGCGGTGAGGGCCAGTGGGCTGCGGGACACCACACCCCGCTCAACGGCAACGAGCAGTTCAAGAAGGACGACGACGGTCTCAATGTGCGGACACGCATTGAGACGATCTACTCCAAGCGGGGTTTCGACTCGATCGACCCCAACGATCTGCGCGGCCGGATGCGCTGGTGGGGGCTGTACACCCAGCGCAAGCCGGGAATCGACGGCGGCAAGACGGCGATCCTCGAGCCGGAGGAGCTGGACGACAAGTACTTCATGCTGCGGGTCCGCATCGACGGTGGCCGGCTCACCACCGAGCAGCTGAGGGTGATCGGCGAGATCTCGCAGGAGTTCGCCCGCGGCACCGCCGACCTCACCGACCGGCAGAACGTCCAGTACCACTGGATCCGCATCGAGGACGTGCCCGAGATCTGGAACCGCCTCGAGGCGGTCGGCCTGTCCACCACCGAGGCCTGCGGCGACACGCCCCGGACCATCCTCGGCTCGCCGGTGGCCGGCATCGCCGAGGACGAGATCATCGACGGCAGCGCGGCCGTCGAGGAGATCAGCCGCCGGTTCATCGGCAGCAAGGAGTTCTCCAACCTGCCGCGCAAGTTCAAGACGGCGATCTCCGGCTCGCCGCTCCTGGACGTCGCCCACGAGATCAACGACGTCGCGTTCGTCGGCGTCGAGCACCCCGAGCACGGGCCCGGCTTCGACCTGTGGGTCGGCGGTGGTCTCTCCACCAACCCGAAGATCGGCGTCCGGCTCGGCGCCTGGGTCCCGCTGGACGAGGTCCCGGACGTCTGGGCGGGCGTGATCGGCATCTTCCGCGACTACGGCTACCGGCGCCTGCGCACCCGCGCCCGTCTGAAGTTCCTGGTCGCCGACTGGGGCCCGGAGAAGTTCCGCCGGGTGCTGGAGGACGAGTACCTCGAGCGCACACTCGTCGACGGCCCGGCGCCCGCCGCCCCCGTCGAACGCTGGCGCGACCACGTCGGTGTGCACCGTCAGCAGGACGGCCGTTTCTACGTCGGTTTCGCCCCGCGCGTCGGCCGCGTGGACGGCGCCACCCTGACGAAGATCGCGGAGCTCGCCGAGGCGCACGGCTCGGGCCGGGTGCGTACCACCGTCGAGCAGAAGATGATCGTCCTCGACGTCGAGGAGGGGCAGGTCGGGTCGCTGGTCGACGCGCTGGAAGCGCTGGACCTGACCGCCAAGCCCTCCGCGTTCCGGCGCGGCACCATGGCCTGCACCGGCATCGAGTACTGCAAGCTCGCCATCGTCGAGACCAAGCAGCGCGGCTCCGCACTGATCGACGAACTGGAGCGCCGCATCCCGGAGTTCGACGAGCCGATCACCATCAACATCAACGGCTGCCCGAACGCCTGCGCCCGCATCCAGGTCGCGGACATCGGGCTCAAGGGCCAGCTGGTCCTCAACGACCGGGGCGAGCAGGTCGAGGGCTTCCAGGTGCACCTGGGCGGTGCGCTCGGGCTGGAAGCCGCTTTCGGCCGCAAGGTCCGCGGTCTGAAGGTCACTTCGGAGGAGCTGCCGGACTACGTGGAACGCGTACTGAAGCGGTTCCAGGACGAGCGCGAGGACGGCGAGCGGTTCGCCGTCTGGGCCACGCGTGCCAGCGAGGAGGCCCTCTCATGAGCGAGCGGGCCGCACCCTTCTACTGCCCCTACTGCGGCGACGAGGACCTGCGTCCGAGCGAGCAGGGCCATGGCGCCTGGGAATGCGCGGCATGCAACCGCGCATTCCAGCTGAAGTTCCTCGGGCTGCTCGCCCGGGGCGTTCAGCACACCGACCCGGGAGGGGACCGGATATGACGACGCTTCAGGAAGGCCGTACGACCGAGGAGTTGAAGGCACTCGCCGAGCAGGCGGGCCGCGACCTGGAGGAGGCCTCCGCGCTGGAGATCCTCCAGTGGGCGGTGGACACCTTCGGCGAGCAGTTCTGCGTGACGTCCTCGATGGAGGACGCCGTGGTCGCGCACCTGGCTTCCCGGGTCCGCAAGGGCGTGGACGTGGTGTTCCTCGACACCGGTTACCACTTCCCCGAGACCATCGGCACCCGGGACGCGGTCGAGGCGGTGATGGACGTCAACGTCATCACGCTCACCCCGCGCCGGACGGTCGCCGAGCAGGATGCCGAGTACGGGCCGAAGCTGCACGACCGCGACCCTGACCTGTGCTGCAAGCTGCGCAAGGTGCAGCCCTTGGAAGACGGGCTGAACGGTTACCGGGCCTGGGCCACCGGCCTGCGGCGCGACGAGTCCGCGACCCGGGCGGGTACTCCGGTGGTCGGCTGGGACGAGAAGCGGCAGAAGGTCAAGATCTCGCCCATCGCCCGCTGGACGCAGGACGACGTCGATGCCTACATCACCGAGCACGGCGTACTGGCCAACCCCCTTCTGATGGACGGCTACGCCTCCGTCGGCTGCGCCCCGTGCACCCGCCGGGTCCTGGCGGGCGAGGACGCGCGCGCGGGCCGCTGGGCGGGACGCGCGAAGACCGAGTGCGGACTGCACGGCTGACGCCATGGCCTCGACCCCCACGAACGTCCCCATCCCCACCTCCACCCCCACTTCTACGAACCGGGAGAATCACGTGACGACCGGAGCCACCGTCTGGCTCACGGGTCTGCCGAGCGCCGGCAAGACCACCATCGCGTACGAGCTGGCCGGCCGGCTGCGTGAGGAGGGCCACCGCGTCGAGGTGCTCGACGGCGACGAGATCCGCGAGTTCATCTCCGCGGGCCTCGGTTTCAGCCGCGAGGACCGGCACGTCAACGTGCAGCGCATCGGTTTCCTGGCCGAGCTGCTCGCCCGTAACGGTGTCAAGGCCCTGGTCCCGGTGATCGCGCCCTACGCCGACAGCCGGGACGCGGTGCGCAAGCGCCATCAGGAGAGCGCAACCGGTTACCTGGAGGTGCACGTGGCGACCCCGGTCGAGGTGTGCTCGGTCCGGGACGTGAAGGGTCTGTACGCGAAGCAGGCGGCGGGCGAACTGACCGGGCTGACCGGGGTCGACGACCCCTACGAGGCTCCCGAGTCGCCGGATCTGCGGATCGAGTCCCAGGACCAGACCGTGCAGGAGTCCGCGGCGTCGGTGTACGCCCTGCTCACCGAGAGGGGACTGGCATGACGACGACCGTCGCCCAGGCCGAGGAGGGCACGGCGAGTCCGTACGCCCTCAGCCACCTGGACTCGCTGGAGTCCGAGGCGGTGCACATCTTCCGCGAGGTGGCGGGCGAGTTCGAGAACCCGGTGATCCTGTTCTCCGGCGGCAAGGACTCCATCGTCATGCTGCACCTGGCGCTGAAGGCGTTCGCCCCGGCCCCGGTCCCCTTCTCGCTCCTGCATGTCGACACCGGGCACAACTTCCCCGAGGTCCTCGCGTACCGCGACCGGGTCGTCGCCGCGCACGGGCTGCGCCTCCACGTGGCCTCCGTCCAGGACTACATCGACCGCGGCGCGCTGCGCGAGCGCCCCGACGGCACGCGTAACCCGCTCCAGACGCTGCCGCTGACGGAGAGGATCCAGTCCGAGAAGTTCGACGCCGTCTTCGGCGGCGGGCGCCGCGACGAGGAGAAGGCCCGCGCCAAGGAGCGGGTGTTCTCCCTGCGCGACGAGTTCTCCCAGTGGGACCCGCGGCGTCAGCGCCCGGAGCTGTGGAACCTCTACAACGGGCGGCACGCTCCCGGTGAGCACGTCCGGGTGTTCCCGCTGTCCAACTGGACCGAGCTCGACGTCTGGCAGTACATCGCCCGTGAGGGCATCGAACTGCCCCAGATCTACTTCGCGCACGACCGGGAGGTCTTCCGGCGCGGCGGGATGTGGCTGACCGCCGGTGAGTGGGGCGGGCCGAAGGACGGCGAGACCGTCGAGAAGCGCCTCGTGCGCTACCGGACCGTCGGCGACATGTCCTGCACCGGCGCCGTCGACTCCGACGCCGTCACGCTCGACGACGTCATCGCCGAGATCGCCGCCTCCCGGCTCACCGAGCGGGGCGCCACCCGCGCCGACGACAAGATGTCCGAGGCCGCGATGGAAGACCGCAAGCGCGAGGGGTACTTCTAAGCATGAGCACGATCACCTCCGAGGAACTCTCGGCAACGACCCTGCTGCGGTTCGCCACCGCCGGTTCCGTCGACGACGGCAAGTCCACGCTCGTGGGCCGGCTGCTGCACGACTCCAAGTCGATCCTCACCGATCAGCTGGAGGCCGTGGAGCGTGCCTCGGCGAGCCGCGGCCAGGAAGCCCCCGACCTGGCGCTGCTCACCGACGGCCTGCGCGCCGAGCGCGAGCAGGGCATCACCATCGACGTGGCCTACCGTTACTTCGCCACGCCCCGACGCCGCTTCATCCTCGCCGACACCCCCGGTCATGTGCAGTACACCCGCAACATGGTGACGGGCGCCTCCACGGCCGAGCTGACGGTGATCCTGGTCGACGCCCGTAACGGCGTGGTGGAACAGACGCGCAGGCACGCGGCGATCGCGGCCCTGCTCCGTGTTCCGCATGTCGTCCTGGCCGTCAACAAGATGGACCTCGTCGAGTACCGGGAAACCGTCTTCGCGGAGATTGCCGAGGAGTTCACGGCGTACGCGAGCGAGCTCGGCGTTCCCGAGGTCACCGCGATCCCGATCTCGGCGCTCGCCGGGGACAACGTGGTCGATCCGTCGGCGAACATGGACTGGTACGGCGGGCCGACCTTCCTGGAACACCTGGAAAAGGTCCCGGTCAGTCACGACCTGGCACACTGCCACGCGCGGCTGCCGGTGCAGTACGTGATCCGTCCGCAGACCGCCGAGCACCCGGACTACCGGGGATACGCCGGTCAGATCGCGGCCGGCACGTTCCATGTGGGCGAAGCGGTGACGGTCCTGCCGTCCGGCCGTACCTCGACGATCTCCGGCATCGACCTGCTCGGCGAGCCGGTGGACGCGGCGTGGACGACCCAGTCGGTGACCGTGCTGCTCGACGACGACATCGACATCTCGCGCGGTGACCTGATCGTGCCGACCAAGGACGCGCCGGCCACCACGCAGGACGTCGAGGCGACCGTGTGCCACGTGGCCGACCAGCCGCTGACCGTCGGTCACCGGGTGCTGATCAAGCACGGCACCCGCACGGTCAAGGCGATCGTCAGGGACATCCCGTCCCGTCTCACGCTCGACGACCTGTCCCTGCACCCGCACCCGGGACAGCTCGTCGCCAATGACATCGGCCGGGTGAAGATCCGCACCTCGGAACCGCTTCCGGTGGATTCCTACGCCGACTCCCGCCGCACGGGCTCGTTCATCCTGATCGATCCGGCCGACGGCACCACGCTCACCGCGGGCATGGTCGGCGAGTCGTTCGCGGCGCCCGAGCCGGTCAAGGACGCGCCCGACGACGACGGTTGGGACTTCTGAAAATGACCACAACCGACTTCTACTCGACGTTCGCGAAGGAGGGCGGCCGCATCGGCAGCGGCGCCCTCGGCAGCGGGCAGGGCGGAGTGGCGCGATGTGCGCTCTGACGTACGCGCACTGCCTGCGCGCCCCGTCCCCCCACCCGCCGTCCCGGAAGCGACGAAAACCCTTTGCCGATTTCCCGGCCACGACCTGAAAACCCGTGACCGCCGGGCCAACGAGAGGAACCCCTCCCGTGCCTGCCAACCTCCCCCTTTCTCGGCTTCGCTCCAACGGGGGCGCCCCCGGACGCCTTCTCCGCCGCGGCATCCTCGCCGTAGCGGCCCTTCCTCTGCTCGCCCTCACCGCCTGCGGTTACGGTTCCGAGGCCAAGGACGACAACGCCAACGAGAAGGTCGCCGCCGGATCGGAGAAGATCGACGGGCTCGACACCGTCAAGATCGGCTACTTCGGCAACCTGACGCACGCGACCGCGCTGGTCGGCCGTCAGCAGGGCATCTTCCAGAAGTCGCTGGGCGCCACCAAGGCGTCGTACGCGACCTTCAACGCGGGCCCGTCCGAGATCGAGGCGCTGAACGCCGGTTCCATCGACATCGGCTGGATCGGCCCTTCCCCGGCGATCAACGGCTACACCAAGTCCGACGGCAAGAGCCTGCGCATCATCGGCGGTTCGGCGTCCGGCGGGGTGAAGCTCGTCGTCAACCCGGACAAGGTGAAGTCCGTCAAGGACGTCAAGGGCAAGAAGATCGCGACGCCTCAGCTCGGAAACACGCAGGACGTGGCGTTCCTGAACTGGATCGCGGAACAGGGCTGGAAGGTCGACGCGCAGAGCGGCAAGGGTGACGTAACCGTTGTCCGCAGCGACAACAAGGTGACCCCGGACGCCTTCAAGGCCGGTTCGATCGACGGCGCCTGGGTGCCGGAGCCGACCGCGTCCAAGCTGGTCGCCGAGGGGGGCAAGGTGCTGCTCGACGAGGCGTCGCTGTGGCCCGACAAGAAGTTCGTGATCACGAACATCATCGTGTCGCAGAAGTTCCTCACGGAGCACCCGAAGGTCGTCGAGGCGGTGCTGAAGGGTTCGGTCGACTCCAACAAGTGGATCAACGCCAACCCGGCGGCGGCGAAGGCGGCGGCGAACAAGCAGTTGGAGGCGGACTCCGGCAAGGCGCTGCCGACCGAGGTCCTGGACCCAGCGTGGACGTCGATCCAGTTCATCAACGACCCGCTGGCCTCCACCCTCAACAGCGAGGCGGAGCACGCGGTCAAGGCGGGCCTGCTGAAGAAGCCCGACCTCAAGGGCATCTACGACCTGAGCATCCTGAACAAGGTCCTCAAGGCCGAGGGCGAGTCCGCGGTCGACGACGCCGGTCTCGGCGTCAGCTGATCGGAATCCGATGAGTTCCCAGGAGGTGACGACCATGGCCACGACCTTCGCCAAGGCCGCCGAGTCCGCGGAGTCCGTGGACTACGCGGCACGGCTTGAGCACGTCTCGAAGTCCTTCGCGGGGCCGGGCGGGCAGCAGCTCGTCCTGGACGACATCACTCTCGATGTCGCTCCCGGCGAGTTCGTCACCCTCCTGGGGGCTTCGGGCTGCGGCAAGTCCACTCTGCTCAATCTGGTGGCGGGGCTCGACGAGCCCACCGCCGGTGCCATCACGACGGACGGCCGCCCGGCGCTGATGTTCCAGGAGCACGCCCTCTTCCCGTGGCTGACCGCGGGCAAGAACATCGAGCTCGCCCTGAAACTCCGGGGTGTCGCCAAGCCCGAGCGCCGCGACAAGGCGGAGGAACTCCTCGAGCTGGTCCGGTTGAAGGGTGCTTACGGAAAGCGTGTTCACGAACTTTCCGGCGGTATGCGGCAGCGCGTGGCCCTGGCCCGCGCGCTGGCGCAGGAGAGCAACATCCTGCTGATGGACGAGCCGTTCGCGGCGCTGGACGCCATCACGCGGGACGTGCTGCACGACGAGCTGACCCGGATCTGGGCGGAGACGGGACTGTCGGTCCTCTTCGTCACACACAACGTGCGCGAGGCGGTCCGACTCGCGCAACGGGTCGTCCTGCTGTCCTCGCGGCCCGGACGGGTGGCGCGGGAGTGGACGGTCGACATCCCGCAGCCTCGCCGGATCGAGGACGCCCCGGTGGCGGAACTGTCCATCGAGATCACCGAAGTCCTGCGTGGGGAGATCCGCCGTCATGGCCAGCACTGAGACGAAGACGACGGTGACGAAAGCGGCCACCACCGAGCTTGCCGGGGTGGAGGCGGGCCTCGACGCGCTGGACGTCGTGGCGCCCACCGGCCGTACGCCCTTTCGGCGGACCTTCGTCGACAAGATCCTGCCGCCGATCCTGGCGAGCGTGCTGCTGCTGATCGTCTGGCAGATCACCTTCAAGGTCGTCGACGACCCGACCAAGCTGGTCTCGCCCCTGGACGTCTGGCGGACGCTCCAGGACGCCTGGCTCGAGGGCAAGCTGCTCGGCTATATCTGGACCAGCGTCTCGCGCGGTCTGCTCGGCTTCCTCTTCGCCCTGGCCATCGGCACGCCACTGGGTCTGCTGGTGGCACGGGTGAAGTTCGTGCGGGCGGCGATCGGTCCGATCCTCTCCGGTCTCCAGTCGCTGCCCTCGGTGGCGTGGGTTCCGCCGGCCGTGCTGTGGCTGGGTCTGAACAACTCGATGATGTACGCGGTGATCCTGCTCGGCGCGGTGCCGTCCATCGCCAACGGGCTGGTTTCCGGTGTCGACCAGGTGCCGCCGCTGTTCCTGCGGGCGGGTCGCACGATGGGGGCGACGGGACTGAAGGGAACCGTGTACATCACGTTGCCGGCCGCGCTGCCGGGTTACGTGGCGGGCCTGAAGCAGGGCTGGGCGTTCTCGTGGCGTTCGCTGATGGCAGCGGAGATCATCGCGTCGTTCCCCGACCTCGGCGTCGGACTCGGTCAGTTGCTGGAGAACGGGCGCAACGCCAGTGACATGTCCATGGTGTTCGAGGCGATCCTGCTCATCCTGTTCGTCGGCATCGCGATCGACCTGCTGATCTTCAGTCCGCTGGAGCGGTGGGTGCTGCGCAGCCGTGGTCTGCTGGTGAAGAGCTGAAGCCCCCATGTACAGGAAACCGGTTCCTCCCGTTCTCGTGGTGATTGCCCACGGCAGTCGTGACCCACGGCACGCCGCGAACGTGCACGCCCTGGTACGGCGGGTGCGGTCGCTACGGCCGGGGCTACGGGTAGAGACCGGTTTCCTGGACTTCAACATCCCCTCCGTCCACGGCGTGCTGGAGTCGTTGGCTACCGAGGGCGTCCGCGACGTCGTGGCGCTGCCGCTGCTGCTGACCCGGGCGTTCCACGCGAAGGCGGACATCCCGGCGGTCCTGCGGGACGCTCCGGCACAGCTGCGGATCAGGCAGGCCGAGGTGCTCGGCCCGTCGCCGCAGCTGCTCACCGCCCTGGAACGACGGCTGTACGAGGCCGGGCTGACGCCGGCCGACAAGTCCTCGACCGGGGTCGTGCTGGCCTCGGCGGGGTCCACGGACCCGGAGGCGATCGCAGTGATCGCAGAAATCGCGCGGGAGTGGCGGCGCACCGGTTGGTGTGCCGTGCGGCCTGCGTTCGCCTCCGCCGGCTCTCCCTCGGGGTTCCCGCGCACCGAGGACGTGGTCCGTGAACTGCGGGCGACGGGGTGCTCGCGGGTCGCCGTCGCACCGTACGTGCTGGCCCCCGGCTTCCTGCCGGACCGCATCGCGCGAGGCGCGGCCGGGGCGGACGTCCTGGCCGACGTGCTGGGCCCTGCGCCGGAGGTGGCGCGGGTGCTGCTGGAACGGTACGACGCCGCGCGTACGCCGGCACTGGCGGCTGTCGGCGCCTGACCGACGACGGGCTCCCCCGCGCCGCGAAGCGCTCCTGTTTCGCTCTCTTTCCCCCCATCCTCCTCGGTACCGGTTTCTGTTTTCTGCTGCGGTTCTCTTTCCGCTCCGGCGCTCCGGCTTCTGTTTCTGCTGCGGTACCGGATTCTCTTTCGGTACCGGTTTCCGTTCCGGTACCGGTTTCCGTTCCGGTACCGGTTTCCGTTCCGGTACCGGTTTCCGTTCCGGTACCGGTTTCCGTTCCGGTACCGGATTCCGTTCCGGAACCGGTTGGCGTTGCGGAACCGGTTGGCGTTGCGGTATCGGTTTCCGTTGCGGTATCGGTTTCCGTTGCGGTATCGGTTTCCGTTGCGGAACCGCTTCCCTTTCCAGTACCGGATTCCGTTCCGGAACCGCTTCCCGTTGCGGTACCGGTTTCCGGAAGTTCACGCCCCCGCGCCCACAGCTTCCCGTCCGGGGTGAGTGCTCAGCGGTCCACGTGCGCGGCGCCCTGGCGGGGGTCGCGCCCACTCGCCGCCAGCGCCCGCTCGAACACCGGCGCGTCCTCCGCCACCGGCACTACCGCCGCGAAGCCGTCGTACTGGCGGTAGAGGTCGCCGTGCCGTTCGACGACGTCGAGAACGAACCGGGCCGCGTCGTCCGAGATACGGAACTTCTGGTCGGTGGCTACCGCCACGTCCCAGCCGTGCACCGCCATCTCCTTGACGATCATCGAGGCGATCTCGGCGGCGGGCATCGCGGCCGTCCCCAGGTCGACCTCGCCCTCCCACACGGCCGGATCCGCCCAGGCCGCGACCGCGCGCCCCAGCTGGTCGGCGTATGCCTCGGCCCACTGCGGGTCGGCCGTGAAGTCGCGGGCGACGAGGTCGTCGGGAAGCGGCTTGCGCAGGGCGCGGTGCTGGAGGCCGTGGGAGGTGTAGAGGACCCAGTGGTCGACCAGGGTGCGGACGTCCCAGCCCGGGCAGTGGGTCGGGTCGCTCAGCCGTGCCGCCGGGACACCGCGCGCCACGCGCGCCGCCTCGGCGGAGCATTCGGACATGTACTGGTGCGTCTCGTCGTACTTCATGGGTCCCACGCTAGGCAGCGGGTGCTCAGGACTCTTGAACAAACGCGACAGCGCCGGCGGACCGCTGGTCGGCCAGTCGGGTCAGCTCGGGCAGCGGCAGGGAACCGGGCGCCCTGCGCTCCCGTGCGAACTGGTTGGCAAGCCCTTGCAGCAACTCGTTCAGCGGGGTCGGCACGCCGTGCAGACGGCCGAGGAGCACGATCTCGCCGTTGAGGTGGTCGGCCTCGATGGTGCCGGCGCCACGTCTGAGGGACTGCCAGGAGGAGCCGCCGGCTCGTGGGACGCCGTCCAGCGGCACGAGGGTGACCTTGTCGCCACGCAGGGCCTGCTGCTCCTCGGCGCTCACCCACGCGATCCCGGCGGCACGCAGCACGGCCTCGCCCTCGGCCCGCACGCTCGCGTACAGCGCCTCTGCTTCGGGGTCGCCCACCGGCCCGCTCACCGCTTCCAGGGCGTTCCCGAGGTTGGACAGCAGCTTGGCGTACTGCCAGCGGGAGACGTCGGCCACGACCGGTGCCTCGAAGTGCGCCTTCTCCAGGTCGGCGGCGACACCGCGGGCCGTGTCGTCGGTGCCGTGCGGGTACCGGCCGAGGTGAAGGATGCCGCTGAGCGGGGTGCCGGCGGCGGAGACGACACCCGGTTCGACATGGGTGGCGGGCAGCCAGACGCAGACGCCGTAGACGTGCCGGAAGCGGCGCAGAGCGAGGCGCGGGCTTTCCACCCCGTTCTGCGCGCAGACCACGGGCAGCCGCTCCGCGGCCGTGCCGCCGCCCTCGACCGGGGCCGGCCCCCAGACCCGGAGTGCCGCCTCGGTGTCCTGCGTCTTGACGGCGAGGAAGAGGACGTCGTCGGTGCGGAGCGGGCCGAGCGCGTCCGGTCCGTCGACGACGGGCAGCCGGTGAGTCGACTCGCCCTGCGGAACCCTGAGCCGCAGTCCCCCCTCCGTGAGTGCCGCCCGGTGCGCGCCGCGTGCGACCAGCACGACCTCGTGACCGGCCTGCGCCAGTCGTCCGCCGACGGTGCCGCCGATCGCCCCTGCCCCGATGATGATGTAACGCATGGGACGAGCCTCGCACAGTCCTGAGGAGGCCCGGTCGAAGGCGTGGGACAGGATCCGTGCGAGGTTGACCCTGACCCTGGGTCAGGGCCGAGGCTCCGGACATGGACGACTTCTCCCTGCGGCAGACGCCGTACAGCGACCCGGGTGACCTGGATGTCTCCGACCTGCCGCGCGATCCTCACTAACTCGCTCTGCTGGTACGCCGTCTGATGGCGCATCGGCTCGGGGGGCACGTGTCGCCTACGAGATTCCCCGAGGAGCGGCTGCACCACGACGCCGAGTCCCGGTACGTGACGGAGATGCTGCGGATCTTGAGGACGCGCGGGAACGCGCCGCCGGCCCGGCGGCGTTCCTACGACGAACAGTTCGTCGGCACGTGCCGGGACCACTCGCTGCTGCTGTGCTCGCTGCTGCGGGCCACGGGGACGCCGGCCTGGATCCGGGGCGCATACGCGACCTACTTCATCGAGGGTTCCCACGACAGCCACTGGTCACCGAGTACCGCCTGCCGGACGGTGGTTGGCGGCTCGTGGCCGGCGCCCGCAGCCGCGAGGAGCTCCGCCGGCTCTACGCCGATCCGCGGCTCGCCGTGCCCCGCGAGTTTCTCGCCGACACCGTTCCACGGCCTGCGCACGGTCACGCTCGCGTCATCTCCACCAGTTTGACGACGGTGTTCCAGTTCCGGGTCGTGGCGATGAGGCCCTTGTTCAGCCGGGGCCTGGACAGCTGCTCGGCCAGCTTGGACCGGCCGAGGCCCTCGGGGGCGTACAGGTAGAGCACGCGGTCGCCGAGGCGGAACTCCTCGGGGAGGTGAGCGGCCTGGTCGATCCCGGCGTAGCGCTCCGCGTCGACGGGGGTGGAGAAGTACGTGATGTGGAGTTGCTTGGCCTCCAGCTCGGCCGCCGGGAACGGGCAAGCGTCCGCAACCGCTTTCAGATAGGCGTGGTCTCGCACGATCACGCCCACGGCGAAGCCGAAGTGTTTCTCGATCGCCGCCGTGACCTCGGCGGCCAGGCTGTCCTCGTCCCCGTGCGCGGAGGAGAAGGCGGCCTGGCCGCTCTGGAGGTGGGTGCGGACGTCTGCGAGGCCGAGTCCCTCCAGCAGGGTGCGCAGTTCGGCCATCGGGACCTTCCTGCTGCCTCCCACGTTGATGCCGCGCAGCAGCGCCGCGTACGTCGTCGTCATCCGCTCACCTTAAGCGGCCGTCGTGCCCCGTGGGGGTGGGCACGACGGCCGAGGCCCGGGTGGGGCGCCGGGCGAAACTCTGGCTGATCCAGGGGATGCGGAGCAACATCTGCCGGACATCTCCACAGGCTTGTGACTTGTTCAACAAACTTTCGTAATCACCATTCCGACCTTCACCCTCCAAACGTCCATCGGCCCTCGTCGTCGACCAGCACCCATCGGCTCGCGCCGTCAGCCCACTTCACCGGCCCGCGTCCTCCATCCGCCCGCGCCCGCCCACTTCACCGGCCCGCATCCTCCGCCCGTCCGCGCCCGCCCACTTCACCGGCCCGTTCCTTCCATCCGTCCGCGGCGTCCAACCGTCTGCGTCCTCCATCCGACCGCAGATTCCAGCCGTCCGCGCCCTCCGTCGGCCCGCACCCTGATCGTCATCCCCGAGATCCCCGGATAGATGTAGGGGCCCTCCGTCCTCCCCAGCGGTGAGACCGCGGGGTCCGACGGGAGGAGTCGGGGGTCCGGCACCTCACCGGGGAGCACGACGAGATGGCCTTATCCAGGCCATACCTTCGAATCGAAAGGTGGCGGCAGGGGGCTTCCACCGCATCACAAGAGGGCAGGCCCGTCATGGGGAACGGAGATATACGGGTGCGGGGCATCGCCGCGCGAGCCGGCGGCTGGAGCGCCCGGCACCGATGGGCCGCCGTGGGCATCTGGGTGCTGTTCGTCGTCCTGGCCATGGGGATCGGTTCGGCGGCGGGCACGGTCGAGGTCAAGGAGAGCGACCAGCTCGGGGGCGAGACGCATACGGCCGCCCGGATCATCGAGGACGCCGGCATCGACGAGCCGGCCAGCGAGACCGTGCTCATCCAGTCGAAGGACCGCTCGGTCAAGGCCACGGACGCGGAATTCAGGGCCGCGGTCGCCGCGGTCGTCTCGGCGGTGGACAAGACCGGCAAGGTCACCGACGTGACCTCGCCGTACGACTCGGACACGATTTCCGAGGACGGCCGCAGCGCGCTCGTGCAGTTCGACATGCGCGGCGACTCCGACACCGCGGGCGAGCGGGTCGAGCCGGTCCTCGATGCCGTCGAGGGCGTCCAGAAGGACCACTCCTCGCTGCGGATCGAGGAGATCGGCGGCGCCAGCATGATGAAGACGTTCGACGACGCGTTCGGCGACGACTTCCAGCAGGCGGAGTACTCCGCCGTGCCGGTGGCCCTGGGCATTCTGCTGATCGCGTTCGGCGCGCTGGTGGCGGCGCTGCTGCCGGTGGCGCTCGCGGTCACCGCGATCATGGCGACGATGGGCCTGATGAGCATCGTCAGCCACTTCCAGCCGATGGACGACACCGCGAGTTCCGTGATGCTGCTGGTCGGTCTGGCCGTCGGCGTCGACTACTGCCTGTTCTATCTGCGCCGCGAGCGCGAGGAGCGGGCCGCGGGACGTGATCCGGAAACCGCTCTCAGGATCGCCGCAGCGACCAGTGGCCGCGCCGTGATCGTCTCCGGTGTCACCGTGTGCGTGGCGATGGCGGGCATGCTCTTCACCGGGCTCGCGACGTTCGAGGCGATGGGCCTGGCCTCACTGATGGTGGTCGCGGTCGCCATGGTCGGTTCGGTGACCGTGCTGCCCGCGCTGCTGTCGCTGCTCGGTCGGCGGGTGGAGAAGGGCCGGATCCCGTTCCTGCACCCCGACAAGCGCCGCAAGAACGGCAACGGAGGACGCGCCGACGAGGGCAGCCGGTTCTGGAGCGCCGTCCTGAAGGTCGTTCTCGCCAAGCCCGGCGTCTCGCTGGTCGTGGCGGCGGGCGCGCTGCTCGCGATCGCCGCTCCGGCGGTCGGCATGAAGACCCAGAACCTCACCCTGGACCAGGAGTTCGGCGACTCGCTGCCGATCGTGCAGACCTACAACCGGGTCAACGACGCCTTCCCGGGCGGCTCCGAACCGGCCGAGGTGATCGTCAAGGCGGACGACATCAACGCCGCCGAGGTGAAGACCGCCCTGGCGCAGTTCAAGGAGCAGGCGGTCAGCTCGGGCGCCTCTCGCGGTCCGGTCGAGATCAAGCTGCACGACGCGCAGAACATCGCGTACGTCTACGTTCCGCTGGTGGGCGGCTCCGACCTGGACAAGGCGGGTACGAGCCTGGACAAGCTACGTGACGAGGTACGGCCCGCGACGCTGGGCAAGGTCGACGGCCTGCAGGCGCCGATCACCGGACAGGTGGCCGGTTCCAAGGACTTCAACGACCAGCTGGCCGGAGCCGTCGCTCCCGTCTTCGCGTTCGTCGTGGTCTTCGCCTTCCTTCTGATGCTGCTGTCGTTCCGCTCGCTGACGGTCGCGATCACCTCGATCGTGCTCAACCTGCTGTCGGTGGGCGCCGCCTACGGCATCCTGGTCGCCGTCTTCCAGCACGGCTGGGGGGCGTCGCTGGTCGGCGCGGAGGGCGTCGGCGCCATCATCACCTGGCTCCCGCTGTTCCTCTTCGTGATCCTCTTCGGCCTGTCGATGGACTACCACGTGTTCGTCGTCTCCCGGATCCGCGAGGCGCGGATGCGGGGCCGTTCGACGAACGAGGCCATCAAGCACGGCGTGGTCACCACGGCCGGTGTGGTCACCAGCGCCGCGGTCATCATGGTCGCCGTGTTCGCGATCTTCGGAACGCTTTCCATGCAGTCCATGAAACAGATGGGCGTGGGCCTGGCGGCCGCGGTGCTGATCGACGCGACGATCATCCGGGGTGTGCTGCTCCCGGCTGTGATGGCGCTGCTGGGCGAGCGCAACTGGTACCTGCCGAAGTGGCTGCACTGGCTGCCCGACTTCACGCACGACGAGTTGCCCGAGGCCGTGACGCCGGTGACGCGGGACGACGAGGGCGAGCCGCTGCGGGTCTGACGCCGCTCGACAGCCGCTGAGGAAGCTGTCCGTACCGAGGGCCCGTTGACCTCCCGGGGGAGCCGACGGGCCCTCACTCACGCCTGGTCCGACACCGAATCGGCGCCGGTTCGGGACCTGGTTGGAGATCTGACCCGGGCCTGGGTGTCTCCCGGTTCGAGACCTGCCCCGGGAGCTGATTCGAGACCTGGCCCGGCATCCGGTCCGGGATCTGGCCCGGGGCCTGTTCGGCACCCGCCTGGGGGCTGGCCAGGACCAGGCTCGGGACAGGCCTGGAGCATGGCCGGCACCCGGCTCAGAACCGGCCCAGGTCCCGGTGGGACCGGCCCAGGTCCCGGTGGACCGGCCCAGGTCCCGGTGGACCGGCCCAGGTCCCGGTGGACCGGCCCAGGTCCCGGTGGACCGGCCCAGGTCCCGGTGGACCGGCCCAGGTCCCGGTGGACCGGCCCAGGTCCCGGTGGACCGGCCCAGGTCCCGGTGGACCGGCCCAGGTCCCGGTGGACCGGCTCAGGTCCCGGTGGGACCGGCTCAGGTCCCGGTGGGACCGGCTCAGGTCCCGGTGGGACCGGCTCAGGATCTGGCCCCGAACCTGAATCGGGACCCGGTTCGACGCCGGTCGAGGCGATGCTCAGGGCCGCTTCCTCGTCAGCTCGGCCTCGATGAGGTCCGCCGCCCGGTGGGTGCCGCCCTCGTCCGCCATCTCCGCCTGGATCGCCTTGAGCCGACGGGTGACCTCCGGGTCGTCGACGAGCGCGAGGGCGGCTTCCCGCAGGGTCTCGGCGCTCGCCTCGGACGTGGCGATCTGCCGCGCGACACCGAGTCCCTGGAGCATGTCCGCGTTGCCGAACTGGTCGACGGCCTGCGGTACGGCGATCATCGGCGTGGCCGTGGCCAGTCCCTCCTGACTGCCGCCCGCGCCGGCGTGCGTGACGAACAGGTCGGCCTGTTTCAGGACCGCCAACTGCGGCACCCAAGGACGCACTTCGACGTTGTCGGGAACGGTGCCCAGCGCGGCGGGATGGACGTGCCTGCCGATCTGGAGCACGAGGTGCCAGCCGGGCAGGTCGCCGAAGGCCCGCACACACTCCCGGTAGAAGTCCCGGTCGGTGAAGGTCGAGCCCAGCGAGACGAGGACGACCTTCTCCGCCCGCTCGGGACGCGTCCACTCGCCCTCGGCGGCGCGGTCGCCCTGGCAGGCGCCGACGAACGTGTAAACGCTTTCGTCGACCCGGTCGGCGTGTGGCTGGAGCGCCCGGGGGATCAGCACGAGGGAGCGGGCCGGGCGGCCGACGAAAGGATCCGGGTGTTCGGTGATCCCGTTCTCCTTCAACCAGGCATGGAAACGCGCGTAGTAGGCCTTTCCGCGCTCCGTTTCCCTCGGCTCCGCCCACATCGGCTCGGCGACTTCCTCCTCGTAGCCCTCCCAGGCCACGAGGTTGGGCGAGAGGGAGATCGCCGGCACGTCCCAGCGGTGGGCGAGGACGCGGGCCGGGTAGGCGGTGATGTCGTGCAGCACCAGGTCCGGCTCGTCCCCTTCGTACGCCTCGATCAGCTGGGGCAGGGCCTGGATCGCGTCGGCCAGGAAGGGCTCGACGTTGTCGAGGAGGGTGCTCCCCCAGGCGGAGGGGTCGTCGTCGGGCGAGGGCAGCGTCGAGTGCCACGGCTTGACCTCGGCGCCGGTGCCGGCGACCTTCTCGGCGAAGACGGGCGGGATCGCGTACGTCACCCGGTGCCCGCGCGCGACGAGCTCGCGGATCACCTCGAGGCTCGTGTTCACGTGCCCGTGGGCGGCGATGGAGAACATGGCGACATGGGCGGGGCGACTGGTCATACCGTCGACCGTAAGCGAGACGATACGTCTCGTGCAACCGGAATGACGTGGGTCGGCCGCCGCGACAGCGCTCGTCGGTCCCCCTTCGACCCACCGCCGGACCGGTCGCCGAAACGACCGCCGAACCGGTCGCCGAACCGGTCGCCGGGCGGGCCGTTCACCGCTGGTAGCGGGCCAGCACCAGGTTGCCGTCCTTCTCGAGCCGCTCGCGCAGTTCGCTGAGTCCGATCGCTCCGCTGTAGTACTCCTGGAACGCGGGGGTGGCGACCTTGTCCTTCCACTCGGCATAGCCCCGGACGGCCTGGGCGGGCGCCGGGCGCAGGTGTTCGGCGAGGGCGGTACCGGTCGCCCAGCCGTCCTTCGCCGTGTGCAGGGCGGGGTCGGCGAGGGCCTGCGTGCCGGTCGGCAGCATCCAATCGCCCAGCGCGAGCCGCACCATGTTCCCGGGCCGGAGCAGGAAGTCGATGAAGGCCGCCGCCTCTTCCTTGTGCGGGCTGTCCTCGGCGACGGACAGCGTCTGCGGACTGACCCCCTGGGCGAGCCCGTCGGCGCCCGCCGGAGCGGGCAGCACCTGCCAGTCGAACCCCTTGGGCGCCTGCTGCACGATCTGCTGGCGGTAGGAGAAGCCGAGCGGGACCATCGCGTACCGGCCGCCGAAGAACCCGGGAAGGGTGTCCGAGCCGCCGCTGCCCAGCGTCGTGGGCGAGGCGCTGTGGTCGGTGTCGACCTGGTCGTGGATGGTGCGCGGTACGACCTCGTCGCCGGCCTCGAAGCGGACGGTGACCTTCCCGTCCGCTCCCCGGTGGAACAGCCGGCCGCCCGCCGACAGGGAGAGGTTGAGGGTGGCCGAGACGGGCTCCTTCAGCGGCCAGGCGACGCCGTACTCGCCGTCGCCGCTGAGCTGTCGCGTGATGTTCCGGAACTCCGGCCAGCTCCAGGGGTGTTCGGGGGTCGGGATCCGTACGCCGGAGCGCTTCAGCCAGGTCGCGTTCGCGACGAGGACGCGCGGCTCCTGGAGGAACGGCACGCCGTAGACACCGTCGCCGAAGGTCGTGGTCCGCCAACTGCGCTGCGGGATGTCCGACGTGAGGCGGGCGGGCAGCAGACCGGTCAGATCGGCCAGGTAGCCGCCGTGGGCGAAGTCGGCGAGGTCGTCGGAGGCGTCGTGGATGATGTCGGGGGCCTCGCCGCCCTCGAAGGAGGTGAGCAACTGGTCGTGGACGCTCGACCAACTTCCCTGTACGTAGTCGACCTTGACGTCGGAGTGGGTGGCGTTCCACTCCTCGACCAGGTCCTTGTTGGCCTGGACGGACTCCTCCTGCCAGGCGAGGGACTGGAAGCGGAGGGTGACGGGCCCTCCGTCGTCCGTTCCGTCGGCGGTACAGCCCGCGAGGAGCAGCAGGGCTGCCACGATCAGCGCTCCGGTCCGCATCAGCTCTTCACCGCCCCGGCGAGCATGCCGCCCGTGATCCGTCGCTGGACGACCGCGAAGACGGCCAGCGAGGGGAGGGTGGCGAGGAAGGCGGCGGCGGCCAGGGGGCCGAGGTCGGCGACTCCCTCGGTGCCGATGAAGTGGGTCAGCACGACCGGCAGGGTCTGTTTCTCCGGGGTCTTCAGCAGCACCAGCGCGAAGAAGAACTCGTTCCACGCCGTGACGAACGCGAAGAGCCCCGTCGCCACGATCCCGGGGGCGAGCAGCGGCGCCGTGACCGAAACCAGCGTCCGCAGCCGTCCGGCGCCGTCGATGGCCGCCGCCTCCTCGAGTTCGACGGGGACGGCCCGGACGTATCCGACGAGCATCCACAGCGCGAAGGGCAGCGCCCACACCACGTACACCATCACCAGGCCCGGCACGGAGTCGATCAGCCGCAGGTTCTTCAGCACCAGGAACAGCGGGATGATCACCAGCACGAACGGGAACGCCTGGCTGACCACCACCCATCCGGACGCGGCCCGCGCGAGCCGGGTGGGCCGGCGGGCCATGACGTAGGCCATCGGGGTGGCGAGGACGACGGCGATCACGGCGGCGCTCACCGCGGCGAGCAGGGAGTTGAACGCGGCGTGCAGCAGGGGCTGCTCGTCGAACGCCTGGCGGAAGTTGCCGAGGGTGGGGTGCTCCGGGATCCAGGTGGGGTGCAGGCTGCCCAGTTCGCGCGCGGGCTTGAACGCCACGGAGAGCAGCCAGAGGAAGGGCAGGGCGAGGAAGACGAGGTAGCCGAGCAGGGCCGCGTACTGGCCGGCCCGGGCCCCGGGGCGCGTCCTCACGCGTCGTCACCTCCCCTGATGCGGCCCACCAGGAACAGGGCCAGGAACACCGAGATCACCGCGACCATCACACAGCCCATCGCCGCCGCGTACCCGAACTGGCCGTAGCGGAAGGCCTCTTCGTAGGCGAAGAGCATGGGCAGCCGGGTGCGGCCGCCGGGTCCGCCGTTGGTCAGCACATAGACCAGGGCGAAGGAGTTGAAGTTCCAGATGAAGTTCAGGGCCGTGATGGCGAGGGCGATGGGCCGCAGGGCGGGCCAGGTGACCGTCCGGAAGCGACGCCAGGCGCCCGCGCCGTCGACCGCGGCCGCCTCGTGCAGTTCCCTCGGGGTGTTCTGGAGGCCGGCGAGCAGGGCGACCGTCGTCTGCGGCATGCCCGCCCACACGCCGACGACGATCACGGCGGGCAGGGCCGTCGTCAGTCCGCTGAGCCAGTCGCGCCCGTCGCCCAGACCCAGGTCGCGCAGGGTCTCGTTGAGGATGCCGGCGTCCGGGTTGTAGACGAGCCGCCACATGACGCCGACGACGACCTCGGGCATCGCCCAGGGGATGATCGCGAGGGCGCGGGCCAGCCAGCGCAGCCGCAGGTCCTCGTTCAGGAGCAGGGCGAGGCCGAGAGCGAGCAGGAACTGCGGGACCGTCACCCCGACCGCCCAGACCAGGCCGATCCGGAACGACTCCCAGAACAGCGTGTCGTGCAGCAGGTCGGAGAAGTTGAGGACGCCGATCCACCGGGTGGGCGCGGTGCGGCCCGACTGGGCGTCGGTGAACGCCAGCAGGATCCCGTACAGCAGCGGGCCGACGCTGAGGGCCAGGACGGGGATCAGGGCGGGGAGGACGAGGAACCACGCGCCGTGGCCCGCGGTGCCGCGCGGCGGGCCGGTGCCGGGCGCGCGACGCGCCGTCCGTCTCTTCTCGGTCGCCGACGACACCGGATCCGCCCCCTTCCCCCGGCTGTGACGGGCCCCGTCATGGTCGTGAAGGTGCTGTACCCCGTCAAGAGACCGTGCGCACGGCCCGATCCGTGCGAATGCGACACTGACCGTCGGACGGCCGGATCACGACGCCGTCCGGCGGCGTCGGGCGGCGTCGGGCGGCGTCGGGCGGCGAACCACACGGAGGCGGACGATGGACGAGGCACGGGCGCGGGACGTACTCGCCGCGGCGGGCGTACTGACCGGCCCGGCGGCGGACGCGCGGCTCCTCGCCCTGGGTGAGAACGCGGTGTTCGCCGCCGGTGACCTGGTGGTGAAGGTGGGCCGTGACGCCGAACTCCTCGACCGGGCCCGGCGCGAGCTCGCGGTCGCGGCCTGGCTGGCCGGGGCGGGGGTCCCGGCGGTGCGGGCCGCCGGGCCGGAGCCGCTGCTCGTCGAGGGCCACCCGGTGACCCTGTGGCACCGGCTGCCCGACCCCGTGCGCCCCGCCGAGCCACGGGATCTGGCCGAACTGCTGCGTCTCGTGCATGCCCTGCCCGCCCCCGCCTTCGGCCTGCCCGCACGCGATCTGCTGTCGGGTGTCGAACGCTGGCTGCGGCTCGCGGGCGACGCGATCGACCCGGCGGACGCGGCGTATCTGCGCGAGCGCCGCGACGGCTTCGCCGCGGCGGCCGCCGCCCTCACCCCGCATCTGCCGCGCGGTCCGATCCACGGCGACGCGCTGCCCCGCAATGTGCACGTCGGGCCCGACGGTCCGGTCCTGGTCGACCTGGAGACCGTCTCCGCCGATCTGCGCGAGCACGACCTGGTGGTGATGGCGCTCTCCCGCGACCGGTACGGGCTGCCCGCCGAGGCCTACGACGCCTTCACCGGGACCTACGGCTGGGACGTGCGGGAGTGGGCGGGGTGCACGGTCCTGCGGGGCGCCCGCGAGACCGCGAGCTGTGCCTGGGTCGCCCAGCACGCGCCCGGCAACCCCGAGGCGCTGACGGAGTTCCGGCGCCGGGTGGCGTCGCTGCGGGACGGCGACGAGGCGGTGCGATGGTATCCGTTCTGATCCGGGCGCTGCGGGCCTGGCGGACCGCCGCCGGGGGCGGGAAGGACGCGGACCTGCCCCGGACCGGCGGCCGGTGAGCGCGGCCGGGGTCGCGGGACGTCAGACGGTCTTCTCCGCCGGCTCCCGCACCGGCCAGGCCCCGTCCACCACTGCCTCCGCGTCCCCCTTGCGGCGGAGGAAGCTCTGGAAGTCCGCCGCCCACTCGGCGTACCACTCGATCTGGCGGCGGTGCAGCTCCGCCGGGCCGAGGGACGCGACCTTGGGGTGGCGGCCGGCTATCGCCCGCGCGAGGCGGGCCGCCGCGAGGGCGTCGGCCGAGGCGTCGTGCGCCGAGTCGAGGCGGACGCCGTACTCGGCGCAGACCGCCTCGAGGTTGCGCTTGCCGCGCCGGTAGCGGTCGACCGAGCGGTCGATGGTGTACGGGTCGACGACCGGTGCCGGGTCCACGCCGCCCAGGCGGTCGCGCAGCGAGGGCAGCCCGTGGCGCCGCAGTTCGGCGGAGAGCAGGGTCAGGTCGAAGGCGGCGTTGTAGGCGACGACCGGGACCCCGGTGCGCCAGTAGCCCGCGAGGACGTCGGCGATCGCGTCCGCTACCCGGTCCGCGGGAGCGCCTTCGCCGGCCGCCCGCTCGTTGCTGATCCCGTGCACCGCGACGGCGTCCGCCGGGATCTCCACGCCCGGGTCCGCCAGCCACTCGCGGTGTCCCAGGACCTGCCCGTCCCTGACCTCGATCACGGCTCCCGTGACGATGCGCGCCTCGCGCGGGTCCGTCCCGGTCGTCTCCAGGTCGAAGCCGACAAGCAGCTCCCGGTACCAGGCCATGGTGGCCCCCCTTCTTGGTGGTGCTTCCCCCAGTGGTCTCCACCCTCGCACGCACCACTGACAATCAGAGGACCGCGTTCCGCTCACCCTCCGGGCGAAACGGATGATTCAGGACACCGGCCGCGAGTCCGCCCAGGCCAGCTCGAACTCCTCGCGGTATGCCGGGAAGATTCCGCTGTCGTCCTGTTCGCCCGGTCTGACCACCCGGTTGCCGTTGCGCAGCACCAGCACCGGCGCCTCCATCCCGCGCATGCGCCGCAGGTAGGACTGGATCACCGCGATGCCGTCGGTGCCGTCGCCGTCGACCAGATAGGCGGTGAAGCGGGGTGTCTCGTCGTACACCTGGATCTGGAAGGCGCCGGGGTCGCGCAGCCGGGCGCGGACGCGGCGCATGTGCAGGATGTTCATCTCCACCGCCCGGCTCAGCTCGCCCCGTTTCATCCCGAGTTCGCGCTCGCGGCGCTTGACCGCGCTGGAGGCCGGGTTGAGGAACAGCAGCCGGACCCGGGCGCCGGCCTCGGCGAGGCGGACCAGACGGCGGCCGGAGAAGTTCTGCACGAGCAGGTTGAGGCCGATGCCGATGGCGTCGAGGCGGCGGGCGCCGTCGAAGATGTCCTCGGCGGGGAACCGGCGCAGCAGCCGCACCCGGTCGGAGTGGACGGCGACCACGTCCGCGTACCGGTCGCCGACGAGGTCCTCGACGGCGTCGACGGGCAGCCGGCGCGCCGAGGGCACGTCGCCGCTGGTGCCGAGCATCTCCAGCAGACGTGCGGAGGCCCGCTCGGCCTGCCCGAGGACGGCCTCGGACAGGGCCCGGTTGCGGGAGACGACGTTACGGGTCACCTCGAGCTCGTCCAGCGCGAGTTCGACGTCCCGGCGGTCGTCGAAGTACGGCTCGAAGCACGGCCAGTGCTGCACCATCAGCTCACGCAGCTGGGGCAGTGTGAGGAAGGAGATGACGTTGTCGTCGGCCGGGTCGAGCAAGTAGCCCTTGCGGCGGCTGACTTCGCGCACGGCGACCGCGCGCTGCACCCACTCCTGGCCGGCGGGTCCGGCCGCGGCGACCACCCATTCGTCGCCGTGGACGGGTTCGTAGACGGGCCGCAGCACGGCGGCCACGACGGCGCGCAGCCGCTGTTCGACGAGGTTCAGCCAGATGTAGGCCCGGCCGGCCCGCTGGGCGCGGGTGCGTACCTCCCGCCAGGCTTCGGCGTCCCAGTCCAGCTCCGGTCCGATGGCGTTCGTCTCCATCGGCCGGGCCAGCGACACCGTGCCGGGCGGGACGTCTGCGGAGCCCCCCTCGTGACCCTCGTCACCAGGGGGCAGCTCCAGCCCTCCCGAGCCCACCCGCGCACCGCCTTCCGCTCCCCCGAGCACTCCCCGTCCCAACGATCAAGGAAGGGTACTCCGGGAGCGGCGGGCGGTGCAGCCGGATGGACAGGTCGTTTCTCAACTACCGCTGTTCGACTCACCGTTCTGTCCGGCCAGCGCGGACGGAGTGAGCGGATTCATAGCGGTGACGTCCCGGGGGACGAGCGAGAAGCCCTGCCAGTGGACCGGCATGGGCTGCTGGTCCTCGTCCCGGGCGATGTGGTGGAATCCCACGTTCACCCAGGTCACGGGGTGGGTGAGGGTCTGTCCGTTCACCCACTTGTCGACGGAGGTGCCGTGCAGGGGGCTGCCGCAGTCGCGGACGTTGTTGCTGGCGTACTGCTCGCACTGGTTGTACTGCGTGAAGTAGACGTCGTGCTGGGTGAACCTGCGCCCCGGGTACGTGGCGGTGGCGCCGGGGACGAGTTCGTAGGAGCGGGCGTGGCCGTCCTTGTTCTTGCCGGTCGCGCTGACCACCCGCCACCAGCGCATGTTCTGTGCGTCGCCCGCGAGTTCCGTGGTGACGGGCGTGCGGGTGGTCCTGGCGGTCGGGCCCTGTCCGCCGCCGGCGGGCGGGCTGACCACCGAGTCGTACTGCTCCACCTTGGTGGCCGAGGAGCCGTCGAGGCCGAAGTCGAGCCGCCAGAAGACGTTGTGGCTGTGGCTGGTGGCGTAGGACTTGGCGCCCTTGCCTATCGGCCAGCCGCGGCCGTCGCCGGCGTCGTAGTCGAAGGGCGAGAGGCTGCCGGTGGCGCCGACGTTCATGTTGACGGCGCCGTCGTCGGAGAAGCGCCACTCGGTGATGTACTCGTACCAGCCGACCTTGTTGACGGTGTAGATCAACAGGTCCTTGCCCTGGGCCTGGTAGACCTTGTTGCCCGTGTCCGACTGCATGCGGTAGGCGTGACCGCGCGAACGGGTCGTGGTGCACAGGCCCTTGACGTTCGGGTTGTCGGAGAAGGACTCGGGGACCTTGATGGTTTTGAGGGTGCCGCCGGGGCACTCGGCGGGCGTCATCCCGACCAGGCCCGAGCCGAAGTTGTAGTCGGTGATGTCGTTGTACTCGTTCTTGCCGTCGTCGTACGGCACGTGGATCTGGGCGATCTTGGCGCTGTTGAGGACCTTGATCGGCTTGGTCTCGCCGGGTGGCTGGTAGGAGATCTTCTCCAGGACCAGGCCGGACTTGGCCTCGAAGCGCCAGCACATGCGCCAGGTCGTGCCGGTGGCGAGCTTCTGTTCGATGCGGTAGGCGGCGCTGCAGTCGGCGGCCGCCGCGGGGGCCGCCTTCGGCCGGGCGGCGGCCGGGCCGGCTCCGGCGGCCGCCCCGGTGGCCAGCGCGGCCACACAGAGGCCGACGGCCGCCCCCCGGTGGACACGGCCGGCGCCCTGCGGCCGAAGGCCGCCGATCAGATTCGGAACACGCATGTGGACATGACTCCCTGTGCCTCCCGCTGCGGAAGGCAGGTCGGAAAACGGACGTGGAGGTGGGCCTGCTGCGGATTCAGCCGCTGAGCCGGACGACCTTGCGGGTGCTGAGGTCGATCACCAGGGACCGGGCGTCGATCCACGGGCCGTTCCTGACCTTCGGCAGCAGCCGCACGCAGCGGTGTTCCCCGCACGTGTCGAGGACGGCGGGCTCGGCGCCCGGCACCGCGCGGTAGATCATGGCGGCGATCTGCAGCTGGTCGGGAGAGCTGAGCTCCTTGCCCGTGGCGTCCTTGAAGTCGGCCTTCAGGCCCGCGCCCAGCGGGTCGGCGATCAGCAGGCTCGCGGCCTCGCTCTGCTCGGCGGCGCTGAGCGGCGGCTGGACGCCGTGCCGGGCGCCGGTGCCCTCGACCTTGCCGGTGTCGAGGTTGACGGTCCTGGTGACGAGCGTGTCGTCCTTGTAGTCGTAGAACGACACCACCGCGCGCCGGGGCGCGTCGGGGTCGTCCACCTCGTCGGCCGCGGGTTCGGCGAGGTCCACGCCCAGGCGCTGCGGGCCGCGGTCGCCGTCCACGTCCTCACTGGCGTTGAACTGCTGCCGGTCGAGCGCGATCTTCTCCACGCGCGCGATCTCGTCGTCGGTGAGCGGGTCGCGGCCCTCGCCCCTGGCGCCCTCGGCGGGCGCCTCCTCGACGACACCGGGCTGTACCGCAGCCCCCGTGTCCCCCTGCTGCTGTCCGGCTGCCTGCCGCGTGCTCGGGCCGCCCTTGCCGCCTCCTGTGTCGTCCGCCCCCGCCGTGCCCGGAAGGGTGATCCCCACCATCACGGCCGTCGCGGCCACCGCGATGGCCGTACCCGCCACCACCTTGCCCAGGTGGCGGCGCACTGTCGTGCGCACAAATTCCCCCTGCTCCCCCTGTTGCGCGGGAGTACGTTTCTGCCCCACTGGTTCGGCACAGGACGTGAGTCACCTGTCGTCCTGTGCACTGGTCGTCAGGTAAGAGGGGCGTAAGTCACAGGTGGTTCCCCCACTTTCCTGGAGACTCGACGTTCAAGGCGCCCCGACGGGGCGAGACACCTGAAAGAGTCGTGTCCATGCAGGTCTGGCCTGGAGAGGCGTATCCCCTCGGTGCCACGTACGACGGCGCCGGCACGAACTTCGCGGTCTTCACGGAGGCCGCGGACCGAGTAGAGCTGTGTCTGCTGCACGACGACGGCTCGGAGACGGCGGTGGAACTGCGCGAGAGCGACGCGTTCGTCCGGCACGCGTACCTGCCGGGCGTCATGCCCGGGCAGCGGTACGGATTCCGGATGCACGGCCCCTACGAACCCGCGCGCGGGCAGCGCTGCAACTCGGCGAAGCTGCTGCTCGACCCGTACGCGAAGGCGATCAGCGGTTCCGTCCGGTGGGGCGAGGAGGTGTACGGCTATCACTTCGACGCCCCCGAACGGCGCAACGACCTCGACTCGGCGCCCCACACCATGACCTCGGTCGTGGTCAACCCCTACTTCGACTGGGGCGACGACCGCAGGCCGCGTACCGAGTACCACCACACGGTGATCTACGAGGCGCATGTGAAGGGCCTGACGATGCGCCACCCGGGGCTGCCGGAGGAGCTGCGCGGCACCTACGCGGCGCTGGCGCACCCGGCGATCATCGAGCATCTGACGGAGCTCGGGGTCACGGCCCTGGAGCTGATGCCGGTGCACCAGTTCGTCAACGACCACCGGCTGGTCGACATGGGCCTGAACAACTACTGGGGCTACAACACGATCGGTTTCTTCGCCCCGCACAACGCGTACGCCTCCTGGGGCGACCGCGGTCAGCAGGTCCTGGAGTTCAAGTCGGCGGTGCGGGCGCTGCACGAGGCGGGCATCGAGGTCATCCTCGACGTGGTCTACAACCACACCGCCGAGGGCAACCACCTGGGCCCGACGCTGTCCTTCCGGGGCATCGACAACCAGTCCTACTACCGGCTGACGGACGATCCCCGCTACTACATGGACACCACGGGCACCGGCAACTCCCTGCTCATGCGGTCCCCGCACGTCCTCCAGATGATCATGGACTCGTTGCGGTACTGGGTGCTGGAGATGCACGTCGACGGGTTCCGTTTCGACCTCGCGGCGACCCTGGCCCGCCAGTTCCACGAGGTGGACCGGCTGTCGTCGTTCTTCGACCTGGTCCAGCAGGACCCGGTCGTGTCCCAGGTCAAGCTGATCGCGGAGCCGTGGGACGTGGGCGAGGGCGGCTATCAGGTGGGCAACTTCCCGCCGCTGTGGACCGAGTGGAACGGCAAGTACCGCGACACCGTGCGGGACGTGTGGCGGGGCGAGCCGCGCGCGGTCGGCGAGTTCGCCTCCCGGCTGACCGGTTCCTCCGACCTCTACCAGGACGACGGGCGGCGTCCGCTGGCCTCCATCAACTTCGTCACCTGCCACGACGGGTTCACCCTGCACGACCTGGTCTCCTACAACAACAAGCACAACCAGGCCAACGGGGAGGACAACCGGGACGGCGAGAGCCACAACCGGTCCTGGAACTGCGGTGCGGAGGGCGCGACGGAGGATCCCGGGGTCCTGGAGCTGCGGGCCCGGCAGATGCGGAACTTCCTCGCCACGCTGATGCTCTCCCAGGGCGTGCCCATGATCAGCCACGGGGACGAGTTCGGGCGCACCCAGCAGGGCAACAACAACGCCTACTGCCAGGACAGCGAGCTGGCCTGGGTCCAGTGGCCCGAGGAGGGCAGCGAGCTGCTGGACTTCACGCGCGCGTTGGTGTGGCTGCGCAAGGAGCATCCCGTCTTCCGGCGGCGCCGCTTCTTCCACGGCCGGCCGGTGGAGGGCACGCACGACGAGCTGTCGGACATCGCCTGGTTCACCCCCGAGGGCAAGGAGATGGCGCCGCGGGACTGGGACCGGGCCCAGGCGTCCGCGCTGTCGGTGTTTCTCAACGGCAACGCGATCTCCGAGCCGGGTTCGCGTGGGGAACGGATCACCGACGACTCCTTCCTGCTGATGTTCAACGCCTCGGCCAAGCCGATGGAGTTCGTGGTGCCGGTCGACCACGGGCGGCAGTGGCAGGTGGTCGTGGACACCGGGAACCCCCAGGCGCCGGCGCCCGGCGCGGGCCCGAAGGTGCAGGCCGGGGCCCGGCTGAAGCTGGTCGACCGGAGCATGACGGTGCTCCAGCGGCCGACCTAGCCGGGCCGGGAGGGCACGGGAGCGACCCGCCTGGAGGAGGTGTGTGACACGAAACGCGGCGGGACGGGTACGTAGGTTGTCATGACCCCTGAGCGACGTGACGCCTCCGTTCCCGTGCCGCCCACGGCCACCTACCGGTTGCAGCTCCAGCCCGAGTTCCCGTTCGGGGCGGCGACGGCGGCCGTGCCGTACCTGGCCTCGCTCGGCGTCTCGCATCTGCATCTGTCCCCCGTCCTGGAGGCCGTACCGGGCTCCCCGCACGGCTACGACGTCGTGGACCCCACGCGCGTGCGGGCGGAGCTCGGCGGGGAGGAGGGACTGCGGGCGCTGGCGCGGACCGCGCGGGAGCACGGGCTCGGGCTGGTGGTGGACATCGTGCCGAACCACATGGCGATGGCCCCGCGTCACAACCACGCCTTGTGGGAGGTGCTGCGCGAGGGGCCGAAGTCGCCGTACGCGCGCTGGTTCGACATCGACTGGGAGGCGCAGGGCGGCCAGGTGCTGCTCCCGGTGCTCGGCGGCCCCGTCGGGTCGGAGCTGGCAGGGCTGAGGGTGGACGGCGACGTGCTGCGCTACTACGACCACGTCCTCCCGCTGCGCGAGGGCACCGAGGGGCTGCCGCTGCCGAGGCTGCTGGACGCCCAGTGGTACCGGCCGGTGTGGTGGCGGCTGGCCCGCACCGAGCTGAACTACCGGCGCTTCTTCAGCATCTCCGAACTCATCGGCGTGCGGGTGGAGGATCCGGAGGTGTTCGAGGCCACCCACGGCACGATCCTGCGGCTGCTGCACGAGGGCGTCGTCGACGGGCTGCGGGTGGACCACCCCGACGGCCTCGCCGACCCCGACGCCTATCTGGAGCGGCTGCACTCGGCGAGCGGCGGCCGCTGGACGGTCGTCGAGAAGATCCTGGCCGACGGCGAGCGGCTGCCGGACTCCTGGCCCGTGGCCGGCACCACCGGCTACGACGCCCTGCGCCACGTCGACGGCCTCTTCGCGGATCCCGAGGGGGCCGGGGAGCTGCTGGCCCACTACCGGCGCTTCGCGGCCCCGCAGACGGACCGGGGCGGCGACTGGGCGGCGACGGTGCGCCGGGCGGCGTACAAGGTGCTGACGCACGAGCTGGCGGCCGAGACGGAACGGCTGACCCGGACGGCGTCCCGGGTGTGCGCCGCGTCGGCCGACCCGGGCCTGCGCGACCGGGCGCCCTGGGCCCTGCGGACGGCGCTGGAGGAGCTGCTCGTGCGCATGGAGGTGTACCGGCCGTACGCCTCGGGCGACCCGGCCGCCGTCGTCACCGAGGAGGCGGCCGCCGAGGCGCGGCAGGCGTTCGTCGTGCCGGAGGAGGCGGGCGCCGTCGACGTGGTGCGGAAGCTGGTGCTCGGCGGGGAGGGGCCGGCCGGGGCGGAGTTCCGGGCGCGGTTCGCGCAGACGGCGTCCGCGCTGCGCGCCAAGTCGGTGGAGGACACGGCGTTCTACCGGTACGTGCCGGTGGCGGCGGCGAACGAGGTGGGCGGCGACCCCGGCGCCCCGGGGGTCTCCCCGGCCGGCTTCCACGCGTACTGCGCGCGCGTGCAGCGCGACTGGCCGGCCACCGGGACGGTCGTGTCGACGCACGACACCAAGCGCAGCGCCGACGTGCGCGCCGCGCTCGCCGTGCTCACCGAGTGCCCGCAGCGCTGGGCGGACGTCCTGGCGGAGGTCACCCGCGCGCAGGAGGGCGTACCGGACGGACAGCTGGCGTGGGCGGCCTGGCAGACGGTCTTCGGACTCGGGCCGGCGGCCCCCGAGCGCGTCCAGGAGGCACTGCTCAAGCACGTGCGCGAGGCGGGGCTGTACACGAGCTGGACGGAGCAGGAGCCGGCGTACGAGGAGGCGGTGGCGGCGTTCGTGGCGGCGGGGCCGTGCGGAGTGCCGGGTGAGCGGGTGACCGCGCTGCGCGCCGCGCTGGAGCCGTACATCCGGGCGAACGTGCTCGGTACGGCGCTGGTGCACCTGACGATGCCCGGGGTGCCGGACGTCTACCAGGGCACGGAGAGCGAGTACCGGGCGCTGGTGGACCCGGACAACCGGCGCCCGGTGCGCTTCCCGCCGGACGACCCCGGCGTCAAGGGCACGGTGACCGCCGCCGCGCTGCGGCTGCGCCGGCGGCGGCCGGAGGTCTTCGGGGACACCGCGGGGTACGAGCCGTTGGCCGCCGAGGGAGCGGCCGCGGCCCACTGTCTGGCCTTCGCTCGCTCCGGCCGGGTGGTGACGGCCGTGACGCGGCTGTCGCTGCGGCTGGCGGAGGCGGGCGGCTGGGGCGAGACCCGGCTCGCGCTGCCCCCGGGCACCTGGGCCGACGTCCTGGCTCCCGAGCGGGAATTCACCGGCCACGCGCGCGTGGCGGAACTGTTCGAGGGGCTGCCGGTGGCCCTGCTGGAGCGGGCGGACTGAGAACCTCGCCGTGGTCGTCCGGCCCACCCGCCGGCCGCGGGGACCGCGGACGTGGGAGGGCGCACGCGCGGGGAGTGCGGGCGGGGAGTGCGGGCGGGACGGTCGTACCCCCCGCCGGCGCGCACGTCCGAGCGCCCCCGGAGCCTCCCCGCAGGCGTTCTTGACAGTTACCAGAGAGCGTGGGGTACTGCGGATGCGAAGGCCGGGCGGACGATAACGGGGGTGAGTCTCCTGCCGGAGCTGCGCTACCCCACGGTGGCCGAACTGACGTCGTCTGTCCGGGCTCTGGCCGCGCGCCACCCCGGAATGTGCGCACTGCGGCAGGTGGGTCTCTCCCGTGCGGGCAGGCCCCTGCACCTGCTGTCCGTGGGGCACGCCCGGCGGGCCGTGCTCGTCGTCGCGGGTGCCCACGCCAACGAGCCGACCGGCGGCTCGACGCTGCTGGCGCTCGCCGAACGGGTCTCGCAGGAGCGGAAGTTGCGGGACGGCACGTCCTGGCACTTCCTGCTGTGCGCGGACCCCGACGGGGCGAGCCTGCATGTGACCCCGGCGCCGCGCAGCCTGCTGGAGTACCACCTCGGCTTCTTCCGGCCCGCCGGTCCTGAGCAGCCGGAGTGGTCCCCCGCCGTGCTGCCGCCGGACCGGCTGCCTCCCGAGACGCGCGCGCTGACCCGGGTCATCGACGAGCTGCGGCCCTACCTCCAGGTGACGCTGCACGGCACCGACCTGGGCGGCAGCTGGGTGCAGCTGACCAGGGACATCCCGGGTCTCGCCGAGCCGTTCGTCAAGTCCGCCGCCCGGTTGCACATCCCGGTGGAGACGGGCGCGTCCGACGCGGCGGGCTGGCCCGCGTCCGGGCCCGGCGTGCATGTGATGCCGGCCGCCGGGACGGAGGCGGCGTACCCGAGCATGCCGGACGACGCCCGGCACAGCACCTGGTACCACGCCCATCGTTACGGCGGTCTGACCGCGGTGGTGGAGGTGCCGATGTGGGCGAGCGACATGGTGGACGATCCCGCCCCGCATCCCGCCCCGGCCGCGGCGATGCGGCGCCTGGCGCGGCGGCTGCTGCGGGACGCCACGGAGGTGGAGCGGGTGCTCGTCGAGGCGCTGCCGCGTCTGGAGGGCGTCGACGGACCCCTGCTGCGGGCGGCGAAGTGGGCGCTGGAGCTGGTGCCCGGGCTGGCCGCGGACTGGACGGACACCCCGCCCGCCGACACGACGATGGCGTACGTCGGCAGCGTGGACGCCTTCGCCCGTCGGCTGCCCCTGCGGGCGGCCGCGATGCTGTGGCGGGTCCTCCAGGAGAGCGACGACCACGCCGCCCCACGTCTGGAACACCTCGTCGAGACGTGGAGCGACGCCTTCGCCTATCGCTTCCGGGCCCGCTGGGTGCCCCTGGAGAACCAGGTCGAGCACCAGTCCCGCACGGTCGTCGCGGCCGCCCTGCACGCGCGCGAACAGGCGGCATGACAGGCGGCACGACGGGCGGACGACGGGCGGGACGACGAGGGGGACGACGGACAGGGCGGTGGCCGCGGGCACGCGCGGGTGTCCGCGGCCGTCCCGGCCGGGTCAGACCTCGGGCACCTCCTGGTCGTCCAGGGCGAACACCGCCCCCGTCAGCGCCTCCCGCTCGCAGTCGTTGCCGAAGGTGCGCTCGTAGTCGACCGGGCGCCCGTTCCACTGCCCCTGTGCGCGGACCGTGACCGGCGCGTACATGAGCGGGCAGACGCGGCTGCCGTCCGCGGTGAGCGCGTCGACGTCCCCGTCGGCCTGCGTCAGGACGTCGCAGGCCTCGACGGCGCGGGAGTGGCCCTGGGGAGGGTCGCACAGCAGCAGGGTGCCCCGGGTGTCGCTGGAGCGGGAGTCGCCGCGGGTGACGGTGAGCTGGAGCCAGTTGCCGGAACGGGCGTCGTGGGAGACCGCCAGGGCCGGTGCGGCGCCGACGGCGAGAAGGAGGGCGGCCGCGGCCGGGAGCGCGCGCCGTACGGCTTTCGCCGACCGGAGACAGGTGAGGGAATACGTCATTCCCGATGCATCGGCACGACCGGCTGCGTACCCCAGTCCGACTCACCCGAACGGGCACCCGCGGGCTCGGCGGCGTGGCGGCCTGCCAGCTCGAACGCGGCGAACACGACCCGCGCCTGGTACTCCGCCTGGCGTGCGACGGGAATCCAGCGCGCCCCGCACCCCTCCTGGTAATCGGCGCACCACGCGTCGATGAGCCCGTCCAGCTCCGGCAGCGCGCCGGTGGGATCGTGTCCGGCGCCGGTGACGAGCTGGTGCAGCAGGCCCGCCGTCCGGACGGCGATCCGGCGGCCCGCGATGCGCAGGGCGGTCAGATGCGCGGTGCTGAGCGAGGGCAGCGGGCGGGCGGGGTCGGCCGTGGCGGGGTCCCAGGCGGCCGCGAGACCGGGGCAGACCAGGAGATAGTCGTCGACCGGGGCGAGCAGACGGGCCGCGTCGGGCGCACCGGCGAGATGGGGCCGGACCCGCGCGAGGATACGTTCCAGCAACTGTGCGTCATGGCGCAGGGCTGAGCTCACGGCCCGCAGCGCCGCGTCCCGGTCGGCGGGCGGCGAGTCGTCCTCGACGGCGGCGACGCCCCACATGGGCGCCTCGACGACCGCGGTGACCGTGCCGTACCGGTGCGGGTGGTACCAGGTCGACTCGACGGCGGCCTCCGTGATCGCTGCGGCCAGGTCACGCGGCCGCGGTGGCGGGATCCGGTAGACGGCGGGTCCGAGACGGGGCCAGTACAGGCTGTCGTAGGGCCCGAGTTCGCGGGGGATGCCGAGGCGGGCGGCGGCGTGGGCTACGCGCCGGGAGAGACCGGGCAGGTCGCGGGTGAGTTCCACGAAGGCTCCGCCGACGTCGACGCCGTGCAGCGAGCACTGGAAGGTGGGTTTCAGTTCGTCCTGGAGGCGGAGCAGCGTACGGGTCTCCGGCAGCGCGGCGGCGGCCGCGCCGTCGGGCAGCCACTCCGGTTGCTCCAGGAAGCCGGGCCGGAAGAAGTGACGGAAGTAGCGGCCGAGGCTGTAGGGGCCGGACAGCCAGCCCTCGTTGCGGCGCAGGCCGTCGGGGTCGAGACAGAGCAGCAGGTTCCAGGTGGCGTCGGCGCCGACGGTGAACCGCGGGTCGGCGAGGACGCGTTCGGCCAGCCGCAGGACGGTGGCGCCGCCGACGGGCTCGTTGGCGTGCGGTCCGGCGACGACGAGCGCCTGGCGGGCGCCCCGGCCGACGGAGAGCAGCCACAGGGGCGAGCCCGCGCGGGAGACGCCGACGCGGCGCAGCCGGACGTCCCCGGAACCACGGACGGCGAGCGCGGCCGCGCGGGCCGCGAGTTCGTCCACGGTCGGGTAACGGAGGAGGGGCGGCAGGGCACACCTCCCACGGGACGGCACCGTCGGTTCACCTGGAGTGTCTGGTGTACGCACAGTGAGTCATGGGCCGGGGGTACGTCAACACCGCGGTGGCGGTGGGGACTTGACCCGACCGTGGCCGCTCGGGCGAGCCCGGGGTCGCCGTCGGCCCGCCGGGACGCCACGGTTCGACGGACCGCATACGGACCGACAGGCGGGCACGCGGACAGGCCGCGCAAGCGCGACGGGCGAGCGCGACGATGCGTCCGGGTCGGGGCGGGGCCTCGGGCCGGCAGGTCGGTTCGGTGGGCCGGTTGGGTGGGTCAGTTCACCGAGAGGCGGAAGGCCATGCGGCCGAAGGCGACCTGGTCGCCCTCGCGGACCACGGCCGCTCCGATGACCCGGCGTCCGTTGACCGTGGTGCCGTTGGTGGAGCCGAGGTCGCGCAGCACCCACATCCCGCCCTGGCGGACGAGTTCGGCGTGCACCCTCGAGACGCTCTCGTGGGTCAGTCTGAGGCCGCTCGCGGGGTCGCGGCCGATGCGCAGGGCGCTCGCGGTGCCGGGGTGCGGCAGCAGCAGCTTGGGCAGCCGCTCGGCCTGCCAGGCCCTGCGCAGCCGTACGGTGAAGCCGGAGACCGCTTCGACGCTGCCGAAGACGGCCCTCGAGAGGCGGCTCTCCCTGGGCAGGTCGGCGGTGAGGACGGCGAGCTCGTCGGAGCGGCGGGCGACGAGAGCCAGCTCCATACGCCGGATGAACGTGTCGTGCGACAGTCGCCCCATGGCGACGCCGTCACGCAGCACCTTCAGCGCCCGGTCGCGCTCCACGTCGGACAACCGCGCGGGGTACGTGTTGAACTCGAAAGACGACGTCACGGTGGTGATTGTCGGTCAGTGGACGGCGGGTGTCCAGAAGACGCGAAAACGCCCGGCACGCGCGCGTGCCGCCAATGGGAGTGTTACCAAAGCGGATTGATCTCCGGTGGAGCACGATGGACGCGACGGGCTACATCACCGTGAGCAGACGAAGGGGAACCGTCCGTGCAGTTCGAGGTGTGGGCACCGAAGGCCGAACGTGTGACGCTCCAGTGCGACGACGTCACCCACGCGTTGGAGCGCGATCCGGAGCGGGCGGGCTGGTGGACCGGTGAGGCGGAGGCCGCGGACGGCTCGCGGTACGGGTTCGCGGTGGACGACGGACCCGTCCGCCCCGATCCCCGCTCGCGCCGTCAGCCGGACGGCCCGGACGGACTGAGCGCGGTCGTGGACCAGGCCCGCCACGAGTGGCGTACCCCGTGGCCGGGCCGGCCGCTGCCGGGGGCGGTCCTGTACGAGCTGCACGTGGGCACCTACACCCCCGAGGGCACGCTGGACGCCGCCGCGGAGCGCCTCGGGCATCTCGCGGAACTCGGTGTCACCCACGTCGAGTTGATGCCGCTGTCCGCGTTTCCCGGCCGGCACGGCTGGGGGTACGACGGGGTGTCGCCGTGGGCGGTGCACGAGCCGTACGGCGGCCCCGAGGCGCTGAAGCGGTTCGTCGACCGGGCCCACGCGCTCGGCCTGGGCGTCGTCCTGGACGTGGTGCACAACCACCTGGGCCCGTCCGGCAACTACCTGCCCGAGTTCGGCCCGTACTTCACGGAGACCCACCAGACGCCGTGGGGCGCCGCCATCAACCTGGACGCGCCCGGCTCGGACGAGGTGCGCGCCTATCTGCTGGACAGCGCGCTGGCCTGGCTGCGCGACTACCGGCTCGACGGGCTGCGGCTGGACGCGGTGCACGCGCTCGCGGACACGCGCGCGTGCCACTTCCTGGAGGAGCTGTCGGCGGCGGTGGACGCCCTCGCCGAGGAGACCGGCCGGCCGTTGTTCCTGGTCGCCGAGTCCGACCTGAACGACCCGCGGCTGATCACGCCCCGCCGGGCGGGCGGTCTCGGCCTGCACGCCCAGTGGAACGACGACTTCCACCATGCCGTGCACACCGCGCTCACCGGCGAGTCGCAGGGCTACTACGCGGACTTCGCGCGCGCCCCGTTCGCCGCGCTGGCCAAGACCCTCACCGGCGGCTACTTCCACGACGGCAGCTACTCCGGCTTCCGTGGCCGGCGCCACGGCCGCCCGCTCGACCGCACCCGCCTGCCCGCGCACCGGCTCCTCGGGTACAGCCAGACCCACGACCAGATCGGCAACCGCGCCCAGGGCGACCGCCTGTCGGCGTCGCTCTCCCCCGGGCTGCTGGCCTGCGCGGCGGCGCTGACGTTGACCGCGCCGTTCACACCGATGCTCTTCATGGGCGAGGAGTGGGCGGCGGGCACACCCTGGCAGTACTTCACCGACCACACCGACCCGGAGCTCGCCGAGGCCGTACGGCGGGGCAGGCGGCGGGAGTTCGCGGCGCACGGCTGGGCCGAGGAGGACGTGCCCGACCCGCAGGACCCGGCGACCCGCGAGCGCTCCTGCCTGGACTGGTCCGAGCCGCAACGCGAGCCCCACGCGCGCGTGCTGGCCTGGTACCGCGAGCTGATCGCGCTGCGGCACGCGACCGCGGACCTCACCGATCCGGATCTGGCCGACATCAAGGTCGCCCACGACGCACAGGCGCGCTGGCTGGCGTTCCGGCGCGGTGACGTCCGGGTGGCGGTCAACCTCGGCAAGGAGCCGGCCGCCATCCCCCTGGGCCCGCGTCCGGCCCGCGTACTGGCCACCTGGGATCCGGTGGACGTACCGGGCCGGGACGGGCTGCTGCATGTCCCCGGCGAGTCGTGCGTGGTACTGGCGCAGGACTGAGGACTGAGGACTGAGGCATCCCGGTGGGGCGCCCCCTGGGACGACACCGTGGGCGACCCCTTGGGGTGACCCCCGTGGGGTCGTCCCGTGGATGGCCCGGCGGAGGGACCGCTCGCCTCCGTACGGCCGTCCCCCGCCCTCCCCCGTCCGCTCATCCCTCCTCGTGGGGCCCGCCGTCCTCGCCCTCCACGCGGAACTCCGTCACCCGCTCGAGCAGGATGGCCTCCCAGGCCCGTCCCAGCCGCACCCGCGGGAGGGTGAGCGCCTCGGCGTCCCGCGGACGGGCGGTGCGGCCGTCGAGGCGTTCCGCGAGGCGGACGACGGTGTCGCAGCGGGCGAGCCACAGGCCGCGCAGGCAGGGGCGGGCTCCGTAACCGGCGAGGGTGGCGGCGCGGACGGCGGCGCCGGAGCCGACGGCGAGGGCGAGCCCGGCGATGTCCTCGGCGGGGTCCCCGAGGACCGCGCCGGTCCAGTCGAGGACACCACGCACCCGGCCGTCGGCGCTCACCACGAGGTGTTCGCCGCGCAGGGCGTGGTGGACGAGGACGGCGGTGCCGGGCTGGGCGGCGAGCTGCGCCGCGCCGGACGAGGTGAGCTGCTGGAGGCGGGCCGGGTCGAACTCGTCGGCGCGGGCGAGGCGTTCGGCGGAGGCCACGGCCATCCGGCGCAGCGCCTCCAGGGAGCGCGGGGCGGTGCGCGGCACGCCGAGCGTCTCGGCCTGCCGGGGCGGCACCTCGCGCAGCCCTCGGAGCAGTCCGGCGAGGTCGGCCTCGCCGACGGCCGACACGTCGTGCTCCTCGGCGGTGCCGCCGGGCAGCTTGGTGTCGAGGGTGTACATCAGCCCGGGAGACCACTCGCCGTGCGCGACGCTGGTGGGCACGGCGACCGGGACGTGCGGGCGGACGAGCTCGCGCAGCCGCAGTTCCCGGCGGCGGCGCAGGGTCGTCGCGCGGTCGGTGGCGAGGCGCAGCACATGGCGGGTGCCGACCCACCAGGTGGCGGGCGAGCCGCCCGCGGCGACGGGCCGTACCTCCGGCCCCGAGCCGCTCGCGCCGCCCTCGTCGAGGAGCGCACGGACCAGTCGGCGGACGGTGTCCGCGGTGGGTGTCGGTGCCTGGGTCATGGTCGCGCCGTTGCCGTTCGGATGGGTGGCCGGGACTCCTGGGGCAGGTCAGTCCACTATGACCAGCTCGCGGGTGGTGTCGTTGAGACGGCGGCCGCCGTCCTCGGTGACGGTGACGATGTCCTCGATGCGCACGCCGAACCGGCCCGGCAGGTAGACCCCGGGCTCCACGGAGAAGCACATGCCGGGCACGAGGGGCCGCTCCTCGCCCTCGATCATGTACGGCGGCTCGTGGGTCGTGACGCCGATGCCGTGGCCGGTGCGGTGGACGAAGTAGTCCCCGTAGCCGGCGTCCGCGATGACCGCGCGGGCGGCCCGGTCGACCTCCTGGCAGGCGACACCCGGCCGGACGGCCCGGAAGCCCGCCTCCTGGGCCTCGCGCACGAGGTCGTGGACCCGGCGCTCCTCGTCGGTGGGCTCGCCGACGTGCACGGTGCGGGAGGTGTCGGAGCCGTAGCCGTCCTTGAGGCCGCCGAAGTCCAGGACGACCATGTCACCGTGTTCGATGACCCGGTCGCCGACCTCGTGGTGCGGGTTGGCGCCGTTCGGCCCGGAGGCGACGATGGTGAAGTCGACCTGGGAGTGCCCGTACCGGCGCAGCAGCCCGGCGAGGTCGGCGCCGACCTCCCTCTCCCGGCGCCCGCGGAAGGGGACCTCGCGGATCTCCTCGAACGTCGCGTCCGCGGCCGCGCCCGCGGCCGCCATCAGCTCCAGCTCCGCCGCGTCCTTGACGGCGCGCAGCATCGGCAGGGCCTCGGTGAGCGAGGCGTAGGAGGTGGCGGGCAGGGCCCGCTGGAGGCCCAGCAGGTGCATCGCCCAGGCGTTGTCGCTGATGCCGAACCGGCCGTCCCGGTCGACGAGGGCGGCGGTGGCCGCGTAGGGGTCCTTGCCGTCCGTCCAGTCCCGCAGGGTGAGCGCCGGGGCGCCGACCGCCTTCGCGGCGTCGGGGGCCTCCAGCGTCGGCACCACGAGGACGGGTTCCCGGCCGGGGGCGAGGACGAGCACGGTGAGCCGTTCGGTGGCGGCGGTGGGCGCGTAGCCGGTGAGCCACACGAGGTCGGGTCCGGGTGCCACGAGCAGTCCGGCGAGTCCGGCGTCGGCGGCCTCGCGCACGGCCCGCCGCATACGGGCACGGTAGTCGTCGGCGGTGAAGGGCGACGTGGCGGTGGCGGTGCCGGTCATCCGGGCCTCCCAGAAAGGACGTGGCGACTGAGGTGTGACGGACGTGATGACGCTGACGTGACGGCCACGGGCAGCATCCTGCCCGTACGGCGGGGGTCGCGCGAGCCGGTCGGCGCGGATCCCGGGCGGGTGACCGGCCCGGGTCGGCCGCCCCGGCCAGGCGCAGGCCCGGGAGCGGCAGGACGCCGCCGGAGACCCGCTCCGGGCGGCGGCGTGCCCCGGCCCGGGTCAGGGGGCCTTCATCCCGCCGAAGAACCGGACGCAGAGGCTGTAGTAACCAATCTCGCAAACCGCCCGGAGCGCGGCGAGCCCCGCCACGGCCGGCGGGTGCGGGGCGCTCTGCGGCCGGAACTGCGGCAGGAAGGACAGGGCCGGGACGGCCGCCTTGGGGTGGGCGAGATTCGGCAGCGGCCCGCCCGGCTGCGAGGCCCGGCCGCTCTGTCCGGCGCCCTTCCGTCCGCCGGCGCCCTTCCGTCCGCCGGCGCCCTTCCGTCCGCCGGCGCCCTGCGCGCCGCCGGTCCCGGTCCGGCGGGCCTGCCGCGGGGCCCGCCCGCCGAACCGGAGCAGCACGACGGCGCCGCCGCCGCACGGCACGTCGTACGCCACCTGTGAGGCGGTCGGCAGGGCCGTCGAACCGAACGCGGCGACGACGCCCCGGACGAACGCGCCGGTCTCGTTGCCGAGCACCGTCGGGAAACCGGCACGGCGGCTGCGCAGCGACTGCTGACGATGAGCACGGTGCCCGGCCCGGGAGAGGCGGCGAGGGCGCAGGCGCCCAGGGAGGCCGGGCAGGCCGGAGACCAGGGGCGCCAGGAAGGCCAGGGGGCCGGTCGGCATGACGCTCACGGTGGCACGGTGAGGTCCGCCCTGGCCGGTGGTCCGCCCGGCGGTGGCGACGGCCGGGCGTCTGCGGCCCGGCGGCGCTCAGGGCCGCCTCGGGCCCCGTTCACGTGACGACGCCGGGGATCACCGTCAACCTGTCGTAGCCCCCGTGCCCGTGACGCACCCGCAGTTCGACCGCCTTTCCGGGGCGGGCCTCGTCGACCGCCCGGGCGAGGTCCGTCGCCGAGTCGATCCTGGTGCCGCCGAACCGCAGAAGGACGTCACCGCGGACCAGGCCCGCCGTGCAGCCGGGGCCGGGGATGTGGACGGCGACGATCTCGGCGCCCGTCTGCTCCGCGTCCACGGCCTCCAGGCCGAGGGTGGCGTCCGGCGGGCGCGCTGACGCGGGGGCCGACCCGGACGCGCCGTCCGAACCCGGCCGGCCCTCCCGGCCCGGGGTGGACGCGGCGCCCGGTGAACCTGCCGTGCCCGGCCCCGGCTGCCGCTGGAGCTCGGCCAGTCTGCTCATGCCGATCACGGTCGCACCGACGGTGCCGAGTCCGACGCCGGACAGGACCAGGACCGTGCCCGCGAACAGGCCGAACAGCAGGGTCGTCAGCCGTCGGCCGCGGCGCCGCGCGGCGTGCGGGCGCCGGCCCTGGCCACCCGGACCGGCACCGCCGCCGGGTTCGGATCCGGGCATGGGCTTGGGACGCAACGCTGTCTGTTCCATGGATCGCCTCCGGCTGGTGCTCTACCCGGCGCGTCGGCGCACCACGAGCCCCGAAAGAGTGAGACTGACCGGGCGTCGGCAGCGGTACCGGTCGACGGCACCGCAGGTCACGGGCGGGTGGACAGCGCCTCCACCAGCGTCCGCGCCGCACCCGACGGCGTACCCGCGTACACGAGTTCGATCCGGTGTACGACCCGGGGCCCGGTCAGCGGGACGGCGGCGGTGCCCGGCACGTCGGCCGCCACCGAGCGGGGCAGCAGGGTGAGACCGTGCCCTGCGGCCACCAGGGCGGTCAGGACGCGGACGTCGGCGCCGTCGTAGCGCAGGGCGGAGCGGAAGCCGTGGCCGCCGTTCGCGGCCCGCAGCTGGGGCAGCGGCAGACCTGCGTCGGGGGCGTCCAGCCAGCGGGCGTCGGCGAGGTCACCGAGGTGCAGGCCGCTGCGCCGGGCCAGGGGGTGGCCGGCGGGCAGCAGGACACGGACCGGTTCCTCGACGACGCCGTACGTGGTCAGCGGCGCGACGTCGGGCAGCCGGAGCGGGTCGCTGGGCGCGGCCAGACCGTCGACGAGTCCCACGTCGGCCGTGCCGTCGGCGACGGCGGCGCAGACGTCGTCGCGGCCGAGCACCCGCAGCGTCACACCGGCGGGCGGGAGCGCGGCGAGGGCGGCCGGCGCGAGAGCGGTCGGCGAGCCGGCCAGGGTCAGCCCGTGCGAGGGCGCCGAGGCGATCCGGACGACGTCCGCGCGCGCCGCGTCCAGGCGCAGCAGCAGTGGTCCCGCGTGCTCGAGCAGCCTCTCGCCGGCCGTGGTGGGCAGGACGGGCCGGCGGGTGAGCAGCGGCGCGCCCAGGTCCTGTTCGAGGGCCGCGACGTGCTGGGAGACGGCGGACTGGGTGTAGCCGAGTTCCCGGGCGGCGTCGGAGAAGGAGGCGAGGCGCGCGACGGTGACGTAGGTGCGCAGCAGATGCGGATCCATGCGCCCAGGGTCGCAGGCCGCATCAGTTCTGCTTATCGAGGGTGCAGGAATCATCGTTGGACGTGAAGTCGGAGGCACCTTCAGGATGAGCGGCATGACCGACACCACCGCTCAGATCGCCAAGCTCGCCCTCATCGGCGACCGCTCTTCGAACGTCGTCTCGCACACCCGTGTCCCGCTCCTGGTGGACGCTCTCGCCACCCGGGACCGGCTGGTCCTGGACGCCTACTGGATCCCCTCCGAGGAGGCGGAGGCCGAGGGCGCGGTACGGGGATTCGACGCGGTGTGGGTGGTGCCGGGCAGCCCCTATCGCAGCGAGGCGGGCGTCCTGTCCGCGATCCGCACGGCGCGCGAGGAGGGCATCCCGTTCCTCGGCACCTGCGGCGGCTTCCAGCACGCGCTCCTGGAGTACGCCCGCAACGTCTGCGGACTGTCGCGGGCGGCGCACGCCGAGAACGACCCCGAGGCGGACGACCTGCTCATCGAACCCCTGGCCTGCTCCCTCGTGGGCCACGAGGGTGTCGTGAGGATCGAGCCGGGGTCGCTCGCCCAGTCGGTGATCGGCTCGGAGCGCACGGTCGAGCGCTACTTCTGCGCGTACGGCCCCTCCCGACACCTCGACACCCTGCGCGCCCACGGCCTGCGCTTCTCCGGCCACGACGAGGACGGGCAGGTCCGGGTCGCCGAACTGCCCGGCCACCCCTTCTTCCTGGCCTCCCTCTTCCAGCCGGAGCTGTCCGGCGACGGCTCGCGCCCGCACCCGATCGTCCGGGCACTGGCGCGAGCCGCGGTCGGGCACGCCTCCCGCAAGGAGCGTCAGCGGTAGGAGGGCACGGAGACCGGCAGGTGCGGGAGGGACGCCGGCGCCGCGAAGTCCGGCAGGAAGCCGTGGGTGCGGCGGCCCAGGTACGCGGACTTGTAGCGGTCGACCTCACGGTGCCAGTGCAGGATGCCGGCCAGCCAGTTCTGCAGGTCGGCGACATAGTTCCCCATCGCCTCCCGCGCCCTGGGCGAGAGCCCGAAGTCGTCGTACAGCACCGGCAGTTCATGGGCGACGACATGCTCGAACTGCTGCATGCGCTGGGTCATCAGGTCATGGACGATGCCCAGCGCGGTCGGATAGTCGCAGCCGAAGAAGTTCTGCACGACGAGGATCGCGTTGTGCATCTCGCCCTCGTACTCGATCTCCTTCTGGTACGAGAAGACGTCGTTGACGAGACACGCGTAGTCCACGGCGGCGTTCTCCAGCGAGCGGACCACACCGCTGCGGTAGACCTCCGGCGGCACGGCGGGGCCCTGGCCCATGCGGCACAGGCTCAGCGTGAGGTCGGAGCCGAAGGTCGCGCGGCGCATCTCCAGGTAGTCGACCGGGTCGGGGACCCGGTTCTGGAGCTGGTTGGACAGCTCCCACACCCAGCTCTCGGTCATGACGTCGACCGCGTCGCGCAGGGTGCGCCGCTGGTCGGGGCTCATGCCCTCGGTCGTGCGCACCCACAGGTCGATCAGGCCGCGTTCCATGGCGTTGACGGGGACGACCGGCGCCTCCAGGTCGTCGACGGGCATGCACGCGGACAGCCGGGCCGTGGTCAGGCGCGCGGCGGCCAGGTCACGGCGCGCGCCGAAGACCAGCGGGTAGTAGTCGTCGCCGTAAGTGCCCCAGGCGAGCCAGCAGGCGCTGAGATCGAGCGCCTCCGCGGTGGCGTCCGGGTCCAGGCCGGCCGAGCACAGCGCCAGGTCGTAGGCGCCGAGTTTGTCCTCGTCCCAGACGCCCTCCTCCAGGATGCCCATCCGGTGCGCCCAGTCCTTCAGGCGCGGGCGGCACGCCTCCAGGTGCGGGCTCAGCTCCACCGGGAAGGGCATGTGGAAGTCGGGCAGCAGCGACGGGCCGACCTTCTGGTGCGGCACGTGCGCGTAGGCCCGCAGGCGTTCGGCCGCGGCGGAGGCGAGCAGCGCGCCGACGTCGGCGGCGGAGGTGCCGGGGCCGGTCAGCTTCTGCCAGGGCGCGTCGGAGGTGGCGCCCTTGTTCATGTAGCGGCTGGAGCGCATGTGCCATTCGTGGCCGCCGGACTGCCAGTCCTGCAGGCCCTTGGTGTAGGCGGCGACCGCGAGGACCTCGTCCGGCCCGAGGCCCTTCTCCAGGGCCACCGCGGGCACTTCGGTGAACGCGGTGTGCTCGAACTGGTGGAGACGGGAGGTGAGGATGTCGTTGACGGTGTCGGCGGCCTCCTGGGTGGTGCAGCCGAAGAACGTCTCCAGGACGAGCACGCCGTTGCTGTTCTCGCCCTCGTCCTCCACCTCGCGCTGGTAGGAGAACAGGTCGTTGCGCAGATGCACGGCGTCGGAGAAGGTCTCCATCAGCACCCTGAGCGGCCTCGACCCGGCGACGGCGGCCGGCACCTCGGCGGTCGCGTACTCCACGAGCCCCGCCGACCAGGGGGCGCCGCCCACCTTGCGCCGCATCTCGATGTACTCGACGGGGTTGGCGATCCGCCCCTCGTTGATGTTGGAGAGCTCCCACATCGACTCGTTGAGCAGGTGCTCGGTCGCCACGGCGAAACGGCGTCGCCAGTCCTGCGACATCTGCGGCACCGTGCGCGCCCACAGGTCCGCGAGGCCCGCCTCGACCGGATTGCGCGGCTCGGGCACGGGCGTCGACAGGTCCAGCGGCATGAACAGCGGCAGCCGGTCCAGGTGCGCCTTGCCGGCGGCCCGGTCCGGAGTGCGCTTGAACATGTCGAGGAAGTGGTCGTCGAAGAAGAACACCCACACGTACCAGTCGGTGATCAACGACAGCGCGGGACCGTCACAGTCCGGGTGGGTGTAGGCGCAGAGCAGGCCGTAGTCGTGCGCCTCCAGGTCGGCCTGGTCCCAGATCCCGGACCCCTCCAGCATGCCCATGTCGCGCGCCCACTGCGTCGAGTGGACCCGCGCCTCCTCGACATGCGGGTTCAGGCGCGCGGGATGCGGCATGTAGAAGTGCGGGAGTTCGAACGGTTGCGTCATGGCCGGGCCCTACCCGGGGGTCCGCACCGTCATCCGCGGGGCCGCACATGATCACACCATCGCGTGAATCGAGCGGAAAGCCCTGTACGGTACGGAACTTGAGGTACCGGTCCGCGCGGCCCCCGCACCACCTGCCCGGTCGTCGTCACGCAGCGCCGCGGACACGGGCGGGCCCGGCCGGCGCTCCGGCCGCGTTCGCCCGGCGGTTCGGCGCCCGCTCCCTCCTGACCCACCGTCCGCGCCGGCCTCGCCGTGCGGCCGTCCCCTGTCCGTCACGCCCGGACCTGGATCAGCGCGTGCGTCCCCGCGGTGCGCCAGCGCCGGCCCTCGGCGGCGACCAGGGCGGCCTCGGTAGCGGCGTCCAGGCCGGTGATCACATCGGACTTCAGGGTGCGCAGGGCCGCGACGGGGCCCGGGAAGTAGGCGGTGACGTCGGTGAACGGGGTGGTCGGACGCCACCGGCTGTCGCCCACCAGGCGCCGGTAGTTGAGGTCGCCCTTCACGATCGTCAGGGCGGCCGCCGCGAACTCGGCCCGCAGGTCGCCCGGCATCGCCGCGTAGGGCAGCGGGGCGGCGGAGAAGGGATGGGCGCGCACGGTGAGGGCGCCGTCGGTCATGGCCTTCCAGAGCCGCCGGCCGTATGCGCCGGCCGCTCCCCGCGCGGCCGTCAGCTTCCTGAGCGCGTCGACGACGTCGGCCGTGGTGGCGTCGGAGACGTAGTACGGGTACGGCTTGACGTGCAGCACGACACGGCCGCACCGCCCGTGCGCGAGGAGGTGGGCGGCGAGGAGGAGATCAGGGATCAGCTCCCGACCCGCGTTGTCGGCGACCAGACAGAGGACGCCGGTGCCTGAACCGGCGCCCCCCTGCCGGATACCGGCGGCGATCTCCGCGCCCGCGTCCGCGTCCGCATCGACCTCTGCATCCGTATCCGTATCCGCAACAACATCCGCATCCGCAGCCGGCAGCAGTGACCACAGGGTCTCGCTGTCGTCGGCGACCAACGCCGGTACCGCCGCCCGCTTCTGCGCCTCGACGTCGGACAGCCGGAAGCCGAGGTCGGCACGGTTGCCCCAGAGAGAACCGTGCAGCAGCGCGCGGTCACGCTCGTCGACCGGGCGGTCCGCCAGGGTGTCGAGTACGGCCAGTTCCTCGTCGGTCTCGGGTGCGTCGAGCTCGGCCAGCTTGAAGGGACGGAACGGGTCGATGCCCTGCCAGGCGCCGGCCCCGAAGTAGCCGACCGCCTCGAGAAGTTGACGGTAGAAGTAGCTCTCCGACCACAGCCAGGGCACGTCGAACCAGGATCGCCCGGCGTACGCGTCCATACCCCAGGTCCGCCACCGGTCCCGGTCCAGCGCACCGGCGGGAAGCGGTTCGATCACGCCCTCGGCGCAGTTGTCGAGCAGCGCGTCCAGCCTGCGGTGGATGTCGGGTCCGTAGGGGAACGCCTCCCGCACCTGCTGGATGATCGCCGGGTGCCGTTCGGCCAGGACGCTGTGGGGGAACGAGCCGGGCTCGCCGCCGAGGATCACGGGCGGCGCGGAGATGTCGGACATGCGGCTCACCGTATCCCGGGGCCCACCGCTCGGACCCACCGCTCGGGCCCACCGCTCGGGCCGACCGTCACCGGCACCGTGGTCGTCATCGTCACCACGGCCGAGCGCTCCGCACCCCTCAGACCGCCGCCATGATCTCCCGCTCCAGGCGCGCCGCGAGGCTGAGATAGCGCGGTCGGCGCGGTACCGGAACCAGGCCGCGAATGAGGACGTGCCACATCTCCGCCATCCGGCGGGGCAGCCGGCCGGCGGGTTCGCGGGAGCGGCCGACGACGCGGGTGCCGACGAAGAAGCAGACGAGGGAATGCGCCACGGCGTCGACGTCGATGTCCGGATGGATGTCGGACTCCTTGAGCGCGCCGCCGAGCCGTCGGGAGATGAGGTCCAGCAACTCCGCGAAGGGATGCGACAAGGGCGGGCGGACCGCCACTCCCCCCGTGGCGAGCCGCAGCCCGGCCCGGGTGATCGGCCCTTCGACCGACAGTCGCGTCAGCGCGAACGTCAGGCGCATCACGGCTTCGAGGGAGGCGTAGCCGCGGTCGTCGATCTCGCCGGCGATCCGGCGCGAGGCCGAGGACTGCAACTCCATGATGGCATGGGCCAGATCCTCCTTCGCCGCGAAGTGGAAGTAGAGGGCGCCCTTGGTGACATGGGCGTGCGCGACGATGTCACTGAGGCTTGTCGACTCGTAGCCGCGCCGGTCGAACAGGTCGGCGGCGGCCGTGATGATCGTCGTGCGGGTCTGTTCGGCGCGTAACTGCCTCGCCATCGACTGGTACTCTCCCGGGCCGGTAACGAACGGGTCATGCCGTTTTTTCTTACCCACCGTACACAATAGCTCACGGTACGACTGGACTGCCCATACGAGTGAACCCGGCCGACGCCCCCTGGGCTCACCCGACTTGTTCTCGACTGCTGGCCTGCTGCACGAAGCCTCCCACAGAGAACGTACCGGAGGCATAGTCGAGAGAGAATCGAAAGAGACGGGGGGCGCGGTTTCCGCTTGTGGGCAGCCGGAGAAGAGGATGCCGGGACACTCGAGCGACACGTGTCACCGCATACCGAGGCTCTCACAGCCCCTTGCAGAGCACATCCTTCCGGTGTCTTTACGGTGCGAGGGCGGCCGGTTTGTTTTTCATGGAAACGGCTGGAAACACATAGGTAACTCGTTGCCGTCGAGGTGCCGTTGCCGACGGCGCCGGAGTCCACGCCTCGACGGGATCCGGCTCAACCGGAACCCGGAAGCAGGCAGAAACAGAACGAGGGCGGGTCGGCCGGTGCCCCTCCACACCGGCCGGCCCGCCCGTTCGTCGCAAGCGGCGAGAAGCGGTTTCCTCAGAACGTCAGTTGCCAGCTGTTGAGCTTGCCGGTGTCCTGCGCCGCGGTGTCCTGGACACGCAGTTTCCAGGTGCCGTTGGCGATTTCGCCGGAAGCGTTCACGGAGTAGGTGGCCTTCACGTTGTCGGCGGAGTCCGAGGAGGCGGCCGCTTTCAGCCGGTAGGCGCTGCCGTCGGGCGCGACGAGGTCGATCACCAGGTCCCCGCGGTAGGTGTGGGTGATGTCGACGCCGACCTGGAGTGCGGTCGGGGCGTTGCCCGTGCGGCCGCTGACAGCGATCGAGGACTCGATCGCGGAACCGTTGTCCGGGATCGGGACCGCGGTGGTGTTGGAGAAGGTGGTGCCCCCCGTGGAACCGCCTGAGCCGCTCACCGCCTGCACCGTCCTGGCCGCGTCCGCGAGACCCGCGCCGCAGCCACCGGAGCAGGCGCCGGGCAGGGCACGGGCGTTGTTCTTGACGGCCGTCTCGATCTGGGCCGGTGTGAGCGCGGGGTTGGCCGACTTGACCAGCGCGACCAGTCCCGCGATGTGCGGGGTGGCCATGCTGGTGCCCTGGTAGTAGGCGTACGACTCGGTCGCCGGCGTCGTGGTACCGGAGTTCAGGGTGGACAGGATGCCGTTCGCGGTGCCGGTGCCGGTCTGGCCGCCGGGCGCCGAGATGTCCACCAGGGACCCGTAGTTGGAGTAGGACGCCTTGGCGCCCGTGCGGTTGGTCGCCGCGACCGAGATGACGTTGTTGCAGTTGCCCGGCGAGTGGTTCGCGACGTTGTCGCTCTCGTTGCCGGCGGCCACCACGACCGTTGTTCCGCGGTTCACGGCGGCGGTGATCGCGCTCTGGGTCGCCGAGGTGCAGGCCCCGTCGCCGCCCAGGCTCATGTTGATGACCTTGGCGACCTGGGAGTTGGCGGGAACACCGGAAACGGTGCCGCCGGAGGCCCAGGTGATCGCGTCGATGATGTCGGAGTCGTAGCCGCCGCACTTGCCGAGCACCCGGACCGGGGAGATCTTCGCGCCGTACGCGATGCCCGCGACACCCTTGTTGTTGTTCGTGACGGCGGCGATGGTGCCGGCCACGTGGGTGCCGTGCCAGGAGGAGTTGCTCGCCCCGACGCCGGAACCGCACTCGTTGGCGGCGTAGTGGTCGCCCGGGTCGGCCGGGTTGCTGTCGCGGCCGTCACCGTCCACGGAGACCGCGGTGTCGGCGATGAAGTCGTAGCCGCCGACGACGTTGGCGGCGAGGTCGGTGTGCGCGACGTAACCGGTGTCGATGACGGCGACGGTGACACCCGTGCCCGTCGAGGTGGCCCAGGCGCCCGGCACGTTCATACCGGCGGTGGTCTCGAAGAGGTCCCACTGTTTGGTGTACTCGGTGTCGTTCGGGTCTGCCTTCGGCTTGTTCAGCCGGTCCGGGACGACATAGGCGACCTGCGGGTCCGCCCGGTACTGGGCGACGACGTCGGCGACATCCGCCTTCGTGAGGTCGTCGCCCAGGTCGACCAGGGCGGCGCCGGTGCCGAGCCGGCGCTGGAAATCGACGTCCTCGCCGGCCTGCCGGCCCTTGGCCGCGGCGTCGGCCTCGGCGGCCGGATTCGAGCCGGCCTCGGCGGCACCGGCCTGGTATCCGACGATGAGGCGCTCGGCCGGGGTGCCGGGCGCGGCCTCGGTCTGGGCGGCGGGGACGGCAAGACCCTGGGAAACGGTTTCCTGGGCGGCGACGGCCGAAGCGGTCGACGCGGCGGTGAGCAGGGCCGCGGAGGCCGCGGCGACGGATATCAGCTTCCGTCTCAGGGCGGGTGAGGTGCGCAAGGGCGTGCCTTTCGTAACCGACTCCGGACAGGGCGGAGCGGCGGTCGATTCGCTTCGGCGGGGAAGCGGCGGGGGGTGCATCGAAGAGCAGCGCGAAAGGCCGGCCAGGCGCGGGGACCGGCCCCGTCGGGGTTACCTGTGGGTCGGCTGTGCAGGAACGATAGGCAAAGGATCAGCCATCCGGATACAGGGGAAACCCTCGATCCGACCAAAACCCAACCCTCGTCGACCCCGATCGGTCATCGAACGACCGTTTTGGTCGCGTCCTCGCGAGGGGCGAAAGCCATGGGAAGGCGCGCTGAACGCGCCGGGCCGGATTCCCGTACTGACGAACAGACCGTTCCCGTACTGATGAAGAGACCATTCCCGCGCCGGCCGAGGAGACGTCCCCGATGCCCCGCAGCACCGCACACCGCACCGCAGTTCTGACGGCCGCCGCCGTCAGTCCTCTCCTGCTGGGCCTGTGGGCCGCCGGACCGGCCCAGGCGCACGGCGCCCCCACCAATCCGGTCAGCCGGGTGTTCGCCTGCTCCCCCGACGGCGGAGCCGACGCGAGGACCGCCGCCTGCCGGGCGGCGGTCGACGCCAACGGCACGTCCTTCGCCGCGTGGGACAACCTGCGGGTGGCGAACGTGAACGGCCGCGACCGGCAGACCATTCCCGACGGGCGGTTGTGCAGCGGCGGACTGTCCGCGTACAAGGGGCTCGACCTCGCCCGCGCCGACTGGCCGTCGACCCGGCTCGCCCCCGGCGGGACGCTGCGCATGACGTACGCCTCGACGATCGCGCACACCGGCACGTTCAAGCTGTATCTGACGAAACCGGGATACGACCCGTCGAAGCCGCTCACCTGGTCCGACCTGCCGACGAAGCCGTTCGCCGAGGTCAGGGACCCGGCGCTGAAGGACGGCGCCTACCACCTCACGGCGAAGCTGCCCGCCGACCGGACGGGACGTCAGATGCTCTACACGATCTGGCAGAACAGCAGCACGCCGGACACCTACTACTCGTGCTCGGACGTGGTGTTCCCGGAAGCGGTTTCTCCGAGCAGGCCGGACAGTGACCCGACGAGCGAGGGGCCCGTTCCGGCCACGCCCACGACGTCTGCGGCCACGACCTCCTCGCTCGAGACGCCGGGCACGCCGTCCGCCATTTCGTCGCTGTCGACCGCGTCCGGCGGCGCCGCCTCAGCCCGGGCCGCGGCGGCCGACCCCGGGAGCACCCCGGTGGCGTCCGCCACCGATTCCGGCTCCGGGCCGTCCGCGCCGATGCTGGCGGGCGGCGCCGCGGCGGTGTTGGTGCTCACCGGCGGCGCCGCCCTCGTCGCGCGTCTGCGTCGGCGCTGAACCCCGTTGGCGAGGGTTCGGTCCAGCAAACTCCGATCAGTCACACAGACGGTTCTCTGTGGTGGATGACGGCTTTCAGTTGACGGTGACGGCCGCGCCCGCGTCGGTCACCGGGGCGTACTTGGCGGTGAAGAAGCCGTTGGCGAAGCACAGCGACGAGCCGGACGACTTGGTGAACTGCTGGCCGGTGAAGGTGATGCTGTTGTCGGCGTTGCTCGCCGTGCCGGTCAGGCTGGGCGCCCGGTAGACGCAGTTGATGCTGCCCAGCAGGGTGCGCAGCACGACCGTGGTCTGGATGGTGGAGCCGCTCGGCGGGGTCACGGTGACGACGCCGTCCGACGACACGCTCGTCGTGTAGGACAGGTTGTTGACCGTGATGCTGGTGACGCCGAGCACGCCGACGACGTTGGCGGTGCAGTTGTTGAAGGTGTGCGCGGTGAGCGACTCGGTGGCGGTGCCGGGCGCGGTGGGGTTGTCGGTGACGGTGGCGGTGAACGCGGACGCGGCACAGGAGACGCCGCTGGTGCCGGTCGCGCTGGAGTACAGCGTGGCGGCCGTGCCGCTGGCGAGGGAGGCGTTGAGGACGTCACCGACGGCGACGTCGCCGTTGGCGGTCGTCAGCACCGCGCCGGCCGCGGAGGCCGGGGTGACGGCGGTGAGCGAGAGGGCGACGACGGTACCTGCGAGGGCGAGGAGGGAGCGAGTGCGCATGCGGGTGCCTCTTTCTCAAGTGGGGGTTCAATCAACGGGTTGATCTGTGGGGGGTTGATCCGTGGGGGGGGTCGGCCTGTGGCGGGTTCGGTCGGTGGGGATGAACCGGTGCGTCGCTGGTCGCGACAGGAGGGACGCTGATCGGCGTCCGCCGTCACCGGCCCGTGACGCCTTCTCCGTACGTGACGGACCGGCAACAGCGGCCGGCCGGTGACCGGCCTGAGGCACTGGCGAGTGACTCCGGCCGGGCCGGGCGGGGAGGGGCGACCGGTCACGGCCCGCGGGCGAAGCGGCCGTACCGGTGCCGTGCAGGGATCGAGCTCGGGACCGAATGGCCCGTACTGGCTGAAAAGCGTCCGGGAGCGCGGCCATGTCGTCGCGCTGCGGATCCGGCGCCACGGATCCCGGCTGAGCCAGGGAGAGTTGTAGACCTGATGGTCTGTCAACGTCAAGGCTCTGCAACAAAGTTGATGGTCCAACAGATATATGCGTCAGCCCGTCGAGGGTGCGACCGATCGGCGGCACATAATGAACACTCTTTTTCCACATCTCCCTTGACCGGCTGGTGTAACCATCGGTAACTTCCTCGACGGCTACTGCTGCGTAACCAGAAAGCCCTTGCGGTTTCCGGGAGTCGCGAGGAGGCGTGCGCGGCAGCCGCTGTCCGCGCCAGGACAACGTGCCACTGAAGCCCAACCCGCATGACCAAGCGCATGGGAGCAGACATGGCCTCGTCCCCGGACGTCACTTCGTCCGCCGACCACACCCCCGAGAACCCCGAAAGCGGTTCCGCAACGAGACGCGGCCGGGTGCGGCTGCGCCGGGCCGCCGTCATGGCGGTGCCCGCCACCTTCGTCGCCGCGGGGCTCGCGGTCCTGACCGCGCAGGGTGCCCTGGGCGTGCAGTTCGCGATCTCCGGCATGCCGTTCGTGGTCACCGCCGACAAGCTCGAAGGTGAGGGCTTCGCACAGTTCGGCGGCCTGGACAACATGATCGAGAACAGCCCCAACCAGGGCGACACCGGCGGCCAGGTCCTGGTCGTCACCTCGGTCGTGAAGAACGGCAAGATCACCAACATGTGCCAGAGCGTCGACCTCGGCGGCATCCAGCTCATCCTCAAGGCCGGCGGTGGGTCCACCCCGGTGAGCGTGAAGAACCTGGCCATCGACTCCGACGAGATCTCGGGCGACGCCGAGTTCAACAACATCGAGATCGGCCGCGACTCCAGCACCTTCGACAAGGTCCCGATCCAGGGCCCCGCGGGTGTCTACGGCCAGCAGGCGGACACGGTCGTCATCAAGAACCTGTACCAGCACAACTACGCGGCGACCGCGGCCGTCTTCAAGCTTCCCGGACTGAAGATGAGCTTCTCCAGCGAGGGCTGCAAGTAATGACCTTCACCCAGTGGCGGGACCGCTTCCGCGGGTGGAGGGGCCGACGGCCCTTCGCGGGCGGTGTGCTGCTCGTCCTGGGCGGCGCCGAGATCCTGGTGACCATGAAGGCACCGCTTCCGGTGATCCTTCATGTGGGTATGCAGGGCCTGGCGGGTTACCTCCTGCCGACTCTGATGGTGCTCTGCGGACTTCTGATCATCTTCAACCCGACCCAGCGGCTGTTCTACTCGATCATCGCCATCCTGCTCTCCCTGGGCACCTGGCTCACGTCCAACATCGGCGGCTTCGTCGTCGGCCTCCTGATGGGCGCCGTGGGCAGCAGCCTGGCCTTCGGCTGGCTGCCCGACCAGGAACCGCGTCAGAGCCGTCGGCAGCGCCGCAAGGAGAAGCGGCCGGAACGGACGGCCGACCGGGTCCGGCAGGACGGTCCGCTGCCGGGAGCGGGGAAGCCCGCCTGACCCGCGGACCTGCGCGCCTCTGACGCGCGAATGCGACGCGCGGAAACCGGTTCGCGGCCGTACGTCACTTCACCGGCGGGGCCGGGACGACCTGTGCACAGCAGGCCGCTTCCGGCCCCGCCGGTGTCGTCAGCGCTCCCGACCGGCTCACCGTCCGTCCACTGCCCGCGCCGAAGGCGGTCACGGAAGCACTCGGGTCGCCCGGGTTCGGTTTCCGGTCCGCCGACCTCGAGCAGGGGCGTATCGGGAGCACGGTCGACAGCCGCCGTGCCAGCCGGGGATCGACCTCACCGTTTCCCTCCCGTGCGTACGCGGCACACGGCACACGGCACACGGCACACGGCACGGGGAACGGGAACGCGGCACGGGGAACGCGGCACGCTGATGCCCGATGCGGGTGCGCGCCCGGCGAAGGCAGCGACGTTCTTCACCGGGCTCGACCTCGTCGTCCCCGAGATCGTCCGGGTCCGCCACTGGCGCCCGGACGGCACCGCCGCCGAGTCCCCCCGGCGCCGCCCACATCGCGAAGTACGGAGCGGCGGCCCGTCGGCTCCCAACCGCGCCTCCCTGCTGACGATCAGTCAAATCACCTGCGGATAGGCTCCCTTCTGCCCTTGCCGCCTCGTCAAGGATCACGATGCGGACGCAGCGCCTCCCCCAGGCGAGGGCTCACTTGACTACCAGCGGTCACACACGGTTGGCTCCGAGCCAACGAATGCCTCTCGCCGGTGCACCACCCCCTCGCTCCGGCGGCGCTCGCCCCGTCCTCCCTGCTCTGCCGCACAGCGAGGTGCAGCCCCCCATGAACACTCCCCTCCCCACCCTCTCGGCCCCCTCAGCTCCTTCTCCTCTCGGCTCCGTACGCCTCGCCGCCCTGGCCGCGGCCTGCTGCCTTCTCCTGTCGACCGGCTGCTCCGCGGGCACGTCGTCCGGCTCGGACATGGACACGGCGGGTGGCTCGGGCGACCGGATCAAGATCACCCTGGTCACCCACGGCGCCGAGGGCGACGACTTCTGGGAGCTGGTGCGCAAGGGCGCCGAGGCCGCGGCCGCCAAGGACGGCGTCGACCTGACCTACGCCAGCGACTCCGACGCCGCCGGACAGGCCGAACTCGTGCGGGACGCCATCAGCGACCGGGTCGACGGCATCGCGGTGACCCTCGCCAAACCGCAGGCCATGAAGGGCCCGGTGGCCCGGGCCAAGGCGGCCGGCATACCCGTGGTCGGACTCAACTCCGGTATCGACGCCTGGCGTTCGGCCGGCCTCCTGGAGTACTTCGGCCAGGACGAGAGCGTCGCGGGCCGCGCCGTCGGCGACAAACTCGACGGCCTCGGTGCGAAGCACGCGCTGTGCGTCATCCACGAACGGGGCAACATCGCCCTGGAGGCGCGCTGCGCGGGCGTGAAGAAGACGTTCACCGGCGAGACCGAGATGCTCTACGTCGACGGAACGGACATGGACGCCGTGACCGCCGCCGTGGCGGCACGCCTGCGGCAGGATCCGGACATCGACGAAGTCGTCGCCAACGGCGCGCAGTTCGCGCTCGCCGCGGTGCAGGCGACCGAGCAGGCCGGCAGCAAGGCCAAGGTCGCCACCTTCGACCTCAACAAGGACCTGGTGACGGCCGTCCGCGACGGTAGCGTGCAGTTTGCTGTGGATCAACAGCCCTACCTGCAAGGCTACTTGGCCGTCGACGGGCTCTGGATCTACAAGACCAACGGCAACCTCAGCGGCGGCGGTGCGGCGCCCGTGCTGACCGGTCCGGCCTTCGTCACGAAGACCAACGTCGCCGAAGTCGCGCGCTTCGCCGCCGCCGGCACCCGCTGACGGAACCGTTTGCTCCTCCCCTCCACCTCCTCCACCCCCCGCTCTCCTCCCCCCGGTTCTCTCCTCTCCCCCCGCCCCCCGCTGATCGCTCTAGGACGACTATGTCTCCACGGACAGGTGCCCGGCGCCGACGTCTCGGCTCCATACGTCTCTCCCTGATCCTGCTGGCACTGGTGCCCAGCGTCACCCTCGCCGCCATGTGGGGTGTGACGACGACCCAGATGTTCGCGGAGGGGCTGCGGCTGCGCGCGCAGACCGAACTGAGCCGGTCCACCGGCGCCATGGGCACCGAGGCGACGCTCATGCTCCAGCAGGAACGCAGCCTGTCAGCCGTGTGGCTCGCCTCGGGGCCCGCCGGTTCCCGGGCCGCGCTGGAGGCACAGCGCGAACGGACGGACGTGGCCGTCGCCGAACTCGTCGCCCGGTCGGACGACATCCAGCAGGCGTCCGACCGCGTCAGGGACCGGATGTACTCGGTCGTCGCCTCCGTGGGCAGCCTGGAGTACTACCGGGGCCAGGTGGACGACCCCGTCGACATCACCGCCGCCCAGGCACTGGACCAGTACACGTCGATCATCGACGACCAGATCCACGCCTTCCAGGAGTTGTCCCAGGTCGACGACGGCGACCTCACCTCACAGGCCGGACCGCTCGTCGCCCTGGAGCACGCGGCGGAACTGGTCTCCGAGGAGGACCTTCAACTGACGCTCGCCGGGCCCCGGCAACGGATGGACGAGAAGACGTGGGCGGAGTTCGCCCAGCTGGTGAACACCCGGCGCTGGCTCGTGCAGGACCAGATCGTCCCCTCGCTCACCGGCCCCGCGAAGGAGCAGACCGAGAAGATCCTGACGAGCTACCAGTGGCAGATCCTGGAGTCCGTCGAGGACAAGGTGCTGGCGGCCCGCGCGAAACAGGGCGAAAGCGGTGACATCGCGTTGCCGGACGTGCAGAAGGAGTGGCGGGCCGCGCTCATCGAGGTCTCCGACCAGTACTCGGGGCTGATCCGGCTGCAAACCACGGCGCTGCTCCAGCACAGCGCAGACGAGGCGCGCGAGCTGCTCATCACGGCCGCCTCGCTGAGCGCCGGCGGTCTCGTCGCCCTGCTGATGTGCGTCGGCATGTCGTGGCGGATCACCCGCTCGCTGTCCCGGCGGCTGCACGGACTGCGGATGGCCACACTGAGCCTGGCGCAGGAGCGGCTCCCGGACGTCGTGGCCCGGCTGGACCGGGGCGAGACCGTCGACGTGGACTCCGCGGCTCCGCCGCTGGACTACGGCGGCGACGAACTCGGCCAGGTCGCCGCGGCGTTCAACACGGCGCAGCGCACCGCCGTACACACGGCGGTCGAACTCGCCGACACCCGGCGGGGCTTCCAGAAGGTCATCCTGGGCATCGCCCGGCAGAGCCAGAACCTCGTCAACCTCCAGCTCAGCAAGCTCGACGCACTGGAGCGACGGCACCAGGACCCGGACGTCCTCAACGGGCTCTACGAACTGGACTCCACCGCCAGTCAGTTGCGGCGCTACGAGGAGAATCTCGTCATCATCAGCGGCGGTCGGCCGGGACGCAGCTGGACGGAGCCGGTGGCGCTGATCGACATCCTGCGCGGCGCCGTCGGGGAGGTCGCCGAGTACCGGCGGGCCGAGGTGCACACCGAGGAAGACGTGTACATCGCGCCTCCCGCGGTGGCGGACGTGATCCATCTGCTCGCCGAGCTCATCGACAACGCGACGTCCTACTCGCCTGCGCCCAGCCCGGTCGGTGTGCGGGCCACACTGGTGGCCAGGGGCCTGGCGATCGAGGTCGAGGACCGCGGACTCGGTATGTCGGAGGAGGACTACGCCTCGTTCAACGAGCAGCTGGCGGTTGCGCCCCAGTTCGACGTGGTGGCACTCGCCGACGACCTGCGGCTGGGCATGTTCGTGATCGCCCGGCTCGCGACCCGGCACGGCATCACCGTCACCCTGCGCCCGTCGCCGTACGGCGGGACCACGGCCATCGTGCTGGTCCCGCACGACGTCGTGGTCCGAGAGGACCCGGCAGACCAGGCGGACCCGGCCGACCCCGCGAACCCGGCGGAGTCGACGGACCCGACCGAGTCGACGCACCCGGCAGACCCGGCGGACCCGAGGGTCCCGGCTGCGGAGGTCTCCGGTGAGGCGGTGACCGCCGGTTCCCGCATGTCGGAACCGGACGTCCCGTCACCTCTGCGGGCCGCCGCGGACACGGCGCGGGAGCACAGCAGGTCGCCGACCGGACGGGTCGCCTCGCCTCTCCCGACGGCCGGCGCCTCCGCCCCGGTGCGCGACTCCGGTCCGCTGTCGGCCGGTGGAGGGGACCCGGCACTCGGCCGACGCTCCTCGGACGGCCCTGACTCGGCCGACTCGCGTTCCACGGAAGGCTCCCCCTCGTCGGAAGGCTCCCCCTCGTCGGAGGGCTCCCCTTCCCCGGCGGGCGACGCGTCCCCGACGGCCGGCCCGGGTGCGGTCGCGCGCCCCGAAGGTCTCACCCCGTTGCCCCGCAGGGTCCCGCAGACCAGCCTCGCCACCGAGCTGCGCGAGGACTCCGCCGCCTCCGCGTCCACCGCGGCCGTCGAGGAAGACGGTTACCCGGACGATTTCACCGCGGAGCGCGCCGCCTCTTCCCTCGCCGCTTTCCAGCGAGGCACGCTGCGAGCACACGCCGACGCCGACCTGTCGCTCGACGATCCGCAGGAAACATCCGCCGAGGAGGCCCCCGGCCCGCCGGTCACCACCGCGGGCGCCTCCCGGACCCCGACACCGCCCGCCGACCGCTCATGAAGGACTTCACGATGACACGCTCGATCCCCGGCACGAACACCCAGCTCGACCAGCTGCTCACCGGTCTCGTGGACCGGGTCGCCGACGTCAACCAGGCCGTCGTGCTCTCCGAGGACGGGCTGGTGGTGAGCAAGTCCACCGGGTTCCTTCGCGAGGACGCCGAGCGGCTGGCGGCGACCGCCTCCGGCCTGATGAGTCTGAGCAAGGGCGTCAGCATGGATTTCCGCGGCGGCCCGGTCCGCCAGGCGCTCATCGAGATGGCCAACAGCTACCTGATCCTCACCTCGGCCGGCCCGGGGGCCCATCTGGTCGTGCTCGCGGGGAAGAACGCGGACGTGGGCGTGGTGGCGTACCAGATGAACATGCTCGTGAAGAAGATCGGCGAGCACCTCAGCGCGGCGCCGCGGGCCCATGTCGGTCCCGCGGCCCGCACCAACGGCGGGTGAGGTGAGCGGAGGCGACGAAGCGGGCCGGCTCGTCAGGCCGTTCACCCTCACCGGTGGCCGGACCCGGCCCAGCCGTGCCGACTTCACGCTCATCACGACGGTGACCGCCGTCGACCCGCCGCCCGAGCGGGTCGCGCGGCAGCAGCCCGAGCACACCCGGATCCTGCGGCTGTGCGCCCGGCCGCTCGCCGTGGCCGAAGTCGCGGCCCGTCTCGACCTGCCCGTGAGCGTGGTCGTCATCCTGCTCTGCGACCTGCTGGAGGCGGGCCTGATCACGGCCAGGCCGCCCCGTCCCGTCACCGGCGCCGGCACCCCGGATCTCGATCTGCTGAAGAAAGTGAGGGACGGCCTTGGCCGGATCTGATTCCACCGCTCCCACCGCCCTCAGCGCCGGTACGGCGGTCGCGCCGGACACGGTGAAGATCCTCATCGCCGGCGGCTTCGGCGTCGGGAAGACCACCATGGTCGGGGCGGTCAGCGAGATCGCGCCACTGCGCACCGAAGAACCGCTGACCGTCGCCGGGCTGGACGTGGACGACCTGAAAGGCATCGAGGAGAAACGGTCCACCACGGTGGCCCTGGACTTCGGACGGATCACCATCGGCGACGACCTGGTGCTGTATCTCTTCGGCACGCCCGGCCAGCAGCGGTTCTGGTTCATGTGGAACGACCTGGCGATCGGCGCCCTGGGGGCGGTGGTGCTCATCGATGTGCGGAGGCCGGAGTCCAGTTTCGCCGCGATCGACTTCTTCGAGCGCCGGGGCATCCCCTTCGTCGTTGCGGCAAACGGTTTCCACGGGTTGCACCCGTATCCGACGGAGGAGATCCAGGAGTCGCTGGCGCTGCCGGAGCAGGTTCCCGTGCTGCTGTGCGACGCGCGGGAACGTGATTCCTGCCGGGACGTACTGATCGCTCTCATCGACCGACTGATCGAGGATGTCGTACTCCGGTCGAATCCGGTCCGGTGAGGGAACCCCCGTACTGACAGGACCCGTCCGGCCTGCCCGCCCACTCCGCCTGTCTTCCCCGTCCGGCCTGCCCGCCCACTCCGCCTGTCTTCCCCGTCCGGCCTGCCCGCCCACTCCGCCTGTTTTCCCAGTCCGCCTGTCTGCCCATCCGGCCTGTCTGCCCACTTTGCCGACGGTCCGGCAGCCCGACGGCTCCAGCCCGGCTCGCAGCACCGGTGGCCCGTAGTGGCCGGGAGCCATGGCGCCCGACTTTCCGACTTCCGTCAGCGTGCTCCCGCGGCGCGCAGTGCGGCCATCGTTTCCGGGTGCGGTCCCGCGGCCGCCCACTCCAGTGGGGTCAGTCCCGTTCCGTGGTCCTCGCGGAGGTTGGGGTCGGCGCCGTGGGCGAGCAGGGCGCGGACGGCGTCGAGGTGCCCCCAGCAGGCTGCCGCGCACAACGGGGTGCCCTCGGCGCCCGAACCCGCGCTCTCGGCGTCGGGGGGCGCACCGGCCGCGAGCAGTCTGCGCGCGTTGTCGGCGGCCCCCTGGACGCAGGCCACGTACAACGGGGTGGTTCCGTCGGCGTCGGCGGCCGCGGGGTCGGCGCCGGCCCGCAGCAGCAGGTCGACCCGAGTACCGCCGTCGAACATCACCGCCGACAACAGACGCTTGGTGAGTTTCTTCTGCCGTCTCCTGTTCACGGTCGCCGAGACTAGTCCGGACCGGCGTCGAGATCGCCGGAATTTCCATGGGCCGCACACAGGCACACGGCGGAAAACCGCCAAGCGTGTCCCGGTGATTGACCTGTTCCCCGCACGCCCCTACCTTCTGACCGACTCACCGAACCTGGTTCGACATTTCGAACCTCTGAGTCGGCATCAAAGGGCACCCCGCACCCCTGGAGCGCATATGACCCCCAACCCCTCCCGCCGCCTCGTCCTGGGCGCGGCCGCCGCCGTCCCCCTGTCCCTCACCCTCGGCGTCCCGTCCGCCCACGCGGCCGACTCGGCCTATGTGATGGGCTACTTCACCGAATCGACCAGCCTCGGCGCCGGCACCGACTACGGCCTCCACCTCGCCGTCAGCACCGACGGGTTGCAGTGGATGCCGCTCAACCAGAACAACCCCGTGGTCACGCCCACCGAGGGCGCACTGGGGCTGCGCGACCCGTTCATCCTGCGCAAGCAGGACGGCACCTACGTGGTGATCGCCACCGACCTCAAGGGCACCGACTGGAGCTACGTCAGCCAGTACGTGCACGTGTGGAACTCGACCGATCTGCGCACCTTCACCGGCTATCACCGGCTGAAGCTGCACGACATGAACACCCACAGCTGGGCGCCGGAGGCGTTCTGGGACGCGGGCCGGGGTCAGTACGCGCTCATCTACTCCGCCGTGAACTCCAGCGGACACAACGTGATCATGGTCAACTACACCACCGACTTCGTCACCGCCTCGGCGCCCCAGGTCTTCTTCGACCCCGGCTACGACGTGATCGACGGCGACATGGCCGTAGGGGTGAACGGCGTCAACTACCTCTACTTCAAGAAGGACCAGACGCTGGTGGGCGCACGGTCCAGCACCCTCGACCCCGGCAGCTTCACGGTGTTCAACACGGGGGTCGCCCACGGCGGCACCGAGGCGCCGACCCTCGTCAAGTCACTCACCTCCAGCACCTGGTGGCTCTGGGGTGACACCTACACGCCCAACGGCGTCTTCTACGCCTGGCAGTCCACCAACCTGTCGGCGGGCACCTGGACCGCGCTCGACCAGAAGACGTACACCCAGCCGGTGAACTCCAAGCACTGCGGTGTCACGACGATCACGAGCACGCAGTACAGCAACCTCGTCGCCAAGTGGGGCGCCCCGGCCTGGAACCGGCTCAAGTCGTACAACTACCCGGACCGTTACGTCCGCCACTCCAACTACGTCGGACGCATCGACACGTACCCCTTCGACCTGTACACCGACTCGCAGTGGAAGCTCGTCCCCGGCCTGGCCGACAGCTCCGGGGTCTCCTTCCAGTCGGTGAACTACCCGACCCGGTACCTGCGTCATTACAACTACCAGCTGCAACTGGACGCGAACGACGGCACGTCGGCCTTCGCCGGTGATGCGACCTTCTACCGTACGGCGGGCCTGGCGGACTCCGGATGGGCGTCGTTCCGCTCCTACAACAACCCGACGCGCTACATCCGGCACTCGAACTACGTACTGCGGATCGACCCGGTCTCGACGGCCACCGAGAAGCAGGACGCGACGTTCTACGTGGGTTACTGAGCGAGGCCCCTCACCGGAGCCGCTCCCGAGTGGAAGGACTCACAACTCGGCCAGCACCGGCAGCAGTTCGGCAGCCACCAGCACGTCTCCGGTCAGCGGACGGTCCTCCAGACCCGTGGGGAGAACGGCCGTGGCCGCGGCGAGGACTGCGCCCGGCGGTGACAGTGAGTCCATCTGGCCCGGGCGCATCCGCAAGGCCCGTACCGCGACGACGAGTTCACATGCGAGGACGGTGGTGTAGGCGTCCGTTGCCCGCGAGGTCTGGCGGGCGGCCTGTCCGGCGAAGCTGGCGGCCTCCTCCAGACCTCGCGACAGGACGGCGTGGCCCGCCGAGGCGGGCGTCGCCGCCGAACGCAGCTCCGCCAAGGCGGAGTTGGCGGTGTACTCCAGGATCATCGTGCCCGAGCTGCTCGAGGGGCCTCCACCGAGGAACGCGGGCAGGCCGGTGAGACCGGGGTCACCGAGCGCCGTCAGACGAGCGGCGGAGAGCTGCGCGGTCTGCAGCAGGGCGAGTACGGCGGCGTCCAGGGCGAGGCCCAGCGGCGCAGCGAAGAAGCCACCGTGATGGTAGGCGGTGGCCCTGTCGGGATCCATGAGGGGGTTCTCCGACGGGCAGTTGACCTCCACCTCGATGACCTCACGCAGCCGTTCGGAGGCGTCCAGGGCGCATCCGTGCGCCTGCGGGAAGGCGCGAAACCCGAAGGGGTCCTGGATCCGCCGGCCCCGGCCCTGCGGCCGATCGGGCAGACCGAGCAGCCGCCGCACCTCACCGGCCGCGCGGGCCGCGCCGGGATAGGGCCGCAAGGCGTGTACGGGCGCGGCATACGCCTCGGGCGAACCCGACACCGCGGCGAGGGACAGGGCGGCGACGGCGTGCGTGGCGCGCAACAACACGTCGAGATCACGCTGGGCGAGCGCGGCCTGCCCCAACGCGAGCGCGTTGCTGCTCAGCAGGGCCAGCGCATCACCGGGCTGAAGGACGACCGGCGCCGGGAGCCCGGGGGCAGGGGCGGCGCCTGGGGCGGAGTCGGCGGCCGCGACCGGGGTGGGGGCGCAGACGGGGACGTAAACGGTCCGGGCGGCGGGTCCGGGCAGGGTGACCAGCCGAACCACGGGGTCGACGACACGCCGAGCAGCGGCAACGGTCTCGGTACCGGACTCGGTACCGGTCGTACCGGGCTCGTCACCGGGGGCATCCGCGGCCGCCGACCCGGTCGGCCCGGCTGTCCGAGCCGTCCATGACCGACCGGCCCACCGTGCATCCGACTCGGACTGGTTCGCCGAGCTGCCCCGCTCGGCCCGCTGTGCCTGGTCTGCCTGCTCGCCCTGTCCGGCCTGCCGCAGCCGGCCGGTCGTTCTGCCCTCCGGCTCAGGAGTGACGCCCGGCTCCGTCAACTCCGGTCTCAGCCAGGGTCGTTCGCCGATCAGCGTCAGGCCGGTCTGGGCCAGCGCCGTCAAGTCACCGGTGCCGACGCCGCCGTACTCGTTGACGGCCGGATGGACGCCGAGGCGGAGGGCGTCGACGAGGGCATCGATGAGGGCGGGCTGGATGCCGGAGCCACCGGCGAGAAGCTGGTTGGCCCGTACCGCGAGCATGGCGCGGACCTGGCGGGCGGGGAGCGGGGCGCCCGCTCCGCCCGCGTGGCTGCGCAGCAGGCGCAGGCCGTGCGCGGCCTCGTCGCCCTCGTCGACCGGCACCGAGCGGTGTGCGCCGACGCCGGTGCCCCGGCCGTACAGCCGTCCGACGGCGGCGAGTCGCTGTGCGGTGCGCCAGGAGAGGGCGGCCCGCTCGCGGGCCTCGGGGGCCACGACGGGGACGGCCTCACCGTCGACGAGCGCGATCAGCTCGCCGACGGTGAGGGCGGTTCCGTTCAGGACGATCCGGGCGTCCCCGCGCTGCGGGGGAACCCGGGTCGCACCGTTTGCTGTCGTGTCCAACGGTTCACGTGATCCGGTGGAACCTCAGCCGAGGCCGGCCGACTTCAGCCAGGCCTTGGCGACGTCCAGCGGGTCCTTGCTCTCCAGCTGGACCTGGGAGTCCAGCTCGAGCAAGGTCTTGGTGTCGAGCTTGGCGGAGACGGCGTTGAGGGCGTCGACGCCCTCCTGGGAGAGTCCGCTCTTGTAGACCAGCGGGGTCACGTTCGCGAATCCGAAGAGGTTCTTGGGGTCCTGGAGGACGACGAACTTCTCCTTGGTGATGGTCGGGTCCGTGGTGAAGACGTCCGCGGCCTGCACGGTGTTCTTCTTCAGCGCGGCCTGGGTCAGCGGGCCGCCGGCGTCCAGGGCCTTGAAGGACTTGAACTTCAGCCCGTACACCGACTCCAGGCCGAGCATGCCCTGCTGGCGGGTCTGGAACTCGGGCGAACCGCCGAGGACCAGCTCCGGCGCGATGTCCTTGAGGTCGGCGAGCGTGGACGTCGCGGTGAGGTTGTACTTCTCGGCGGTCGCCGCGTTGACCGTGACGGAGTCCTTGTCCTCGGCCGGCGACGACTCCAGCAGCGTGAGCTTGGAGTCGAGTTTGGCCGTCGCCGCGGCGTTCACGGTCGCGAGCGAGGTCTGCTCGGCCTTCGCGTCCAGGTAGGCCAGCAGCGAGCCGTTGTACTCCGGCAGGACGGTGATGGAGCCGTTCTTGAGGAGGCCGTACGTGGTCTCACGGCTGCCGATGTTGGGCTTGTAGGACACCTTGATGCCCTTGGCCTTCAGGGCCTCGCCGTAGATGTCGGCGATCAGGATGCTCTCGGCGAAGTTGTTGGAGCCGACGACAACGGTGTCACCGGCCGCCTTGTCGCCGGCGAGCGGGTCGGAGGTGTCGTCGGACGAGGAGGAGCATCCCGCCAGCAGGACCGTCACGGCCGCGAGGGCGACGGCCGCCGCACCGGGGTGGTTCCTGAGGGACCTGCTGCTGTGGGCGTTGGAAGTCACGGTTCCCGTTCCGGGCTGTGGGGTTGATGAGAACTCAAACACTCTGTCCTGATCCAATCCACCCGCTTCTCGATCAGTCAAGAGCAGCCGGGTTACCGATTGGCTTCGATCCGTGATCGCTTGCGCAGGGATCAGAAGATCGTCCGGGTACCTCTCCGGTGGTCCCGGACAGGTTCCGGTTCACCGCTTCGTAATGGATTCTTGACGTAGGGCTACGCGCTCGGCCGTTCGAATAGGCGATAGTCTCGCCGGAGTTGGCGTCCGCCACAGCAGTCGGCGTCGGCCACAGCGGTGTGCGGGGGCCGCTTCCGTATCATTCATATTCGGACACGTGTGTGCAGAGTTCCGGCATGCATGCGAACCCCCTTGCACGCCTGCAACACCTTCTTGAAGGAGGCCCGGTGTCCACGAAAGAGGTGGACGCGTCCGCCCGGTCGAGATCCTCGGCACCGACGTCCGTGCGCCGGGGCCTGCGGGGTTTCGCCGACCGGTGGCCCTTCCAGCGCAAGTTGAACGTACTCGTCGGTATCCCGCTGACGGTGATCGCGCTGCTGCTGACGTACCTCATCGTCGACCTGGTGCAGGAGTCCAACCGCGCGGAGGACGCCGCCCAACTGGTGCGTGACAGCGCGCAGGTCGCCCAGCTCGTCGCCCAACTGCAGGACGAACACCAGCAGGCGATCCTGCTCTCCGTGCGGCACGAGGCGTCCTTCGACGGCGGCACCCCCTCCACCGACGGCTACCGGCAGGCGCAGGCGGCCGTGGACGCGCAGGTACGCAAGGTGGTCGACGCCTTCGGCGAGCGGCTGCCGGACACCGAGGTGCAGGCGCTGAAGGAGGTCCAGGGCCTCGCCGGCCTGCGGGCCACCATCGAACAGGGCTATCTGCCGGCCGACAACATCGACCCGGCGTACTCGGGTGCGGCCGACGGCCTCATCGACGGCCTGGGCCTGGACCGCAACGCCGCCCTCGCGACGACCTTCACCGGCAACCTCCTCGACTCGCTGCTGCGCGCCGACGCCGCGCACGGCGCCTTCGAGACCGGCGTCTTCTCCGCACGGACCGGCGACAGCAACGCGCTGATCGAGTTCACCGGCGCGGTCGGCTCCTACGAGCTGTTCACCTACCAGGCCGAACGGTTCGAGCGGTTCGCCAACGACACGCAGAACGAGGAGTTCGGCGGCATCGAGCACAACGCCTCGCAGGCTTCGATCGGCCAACACTACGCCGAACTGGCCGTCGACCCGAGCGCGTTGCAGGCAGAGTCCAAAGCCGAGATCCGTACGGCGTTCCGCGCGGCCATCGCCTCCTACCCCGACTACAGCGCGCAGGCCCGGAACCGGCTGAAGATCACCGCGTCGCTCATCGACCAGATCGCCGACCGGGCCGACGACACCGCCTCCAGCGCCCAGTGGCGCGCGGGTCTGCTGCTCACCCTGGCGCTGCTCTCCTTCGCCCTGTGGATCGCCTTCTCCATCCTGGTACGCCGCTCCGTGGTCCGTCCGGTGCTGGCACTGACGGGGGCCGCCCAGGAGGTCGCCGACGTAGCGGGCCGCGAGCTCGCCCGCGTCGCCGACGACGACGCCGAGGAGTCCGGCCCTCCGCGCCTGCGTGAGCTGCCGGTCACCGCGGACGACGAGATCGGTGAACTCGCCGAGGCCTTCAACAACGTGCAGACCACCGCGGCCGCGCTGCTGGAACGCCAGGTCCTCAGCCGCCGCAACGTCGCCGAGATGTTCGGCAACGTCGGCCGCCGCGTCAGCAACCTGACGACACGTCAACTTGCTCTGATCGACGCGGTGGAGCGCGGCGAGACCGACCCGGCACTGCTCGAACGGCTCTACTCCATCGACCACATCGCGGTCCGCCTGCGCCGTAACGCCGACAGCCTGATGCTGCTGGCCGGCATCCGCGAGACCGTCCTGGAGGCCGGCCCGACCGAACTCACCAACGTCGTACGCGCCGCGCTGGGCCAGATCGAGGGCTTCCAGCGGGTTCAACTGCGCGCCGCGACCGAGGCCATGGTGGAGCCCGACATCATCGGCGACCTCACGCTGATGATCGCCGAACTCCTGGAGAACGCCGTGTCGTTCTCGCCCGAGGGCAGCCCCGTCGAGGTGGTCGTCGGCTCCGATCACGACGGCGCCTCGATCACCGTCGCCGACCACGGTCTGGGCATGAGCGCCGAGCGCCTCGCCGAGGAGAACTCCCGCCTCGTGCGCCGCGAACGCCTCGACGTCGTCCCGACGAAGGTGCTGGGCCTCTTCGTGGTCGGCGCACTGGCCCGCCGCTGGGACGTCGACGTCACCCTCTCCCGCACCCCGGGGGGCGGCGTGACGGCCGAAGTGCTGATCCCGTCGACGCTGCTCCTGACGATGAACGAGCTGGGTGCGGTGGGCAGGCCCGCCTCCCCCGGCACACCGTCGTCCCCGGCCGCGGCGGCGCTCGCCGCCCCGTCGGCCCCCGCGGCCGGCCCCTCGCCGTCGAACTCGATCCCGTCCACGGTTCCGTCCTGGGCCACGCGCGAGGACGACGCGACCGCGCTCCCGCGCCGGGTCCCCCGCCGCGATCCGTCCCCGGACGAACGAGAGGCCGAGGCCCCGCTCGCTCCGGCGACCGGCACGGACGACCCGACGCGCGACACCGAAGACCCGACCCGCGACACCGCCACCACGGTGACAGCCACCTCCGCCGCAACCGCGGAAAGCGGTATCTCGTCCCGTACGGCGGAAACCGGTGTCTCATCCCGTATCGATGAAACCGGTATCGCGTCCCGTATCGCGGAAAGCGGTTCCTCCAGCGTTACCGGTGACATCGGCTCCCCTTCCTCCGGGCATGCGGCTGTAACCGTTTCCTCCGACCTCACCGGGCATGCGGCTGCAACCGTTTCCTCCGACCTCACCGGGCATGCGGCTGCAACCGTTTCCTCCGACCTCACCGGGCATGCGGCTGCAACCGTTTCCTCCGAGCTTGCCGCCGAAACCGGTGTCTCCGCCCGTACGGCGAAGTCCGGGTCCCCCGCCGACGAGGAACTCCCCGCCCCGCACGAGGCAACGGTCAGTACCGGGGCCGAGTCCGGCACCACCGGTGGGCCGGCAGCCCGCTCCTACCCGGCCGGCGTCGGAATCCCGGCGCCCCGTACGGCCGGGACGACGTCCCACGCCCGCGCGCAGGACGAACCCGGGGAGCGCGCCCGTACGGCGGAGCGCACGACCTCCGCCGGTACCGGGGAGTCGTCACACGTCCACGCGACCGGGTCCCACCCCGCCGCGCGTACGGCGCAGGCCGCGCCGCACGCCCACCCGTCCGGACCCGAGAGCGGCCAGGGCCGCGCGACGAGCGGCTCCGGCGACTCCGTCCGCGGGGCGGAGCACATCGTCGCCGACCATGGCGCCGAACCGTCCCCGCTCGACCGCGCCACCGGGTCCGGCGGTCCCCTCTCGGCCCGTGCCCAGGCCGGGGCCGACCCGTTCGCCGTCGGTCCCGACGGCTCCCGCCCGCTCCGCCGGCGGGTGCGTGGCGCCACGCTCAGGACGACCGCCGACGCCGCCGCCCAGCAGGCCGCGCGGCAGGCCCCCCGCCCCGCCGACGCGGACGCCGTACGTGATGCGCTGGAGGAGTTCGAGGCGGCCGTGGCCCGTGCGCACCGGGACACCGGCGAGCACCCTCGCCCCGTCGAGTCCCACCCCCTCGCCACCCCCACCCCCGAAGACCCGACCGACCGCCGGAACGACCGCCGGCCCGACCACCGTCCCGACGTTTCGCCCGAGAGGACCGACCGGACAGAGCCGTCCGACGGGTCCGACCGGACCGGACCGATCACCGACCCGATCACCGTCCGGGACAGCACGCACCACCAGAACCACCTTCCGGAAGGAGCCGAGCAGTGAGCACGTCGACAGGTGAGACTCCCGCCGGAGACGCCAGGCCGACCGACCTGCGGGCCGCCGCAGCCGACTTCACCTGGCTGCTCAATCGTTTCGCCACCGAGACCGCAGGGGTCGTGGACGCCATCGCGGTGTCCTCGGACGGACTGCTGATCGCGGTGTCGGAGCTGCGCGAGCACGCCGACTCCGAACGGCTGGCCGCGATCGTCTCAGGCATCACCAGCCTGGCCGCGGGCGCCTCCGGCAACTACGGGCTGGGCGGCCTGAACAAGGTCATCATCGACCTGGAGGGCGGCCATGTCCTGGTCTCCGCGATCGGCAGCGGCGCCGTGCTCGGCGTCGTCACCGACAAGGAGGCCAAGCTGGGCAACATCGCCTACGAGATGACGGTGTTCGCCAACCGCGCGGGCACGGCGCTCAGCCCGCAGCTCGTCCTGGAACTGAAGAACAGCGTCGGCGCCACGCGTACGCGCTGAGCGCGTGCCACCGTAGAGAGAGCGAACACCGATGGCGGACGGCCGCACACCGCGCGGGCCCGGCGAGGACGGCGTCGTACCCGTCGGTCCCGCACCCGCCGTCCGGCCCTTCCTGGTCACCGCCGGCCGGGTCGCGGGCGGCGCGGGCGAGGCGTCGTCCGGCCGGACGATGCCCGTGGAGACACAGCTGGTGGCCACCACCGGCGGGCTCGGCGCGCTCGACCGGCTCTCCTTCGAACAGCACGACATCGTCGCCGCCTGCCGCGTCCCGCAGTCCATCGCGGAGATCGCGGCCAGGCTGCGGCTGCATCTGAACGTGGTGCGGGTCCTCGCCGAGGACCTCCGGACGGCGGGGCAGTTGTCGGTGCACGTGCCCGACTCCGGCGTCACCCACGACGCATCCGTTCTGCGCAGGGTTATCGATGGCCTGCGGGCCATCCCCGACTCCCGGGGGGTACTCCGTGACACCGACTGAACCGCTGGTCCGCACCTCGGCCGGCCAGGCCGCCGTACGGCCGCCGCTGCCGGTGAAACTGGTGATCGCGGGCGGTTTCGGCGTGGGCAAGACCACCGCCGTCGGCTCGATCTCCGAGATCGAGCCGCTGACCACCGAAGCGGCCATCACCGAGGTCGCGGCGGGTGTGGACGACCTCAGCCACACCCCGCGCAAGACCACCACCACGGTCGCGATGGACTTCGGCTGCATCACCATCGACCCGACACTGAAGCTGTATCTGTTCGGCACGCCCGGGCAGGAGCGGTTCGGGTTCATGTGGGACGACATCGTCGAAGGCGCGGTCGGCGGGCTCGTCATCGTGGACACCCGCCGTCTCGACGACTGTTACGCCGCAGTCGACTACTTCGAACACAAGCAGATTCCGTTCGCCGTTGCGGTAAACGCTTTCGACGGCCAGACCGCGCACACGCTGGACGAGGTCCGCTGGGCCCTCGACGTGTCCGAGGGCGTCCCACTGCTCGTCTTCGACGCCCGCGAGCGCGGCTCGGTACGCGACGCCCTGCTGGTCGTGCTGGAACAGGCGCTGGCCCGGTCGGGCGGGTGACAGCGTCCCGGTTCGGAAGGGCGCAGAAGCAGAAACGGGAACAGGAACGGGAACGGCAACAGGAACGCGAAAACGCTCGACAATGCCTGGAAAGGTCCGGCACCGACCGGGTCGGTCGGCAACGGCGAAGACAGCGGTTACCGAAACGGAACTGTGGTGCGGGGGAATGGCCTTCCCCCGCACCGCAGTTGTTTCCGTCATGAACCAGAGCCCGAGCCAGAGCCCGAGCGACAGCCGCAGCCAGAGCCACAGGCACGACGAACGTACGATCACCAACCCGCCCGTCCTGCACGACCCCACGCCCTTCGGCTACAGCCATGCCGTGTCGGCGCCCGGCGAACTGGTCTTCCTCGCGGGTCAGTACGCCTCGGACGCGTCGGGAGCCCCCGTGCCCGGCGGCTTCGGCGCCCAGGTGGAACTGGCCTTCGACCGACTGGAGGCGGCGCTGGCCGGGGTGGGCCTCGGGCTCCGGCACGTCGTGCGGTTGGGTACGTTCGTCGTCGACCACGATCCCGGCAGGCTCGGGATCCTGGGCAAGGCCCTGCATGCCCGCTTCGGCGAGCGGCTGCCCGCCCAGACCCTGAGCGGGGTCGCCTCGCTCGCCCTGCCGGGCATGCTGTTCGAGGTGGACGCGATCGCTGTTCGGCCGTCACCCCGGGGCCAGGACCGGCCCTAGTCGCTCCTGACCCGGAGCCAGGACCGGTCCTAGTTGCTCCTGACCCGGAGCCAGGACCGGTCCTAGTTGCTCCTGCGGACCCCCGGCGAGACCGTCACCTTGGCCGCCGCCCAGAACACCGCGAGTGTCGCGAGTGCCATGCCGGCGACCAGGGTGGCGCCGCCCACCACCTTCTCGTAGTCGTGCTGGTAGAGGCCGTCGACGATGTAGCGGCCGAGACCACCGAGGCTGACGTACGCGGCGATGGTGGCCGTGGAGACGATCTGGATGGCCGCCGAACGCAGCCCACCGAAGATCATCGGAAGCGCCACGGGCAGTTCCACGCGCAGCAGGACGCCGGACTCCCCCATGCCCATACCCCGTGCGGCGTCCACGGGGGACGGATCGACGGAGCGCACCGCCTCGTACGTGGTGACCAGGATCGGCGGGACCGCGAGGACGACCAGCGGGATCATCACCGGCAGCATGCCGAACCCGAGCACGATGGTCGTCACCACCAGCAGACCGAAGGTGGGCAGCGCCCGACCGGCGGTGGCAACCAGGGAAAGGACGTTTCCGCCCCGCCCGTAGTGACCCGTCACCAGGCCGATCGGCAGCCCGATCACGGCAGCGAGGGCAAGGGCTTCCAGGGAGTACTGGACGTGTTCCCACACGCGGGTGGGGATTCCGTCGTAACCCTGCCAGTGCGCGCTCTCGCTGAAGAAGGCGCTTACGAAATTGATGACGTTCACCGGGCTGCGTCCTCCAGGGCGGGCACGGCCGGTTCCGGCCGGACCCCGGCCGGCTTGCTCTTTTCCACGCGCGCGCCGCTCGGCATCCAGGGCGTGAGCAGAATCCGTACGACGACCAGCAGTGCGTCCGCGAGCACCGCCAGAGCGGCACTCGTGATCACGGAGTTCCAGGCGAGTTCCGGCCGGTTGTAGATCTGTGCGTCGTGCAGCAGGTTGCCGAGCGCACCCTGGTTGCCGATCAGCATGCCGACACTGACCAGGCTGATGCTGGACACGGTGGCGACCCGCAGGCCGGCGATGATGGCGGGCACCGCGATCGGCAACTGGACCAGGACGTAACGGCGTACGGGTCCGAAGCCCATGGCGGTCGCGGCGGCGAGGGTCTCCTGCGGGACCGAACGGACGCCGTCGACGATCGCCGGCACGAGCACGACCAGGCTGTAGATGGTGAGCGGGATCATCACCGTCAGTTCGGTCTGCCCCGTGTAGTCGATGAGGACGACGAAGAAGGCCAGGGACGGGATCGCGTAGAGCACGGTCGTCACCCACAGCACGGGCGGGTACAGCCAGCGCAGCCGCACGCACAGCTGGGCCAGCGGAAGCGCGAGCAGCAGCCCGCCCAGCACCGGAAGCAGCGCCTCGCGCAGATGCAGCCCGATGAGACCGAGCCAGTCGTGCTGGAGGTCGCTGGGGATGTCGAAGAAGCGGTTCACCGGATGACCTTCTGGGCGCTCACCGCGGGCGTCGGCTGCTCCTCACGGCCTACCGCGTGGGCGCCGCGGATGGCCTCGCCGATGGCCGCCTGGGAGACGACTCCGGTGGCCCGGCCCTCGGCGTCCACGGCGACCGCCCAGCCGGTGGGCGACAGGACCGCGCAGTCGAGGGCGGCGCGCAGCGAGTCCCGCCCGGCGACGAACGGCCGCCCGTACGACAGCAGTCGGGCGGCGTCGACCCGTCCGGCCGTCAGCGCGCCGGGCTCGCTCCACCCGAGCGGACGGCCGTCCAGACCGGTGACGAGGAGGTAGGGCGCGTCGGTCGCGCCACGCGCGGCGATCTGCTCGGCCGTGGAGTCGATCGCGACGATCGGGGTGGTGAGCAGTTCCAGGCCGGCGGAGGAGAAGAAGGACAGGCGCCGGATGCCCCGGTCGGCGCCGAGGAAGTCCTCGACGAACGCGTCGGCGGGGTCGGACAACAGCTCGGCCGGCGGCGCGAACTGGGCGAGCCGACCGCCGGTGCGCAGCACGGCGACCATGGTGCCGAGCTTGACGGCCTCGTCGATGTCATGCGTGACGAAGACGATGGTCTTGCCCAACTCCTCCTGAATGCGCAGCAGTTCGTCCTGCAGGCCCTTGCGGACCACGGGGTCGACGGCGGAGAACGGCTCGTCCATCAGCAGGACCGGCGGATCGGCGGCGAGCGCTCGGGCCACGCCGACGCGCTGTTGCTGGCCGCCGGAGAGCTGGTAGGGATACCGCTTGGCGAACGAGGCGTCGAGGCCGACCCGTTCCATCAGTTCCCGTGCCCGCGCGCGGGCCTTGTCCTTGCTCCAGCCGAGCATCCGGGGCACGGTGGCGATGTTGTCGACGATCGTCCGGTGCTGGAAGAGTCCGGCGTTCTGGATGACGTAACCCATGGACCTGCGCAGCGTGTTGACCGGCTGCCGACGGCTGTCGACACCGTCGATGAGGATCGTGCCCTCGCTGGGTTCGACCATCCGGTTGATCATCCGCAGAGTGGTCGTCTTGCCGCAGCCCGAGGGGCCGACGAGGACGGTGATCGAACGGTCCGGTATGTCGAGGGAGAGCCGGTCGACCGCCACCGTGCCGTCCGGGTATCGCTTGGTGACTGAATCTATCCGTATCAAAGCGCCGAATACCCTTCGGGTCTGGCAATTTCTGCCCGCTCTCGATACGAGTTCGGGCCGTTGCGAGGAGAGTCTAGACCGCGTACCAGATCAGCAGTCCGCCACCGGCCCCCTGCGCGTACCGGGCGCTCGCCTCGATGCCATGCAGGCGGCGGGCGACGTGGAGATGGTGGCTCTCGACCGTCCGGTCGGACGGGCGGGTCTCGGCGGTGAGCCGCTCCGAGTAGGCGCGTACTCGATCGATTTCCGCCAGGAAGGCGGGGATCTCGTCCGGAGCGACGACGTCACCGTTGTGCACGCTCACCGACGCCGGCAGGAACCGGGCGCCGAGTCGGCGGATGGCCCGCGAGCCCCAGACCGTCCTGCGCCAGGATTCCGGCCCGGCCAGTTCCATTCCGTCGGGCCGACCGTCCCGCTGCCCGGCCAGGATGTCGAGCTCAGCACCCTCCCCCACCAGGAAGACCTCGCTCGTCAGGCTCATGTCCCCAGTGGATCACGCCAACCGCACCTGGGCGAGCGGGGTTTCCTCTGTGCGCTGCCTGTGAGTCCGCTGATTCTCACTCTTCCCTCAGGACCGGCTCAGGGTTCCCCCAGACATGGCCTCGATCGTCATGGCCATGAACGAAACGAAGGCGGGAGGCGTCCGTCAGCGGTCGGCCGAAGTGCTGGTGCCCGTGCTGCCGGTACCCGTGCCAGTGCCCGTGCCCGTGCCGGAACGCGTGCGGGTGCCCGTGCGGGTATCGGTGCCCGTCGTGCCGGTGCCGGTGCCGGTGCCGGTGCCGGTGCCGGTGCCGGTGCCGGTGCCGGTGCCGGTGGGCAATGAGGCGCGCCTTCTCGCCGGTGGCATCGACCGTCGCCACGCCCACCTCGAAGAATCCTTCCTGTTTCCGTTCGCGTTCCGGTTTCCGTTCGCGTACCCCTTTCCGTTGCCGTTCTCCTTTCCGTTTCTGTTTCTGTTTCCGTTCCCGAACTGCTTCGCGACAGTGGACGACGTCGGCGCGGGCGACTTGATGCATGGCCCCAGACCTGACGCTCCGTCAAATTCGCGTGCGTGCGACATACCTGGAAGAAGAGGGTCGGGGCCAGGGCCGGGCGGGGCCCGGGGCTGGGACCGGCCCCTGAAACACGGGTGGAACCGCTTCAGCGCAGACGGCGCCGCCGCCTCCCTGGACGTGGACCTGTCGACAGGCCTGGCGACCTGCCTCCCTCTGGTCGCCCCGCTGCCGTCCGGCCACAGCAACCTCCCCGCCGGCAGCCGTCTCCACCGCCAGGCGACCGCCATGCCGGGCGCCGATCGGAAGCGCATCTCCCGCCACTGCCACCTCAGGCAACAGGCCGACCTCGGCGCACTGTCCCACTCCCGGCTTCGCCCGAGCGGAGTGACCATCCGCACCGGCCGCACTCGCCTCCCCGCCGTATCCCGCCACACCAGCGCCGATTTCCCCGCCGTACCCCGCCGCACGAGCACCCCCCGGGTGCCTGCGGCACGCACGACCACCTCCGCCGCCGTCCTGCCCACCGGGGCGAACATCCACCTGGAGCACGCGTCATGACGACACTCGTCCCGCCGCCCGTACCGGTCCACGAGGAGGGCGCCCGCCACCGGGTCACCGTCCCTCCCTCCGACGGCGGGCTTTCCTCCCGCGCCAGGCGCCTGTTCACCGGCGCCCCCGAAGACCCGCGCTGGGCCCGCCCGGCGCTCTGGGCGATCCTCGTCCTGGCCACGGTCCTCTACGCCTGGAACCTCTCCTCGGTCACCGGTAACACCTTCTACGACGCGGCCGTCTACAGCGGCACCAAGAGCTGGAAGGCATTCTTCTTCGGCGCCCTGGACGCCGGCAGCTTCATCACGGTGGACAAGCCGCCGTTCGCCCTCTGGGTGATGGGCCTGTCCGCCCGCGCCTTCGGTTACGGCACCTGGCAGTTGCTGCTGCCGATGGTCGCCGTGGGAACCGGTTCCGTCGCGCTTCTCCACCGGCTGGTCAAGCGGGACTTCGGGGCGGTGGCGGCGACGATCTCCGCCCTGGCGCTGACACTCACCCCGATCACGGTCGCCATCACCCGGGACACCAATCCCGACCCGATCCTCGTCTTCCTGATGCTGCTGGGCGCCGCCGCACTGCTGAAATCTGTGCGCACCGGCCGGCTGATGCCGTTGGTGTGGTCCGGTGTCGCCATCGGTTTCGCGTTCAACACGAAGATGATGCAGGCGTACGTCGTCCTGCCCGCGTTCTTCCTGGTGTATCTGTGGGCCGCGAACGTCTCGTTGGGCAAGCGCATACGCAACCTTGCCGTCGCTACGGTCGCGCTGGTCGTCTCCAGTGCCTGGTGGATGGTGGTCGTCGACCTGATCCCCGCCTCGTCCCGCCCGTACATCGGCGGCTCGACGGACAACACGGTCTGGGACCTCGTCATCGGCTACAACGGTTTCGGCCGTATCTTCGGGGCGAGTTCCTCGGTGGGCTCTCAGGGCAACGGTGCCGGCTTCGGCGGTGAAGCGGGCCTCTACCGGATGTTCAACGACATCATGGGCGGCCAGATCTCCTGGCTGATCCCGTTCGCGGCGATCGCGCTGATGGCGGGTCTCGTCCTGCGCGGCCGGGCGCCCCGTACGGATGCCAGGCGTGCCGCGCTGATGCTGTGGGGCGGCTGGTTCGTCCTGCACTACCTGACCTTCGCCCTCGCCGAGGGCACCTTCCACCCGTACTACGCCACCGCCATGGCGCCCGGCATCGCGGCCCTGGCCGGCGCGGGCGGCGTCATGCTCCACAACGCTTTCCGTAACGGCTCCGCGGCGAAATGGGGTGGGGTGCTGCCGGCCGCGGTGGCGGCGAGCTCGGTGTGGGCGGTCGTCCTCCTCCAGCGGGCCTCCGGCTCCGGAACGCTGTACACGGTTGCCGAGGTCGTGGCCGGTGTGGCGGGGGCCGCCTCGGTGATCGGGCTGCTGGTCGGCCGGTTCGCGAAGCGGCAGCGGCTGATGGGCGTCGCGGCACTGGCAGCGGTCGTGGCGCTGCTCGCCGGTCCGGCCGCGTACTCGGCCTCGGCCATGACCTCCGGCACCAACGGCACCAACCCGACGGCCGGGCCGAGCACCGGCGGCATGGGCGGTGGCGGCGGCCAGCGGAACGTGGGCGACGGCGGACCGGGAACCAACTCCGGTACGGGGACGAGTGGTTCGGACGCCGACCAGGAATTGGGTCAGCCTCCGTCGAACAGCGGCGGCTCCACGGACAACACGGACAACGGCGGCTCGACGGAGTCGAGTACGACCCGATCCGGCACGAGCGAGTCCGGGACGACCGAGTCGGGGACGGCGGAGCCCGGCGTCTCCGGCGGTCGCGCCGGCGGCGGTACCGAGGTGTCGTCCGCGATGATCACATACCTGAAGAAGAACCAGGACGGTGCCACCTGGCTGGTGGCGGTGGCCACCGACCAGACGGCTTCCTCGATCATCCTGGAGTCGGGCGAGCCGGTCATTTCGATGGGCGGCTGGTCCGGCAGCGACAACGCGATGACACTGGCCAAGCTGAAGAGCCTCGTGAAGGCGGGCAAGCTGCACTACATCGTGGTCGGCGCCGACGGCCAGGGCTCCTCGGACTCCGGGGTGTCGACCTGGGTCGAGGCGAACGGCACGGCCGTGTCCGACTACAGCGGTCTCTACCGCCTGGACGCGTCCGACGTCAGCTGAGGACACCGGGACAGAAGAAGCGGGCCGCCGGTGTCACCGGACCGGCGGCCCGCCTTCCGCATGCCCTGGATCCGTTGTGGAACCGCTTCGAAGCGTTTCGCACCGGAGCGGCAGGGGTCAGGAACGCCGGCCTGGATGACGGGTCTGCGGCCTGCGTCCCCGCCCCGATGTCCAGGCGAGGACCGTCGCGCCCCAGCCGAGCAGCCACAGGGCCACTCCCAGAGCCACCGCCTCGACGCTCACGCGGCCGCTGTCCCCGCCGTCGGGAAGCCGCCGGTGCGCAGCACGCGTCCGCCGGGCAGCACGGCGTACACCTCGCAGCCGTCCCGTGCGGCCGCCCACTCGACACCGTCCGCGCCCATGGCGAAGGCGGCCGTGGCGACGGTGTCCGCGTCGGTCAGGGTCGGGGCCACGACGGTGAGACTGTCGAGTCCGGTCGCCGGACGGCCGGTACGGCCGTCGAGGATGTGGTCGCCGCGCTCGTATCGAGCGGAGGTCGCCACGGCCCCGTCGGTGAGGTCCAGTACGGTGCACAGCCGGTCGGCGATCTCGGGATGCCGTACGCCGACCCGCCAGGGCCCGCCGGAAACGACCACGTCACCCCCGGCGTTGAGGCAGAACCGGGTGAGCCCGGCCCCCGTCAGCAACTCCGCCGCCCGCTGCACCGACCAGCCCTTCACCACCGCGCAGGGGTCCAGGCAGCGGCCGGGCAGCCGGATGTCGAAGGCGCCGCCGGTGGCCACCCGGTACCGCTCGCAGATGTCGAGCACCTCCACGAGGTCGGCGCTCAGCTCGTCGGCCGACAGCTCCCCCCGGCCGTAGCGGGAGACCTCGCTGTCGGCCTTGAACGGGCTGAACCGTGCGTCGACCGCACGCAGCCACGCGAACACGGCGTCCCCGGTCCCGTCGGGGACGACGGTGTCGTCGACCCGCAACGAGACCGGGAATCCCATGACGTGCTCGACGCGGTGCACGTCAGGCGCCCTTCGCGTCGATCGCGGCCTGGAGGGACTCCCGGTAGCCGTCGCTCGTGATCGTCGCACCCGAAACGGTGTCGACGTCCGCACTCTGCGCCGTAAGCGTTTCCGCAATCAGCTTCGGCACCGCCGCGGTCGTCTGCGGATGGTCCGGCTGCTTCAACATCTCCACAGCCGTGATCCTTTCGCCCTCGAAGGTGATCCGAACCTGGACGTCCCCTTTCTCGGTGGACACGGTCGTACCGGTGAACGTGGTCGATCCCGAGGAGCCCGAGGACGACGTGGAGGGGGACGCGGAGGGCGTCGAGGCGGCCTCGGTGGTGGATGTCGTACCGATCGACGGCTCGTAGCGCCAGACCGGGATCAGACCCGCCACGGACAGGACCAGGACAGGTATGGCTCGCTTCACGATGTCTCTCTCATCCCGCCAGGCTGAAGCGTTCGAAGTGGATCTGCGGCTTGGGCACGTCCAGCTCACGCAGGGTGCCGAGGACCGCGTTCATCATCGGCGGCGGTCCGCACAGGAAGACGTCCCGCTCCGCGATGTCCGGTACGAGCGCGGCGAGTTCACGCGGCGCCAGCCGGTCCGGCACCGGCGGCCCGGTGACCAGGTGCAGCTCGGCGCCCTTGGCCAGGGCGAGGTCGCGCAGCTCGTCGTAGAGCACGGCGTCCCGCTCGCCGGCCACCCGGTAGATGACCACCGCGTGCCCGTGGATCTCCTCCAGGAGCGCCCGGATGGGGGTGACGCCGACGCCGCCGGCGATGAGCAGCGCCTCGGGCCGGGTGCGGTGCATGGCGGTGAAGGCGCCGTAGGGGCCCTCGGCGAAGACGCGCGTGCCGGGCTGGAGATGGCGCAGTCCGGCGGAGCCGGCGCCGGCCGCCTTCGCGGTGAGACGCAGCCGGGTGCCGTCGGGCGCGGCCGAGAGGGAGAAGGGGTTCGCCTGCCACCAGCGGTCCTTGGTCAGGAAACGCCACAGGAAGAACTGGCCGGCCCGGGCGGGCAGCCGGTCCAGGTCACGACCGGTGATGTAAACGCTTACGACGTTGTCGGCCTCGGGGACCACGGCCTCGACGCGCAACTGGTGGCGCCAGTTCCGCCACAGCGGCAGGACCAGCCGGCCCAGAGCCACCGAGCCGAGGGCGACGCTCCACACCGCGTACCAGTACGCCGTGGCGACGGACGACGCGGTGAAGGTCGTACCGACCACGACCTGGTGGGTGAAGGCCAGGATCACGGCGGCGTACGTGTACAGGTGGATGAAGTGCCAGGTCTCGTAGGCCAGGCGCCGACGGGCCCAGCGGCCGGAAACGCCGCCGACGACCAGGATCAGCACCATCGCGACGGCGGCGCGCAGCACGCCCTCGACGGTCTCGGCGAGGTCGACGAGCTGGTTCACCGGGTTCATCGACGAGGATGCGGCGTAGCCGAAGGTGATGAACACCACATGGCCGACCAACGTCCACAACAGGCTGAAACCGGTCCAACGGTGCCAGTTGGTCAGCCGGTCCATGCCGATGCGGCGGTCCAGCCAGGGCAGCCGGGCCACCAGAAGCAGTTGGAACGCCATCAGCAGGGCGCTGTACAGGCCGGCGAAGCGGCCGATCACGACGAGTGCGTTGGAGGCGAAGCCCGCCTGGACGGCGAAGAGGGTCACGACGGCCGCGTTCGCGGCGAGCACGGCGTACAGGCCGGTGCGGGCCACTACTTGGGGACGTATCGCCGTGGGGGGTACGGGAGGCGATTGGACGGTCGTCACGGACGGAAACTCCTAGATCGGGTCCTCAGAACACAGAGCTTGTCCGTGCTTCGCTGTCGTTTTCCTGTCGTACAACTTTCAAGATCTTATCGATCCGCGCGTGCGTGAGACGGGGGTCTGGCGCTGCGGGGTGTGTGGCGCACTATGAGCAGGTGGAAAAAGTACGACTCCTCGTCGTGGACGACGACCCGCCGATAGCCGATCTCGTGGCGACGGTCGCCCGCTACGAGGGCTGGGACGCGGTCACCGCGAACTCGGGTGCGGAGGCGCTGCGCCGTGCCGCCGACTTCCACCCCGACATCGTGGTGCTCGACCTGATGCTGCCCGACATCGACGGCTTCGGCGTGCTCGACCGGCTGCGGCGCACCGGGACGATGGTGCCGGTGGTGTTCCTGACGGCGCGCGACGGGGTCGCCGACCGGGTCGCGGGGCTGACGCGGGGCGGCGACGACTATCTGGTGAAACCGTTTGCCGTCGAGGAGCTGATGGCCCGGCTTCGGACCGTGCTGCGGCGCAGCGCGGGCCCCGGCGCCCAGCGCTCGGTACTGCGGGTCGCGGACCTCACCATGGACGAGGACACCCGGGAGGTCCGGCGCGGCGGAAAACTGCTGACCCTCACGCCCACCGAGTACGAGGTGCTGCGCTATCTGATGCGGAAGTCGCCGACGGTTCTGACCAAGGCGCAGATCCTGGATCATGTCTGGGAATACGGTTTCGGCGGCCGTTCCAACGTCGTCGAACTGGTGGTCAGCCGACTGCGCCGCAAGCTCGACACGACGGGCGACGACCCGCTGATCCAGACGGTACGCGGTTTCGGGTACGTGATCCGGCAGGCGGCCGAGTGATCGGCCGCTTCTGGCACGCGTACCGCAGGCTACGGCTCGGCACCCGGCTGGCGCTCGGCCTCGGTGCGCTGTCGCTCGTCGTCTTCGCGGTGGTCGGCGCCACGCTGACCATGTACATGCGTGACTACCTGGATCATCAACTACGCGACCAGATCAAGCTGGTCCAGGTCATGCAGTCCAAGGACGCCAAGGCGCACGGCATCGTGGAGCGCCAGCCGTACTACGGCTGGTACACGGCCGTGTACGACGTCTCGGCGGGGTCGGCCGTGCTGCGCAGGCCCGCCGACGTGCCCGCGGACACCGCGGCGCTCACCGCCCTCGCCCGGCGGATGGAGGATGACGACGCCGAGGTCACCCGTACGGTACGGATCGACGGTGAGGGCACCTATCTGCTGCGGGCCTGCCAGGTCTCGCCGGGTGTCGTGCTGGTCAGCGCCGCGCCGACGGAGGACATCGACGGCACCGTGCGTCAGCTGATCACCACGCAGGTGGTCGCCTTCGGCCTCGCCCTCCTGGCGCTCGTGGTCTTCGGCCGTCGGATGCTGAAACACGGTCTGAAACCGTTGAGCGACATGGCACACACCGCGCACGGCATCGCCTCGCACGACCTGACCGAGTCGGCGTCCCGGCTGCACCTGCGAGCGGACGCCCCGGGCGGCGGCCCGGAGGTCGAGGAGCTGCGCACGGCCTTCAACACCATGTTGCAGCACATCGACGACTCCCTCGCGGTGCGGGCGGAGGCCGAACAGCGCCTGCGCCGCTTCGTCGCCGACGCCTCGCACGAACTGCGCACGCCCCTGATGTCAGTACGCGGTTACGCGGACCTTTTCCAGTACGCGGCCGCCAACGCCCCCGAGGAACGCGACAAGCACCTGGCCCGGTTGCGAGCCGAGGCGGCCCGGATGGGCGTCCTCCTCGACGATCTCCTGCTGCTCGCCCGCCTGGACGCGGCCGAGGTGGAGACACCCCTGCGGATGGAGAACGCCGACCTGGTGGAGCTGGTCGAGCAGGCGGCCGACGCGTTCCGCGCGAGCCACCCCGGTCATCCCCTGACGGTGTCCCCCGGTCCGGCCGCCGTCCACCTGCGGATGGACCCGCACCGCATCCGCCAGGTCCTGGACAACCTCCTCACCAACGCGGCCGTGCACACTCCGGCCGGCACGGCGGTCCGCGTCGAGGTCACCGCCTCGCCGGGCACAGCACGCGTCCACGTCGCCGACAAGGGCCCCGGCATACCGTCCGGCGACCGCGACCGTGTCTTCGACCGGTTCTACCGCGTCGACAAGGCCCGCAGCCGTGACCGCGGCGGCAGCGGCCTGGGCCTGTCGGTCGCCCGGTCCCTGGTCCGGGCGCACGCCGGCTCGTTGGAGCTGGGCGACATGGCGGGTGCCACGTTGTTCGTGGTGACACTCCCCCGGGGCCCGGTCACGAACGGGCGCGGGACATCGCCGGCCACGAACGGTCGAGGGACGCCCCCGGTCACCAAAGGGCGCGTGACGCCGTAGACCGGTAACGCCGTGACGTCGTGGACCGGTAACGCGGTGACGTCGTGGACCGGTAACGCGGTGACGTCGTGTCGTCGGTAACGCGGTAACACGGTGACGCCGTAGATGGGTGACGCGCTAGCGCGGTAACGCCGTAGACCAGTAACGCGGTACCGCAGTAACGCAGTAACGCAGTAACGCAGTAACGCAGTAACGCAGTAACGCGAAGTATCTGCAACCGCACCGCAACCGTCATCCGTCGAGGCTGGTTCGGCGGGTGAACCGGTCACCGGAGAGTCGAGTGGTTTCCTCGGCGCGGCAGAAGCAGCGTTCCGTCGCCCGCGAAGGCGACCGAGCCGATCGCGGGCAAAGGGGGCCGATCGTACTGCGGCCCGGTGAACCTCGGCGCGCGGCCGGGATGAACCACGGGGGGTGCGGGCAGAAATCCCACAGCCTCACCGCACTTCCCCCGCCGCACAGCACCTCGCCCCACGGCACCAGCCGCACGGCAACCCGCCACACCGCACTGCGGTCGCCCTTCGGCCCGCACTCCGTCGGCTCACGGACACCGCACCGTCACACCGGAGGGGAACGACTTTCCCGTCCCCTCCGCAGGCCCGATCCGTCGCGCCGTCGCGCGCGGTCACGACGCGGAAGGACGACGTGCGCCGTGCCCCTGCTGCCCCTCGACGACCCCGCGTCCCCGCCCCCGCCTCAGCCGCCGCTCGCGGAAGACCGCCGCGGTCCCCTGGCGGCCACCGCCACCCGCCGGGCCCTCACGCTCTCCCCGATCCTGCTGCTCGCGGTGTGGGCGGCGCTCGACTGGCATGCCGTGCGAGACGGCGCCGCCCTGCTGGCCGCCGCCGACCCCTGGTGGCTGCTGGTCGGGCTCCTGTTCACCTACCTCGGCTCGGTCGCCGCGGCCTGCGTCCGCCAGGGGGCGATCCCGGACCGGCTGCCACCGGGTCTGCTGGTGGCGTCCCAGATCGCCGCGGGCGCCGCGAACCACATACTGCCCGCGAGTATCGGCGCCCATGCGGTCACGGTCCGCTTCCTGCAGCGCCAGGGCGTCGCCCTCCCTCGCGCCACCGCCTCCGTGGCCCTGTACTCCTTGGTCAGGGCCGTGGCGAAGACACCCGTTGTGTTGATCTTCCTGCTTGCCGCGCCCAGCGCCGTACCCCCCGCGAGGCTCCTCCCGGAGGGGCGGACACTGCTTCTGGCCGCCGCGGGCCTCCTGCTGGTTCCCGCGGCGACCGGGGCGGTGCTCGTCCTGGTACGGCCGCTGCGCCGTCCCGCCCTGGACTTCGTCCGTACGGCCCTCACCGACGCCCGGCAGCTGCACACCCGCCCCGCCCGTTTCCTCCCGCTGTGGGGCGGAGCGGTCGCGGCGCCGCTGATCCAGGCGAGCGTGGTGGCGTCGGTGGGAACGGCGCTGGGCCTGCCCCTGTCCTGGCCGCAGCTGCTCTTCGCGTTCCTCGCGGCGAGCACCGCGGCGGGGGCCGTTCCCGCACCCGGCGGCATCGGCCCGGTCGACGCGGCCCTCGTCCTCACCCTGGCCGGATACGGCACCCCGCTGCCGCTCGCCACGGCGACGGTCATCGGCTACCGGGTGCTGACGGTGTGGCTGCCCCTGCTGCCAGGGATGCTGGTGCTCTCGGCGCTGGTACAGCGCAAGCAGCTGTGAGCGGTCGGGGCCCGCCCGTCAGTCCCTGCCGTCGGGCCTCGCCGTCGTCCTCATCACCGGCCTCGCCGTCAGTCCTTGCCGTCAGCCTTTACCGGCAGATCTCGCCATCAGCCCTCGTCGTCAGCCCTCGCCGTCCGCCGCCAGCCGCAGCGAGATGCTGTTGATGCAGTACCGCTGGTCGGTCGGGGTCCCGTACCCCTCGCCCGCGAACACGTGTCCGAGGTGCGAACCGCACCGGGCACACCGCACCTCGGTGCGCAGCATCCCGTGCGAGCGGTCCTCGATCAGCTCCACGGCGTCGGTGTCCTTCGGGTCGAAGAAGGACGGCCAGCCGCAGTGGGAGTCGAACTTGGTCTCGGAGGTGAACAGTTCGGCACCGCAGGCACGACAGGAGTAGACCCCCTCGGCCTTGGTGTCGGTGTACTCACCGGTGAACGCGGGCTCCGTCGCGGCCTGCCGCAGCACGGCGTACTCGCCCGGGGTCAGCTCCGCCCGCCACTGCTCGTCCGGCTTTTCGACGTCGTACGACATGAGCCTCAGCCCCTTACTGGGAAAGACGGTCCAGAATGCGCGGGCCCAGGTCCGTCACGTCGCCCGCGCCCATGGTGAGAACGAGATCACCCGCCTTCGCCATTCCCGCCACCACCTCCGGGGCCAGGTCCTTGTCGTGCATCGCGGTCACGTCCGCGCCCGCCGACCGGGCCGCGTCGATGATCAGCTCGCTGGTCACGCCCGGGATCGGGTCCTCGCGGGCGGGGTAGATGTCGAGGACGACGGAGGCGTCCGCGAGGGCCAGCGCCTGCCCCATCTCCTGGCCGAGTTCCTGGGTCCTGGAGAACAGGTGCGGCTGGAAGAGGACGAGGATGCGGGCGTCGCCTACCGCCGCGCGCATCGCCTCGAGGTCCGCCGTCATCTCCGTCGGGTGGTGGGCGTAGGAGTCGATGACCTGGACGCCCGCCTTCTCGCCCTTGAGCTGGAGCCGGCGCTTGACGCCCGTGTACGCGGCCAGGGCCGGGGCCAGTTCCGCGGCCGGTACGCCCAGGGCGACGCCCGCGGCCAGCGCGGCGACGGCGTTGTGCGCGTAGTGGCGGCCGGGCACGGAGACCGCGAAGCTGAGCTGCTGCCCGTCGAGCAGCACGGTCACTTCGCTCTTCAGCCCCTGGGGGACGACGGACAGCACCCGCACGTCGGCGTCCTCGGCCTCCCCGTACGTCACCACCCGCACGCCCTCGACCCGCCGGGTCAGTTCGCGGGCGCCCTCGTGGTCGGCGGAGATCACCAGCGTGCCGCCGGGCACGATCTTCCGGGCGAAGGTCTCGAAGGACTCGTAGATCTCGTCCATCGAGGCGTAGTTGGCGTGGTGGTCCAACTCCACGTTGAGGACGATGGCGACCTCGGGCGCGTACTTGTGGAAGCTGCGGTCCGATTCGTCCGCCTCGGCGACGAAGATCTCGCCCTCGCCGTGCAGCGCGTTGGAACCGGGCGCGTCCAGGTCGCCGCCGATCGCGTACGAGGGATCGAGTCCCAAGTGGGACAGCGACACCGCGAGCATGGACGTGGTCGTCGTCTTGCCGTGGGTGCCGGCGACGGCGATCGGGCGCGTCCCGTCCATCAGCCGGGCGAGCGCGTCCGAGCGGTGGACGACGGGAATCCCCAGCTCGGCCGCGCGGGCCAGTTCCGGGTTGTCCGCGCGGATCGCCGACGAGACGACGACACAGCTGGCGTCGTCGGCGAGGTGGGCGGCGGCATGCCCGATGTGCACGGTCGCGCCGAGCGCCCGCAGCGCCGCGGCGGTCCCGGACTCCTTGGCGTCGCTGCCGGCCACCTTCGCGCCGCGCTGCGCCAGGATCTTCGCGATCCCGGACATCCCCGCCCCACCGATCCCGATGAAGTGCGGTCGGTCCATGGCGGTAGGAAGGCCGGGTGCCATGCGTGTTCTCCCAGGGTGCGCTACGACGGTTCGGTGCGCCCCCACCCTATTGCGCGAGGCACACCGCACCCACCCAGGGGCGCGGGGCCGTGTCCACGTGCGGTATCGATGTGCCGTATCGACGTACGACGGCGCCGCGCGGACGCGAGCGGATGCAGCGCACCCTGCCCGCTCACCGAACCCGTCACCCGCACCCGCACCCGCACCCGCACCCGCACCCGCACCCGCGGACGAACGGATACGGGCGGGGGCGCAGCACAGCGGTCCGCTCACGCCTTGCTGTGCGAGAAGAGTTTCAGCACCGGCACTCCCACCTTGTGCCGAGCCCGAGAGGCCCAGTCCCGGTGGAAGAACTCCTCGACGTAGTGGGGGTCGGTCAGCACGATCACCTCGTCCGCCTGCGCCTCCGCCACCAGGGACTTCAGCGCGTCCAGCGGGTGGTCCTCGACGAGGCGTCCCACCGCGTCGTGGCCCGCCGCGTGCAGGGCCTGCAGGGACACCTCGAGGGCCCGCACGCCGAACCCCTTCGCCTCGTCCCCCTCCGGCGTCTCGCCCTCGCGCGCCGCCTCGTCCAGTTCGCCGAGAGCCACGTCGTCGACGGCCCGCAGCAAGCGGTCCGCCTGGTCGCCGCGCGGCTGGAGCAGCACGTGGAAGGAGACCGGCTCGTCCCCGTGCAAGGTGCTGACGAACTCCACGTCGGCGGACGTCAGGGCCTTCTCGATCATCAAAACGCTTGTGAACACCAGCGCCCCATTCTCCTTCGAGGACCCCCGTGGCCCTCTCTCCTCCGTGAGCCGTTCGCGGCCCTGCGGAAACCATCCTTCCCCGTGTACGCACGGGGACTGCGAGATCCAGTGTGCCCGCCGGACGCCAAACGGAACGGTTGATTCCGCCCTTTGGGGACCGACGGCGACGACCGAACTCCTATCCGGCATCCGGCCTCTGATACCTGCTGAACAGGAAACCCTCCTCCTCCAGGAGGGACACGAGTGCGAACCGGTGCGGCACCGCGACCGACGGCCCGCCGGCGATCCGCTGCGCGTCACCGACGGTGAGCATCGGGGAAACGGTCAGGCAGAGCTCGTCGAGCACCCCTGCGGCCACGAACTGACCCAGCAGCCGGGGACCGCCCTCCGTCAGCAGCCGGGTGTGTCCGAGCTCGGCGAGCGCCCGTACGGCCCGGTCCGGCTCCACGCCCATGCCGTCACCGGCGATCACCACGCGCGCGCCCGCCTTCTCCGCGCTCGCGACCTTGTCGGGGGCCGCGGCGGCGCCCGTCAGGATCAGGGTGGGCACCAGCGGCGAGGTGAAGAGCGGAAGCGAGAAGTCCAAATCGAGGCTCGCACTGACCACCGCGACGGCCGGTGCGGGGCCCTGCCCGGCCGCCTCACGCCGCTCGGCGAACTCCGCACGCGCGCGTGCGGGACGGTAGCCCTCCAGACGTACCGTTTCCGCGCCCACGACCACGACGTCCGCGAGCCCGCGCAGCGTGCCGAAGATCCGCATGTCGGTGGCGGTGGAGATGGGCTGCGAGCGCCCGTCGTGCTGGGCGGCGCCGTCCAGCGTGGACACCATGTTGGCCCGCAGCCAGGGCACCGGCCCGCCGGGACCGGGCCCGGGGTAGGCGTAGGCGTCGGCGAGCTCGTCGAGGCTCCACTCGCGGTCCGCCGCCGCGCCACCCCCCGCACCACCGCCCTCGTCGGGGGCCCCGGGCGGCCTGCCGCCGGAACCGGTCGTCACTGTCTGGTCGGTCACAGGGAACAGCCGTCGCATGCCAGGCAGTCTGGCACGCCCCGTAGCATGGGGAACCGTGTCGTCCTCCTCCTCCGCCCCCGGCCTCGGCCCGATAGCCGACGCGGCCCCGGTGTCCCTCTGCACCCGTCAGCCGCACGTCCCCGCGGACCGGCTGGTCGCCGAGATGGTGCCGCCGCCACGCTTCGACTCCGTCCGCTTCAGCACGTACATCCCGGACCCGAACCAGCCCAGCCAGACCGAGGCGGTCGGCGTCCTCGAGGGCTTTGCGACCGGACTCGGCGGGGCGCACGCCCTGGGCGGCGCCAAGCGGGGCTTCCTCGGCTTCGGCAGGTCCAGGGCGCCCAAGGTGCCCGCCGGGCCGCGCGGCGTCTACCTGGACGGCGGCTACGGCGTCGGCAAGACGCACCTGCTGGCCTCCCTGTGGCACGCCACCCCGGCGGAGCCCGCCCTCAAGGCCTTCGGCACCTTCGTCGAGCTGACCAATCTGGTCGGCGCCCTGGGCTTCCAGCAGACGGTGCGGACCCTCTCCGCACACCGCCTGCTGTGCATCGACGAGTTCGAGCTGGACGATCCGGGCGACACCGTGCTCGTCTCGACCCTGCTCGGCAAGCTGGTCGAGGCGGGTGTCGCGCTCGCCGCCACCTCCAACACGCTGCCCGGCAAGCTCGGCGAGGGCCGGTTCGCCTCCGCCGACTTCCTGCGCGAGATCCAGGGCCTGTCGGCGCACTTCCGCGCGCTGCGCATCGACGGCGAGGACTACCGCCACCGCGGTCTGCCCGAGGCGCCGGCGCCGTACTCCGACGAGCAGGTGACGAAGGCGGCCTACGCCGCCGAGGGCGCTTCGCTCGACGACTTCCCGCATCTGCTGGAGCACCTCGCCAAGGTCCACCCGAGCCGCTACGGCGCGCTGACGGACGGCCTGAAGGCGGTCTGTCTCACCGACGTGGGGGCGGTGCCCGACCAGTCCACGGCGCTGCGGCTGGTGGTCCTGGCCGACCGGCTCTACGACCGAGAGGTCCCGGTCCTCGCCTCCGGACTCCCCTTCGACCGGTTGTTCAGCGAGGAGATGCTGAACGGCGGCTACCGCAAGAAGTACTTCCGCGCGATCTCCCGGCTCACCGCACTGGCCCGCGACGCCAAGAGACTCGTCGAGCCCCAATAAACGATCTTGACCGCCCCGTCAAGAGTGGGTTCGCGCCAAGAACCCCTCCCTTTTGAGGCGCACTTCATTTCGCAACGTCCAGTTAACCCTGCAAACAACTTTGCAGGGTTAACGTGTTTCTTGACCAATGGTTGACCAGCCGTTGGTCTGGACTAGAAGTGCGAACCGTCCGAAGGGGGGCGCATGTTCCGAGGTACGACGACCCGAACCGTCATTTCGGTCCTCGCCGCCGTCCTGCTCGCCCTTCCGTTCTTCGCACCCACGTCATCGTTCGCACGCGCGCACACGGTCCGTCAGGCCGAGGCCAAGGCCCAGCCCGGGATCAAGGTCTCGGGCAAAGCGATGCGCGACGAGATCGCCACGCTCCGCGACTGCGACCGCTCCGGCGGGCCCGCCGACCCCCTGCGCACCCGTGACCGCCACCGTGCCGGCAGCTCCGGTCCGGCCGCTTCGGCACCCCAGGAGCCCGAGCGCGCGCTGCTGGCGCAGGATCCCGCGTCCGCGCATCAGCCGCCCCTGCCCGGCGACCCCTATCACCGCTGGTCGAGATCCTCGGCCGCCCACTCACCGGCGACCCTCCAGGTCTTCCGCTGCTGAGAGAGCAGAGCAGAACAGCACTTCCCCCACCTGTCCTGTGTCCTGCACATCCGACGCGCCCCCCACCGCGCGCCAGGAGGAGTCACCACGTCATGCAGCCCCTCATCGACAACGCCCGTACGTTCGGACAGCGCCCTGAGGAGTTCGCCAACCTCGCAGACGGCCAGTCCCCTCAGGTCCTGTTCATCACCTGCTCCGACTCGCGGGTCGTTCCCGCCCTGATCACGGGCGCCCGTCCCGGTGAGCTCTTCGAGCTGCGCACCGCGCGGCAACATCGTGCCCCCCTACGTCTCCGACCGCCCCACCGGCGAGGCGGCCACCATCGAGTACGCCGTCGAGGTCCTCGGCGTCCAGGACGTCGTCGTCTGCGGCCACTCGCACTGCGGCGCCGTCGGCGCGCTGGTGCGCGGCGACGACCTCGACGGCGTCCCCGCCGTACGCGACTGGCTCGCGCACGCCGCGGACGAACCGGAGGCCGCCGACCCCGACGACCCGACGGTCATGCGGGCGGTGCAGACCCACGTACTCGCCCAGTTGCTGCGGCTGCGCTCCTACCCCTGCGTGGAGAAGCGGCTGGCCGACGGCCGGCTGCGGTTGCACGGCTGGTACTACGAGGTGCACACCGGCGCCGTGCGCGAACACCGCGTCGACACCGACGGCTTCGAGGCCCTGTGAGCGCCGCGATGAACCAGAAGCCCGCCGGGCGAATATCCCGGTTCCCCCATCTGCGGCAGGACTTCGCCGCTTCCCTCGTCGTCTTCCTGGTCGCGCTGCCGCTGTGCGTGGGCGTGGCGGTGGCCTCCGGCGTGCCGGCCGAGCTGGGGCTCGTCACCGGCATCGTCGGCGGCCTCGTCACCGGTGTGATGCGCGGCAGTTCCCTCCAGGTGTCCGGTCCGGCGGCCGGACTGACCGTGCTGGTCTTCGAGGCGGTGCGGGAGTTCGGCCTGCCCGCCCTCGGAGTCGTCGTCCTGGCCACGGGCGTCCTCCAGCTCGCCATGGGCGCCCTGAAACTGGGCCGCTACTTCCGGGCCATCTCCGTCTCGGTCGTCGAGGGCATGCTGGCCGGAATCGGCCTGGTGCTGATCGCCGGTCAGTTGTACGCGATGGCGGACACCAAGGCGCCGGCGTCCGGCCTCGCGAAGATCGCCGGACTGCCCGAGGCGCTCGTGGACGCGGCCGGCAGCACCTCCGCACTGGCCTCGCTCGCCATCGGCGTCGGCACCATCGCGGTGCTCGTGTTGTGGAAGCGGTTGCCGACGAAGGTGCGTACGGTGCCCGGCCCACTCGCCGCGGTCGGCCTGGCGACCCTCGCCGCCCTGCTGCTGAACCTGCCCGTGGCCACGGTCGAGGTGCAGGGCCTGCTCGGTTCCGTCCAGCCACCGTCGCTGAGCTCCTTCGGCGAACTGGCGCACGTCGGCCTGCTCGGCACGATCGTCGCCTTCACCCTGATCGCGTCCGCCGAGTCGCTGTTCAGCGCGGCGGCGGTGGACCGTCTGCACGACGGCCCGCGCACCGAGTACGACAAGGAGCTGATGGCGCAGGGCGCGGGCAACGCGCTCTGCGGGGCGCTCGGCGCGCTGCCGATGACCGCGGTGATCGTGCGCAGCGCGGCCAACGTCCAGGCGGGCGCGCGGACGAAGGCCTCGCGCGTCCTGCACGGCGTGTGGCTGCTGCTCTTCGCGGCCCTGCTGCCGAACGTACTGGCCTACATACCCCTCCCGGCGCTGGCCGGCATCCTCGTGCACGCGGGCGCCAAGCTCGTGCCCGTGCGGGCGATCGTGGGACTGTGGCGCGAGCACCGCGGCGAGGCGCTGATCCTGGTGGTCACGGCCGTCTCGATCGTCGCGGTCAGCATGTTCGAGGGCGTTCTCATCGGCCTCGCACTGGCCGTCGCCAAGACGGCCTGGGAGGCCTCGCACATCAGGCTGGAGGTCGTCGACAAGGGCGCCGGACCCGTCCAGGTCCACCTGTCGGGCAACGCGACCTTCCTGCGGCTGCCGAAGATCCTCGACAGCCTGGAGGCCCTCCCGCAGGACCGCCCCGTCGAGCTGGACCTCTCCGGTCTGCACCACCTCGACCACGCCTGCCGTACGGCACTGGAGACCTGGGCCGAACGCCACAGTGCGGCCGGCACGGAGCCGGTGAAGGTCACGGAACCCGTCAAGATCACGGAACCGGTTACGACCGTGTAGCCCGCCCGTCGCTGTCCGGCCCGGGACCTGGGGCGTGGCCCCGGGCCGGACAGCGGGCATATCGTGGCAGAGCAGACAGAAACACTCTTTCGGGCCTCTTGCCGAGGAGGTCGTCATGCTCGAGGAGCTGCTGGGCGCGGCAGCGGTGGTCGCCGCCGGAGGGCTCGTGTACGTCGGGGCGGCGGCTCGGGTCGTCAAGCAGTACGAACGCGGGGTCGTCCTCCGGCTCGGCCGGCTGCGCGGCGATGTCCGTATGCCGGGGTTCACCCTGGTCGTCCCCGCCGTGGACCGGTTGCGCAAGGTCAACATGCAGATCGTGACGATGCCCATTCCCGCCCAGGAGGGCATCACCCGCGACAACGTGACCGTGCGGGTCGACGCGGTGGTGTACTTCCGGGTGGTCGACGCGGCGGCCGCGACCATCAACGTCGAGGACTATCGCTTCGCCGTCTCACAGATGGCACAGACCTCGCTGCGTTCGATCATCGGCAAGAGCGAACTGGACGACCTGCTGTCCAACCGGGAGAAGCTCAACGAAGGCCTGGAGCTGATGATCGACAGCCCCGCCATCGGCTGGGGTGTGCAGATCGACCGGGTGGAGATCAAGGATGTGTCCCTGCCGGACACGATGAAGCGCTCGATGGCCCGGCAGGCCGAGGCCGACCGTGAGCGGCGGGCCCGGATCATCAACGCCGACGCCGAGCTCCAGGCCTCGAAGAAGCTCGCCGAGGCCGCGAAGGAGATGTCCGAGCAGCCCGCCGCGCTCCAGCTGCGGCTGCTCCAGACGGTGGTGGCGGTCGCCGCCGAGAAGAACTCCACCCTCGTGCTGCCGTTCCCGGTGGAACTGCTGAGATTCCTGGAAAAGGCGCAGCAACCGCTCCCACAACATCCACAGCAAGAGACACAGCAGCAACCGCTTCCGCAACATCTACAGCAAGAGGCACAGCAGCAACCGCTTCCGCAACATCCACAGCAAGAGACACCGCAGCAACCACGCCACGAGCCGCTGAACCAGCAACGGCAACAGCAAGAGCAACAAGAGCAGGAGCAGGAGCAGGGGCAAGAGCAACAACAGCCGCCCTTGTCGCCTTCACCCCAGCCCTCCCCGAGGGACGGGGAGGAGTGACACGAGCTACGCGCGTGGTTCCCGGGGCGCCCTGCGGGTGATAGACACAGCGGGATCACAGTTCCTGTCCGCCAGCAGGAAGGTTTCCGCATGTCTGCGACACGACGTCAGATCCTCGCCGGTACCGGCGCCCTGGGAGTGGGCGCGGGAATCGCGTTCACCGGCGCCCTCTCCGACCTCTTCGCGGGCACCGCCGCCGCGCAGACCCTCGGCGGTGACGGCTACGGCCCCCTCGTGCCCGACCCGCAGGGCCTGCTCGACCTCCCCGCGGGCTTCCGCTACCGGGTCCTCTCCCGCGAGGGTGACCCACTGCGCTCCGGCGAAGGTCCGGTCCCCTCGAACCACGACGGCATGACGGCTCTGCCCGGCCGGAACGGTCGCGTCCACCTGGTCCGCAACCACGAGAACCGCCCCACGGCCAAGTTCCCCGTCCCCACGGTCGAGGGCCTGACCTACGACCCGGAGGGCAAGGGCGGCTGCACGGCCCTCACGCTGGACTCCCGGAACCACGTGCTCGCCGAACGAGTGGCCATCGCCGGTACGGCCGTCAACTGCGCGGGCGGGCCCACCCCCTGGCACACGTGGCTGACCTGCGAGGAGACCGAGGACAAAGCCGGCACAAACGGTTACACAAAGGATCACGGCTTCATCTTCGAGGTCGACCCGTCCGACCCGCGCCGCAGCGGGGCCGTCCCCCTGACTGCGATGGGCCGCTTCCAACACGAGGCGATCGCCGTCGACCCGCACCTCGGAATCGTTTACGAAACCGAGGACGCGTTCCTCAAGCCGTTCGGCCTTTTCTACCGCTTTCTCCCGAAGAAACCGTTGGGCGGAGCGGGCTCGTTTCGCGCGGGCGGCCGCCTCCAGGCGATGCGCGTCCCCGGCGTGCCGGACCTGTCCTCGATCCAGGACACGGGCGCCACCTTCGACGGCATCGAGTGGGTCGACGTACCGGACCCGCTCGCCGCCGAAACCCCGGTGCGGCTCCAGGACTTCGGCCCGAAGGGCATCACGCACGCCCAGAAGCTCGAGGGCTGTTACTGGGGCGGGCGGTGCGTGTACTTCGTGTCGTCGTTCGCACGCGGCGCGGACGGCTCGGCGGCCGATCACTTCGGCCAGATCTGGCGGTACGACCCGAAGCTCCGCCGCCTCACCCTTGTCATCGTCTTCGGCCCGGACACGGACGTCCAACTCCCCGGCGAGTCCCCCGACAACATCTGCCTGGCCCCCAGCGGCGGCCTGATGGTCTGCGAGGACGGCAACGGCGCCCAGCACGTCTTCGGCGTGACCAGGACCGGCGAGGTGTACGCGATGGCGCGTGGCCGCCAGAACATCGGAACACCGCAGGCCCCGGAGTGGGGCGAGTTCGCCGGCGTCACCTTCTCCCCCGACGGCGACACCATGTACGTCAACTGCTACACCCCGGGGACGACCTTCGCCGTCACGGGGCCCTGGCGACGCTAGGCCGCCCGACTGGGGACTCGGGCGGTCGCGGGGCGTCCCGACCTGCGCGACGCCTGCCGCCCGGCGAAGGCGACCGCCGCCGCCCGCCCCTGCGTCAGCAAAGCGCTCCCGACGACGCCTTCGATGCCCGAACGCTGCTCGCGGCATTCGCCGCCGACAGGGCGGGGCAGCCCGACGAGCATGCCGACGCGCTCCTTGCGCTCGGCCTGTTCCACGCCGCCGACCTCGCTGTTCCCGTACGGAACCTGTCCGTCGGACAGCGCCGCAAGCTCGAACTGGCCCGGCTTGTGACGGCCGGCCCATTGGATCTGCTCCTGCTCGACGAGCCGACGAACCACCTGGCTCCCGCCCTGGTCGAAGAGATCGAGGCGGCCCTGGACCGCTACACCGGCACGCTGGTCGTGGTGACGCACGACCGTCTCCTGCGCAACCGCTTCCATGGGCTCCGCCTGGAACTGCCCTGACCGTCGGGATGACGCGCCCGAGCCGACAACCGTGAGCGACCGACCGCCCGCGTCTACGGGCCCGCCCGCAACCCGCTGTCTCCTCACCGGCCTGGTGCTGCCCGGGCGAACGAGAGCCCGGGTGGGTGACACGACGATGACACGACCAGAGGCACGGTCGCATATCGCAACGAACACCATCAGAACTCTCATAACTTCATACGATGATCCCTTCCGTACGCCGCCTCACCGCCCTCTGTGCCATCGGGGCCGCCCTCGCCCCCCTCGCTGCCTGCGGCACCCCTGAGGAACCACGCACTGCTCGTCCGGCCGCCCACGCGCCCGCTTCCCCGGCCCCCACCCGGCCCCCCACGCTGGCCCCCGGTCCGGCGGGCCTCACTCCCGTCTTCACTAGAGCGCCCCGCACCGCCGACAAGGCAGTCGCCCTCACCTTCGACGCCGACATGACCGCCGACCAGGGAGCCCGCGCGGCGGCCGGCGAGCACTTCGACAACCCGGGGCTCATCGCCGCACTGCGTGCGCTGAAGGTGCCTGCCACCGTGTTCATGACCGGCCGCTGGGCCGAGGAGTACCCGGACCAGGCCCGCTCCCTGGGCCGCGACCCCCGCTTCGAGATCGCCAACCACTCCTACAGCCACTACGCCTTCACCGATGACTGTTACGGCCTGCCGACCGTCCCGGCGGACAAGATGCGCGCGGACGTGGAGCGGGCGTATAAGGCGTTCCGCAACGCCGGGGTGCCGAACGCGATGCCGTACTTCCGTTTCCCCGGCGGTTGCTACGACCGACAGGCGCTGCGGGCGGTGAGCGGCATGGGCGTCACCGCGGTGCAGTGGGACGTGGTCAGCGGAGACGCCTTCGCGACCGACGCGGACGCGGTGGCCCGGCAGGTGCTCGAAGGAGTCCAGCCCGGCTCCGTCGTCGTCATGCACTGCACGCGCAGCGCCGCCCCGACGACCGAGCGGGCGGTACGGGCCATCGTGCCGGAGCTGCGCCGACAGGGGTACCGGTTCGTCAAGGTGTCCGAGCTGATCGGGGCGGCGAGCGGACGCCGGTGAACCACGCCACCCCGACATCCGGACGCCCCGCCACCCGGAGCACGCGGAGCACCCGAAGGACCCGGACACCCAGGTCCGGACACTCGGACGAGTCGTACTCGCTTACGTACTCTGGAGGTATGAGCGACGACAGTGACCGCGAGTACTGCCTGATCGACGCGACCACGCCGCCCAGCACCGAGGGGCCGCCGTACGCGGAGTGCGTCCTCTGCCGCAAGCCGACCGAGTATCCGGAGTCCTACAAGGGGATCACGCTGTGCCCGGTGTGCGAGTGGCAGGAAGCGCAGCGGACTGCGTGCTCGGGGTAGCACGCCCCGCCCGCACAACCGGTTACGGAACACAATCGGCGCCGACTACCGACCAGCAACCGGATACACGTCAAGTAGCCGGTTGCTGCCGATTGGCGGTCGGCGAGCGGCCGATCACCGTTTCACCATCGCTTACCGTCGCGGGCTCGTGCCACTGACGCGTAATCGGTTACCCGACACCCGCTCGCCCGCTGAAACGGACGGGGGCACAGCGCACTTTCGCTCACGGACGCCGCGTAGACGCTTACCGGCGCACATCACCGCCGAGCGTTGGTTCACTGTTGCGTAACCGCTCTCTCCCAGCCTCCCCCGTCTGTCTGCCCCCGGTTTGCCTCACCTTCCCCCGGCTGCTTCCCCCACCTCCCCGGCTCCCCCGGCTCCCCCGGCTCCCCCTCTCCCGCTCTGACCGTCTTTCCCGGCCTCCCCTCTTCCCCGGCCCCCTTCCTCACGGCGATCGGCGTGACGTAAGCGCGCATGCCAGGGCCGTCGCCGCGGCGCTCAGCAGGGCTGCCGCAGCGACGGGCACGATCGGCACGTGGACGGTGGCCGTGTGGGAGCCGTCCACCAGGCCGCGCACGGCCGCATGCGCCGGGGAACCGGTTACCACCAGGGCCAGCAGAGCCGCCAGGAGCAGCGCGGGCACGGCGCGGCCGGGCGAGCGCAGCACGGGCCAGGCGGTGAGCACGCCGACGGCCGTGCCCAGCAGGGCGCAGGTCAGGACGGCGAGCAGTCCGGCACCGGCGGCTTCCACGACCGGAACGCGCTTGTCGTGGTCGCTGCCGACCGGGTCGCTGATCAGCGTGACCAGCACGGTCGCCGTCACGCCGAGCACGACGGCCGTGGTCAGCGCGACCAGGACACAGGCCAGGTGCGCCCGCGCGGGCCCGGCCGCCGCCGCGACGACGGTGCGGGCGGCCGGGGGCTCGTTGGTGACACAGATCCGCACCAGCCAGGCGGCGACGGGCAGCAGGAACGCGGCCGTGTAGCCCAGCGAGTCCAGCAGCGGCTGGCCTCCCTGCACGCCGATGCCCAGAAAGACGGCGTAGAGCAGGAACGGGGGCAGCCAGCGCTGCGAGCGCAGGAGCAGGGCGGTCTGGTAGCGCAGGAGGGCGCTCATCGGCGTGGGCTCCCGTCCTGACGGACGCTCACCACGTGCCACGGCGGGCGTGCGGTCAGCAGGGCGCGGAGCAGGACGTCGGAGTGGGAGGCGGAGACGGTGAGCCGGTGGTTGCGGTCGGCCGTCTCCTCGGTCGCGGTGGCCAGCCGGAGCGCTTCCGGCGGAAGCGGCGCGGCAGGGCCGCGGACCTCGATGGTCACGTGGGGGCCGTCGGGAACGGCGGCCGGTTCCGCCGCGGTGCGGCGGTGGAGGCCGCCGTCGCGGACGGTGTACTCGGCGTCCGCCCGGCCGGCGAGGCGGCGCGGGTCGTGGTCCACGAAGACGACGGCCGATCCGGCGGCCGTCCGCTCGGCGACGGCACGTTCGAGTTCGGCGCGCGCGTCGGTGTCGAGACCGGTCCAGGCCTCGTCCAGGATCATCAACTCCGGTTCGGCGAGGAGCGCTTGCGCCACGGCGACCTTCTGGCTGCCGCCCTTGGACAGGCGGCTCATCGGGGTGTGGGCGTGCGCGGTGGCGCCGAAGCGGTCCAGCCAGTCGCCCGCGGCCTGTGCGGCCGCCGTACGGGACAGTCCGTGGACCGCGCCGAGGTGGGTGAGGTAGCCGAGGGCGGTGAAGGGGAGGGCGGCGGGGAAACGTTCGGGAACGTAGGCGGTTCGGGGGGCACCGGTCACCCGGCCCTCGGTCGGCGCGTCGATGCGGGCGAGCAGACGGAGCAGGGTGGACTTTCCGGTGCCGTTGGGACCATCGATGCGGGTCAGGGTGCCGGGAGCCGGCTTCAGGTGCACGTCGCGGAGCACCCAGGGGCCGCGAACGCCATAGCGACGGCCCACCGCCTCCAGCCTCAGCTCATGTGGCATGCGGACCGTCCTTTCACGCGCGGATGCATGGATCTTCCACCTGGCAGACTGGAGGACGTGACCAGCGATCCGGCCGTTCCAGGCGACAGCCCCTTCCGTTCCGAGCGTTCGACACGGGACGAGGCTCCGCAGTTCGTCCTGCCTTTGGTGGTCCGTATCGAGCGTGCCGACCCGCCGGCCCGCACGGACGCGCTGGAGACGGCCGCGCGCGCCGTACTGACCCTCCTCGCCGACGACCGGGCGCTGGGCGACGGCGAGTGGGCGGCGGCCGTGCGCGACTGGCAGGACGCCCGGATCCGCAAGGTGGTGCGGCGCGCGCGTGGCGCCGAGTGGCGGCGGGCGGAGGCACTGCCCGGCATCACGGTCACGGGCAAGGCGGCCGAAGTAAGGGTTTTCCCGCCCGTTCCGCTGGACGGCTGGCCCAAGGAACTGGCGAAGCTGCAGGTTTCCGGAACCGATCTCGAGGATCCGGAGCCGCCGGCCGATTTCGACCCGACGGCTCCGGTGATCTGGCAGAACCCGGAGGTCGACATGTCCGCGGGCAAGGCGATGGCGCAGGCCGGACACGGCGCGCAGCTCGCCTGGTGGGAGCTGTCGGACGAGGAGCGGACCGCCTGGCGCGAGGCGGGTTTCCCGCTCGCCGTACGGACCGCGGAGCCGCGACGGTGGCGTGAGCTGACGGAGAGCGGACTTCCGCTGGTAAGGGACGCGGGCTTCACCGAGATCACGCCGGGCAGTTGCACCGTGGTCGCGGACCACCCGGCCCTACGAGCCCGCTAGCCCCGCATCTCGCTGCCTCACCTGCCGGGCAGCGCACCGCGCCGCGCTGGCCGCCTGCCCACCACGCCGGCAGCCCTGCTGCTCGGAACCGCCGCAGCCCGCACCCCCACACCTCCCGCAGGCCCATACCCCCGCAGCGCCGCAGCCCCGCAGCCCCGCAGCCCCGCAGCCCCGACGACCCCGGGCCCTCCAGCTCGGTGGTCCGAACCTCAAATGTTGCTCTGAAGGGAGGCCACGGGCGGTTCGGGAAGCGGTGGCGGGGCCATACCACCGTCACCACGCAGGGGGCACGAAGGAGGCGGGGACCATGAGGCGACTGGGGACGGGGATCGGCTGGCGGCCGGAGATCGCGGACGCCGTGGAGCGGATGCCGGGCATCGACTGGGTCGAGGCCGTCGCCGAGAACGTGTGTCCCGGACATCTGCCTGACTCCCTGCTACGGCTGCGTGATCGCGGGGTCACCGTGATCCCGCACGGCGTCTCGCTCGGGCTGGGCGACGCGGAGCGGCCCGACGCGGGCCGACTGGCCGCGCTCGCCGAGCGAGCCGAGGCACTGGGTTCGCCGCTGGTCACCGAGCACATCGCGTTCGTCCGCGCGGGCGGCCCCCTGACGGCGTCCCCGCGTCTCGAGGCAGGGCACCTGCTGCCCGTGCCGCGCACCCGTGACGCCCTCGACGTGCTGTGCGAGAACGTACGCATCGCGCAGGACGCGCTGCCGGTGCCGCTCGCCGTCGAGAACATCGCCGCCCTCATCGCGTGGCCGGGCGAGGAGATGACCGAGGGACAGTTCCTGTACGAACTGGCCGACCGCACGGGCGTACGACTGCTCATCGATGTCGCCAATCTGCACACCAACCACGTCAACCGGGGTGAGGACCCCGCCAAGGCGCTCGCCGAACTGCCCCTGGAAGCCCTCGCGTACGTCCATGTCGCGGGCGGTTTCGAGCGGGACGGCGTCTGGCACGACAGTCACGCCCACCCGGTGCCCCGCCCGGTCCTCGACATCCTCACCGACCTCGCGTCCCGGGTGTCGCCCCCGGGGGTGCTGCTGGAACGGGACGAGAACTTTCCCGAATCGGCAGAGCTGGAGCAAGAGTTGGCCACGATCAGGGCGGCCGTCGAAGCCGGCGGCCAGAAGGGCGCCCTCACGCGAGCTCGTTCGAGTGCGAGAGAGCACGGCCCGACGAAGACGGGGCCGGAAACCAGAAGGGAAACCGGAACCGAAACCGGGATCGGGACCGTGACCGGGATCGAGACCAGGGCTGAGACCGGGCCGGGAAGCAGGCCCGAGACGGGGACCGGGACCGGAATTGAGATCGGGGCTGAGATCCGGGTCGAGAGGGGGGCCGAGACCGAAATCGGGTACGAGTTCACCCCGTCCCCGTCCACGTCCCCGTCGACGGCAACAGCAACAGCAACAGCAACAGCAACAGCAACGAACCCGACCGCCCCCGACGAGGCGACGCGTCAGCGCCTCGCCCTCGCGCAGGCGGCCCTGTTGTCCGCGCTGGTCGCCGGAACGCCGGTCCCCGAGGGCTTCGACCGGGTGCGACTCGGCGTACAGTCCCGGGCGCTGGCGGCGAAGCGGGCGGATGTGGTCGCCAAGGTGGCCCCGGAGCTGCCGCTCCTTCTTGGAAGCGGTTACCGCGCCGCGTTCATCGCCTACGCCCAAGGGCACCCGATGCACGGTGGCTACCGGCAGGACGCCCTCGACTTCGCCGAGAGAACTCTCCTGGGTGGACGGCTGACCGAGGGCCGGGCCCGCCGCGAACTGCGCCGCTGGTGGCTGGACCGCTCGGGCCCCGCGCCGAGGCCGAAGTCACGACTGCGTCAGGTGGGACGGGCAGGACGGACGTTGATCCGGCGATGAGGGGTCAAGCACCGCGGGCGGCTCGAATGTGCCGGGGTTAACACCCCGCTGCCAGCAACGCGCGCCGCGACGGTTCCACCACCGTTTCCCCACTGTTTCTCCTGCTTTGAGGCTATCTTCAGCCATCCCATTTCGCCCACGAAATCCCCATTGCAACTATTCACCCCTGTACGGCAGTTGGCGGTGCAGGCGCAGTAGCATGCCGGTCAGACCCGCAATCGAAGCGCACTAGTGTGCAGTGCCGCGAGCAGGAGGCACCCCATGCGGCCGCGACCCCCCGTTCAGGGCAGAGGCATCTTCAGCGGAACCGGGCTCATCATCACCGGCCTGGCGGCGACCCTGGCGGCACTGGTCTTCCCGATCTGGTCGTACGCCGACCGGTCGGGCACCGGAGTGGACGTACTGAACGCGCAGACGGTGTCCACGCAGTACGGGCCGCTGTCCGCGCTGGACCGGGACTTCGTCACGAAGGTACGGCTGGCGGGGCTGTGGGAACTGCCCGCCGGTCAGCAGGCGCAGACGAAGGGCACGACCGAGGCCGTGCGGACAGCGGGCCGGCACCTGGTCGCGGGGCACGCCTTCCTCGACGAGCGGGTGCGCACCGTCGCCTCCCGGCTGGGCCTCGCGCTGCCGAACGAGCCCAACGACCAGCAGCGGGGCTGGCTGAGCGAGCTCGACGCGGCACAGGGCCGGCAGTACGACTGGAAGTTCGCCAACATCCTGCGCCTCGCGCACGGGCGGGTGTTCTCCGTCGTCGCCCAGGTGCGGGCCAGTACCCGCAACTCGCTGGTGCGCGAGCTCGCCGACGACGCCAACACCACGGTGCTGGACCACATCAGGATCCTGGAGGCCACCGGGTACGTCGACTTCGACGCCCTCGCCCGGGACATGGCCGCCGGCAGCACGCCACCGATCACCCGCTCCCCCGGCCCGCCGGGGCCGACGGCCGATCCCGGGTCGGTCGTGCCGTTGGCGCCGTCACCGGCCCCCACCTACACGCTCCCCCCTGCCGCGGCCAGTCCGCCGCCCGGCAACTGACTCCGGTTTCCGGGACAGTTTCCGAGACGGTCCACGACACGGGTTGCGAGACGCGTTTCCCAGATACGTCTCCCAGACGCGCTTTCGAGACCGGTTTCCGCATCCGCCGGTTCAGGAACACGTTTCCGCGCGTTTGCGAAACCGGTTTCCCACAGCGGTGCCGACATCCGTTTCAGAGACGCGTTTCCCCGACGCGTTTCCGAGCCGGTTTCCACACCCGTTTCCGAGTCCGTTCCCGAGGGTCAGCGCGAAGGCGAGCGGAACGTCACATATCCACCACGCTCGGTCCGGATTGTGAACAGGGCATGGCGTTTGTCGGTGCACATGGCATAGAAACGCGGCATGGTCTGGGTGCTTCTCCTGCTGCTGGCATGGACCGTCGCGGGTGCGGCGTGCACACGGCTGTGCCTTGCCGCCGTACGGGCGGCGGCCCTCGACGAGGACGCCGGCCAAGGCCATGACCTGACGCTCTATGAGGCCGCCTTCCTGTCCGGCGGTCCGGGCAGGGTCGCCGACCTGACCATGGTCTCCATGGCGCGGCAGCGGCGGCTGGTGCTCGCCCGCACCGGCTGGGCGACCGTCGTGGACCCGCGCGGGCGCGACGAGATGGAGCGGTCGGTCATAGGCGCCATCGGACCCGAGGGACAGTCCCGTATCGCCCCGGCACGGGCGGCGGCGGCCGCCGCGGACGCGGTGGGCGGCCTGGCCGACCGGCTGGTCCGCGCGGGTCTCGCGGTGCCCGACGGGGCCCGTACGACGGTCGCGGCCGGGGTGCGTCAGGTACGGGTCGCCGCCGTGGCCGTCCTCGCACTGGGCGCGACCGCACTGCTGGTTCCCGCCACCCCGGACATGCCCCGCGCTCTCGTCGCGCTCTGGTTCGCGCTGCCCCTGGCGCTCACGTTGAGCTGCCTCGCCATAGCGCGGGTGGAGGTGCATCCGTACTCGCGCTGGGCCTCCCCGGCCGGGCAGCGGCTGCTGGGCGCGCTGGCGCGGCGCGCCGGTGGCACGGCGGGGGACGACCGTACGTATCTGACGTCCGTCGCCGTGCGCGGGATCCGCGCGGTGGGCGAGCCGGACCTGCGGGCGGCCTTCGCTCATCGTGAGCAGTACGGGCGGGACTGAGGCGGGGCGCGCTCGACCAGCGGGGGGCGCACAAGGGGCATTGGCGCCGACACCCGCCGATGGTGCTTGCCTTCCCCCACGGTCGAACCAACCATCCCTTTTGTCGCCGCCGTGCACCGAAGGGACACCCGATGAGAGCCGCCGCCCTCCACTCGGCCGCAGGAGCCCTGCTGCTGACCACCCTCTCCGCCGTCCCGGCGGGCGGCGCCCCGAACCCCGGCGGCCTGTCCGGTTCGTCCGGTGTCGTGCCGGCCGCCGTACGGGCGGCGGCGAAGGGCGTCGACTTCGGGAAGTGCTCCGCCGCGCAGGACCTGCCCGGCAGCATGCAGTGCGGCACGGTCTCCGTCCCGCTCGACTACGCGGCGCCCAACGGCAAGCAGATCGAGCTCACCGTCAGCCGGGTGCGGGCCACCCAGCGGGATCCGCACAACAGCAAGCGCCGGGTGCCCCGGCAGGGCGCGCTGGTCTTCAACCCGGGCGGTCCCGGCGGCTCGGGCCTGTACTTCCCGCTGATCGGGCTGCTGCCGGAGTGGAAGCGGATCGGGGCGGCCTACGACCTCGTCGGCTACGACCCGCGCGGGGTCGGCCGTTCGGCGCCGTTGTCCTGTCAGGATCCCAAGCGCTTCTTCAAGGGCCCCGCCCCCGCCCCGGAGCACCCCTCGGAGTCGTACAAGCGGGAGCGCATCGCGCAGGCGAAGGCGTACGCGCGGGGCTGTGCGAAGCGGTCGGGCAGCGCCCTGCGGCACTACAACTCGCTCAACAACGCCCGCGACCTGGACGTGCTGCGCGCAGCGCTCGGCGAGGAGCGGCTGACGTTCATGGGGGCGTCGTACGGCACCTACTTCGGGTCGGTCTACGCGACGCTGTTCCCCTCCCATGTGCGGCGGATGGTGTTCGACGCCGCCGTGAACCCGGACCCGGCGCAGATCTGGTACCGCAACAACCTCGACCAGTCGGCGGCGTTCGAGAGCCGCTGGACGGACTTCCGGGAGTGGATCGCGCGGCACGACGACGTGTACGGCCTGGGCGGCACGGCGGAGGCGGTGCTCGCCAGTTACGAGCGGGCGCGCGCCCGGCTGGCCGCCGAGCCGGCCGGCGGGAAGGTCGGTCCGGGCCAGCTCCAGGGCGCGTTCCTGCAGGCCGGGTACTACGACGACTACTGGCCGGCCCGGGCGCAGGCACTGTCGGAGTATCTGAGGGGCGATCCCGAGCAGCTGATCGCGCAGGCCGGACCGGTGCGGGAGGCCGCGGTGGAGGCGGAGAACGCCAATGCCGCGTACACGGCCGTGGAGTGCAACGACGCGTCCTGGCCGACCGACTGGAAGGTGTGGGACCGCGACAACACGCGGCTGGCGCGCGTCGCGCCGTTCGAGACGTGGGACAACGTGTGGGCGAACCTGCCGTGCGCGTACTGGCCGGCGCCCCGGCAGCAGCCGGTCGACGTGCGGACCGGTCCGGGTGAGCTGCCGCCGACGCTGATCCTGGCCGCCGAGCGGGACGCGGCGGCGCCCTATGCCGGGGCGCTGGAGATGCACCGGCGGCTGACGGGCTCGGTGCTGGTGACCGAGCGGGACGCCGGCACGCACGGCATCGCGGGCGGCCCGAACCGGTGCGTCAACGGCCATCTGGAGGCGTATCTGCTGGAGGGCCGGCTCCCGGGGCGGCGCGCGGCCTGCGCCCCGCACCCGGAGCCCGAGCCGGCGGTCGCCCCCGCGGAGCGCGCCGCCCGGCCGGGGCGCTGATCAGGCGAGGCCCGCGACCAGTTCCGTGAGGTCCTTGCGGCGGCCCGTGTAGAACGGGACCTCCTCGCGGACGTGCATGCGGGCCTCCGAGGCGCGCAGGTGGCGCATGAGGTCGACGATGCGGTACAGCTCGTCGGCCTCGAAGGCCAGGAGCCACTCGTAGTCGCCCAGCGAGAACGAGGCGACGGTGTTGGCGCGGACGTCCGGGTAGCCGCGGGCCATCTTGCCGTGGTCGGCGAGCATGCGGCGCCGGTCCTCGTCGGGCAGCAGGTACCAGTCGTAGGAGCGCACGAAGGGGTAGACGCTCACGTAGTTGCGGGGCGTCTCGTCGGCGAGGAACGCCGGGATGTGCGAGCGGTTGAACTCGGCGGGGCGGTGCAGTGCCATGTTCGACCAGACCGGCTCCAGAGCGCGGCCCAGCCGGGTGCGGCGGAAGAGGTTGTACGCCTCCTGGAGCTGGTCGGCGGTCTCGGCGTGCCACCAGATCATGACGTCGGCGTCGGCGCGCAGCCCGGACACGTCGTACGTGCCGCGGATCGTCACGTCCTTGGCGGCGAGCTGGTCGAACAGCTCCTGGACCTCGTCGGCGTAACCCGCGCGGTCCTCGGGCAGTACGTCCTTCAGCTTGAAGACGGACCACAGCGTGTAGCGGATGACCTCGTTGAGGTCCTTGGCCAGCTTGCCCTTGTTCGGGACCCTGCCGGACTCGGTGGTGGGGGCGTCGTCACTCATGGTTCTTATTCTCCCGCTCCGCCGTGCAGACTCTGCACCGGGTTGGCGGCGAGCTCCCGGACGGCGCTCAGGTCGTCGCCGAGCTGGTCGACCGCGGCGTAGGCGCTCGCGATGCAGGCCGGGATGCCGACGCCGTCGTAGGGGGCGCCGCAGACGGCGATGCCGGGGAGCTCGGCGACGTGCTCGCGGATGCGGGCCACGCGCGCGTGGTGGCCGACCGGGTACTGCGGCAGGCCGTCCGTCCAGCGGGTGACGCGGGTGTCGAGGGGCGTGGCGTCCAGGCCGGTGGCCGCGCGCAGGTCGTGCCGGGAGACGTCGACGAGGTCGGCGTCCTCGCGACCCAGGATCTCCGTCTCGCCGTACCGTCCGACGGAGGTGCGCAGCACGATCGTGTCCGGGTCCTCGTCGGCGATCCAGCCCCACTTCCGGGAGGCGAAGGTGGACGCCTTGATGGTGCGTCCGTCGACGGGCGGGACGAGGAATCCGCTGCCGTCGGGCAGGGCGCCGGCGGTGTCGGTGCGCCGGTAGGCGAGGGTGACCAGGGCCATGGAGGCGTACTCCACCGTGCTCAGTGCGGCGGCGGCCCCGGGGGACTCGGCGGCCAGCAGGGCGGCGGCGGCCGGCGCGGGCACGGCGACGACCACGGCGTCGGCGTGCAGCACCCGCTCCCCCGCGGTGACGCGCCAGCCTCCGCCGGGTGCTCGGCGCAGTCCGGTCACGGGTACGCGCGTGTGGATCTCGGCGCCGCGCGCCCGCACGGAGTCGGCGACGGCGAGCGGCAGGGAGCCCACACCGCCCTGGATGCCCATGAACACCGGGCCGGTCTGCTGGTCGGCGGCGGTCTTCGCCTGGATCTCGCGGACGGCCTCGGTCAGCGAGGTGTGGGTCAGTGCCGCCCGGTAGAGCTGCGGGACGGCGGAGCGCATCGAGATCCGGTAGGCGTCTCCGGCGTACACCCCGCCGAGCAGCGGCTCGACGAGGCGGTCGACGACCTCGCGCCCGAGGCGGGCCGCCACGTACTCCCCGACCGCCACGTCGTCGCCGACCTCGGTGCGGGGCAGGTCGGCGTCGCGCTCGATACGGGCGAGGCCCTCCTCGGAGAGGACTCCGGCGAGGGCGGTCGCCGTGCCCGGCACGCCCATGACGTGGCCCTTGGGCATGGGGCGCAGCGCGCCGCGGGTCCAGATCGACGCCGTCGCGGTGGCCGGCGGCTGAAGGCGGTCGGAGAGGCCCACCTCGCGCGCGAGGGCGACCGCCTCGGGCCGGCGGGCCAGCATCGACTCGGCGCCGAGGTCCACGCGCACGCCCGCGATCCGGCCGGGCAGCAGCTTGCCTCCCACCCGGTCGGAGGCCTCGAGGACGGTCACCCGCGCCCCGCGCTCCAGCAGTCGGTGGGAGGCGGCCAGACCGGCGATCCCGGCTCCGACGACGACGACGTGCTGCCCCGTGCCCGTACCCGTTGAGCTCATGCGTCCACTCTCTCAGACCCCACTGACACCGCCGTCGCGGCACGGAGTCCTCCCCGCGTCCCGACCGTGACCTGTTCGGAACCGATCCCCGCCAACGTCCCGGCCCGCTCGCGCGTCGAAGGAGCGTCAAGGCAGTCACCACCTCGGGGGTTCACCCAGATGCGCACACGACGTTCCGCAGGACACTCCGTACGACGTTCCGCACGGCCCGCCCACGCCCTGGCCGGGCTCCTGCTGGCCGCGGCCCTCGCGCTCACCGGATGCAGCGGCGCGAACGATTCGGGGGCGAGCAGTTCGGCCGACAAGGCCGCGGTCGGGGAGGCCGCCGCGGGGGAGGCGGGCGCCGGTGACGCCGACGCCGCGCAGGACGCGAAGCAGGGTGCGGGCTCCAGCGGCTCGAAGGCCACCTCCGCACCCGATGTCACCGTCAGCCGGATCATCCGCACCGCCTCGCTGACCGTGCAGGTCAAGGACGTGCCCAAGGCCCTGGACGAGGCCCGCGCGACCACCGAGAACGCGGGCGGCTACGTCGGGGACGAGACGACCGTCCGGGACGAGGACGGTGCCGAGCGGACCCGGGTGGTGCTGCGGGTGCCCGTCGCGAAGTACGACGACGTCCTCGCCGACCTCCAGGGGGCGGGCAAGCTGCTGGAGCGCACGGCGAAGGCCCAGGACGTCACCGACCAGGTCGTCGACGTCGAGAGCCGCATCGCCTCGCAGCGGGCCAGCGTCGTCCGCGTCCGCGAGCTGATGGACCGGGCCACCAAGCTGAGCGACGTGGTCACCCTGGAGGGTGAGCTGAGCAGCCGGGAGGCCGATCTCGAGGCGCTGCTCGCCCAGCAGTCGTCCCTGAAGGACCGCACGAGCCTGGCGACCGTCACCCTGACCCTGTCGGAGAAGCCGGTCGTCCCGGCCGCCGAGGACGACGACCCGGGGTTCGTGGACGCGCTGGCGGGCGGCTGGGACGCGTTCGTGACGATGCTGCGCTGGATCGCCGTCGTGTTCGGTGCGGCACTGCCGTTCCTCGTGGTGGGCGTCCTGCTCGTGCTGGCGTGGCTGCGGCTGGTGCGGCCGCGCCGGAGGGCGGCGGAGGCGAGCTGGGCCCGGTTGAGCGTGCCCGGGCAGCCGGGGGCAGCGCCGGCGGGGACCGCGCCGACGGGCCCGGCGCAGACCGGGGCCGCAGAGGAAGGGGCCGGGACGGACGGGCCCGGGCAGCACTGAACTGCGGGTCCCCCGTAGCGTGTTCGCATGAGCATCGAGCGACTGGTGGTGATCGGCGGGGACGCCGCGGGCATGTCCGCGGCGTCGCAGGCCCGCCGTCTGAAGGGGCCCGGGGAGCTGGAGATCGTGGCCTTCGAGCGCGGTCACTTCACGTCCTTCTCGGCGTGCGGCATCCCGTACTGGGTGGGCGGTGACGTCACCGAGCGGGACGATCTGATCGCCCGCACGCCCGAGGAGCACCGCGAGCGGGGGATCGATGTGCGGCTGCGCACGGAGGTCACGGAGATCGACCTCGCGGGACGGCGGGTACGCGCGCGTGCGCTGGATCGCGGGACGGAGTCCTGGACGTCGTACGACAAGCTCGTCATCGCGACCGGAGCCCGCCCGATCCGGCCGGACATGCCGGGCGTGGACGCCCGGGGCGTGCACGGGGTGCAGAACCTGGACGACGGGCAGGCGCTGCTCGACACGCTGGCACGCGCGCGTGGGAAACGGGCCGTGGTCGTGGGGGCGGGCTACATCGGTGTGGAGATGGCCGAGGCGCTCATCAAGCGCGGCTACGAGGTGACGGTCGTCAACCGCGGCAGCGAGCCGATGTCGACCCTGGACCCGGACATGGGGCGGCTGGTGCACCGGGCCTTGGAGGGCCTGGGCATCACCCTGGTGAACGACACCGAGGTCACCGCGGTGCGCGCCACACAGGACGGTCACGTGCGGGCGGTGGTCACCGAGGACGCCGAGTATCCGGCGGACGTGGTGGTGCTGGGCATCGGGGTCCGTCCGGAGACCGGGCTCGCGAAGGCCGCCGGCCTGCCCCTGGGCGCTCACGGCGGTCTCCTGACCGACCTGGCGATGCGGGTGCGCGGGCCGCTGGCCGACGGGACCGTCTGGGCCGGCGGTGACTGCGTCGAGGTCCTGGACCTGGTCTCCGGCCAGGAACGCCACATCGCCCTGGGCACCCACGCCAACAAGCACGGTCAGGTCATCGGCACCAACGTCGGGGGCGGGTACGCGACGTTCCCCGGCGTGGTCGGCACGGCCGTCAGCAAGGTGTGCGACCTGGAGATCGCCCGCACCGGCCTCCGCGAGAAGGACGCCCGTCGCGTCGGCCTCCAGTTCGAAGCGGTCACCATCGAGTCGACCAGCCGCGCCGGCTATTACCCCGGTGCGTCGCCCATGACGGTCAAGATGCTCGCCGAGCGACGGACGGGCCGTCTGCTGGGCGTTCAGATCGTCGGGCGGGAGGGCGCGGCCAAACGCGTCGACATCGCGGCGGTCGCGTTGACGGCCGGGATGACGGTGGAGCAGATGACGGCCCTGGACCTCGGATACGCGCCGCCGTTCTCACCGGTGTGGGATCCCGTACTGGTGGCGGCGAGAAAGGCGTCGGCAAAGGTGCGCGACCGCTAGCCGGGCGTCGGGCCGGGACTGGCCGAGTGGCGCGGAAACCGCGAGCAGCCCCGTGCCCCCGCGCCGCACCGCATCCGCACTGCATGGCACCGCGTCCGGAAAAGCAGGAAACGGGCCAGTAAACGCTTGTCAGGCGGTTCCGCTCAGTCGCGGCAACGCGGAGACCGCCGCGGTGGGCGGCTGCTCCGCGGGCTTCGCATGCGCCGCGGGCGCCGGCCGCGACCGCAGACGGCTGCTGACCGCCTCGTCCAACGTCACCGGCCGCTGCATCTGCGCGGCGAGCCGCCCGGCCTCCTGGCCGAGTCGTGCCACGTCCTCCCAGGGCAGCCTGATCACCAGGGAGATCTCCGCCTCGCCGTCGGGAGTGGCGTGCATCGGGGGAGCTGTTCGGTCGTTCATCGCCTGTTCCTCACGTCGTCCTCGCGGCCCGCCTTCCTCGTGCCGCGAGCAGTTGACGGTTCATACGCGCCTGTGAGGATCCGCGTTCACCGGTTCGCCGAAGGGATCGGGGGCAGTAATTTCTTGTGGTCATCCCCGTCCATGACGTGAATCCCGTGCGCCGCACGCCGGTGGTGACGTACGCCCTCATCGCGGCGAACGTCTTCGTCTTCCTGTTCATGCCCGGCCTGTCCGGCTCCACGGCGGGCGACAGCAGCCTGGCCCAGACCTGTCATCTGCACGCCTTTCTGGAGCACTACGCCGCCGTACCACGGGAGTTGATCCACCATCAGCTCCCGCAGCTCGTCCCCACCGGCGAGGTGCGCGGCGCGGGCTGCCTGCTGGCCCCGCCGGGCTACGACAAGTCGCCCGCGCTGAGCGTGCTCAGCGCGATGTTCCTGCACGGCGGGTGGCTGCACCTGCTGGGCAACATGCTGTTCCTGCTGATCTTCGGCAACAACATCGAGGACCGCATGGGCCACGTCCGCTTCGCCGTCTTCTACGTCGCCTGCGGCTATGCGGCGTCGTACGGTTTCGCGCTGGTCAACGCCGACTCGACCGACCCGCTGATCGGCGCGTCGGGGGCGATCGCGGGAGTGCTGGGCGCCTATCTGGTGCTGTACCCGAAGGCCAGGGTGTGGGTGCTCGTCCCGTTCCTGGTGTTTCTGCCGTTGCGGCTGCCGGCCTGGCTGGTGCTGGGTTTCTGGTTCGTGCTCCAGGCGGTGTACTCCTCCGGAGAGGGCGTCTCCGGCGCCGGCACCGTGGCGTACGCGGCGCACGTCGTCGGCTTCCTCGCCGGGATGCTGCTCGCCTGGCCGCTCAAGCCGGGCACGCCCCCGCCGCCGGAGCCGCGCGGTCTGCTGTTCGGCAGACGGGCGCGCCCCCGGCACACCTGGTGAGACGGCTCAGCGGGCGGTCTGCGTGTGGACGTACTCGACGAGGCGGGTGAGCGCGTCCGGGTCGGTGGAGGGCATGACGCCGTGGCCGAGATTGAAGACGTGGCCCTCCAGGCCGGCGGCCGTGTCGAGGACCTCGCGGGTCTTGGTCTCGACGGCCTCGGTGCCGGCGAACAGGACGGTCGGGTCGAGGTTGCCCTGGAGCGCCTTGCCGGGGCCGACCCGGCGGGCGGCCTCGTCGAGCGGGACACGCCAGTCGACGCCGACGACGTCCGCCCCGGCCTCACCCATCAGCCCGAGCAGCTCGCCGGTGCCGACTCCGAAGTGGATGCGCGGGACGCCGTACTCCTCGACCGCGCGGAACACCTTCGCGGAGGCGGGCAGCACGGAGCGGCGGTAGTCGGTCGGGGCGAGCGCGCCGGCCCAGGAGTCGAAGAGCTGGACGGCACTGGCGCCCGCCTCGATCTGCACCTTCAGGAAGGCGGAGGTGATCTCCGCGAGACGGTCGAGCAGGTCGGCCCAGAGCTCGGGCTCGCCGTACATCATCGCCTTGGCGTTCTCGTACGTGCGGGACGGACCGCCCTCGACGAGGTAACTCGCGAGGGTGAAAGGAGCGCCCGCGAAACCGATCAGCGGGGTGGCACCGAGCTCGGCGGTCAGCAGGCCGATGGCCTCGGTGACGTAGGAGACGTCCTCGGGCGTGAGGTCGCGCAGCTGGGCGAGGTCGGCGCGGGTGCGGATCGGGTGCTCGACGACCGGGCCGACGCCCGGCTTGATGTCGAGGTCGATTCCGATGGCCTTGAGCGGGACGACGATGTCGCTGAAGTAGATCGCCGCGTCGACGTTGTGCCGGCGCACCGGCTGGAGCGTGATCTCGGTGACCAGGTCGGGCCGCATGCAGGACTCGAGCATCCCGACGCCCTCGCGGACCTTGCGGTACTCCGGCAGTGAGCGTCCGGCCTGCCGCATGAACCACACGGGCGTGTGCGGCACCGGTTCGCGCCTGCACGCCTTCAGGAAGGCACTGTCGTAGGTCGCTGTCCGCTGCCGGCCCGCCGGGCTCTCGTTCGCACTCACGACGGCAAGTCTCGCACGGCGCCGGAGGCGGTGAGGCCGCCCCCTGCCGCGCTCGCGTACGGCTCACGTCCTGTCCGGGGCCGGCCGTTCCGAGCGTCCCGGGCGTGCGCGGTCCGTGCGCCTGTTCGCCCAGCGCGCACCCGTCCGCGAGCCCCGCGCGGGTGTCTTGCCCTGCGCGAAGGCCCCGTTCCCCTTAATCTTCCCCGCATGGCTGCGGCTCAGGGACGACTGTCGGACGGCGCTGGCGGGATGGACGACGCGAACGAGGGGGACCCGGATGGGACCAGGTCGGCTCCACCGCCCTTCCGGGCGGCCGTCGACCAGCTGAGGGCGGCGCGGCTGCGGCCACAGATCGAGATGGAGGCGACACCGGCCCCCAAGCGGCTCGCCCCGTTCGCGTACGCGCTCGAGGCGACGGTCGTGGACGGCGACCAGGACCTGGCGGACGGCCGGCTGGTGCTGCTGCACGACCCGGCCGGGCACGACGCCTGGCGCGGGACGTTCCGGCTGGTGACCCTCGTCCGTGCCGAACTGGAGCCGGAGATGGCCGCGGACCCGCTGCTGCCGGAGGTGTGCTGGTCGTGGCTGACCGGCGCGCTCCAGGCGCGCGGGCTGACGTACGGCGAGCCGAGCGGGACCGTCACGCGCGCGGGTTCGCACTACTTCGGCGGGCTGGCGGAGCGTCCGGCGACCTCACAGATCGAGATCAGGGCCTCGTGGACACCGCGCGAGGGGCTGGGCGGGGTGCCGGAGGCGGGGGCGCACCTGGCGTCCTGGTGCGATCTGCTGGCGCAGGTGGCGGGGCTGCCGCCGGCCGGCCCGGGGGACGCGTCGGTGGTGACGCTGCCGCAGCGCAGGGGGCCCCAGTCACGTTGACCATCTCTTTGTCGATACGGCCATTTTCGATCTCGTAAGAAGCCCACTTAAACCGACTCGATCTTCGGATGATCGATCGCGTGTCCGAATTGCACGTATTGTTACTCACTAGATCGTGATCATTCTCTAAAGGACCCCGGGCTGCCTGCCGAAGACGACTGTGACCTTGAAAGCACGGTTCGTCCCGGCTTCCTCCCCACAAGCCCCGCGAGCCGGCCCCCGTCCCCCACCCAGGAGGCCTGGTGTCCGTTCTCCTCGAGCAGCCCGCAAGCCTGGTCGCCTACCGCCCGAACAAGCCCACCGCCATGGTGGTCGTGGCCGACCCGCGCGTCCGCTCCACCGTCACCCGCCATCTGTGGGCGCTCGGTGTGCGCGACGTCATCGAGGCCTCGTCCATCGCGGAGGCTCGTCCCCGCATCGGCAACCCCCGCGACATCTGCGTCGCCGACGTCCACCTGCCCGACGGCTCCGGCCTCACCCTTCTGTCCGAGACCCGCGCCGCGGGCTGGCCCAACGGGCTCGCCCTCTCCGCCGCCGACGACATCGGCGCCGTGCGCAACGCCCTCGCGGGCGGCGTCAAGGGCTACGTCGTCACCGGCACCCGCACCAACCTCGGCCTCCCCAGCCGCCCCGGCGCCGTCCCCATGGGCTCGGCCGCCCGTCTGCACCGCCGCCCCCCGGGTGCCCCGAGTCACCCGGGCGGCTACCGCGAGCTCTCCGGCCGCGAGGTCGAGGTGCTGCGACTGGTCGCGGAAGGCCAGTCCAACAAGGCGATCGGCGTCTCGATGGGCCTGTCCGCGCTGACCGTCAAGAGCCACCTCGCCCGCATCGCGCGCAAGCTCGGCACGGGTGACCGCGCCGGCATGGTCGCGGTGGCGCTGCGGACCGGCATCATCCACTGACACCCCACCCGGCGCCCGGGGCCTCTCTCCCCAGAACGCCCCGCGACCCCGGCCCGACTCCTACCGAATCCGAACGGTTTCCACCCGACCCCCTCCCCCGCGTTCACCGTCCTGACTGGTTTACGACCCTCCGGCGCCCGCCGACGGAACGTTCCGTCGGCGGGCGCCGTCCATACACAGATACCCTTGACAGGTGACCGACGCCCAAGAAACCGCAGCAGCCAGTTCACTGCGAACCACCGGAGGCGCCCCTCCGGACGACGGCGGATCAGCTGATTCCGGGGCGCCGACACCGTTGCTCGAACCGCGCGAGGGCATCCCTCCCGTGATCGCCGACGAGGCCGCCCTCGCCGAGGTGATCGCCGCCTTCGCCGCCGGCACCGGCCCCGTCGCCGTGGACGCCGAGCGCGCCTCCGGCTACCGCTACGGACAGCGCGCCTATCTGGTGCAGCTGCGCCGCGAGGGCGCGGGCACCGCGCTGATCGACCCCGTGGGCTGCCCCGACCTCTCCGCGCTCGGCGACGCCCTGTCCGGCGCGGAATGGGTGCTGCACGCGGCCACCCAGGACCTGCCGTGTCTGCGCGAGATAGGCATGGTGCCGACGCGGTTGTTCGACACCGAGCTGGCCGGACGGCTCGCCGGGTTCCCGCGGGTCGGCCTCGGCGCGATGGTCGAGGGAGTACTGGGCTTCGTCCTCGAGAAGGGCCACTCCGCGGTGGACTGGTCCACCCGGCCGCTGCCCGAGCCCTGGCTGCGTTACGCGGCTCTGGACGTCGAGCTCCTGGTCGACCTGCGCGACGCGCTGGAGAAGGAGCTGGACCGGCAGGGCAAGCTGGACTGGGCCCGCCAGGAGTTCGACGCCATCGCGTCCGCCCCGCCGGCCGAGCCCCGCAAGGACCCGTGGCGTCGCACGTCCGGCATGCACAAGGTGCGCCGGCGGCGGCAGCTGGGTGTCGTGCGGGAGCTGTGGCAGACGCGGGACCGGATCGCGCAGCGGCGGGACGTGTCGCCCGGCAAGGTGCTGTCGGACGCGGCCATCGTGGAGGCGGCGCTGTCGCTTCCGGTGAACGTGCAGGCGCTGGCCGCGCTGAACGGCTTCGGGCACCGGATGGGCCGACGGCAGCTGGAGCAGTGGCAGGCGGCGGTCGACCGGGCGAAGACGCTGAGCGAGTCGCAGCTCCCGCAGCCCGGACAGCCGGTGGCGGGCCCGCCGCCGCCGCGCGCCTGGGCCGACAAGGACCCGGTGGCCGCGGCACGGCTGTCCGCGGCACGGACCGCAGTCTCCGCACTGGCCGAGGAGCTGAACATGCCGCAGGAGAACCTGATCGCTCCGGACGCGGTACGGCGGGTCTGCTGGGAGCCTCCGGCCGCGGACGAGGAAGCGGTGGCCGGCGCGCTCGCGTCGTACGGGGCTCGGCCGTGGCAGGTGGAGCAGGTCGCACCGGTGCTCGCCGCGGCTCTCGCCGGCCAGAGCGCCTGACGGCCGCGGTCCCGTCCGGGGTGCCTGCCGCAACCCGGACCGGGGCGACGGCCGCAATCCCGTGCGGAGCGCCCGCCACGAGCTGGCCGAGCGGTACGGGGCACCAGCCGCACCAGCCGCACCAGCCGCACCAGCCGCACCAGCCGCAAGCGGTTACCTCGTCGCTCCTCTCATGAAACCGTTGTAGATGTATTTCTGGAGGGCGAGGAAGACGATCAGTGTCGGCAGGACGACCAGCACCGCTCCTGCCGAAATCGTTTCCCAGTGGGCGGCATAGGGGCCCTTGAAGCGGAACAGGGACGTCGAGATCACGCCAAGATCTTGCGAGGGCATGTACAGGAAAGGGATGTAGAAGTCGTTGTAGACGGCGATCCCCTTCACGATCACGACCGTCGCGATCGCCGGTTTCAGCAACGGAAAGATGATCTTCCGGTAGATCGTGAAGGCGTTGGCTCCGTCGAGGCGGGCGGCCTCGTCCAGGGAGATCGGGATCGAGCGCACGAACTGCAGGAAAATGTAGATCGAGACGATGTCCGTGCCCATGTAGAGGGCGATCGGGGCCCAGCGGGTGTCGAACATGCCGAGGCTGTGGACGATCTGGAAGGTGGCCACCTGGGTGGTCACCCCGGGGACCAGCGCGGCGACCAGGAACAGCGCGACCACCAGTTTCCGGAAACGGAAGGTGAACCGGTCGATCGCGTATGCCGTCATCGACCCGATGAGAACGGTTCCGCCGACCGAGACGAGAAGGATGAAGGCGGTGTTGCCGAACGCCGTGAGCATGCCGCCGTCCTGGAACGCCGTCACGTAGTTGTGGAAGTTGAGCGGGTCGTGCGGCGGTGTGAGCGCCCCGCTGCCGTTCGCCGTCTCGTTCTCGGTCTTCAGCGATGTCATGACTACGACGCCCAGCGGGAGCAGGACGACCAGCGTCGCCGCGATCAGCGACAGGTACACGAGGGCACGGGCCACGGCGCTGCGTGTCATACGAGGTCCACCCTGTCGTCGGGGACGAGACGTCGCTGCACCCAGGTCACCAGCAGGATGATCAGCAGCAGCACGACCGCCGCCGCCGAGGCGAGCCCCGTCTTGTTGAACTGGAAGGCCAGCTTCACGGTCTGGATCACGAAGGTCTCGGTGCCGGTCGCCCCGCCGGTCATGATGTACGGGATCTCGAAGGCCGACAGGGAGCCCGAGACGGAAAGGATCACCGTCAGGGTCAGCACCGGCTTGATGCCGGGCAGGATGATGTGGCGGAACTGGTGCCGGCGGTCGGCCCCGTCCAGTTCGGCCGCCTCGTACAGCTCCCCCGGGATGGACTGGATCGCCCCGAGGAAGAGGACGAAGTTCATGCCGAGGTAGCGCCAGATCGAGACGCCGGCCAGCGAGACGTTCGCCGAGGCCGGGGTGCCCAGCCAGGCGTGGTCGGTGTGGTAGCCGAAGAGGCCGAGGACCGTGTCGAAGGTGCCGCCGTCCTGGAAGAAGTAGAGGAAGACGAAACCGATCGCCACGCCGTTCACCAGGGACGGAAAGAACAGCACGCCCTTGAAGAAGTTCCGGAAGCGGATGCTGAAACTCAGGACGGTCGCGAAGTACAGCGCGGCGACGATCTGGATCACCGAGGCGACCAGGTAGTAGCCGCTTACCCAGAAGACCTGGAAGAGGTCCTCCCTGGTGAAGATCTCGGTGTAGTTCTCCGTGCCCGTGTAGTGCAGTTCGGGACTCACGCCGTCCCAGTCGGTGAAGCTGTAGGCGACCATGTTGGCGATCGGCGCGTAGGTGAACGTGATCAGCAGGGCGAGCGGAGCGAGCAGGAACAGCCACGGGGTGAGCAGCCGCCAGGTGCGCGCCCGGCGCGGGGCCGGTGCGGGAGCGAGGCGTTTCTGAACCGGTGTCGCGGCCTCTGAGTTCCTCTGCCCCGTGCGGTGCGCCGGAGGGTGCGGGTGCGGGAGCGCCATCAGTCGCTCACGTTCGCTTGCGTCTCGGTCCACTTCTTGCCGAGTCCGGCGAGGAAGTCGTCCAGGCTGCCCTTCTTGGCGCCGCGCGCCAGGTCGATCAGATCCTGGCGGTACTCGGGCTTGTAGATGCCGACCTCGGACTCGTCGTCGATCAGCTTGACCTTCGCGCCCGCCGCGTCGTCCAGTTCGATGAGCTTGACGCCCGCCTCTTCGTACGGTTTCAGCACCTCGGGCAGGGCCGCGTCCTTGAGCGGGGAGATCGCCAGGTTGTCCTTGTCGTAACCGGACCGGTCGGTGAACCAGTCGATCCAGGCGCGGGCCGCTTCCTTGTGCGGGGAGTGGACGTTGACGGCCTGGTTGTAGTCGGGGCCGACGGTCGCGCAGAAGGTGCCGTCCGTCCGGGCGGGAAACGGCATGAAACCGATGTCGTCGGGGTTCACACCGGCCTTCTTCGCGGCGTCCTGGAACTGGATGACCGCCCAGGTGCCGAGCCACTGGGTGGCGATCTCGCCCTTGGTCGTCCGGGGCTTGGACTCTTCCCAGTTGCTGGTCGTCGGGTCCTTCTCGGCGAGGCCCTGCTGGACGATGTCGTACAGCAGCGTGTCCCCGACGCGCAGGTCGGAGTTCTCGGCCCAGGGGTCGTCCTCGGCGAGCTTGGTGGTCGCCTGCGGGTCGCAGTGGACCGAGCCGTCGACGTACGTCCAGGAGGTCAGGGGCCACTGCGCGGCGAAGTTGGTGTAGTAGGGGATCGCGTCGGTCTTCGCCTTGATCGCCTTCAGGTCGGCGAGGAACTCGGCCGGAGTCGTGGGCCATTCGGTGACCCCGGCCTCGTGCCAGACCCGCTTGTTGTAGACGAAGCCGGGCATCACGCCGACCGGGCTCTGGCCGTAGACCTTGCCGTCGACGGTGGTGAAGTCGGTGAACCGGTACTTCTTGCCGCGTTCGGCGGCGGTGCCGAGGGAGGCGAAGAACTTCGGGTAGTCGTTCTTCTTGATGACCGCGGGGATCAGCAGGACGTCGCCGTAATCGTCCGTGTTCATCCGGATCTTGATCTCGGCCTCGTAGTTGGTGAGGGCCTGGAACTCCACCTTGACCTTGGGGTAGGTCTTGTTGAACTCGGCGGCGTACCTCTTCATCGTGCCGTCCTGCACCAGGTCGGTGCGCACGGTGAGGACCGTGATGGTTCCGCTGACCTTGGAGGGGTCGTCGGGCGCCTTGGCGTCCGCGCCCTTGGCGCTGCCTCCGGTGCCGGTGCAGCCGGGGAGCAGGAGAGCGGCTCCCGCGACCGTGGCGAGGGCCGTGACGGTGCGGCGGTTCATGTGCATCACTTCCGTTCTCGGGAGGTTCTCGGGACGGACGAGCACGTGCGGGTCGGTCGCACGCCAGTGGGTCGGTCGACCACGAGTGGGTTGGCTGATTCGGCACTCTGACAGCGCTTTCTCAACCGGTAAAGCCCCATTCCCGCCAACGATGAAGAGGCAAGTCTCAGTGCGGGCTTGACCGGTTAAGGGAGTGCGCATGCGGGAGACCTCACCACTCGACGACGACCGGCACCTGCGGCAGAGCACTCGGGATGCCGCCGCCGCCCGGGGCGCGCTCGGCCGGGGCGCGGCAGGTCGCCACGGACCACTCCGGGGAGGCGGGGGCACGGGCGACCCGGTCGACGCTGACCGCCGCTCCGGCGGACCGGCCAACGGCAATCGTTTACGACAACGACATCATGGCGGTGGCCGGGCTGGCCGTGGCGGCCGAGATGGGGTTCGGTGTGCCGGGCGACGTCTCCCTGCTCGCCTGGGACGACTCCCCGTTGTGCCGGCTGACCCATCCGACGCTCTCCGCGATGAGCCATGACGTGCACGGATTCGGGGCGGAGGCGGCGCGGACGCTGTTCGGCGTGTTCACCGGGCCGGGTCCCGGATCGCATCCGGTGCCGACGCCCGTACTGACACCACGGGGTTCGACGGCCCCGCCGCGGCGCTGAGGACGGGCGCGAGCGAGGATGATCCCGGACCCGTCCGGGGTGTGACGTTCGCCGCTTGGCCCTCCGGGACTGGGCAGCTACGTTACCCACAAGTAGCATGGGTCCTGAGCGCGCGCTCAGCGCTTGCGTGTCGCAGCAGTGCCATCCCGCACCTGGAGGAGAGCCATCGTGCCTCGTACCGTCAGGGACGTCGTCTTCGTCGACGGCGTCCGTACCCCGTTCGGCAAGGCGGGCCCGAAGGGCATCTACCACGAGACCCGGGCCGACGACCTCGTCGTGAAGGCGATCCGGGAGCTGCTGCGCCGCAACCCCGGTCTCGACCCGAAGAAGATCGACGAGGTCGCCATCGCCGCGACCACGCAGATCGGCGACCAGGGCCTGACCATCGGCCGTACCGCCGGCATCCTGGCCGGTCTGCCGACCTCCGTGCCCGGTTACTCCATCGACCGCATGTGCGCGGGCGCCCTGACCGCCGTCACCGCGGTCGCCGGCTCCGTCGCCTTCGGCGCCTACGACATCGCCATCGCCGGTGGTGTCGAGCACATGGGCCGCCACCCGATGGGTGAGGGCGTGGACCCCAACCCGCGCTTCGTCAGCGAGAAGCTGGTCGACGAGTCCGCCCTGTTCATGGGCATGACCGCCGAGAACCTGCACGACCGCTACCCGCAGATCACCAAGCAGCGCGCCGACGAGTACGCCGTGCGCTCGCAGGAGAAGGCCGCCAAGGCCTACGCGAACGGCAAGATCCAGGCCGACCTGGTGCCGGTCTCGGTCCGCCGCACCAACCCGGACGCCGGTGAGACGGGCTGGGGCCTGGTCACCGCCGACGAGCCGATGCGCCCGGGGACGACGCTGGAGAACCTGTCCGGTCTCAAGACCCCGTTCCGCGTCCACGGCCGGGTCACGGCCGGTAACGCGGCCGGTCTGAACGACGGCGCGACCGCTTCGCTCATCGCGTCCGAGGACTTCGCCCGCGAGAACGGCCTGCCGGTGAAGATGCGCCTCGTCGCGTACTCCTTCGCGGGTGTCGAGCCGGAGGTCATGGGCTACGGCCCGATCCCGGCCACGGAGAAGGCGCTGGCCCAGGCCGGTCTGTCCATCTCCGACATCGGTCTCTTCGAGATCAACGAGGCCTTCGCCGTCCAGGTCCTGGCCTTCCTCGAGCACTACGGCATCGCGGACGACGACGAGCGCGTCAACCAGTACGGCGGCGCGATCGCCTTCGGTCACCCGCTGGCCTCCTCCGGCGTCCGCCTGATGACGCAGCTGGCCCGCCAGTTCGAGGAGCAGCCGGACGTCCGCTACGGCCTGACCACCATGTGCGTCGGCTTCGGTATGGGCGCCACGGTCATCTGGGAGAACCCGCACTTCGAGTCCGCCGGAGGCGACAAGTGAGCACCACCGAACTCCTGAAGGGCGCGGCCGAGCTGTTCCCGGACGAGGTCGTCACCCAGGCGCACGTCCGTCACCTGGACCTGCCGTTCGGCGCGGGGCGCTTCGCCCTGATCACGCTGGACAACGGTTTCGACCACACCAAGCCGACCACCTTCGGCCCGCAGTCCCTCGCGAACCTCGACTCCGCGATCGACCAGGTCGAGAAGGAGGCGGCGGCCGGCGAGATCGTCGGTATCGGCGTCACCGGCAAGCCGTTCATCTTCGCCGTCGGCGCGGACCTCAAGGGCGTCGAGCTGCTCAAGGAGCACAAGGACGCGCTCGCCATCGGCAAGGGCGGCCACGAGGTCTTCAAGCGCCTGTCGGGCCTCGCGGTCCCGACCTTCGCGTACTACAACGGCGCGGCGATGGGCGGCGGTGTCGAGGTCGGTCTGCACTGCGCGTACCGCACCGTTTCGAAGGCGCTTCCCGCGTTCTCCCTCCCCGAGGTGTTCCTCGGTCTGGTGCCCGGCTGGGGCGGCTGCACCCTGCTGCCGAACCTGATCGGTGCCGACAAGGCCGTCTCGGTGATCATCGAGAACAGCCTCAACCAGAACAAGCAGCTCAAGGGCCAGCAGGTCTTCGACCTGGGGATCGCGGACGCGATCTTCGAGGGCGCGGACTTCCTGGAGCAGTCGCTGATCTGGACGGCGAACGTCCTCAAGGGCGACGTCGAGGTCGAACGCCCGGTGATCGACCGCGGGGAGGCCTGGGACCAGGCCGTCGCGCGCGGCCGGTTCGTCGCGGACAGCAAGGTGCACGGCGCGGCCCCGGCCGCCTACCGCGCTCTCGACATCATCGCCGCCGCCAAGAACGGCGACCTCCAGCAGGGCTACGACGCCGAGGACGTCGCGCTCGCCGACCTGATCATGGGCGGCGAACTGCGCGCCGGCATCTACGCGTTCAACCTGGTGCAGAAGCGCGCCAAGCGCCCGGCCGGCGCCCCGGACAAGTCCCTGGCGCGTCCGGTCACCAAGGTCGGCGTCGTGGGCGCGGGCCTGATGGCCTCGCAGCTCGCGCTGCTGTTCCTGCGCCGTCTCGAGGTGCCGGTCGTGCTGACCGACATCGACCAGGAGCGCGTCGACAAGGGTGTGGGCTACGTCCACGCCGAGATCGAGAAGCTGCTCGGCAAGGGCCGCATCAACCAGGACAAGGCCAACCGCCTCAAGGCGCTGGTGAGCGGCGTCCTGGACAAGGCCGAGGGCTTCGCCGACGCGGACTTCATCATCGAGGCCGTGTTCGAGGAGATCGGCGTCAAGCAGCAGGTGTTCGCGGAGGTCGAGGCGGTCGCCCCGGCGCACGCCGTCCTCGCCACCAACACCTCCTCGCTGTCGGTCTCCGAGATGGCGTCGAAGCTCAAGAACCCCGAGCGGGTCGTGGGCTTCCACTTCTTCAACCCGGTCGCGATCCTGCCGCTCCTCGAGATCGTCCGGGGCGAGCAGACCGACGACGCCTCGCTGGCAACGGCCTTCGCCGTCGCCAAGAAGCTGAAGAAGACGGCGGTTCTGGTGAAGGACGCCCCGGCGTTCGTCGTGAACCGCATTCTCACCCGTTTCATGGGCGAGGTGCAGAACGTCATCGACGAGGGCACCCCGGTCGAGGTGGCGGAGAAGGCGGTGGAACCGCTCGGTCTGCCGATGTCCCCGCTGGTGCTCCTCGAGCTGGTCGGCCCCGCGATCGGGCTGCACGTCTCGGAAACGCTCAACCGGGCGTTCCCGGACCGTTTCACGGTCTCTCCGAACCTCGCGGCCGTCGTCAAGGCCGGCAAGCGCGGCTTCTACGTCTACGACAGTGGCAAGCCCGAGCTGGACCCCGAGGTCTCCGCGCTCCTGAAGCAGGGCGACAACGTCCTGACCGAAGAGCAGGTGCGGGCGCGCGTCCTGGACGCCGTGGCGCAGGAGATCGGGCTCATGCTCGACGAGGGTGTCGTCGCCGAGGCGCAGGACATCGACCTCTGCCTGATCACGGGCGCCGGCTGGCCCTTCCACCTGGGCGGCATCACGCCGTACCTGGACCGCGAGGGTGTCTCCGAGCGCGTGAACGGCAAGAAGTTCCTGGCGCCGGGCCTGGCCTCGGTTCCGGCGTAACCGTCGTAACCGCTCGAGCCGTCCTGCGTCCTGGGACATGAAGAGGGCCTCCGCCACCGGCGGAGGCCCTCTTTCCTGCGTTTCCGTCGCGTTTCCCGGTCCCGGCGGGCCGGGCTTCTCAGTTCGGCGTGTCCGGCCCGCGGCCCGGCGACCCGGTGGGGAGTGCCGTCGGCCGCGGCGGGCGCGCCGGCCGGTCGTTGCGCGTCACACCGTCCGCCAGGCCATCATGGCCAGGCCGGGCTCGTCCTTGCGGCGGGTGATCTGGAGCAGACCGGTCGACGGGGACAGGGCCGCCGCGACCACCCGGTTCTCGTGGTCCATGGCGAGCGCCACCACGGCGTCGGCGGGCAGTCGGGGGCCCGACTCGGCCCACCAGGCGCCGGCCGACTCGCGTTCGGTCGGATACGCCGCGAAGGCGACCCGGCCGCTCGCGGAGCGCTGGGCGAGCAGGGTGCAGTCGTGACCGTCGAGTTCGGTGCGGATCGCGGCGACCGGGCCGGGGCCGGCGGCGGCGAGCACGGAGACGGGCTCACCGCCGGGACGCCACGCGCACACGTCACCGGAGTCGTCGGTGTAGAAGAGGGTGGTGTGCTCCGGGGAGGTGGCCAGTGCCCGCAGGGTGCGGGGCCGCACCGGTGCCTTGAGGGGCTCCTGGAGCACCGGCTGGGCGCCCGGCGCCTCCTGGCGCCAGTGCAGGATCCCGCCGGAGACGGCCGCGAACGCCTGGACGCAGCCGGACTCCGCCGTCACCGCGATCGGCGGCCCCTCGACGCCCTGCCCCTTCAGGTCGCGCCACGGGTCCCAGCCGCCCTTCTCCTTCTGGGCGACCATGCACAGTCCGGTGCCGATGTTGCGGGCGAAGACGTGGGCGCGTCCCTGGGCGTCCACCGCGACGGCGGGCGTGCCGGTGCGGTCGCCCTTCCTGTTGGGGTGGCCGATGGGCATCCAGTCCAGGGCCGCGAGGTGCGGCCGGAAGTGGGCGGAGTGCACCAGACCCGCCTCGCCCTTCACCGTGGGCCGCCAGGTGGCCAGATGGGCGTAACCGTCGGCGCCCTGGCCGATGGCCGGGGCCGGGTACACCTTCTGGTCGCCGCCCACCCTGCGTGGGGCCTCCCAGGCCCCGCCCGGGGTGCGTTCCGCCCGGCACAGGACGGCGTCGTCCGACATCAGATAGACACCGAGCCGCCCGTCGCGGCCGCGTATGAGCCAGTCGCCGTTCACCCGATCACTTTATGACGGACCCCGCACGGCGCCTGCGCGAGGGTCACACCCGGGGGGTCGCGCGTGCGACGCTGGCTCCATGGACGACAACGCCGCGCTGCTCGTGATCGTCGACGCCGCGAACGTCGTCGGGTCGGTGCCCGACGGGTGGTGGCGGGACCGGCGCGGAGCCGCGGAGCGTCTGCGGGACCGGCTGGCCGTCGACGGGCTGCGGGGGCACGAGGGGGTTCAGGAGATCGTCCTCGTCGTGGAGGGCGCGGCCCGCGGGGTGGAGCCGGTGCCCGGCGTACGGGTGGAGGCGGCGTCCGGCAGCGGGGACGACCGTATCGTCGAGCTGGTCGCCGGGGCGCCGGAGCGCTCCCGCCTGGTCGTCACGGCCGACCGCGAGCTGCGCCGCCGGGTGACGGAGCTGGGCGCGGAGGTGACGGGCCCGCGCGCGGTGCGGGACTGAGGGGGCGTGCGGTACGAGACGGTACGCGGCCGAGACGGTACGGGGCGGTCCGGGATCCGGGGCGGTGAGCCATCGGAGCCGGCCCCGCGCGGACGGGCGGGGCCGGGGCTCCGAAGGCGTCACACGGTGTCGTCGCGGCCCGGCCCGGCGGTCCCGCCGACGGTCGTCTCCTCGCGTCGTGCCAGGCGGCTGTGCGAGCGGCCGTAGAGGAAGTACACGACGAACCCGATGACCATCCAGATGCCGAACCGCAGCCAGGTCTCGGCGGGCAGGTTGAGCATCAGCCACAGCGAGGCCAGCACCGACACGATCGGCAGGAACGGCACCCACGGGGTGCGGAAGGCCCGGGGCAGGTCGGGGCGGGACCTGCGCAGGATGATCACGCCGATCGCGACCACCACGAAGGCGAAGAGGGTGCCGATGTTCACCAGCTCGGCGAGTTCGCTGAGGCTGGTGAAGCCGGCCAGGATCGCGATGAGGACGCCGAGCAGGATCGTCGGCCGGTGCGGGGTCTTGAACCGCGGGTGGACGTGGGAGAAGAAGCGCGGCAGCAGTCCGTCGCGGCTCATCGCGAAGAAGACCCGGGTCTGGCCGAGAAGCAGGATCATGCAGACGGTCGTCAGGCCGACGGCGGCGCCGAAGCTGATGAAGCCCGCGAACCAGGGGTGCCCGGTGGCCTTGAAGGCGTCGGCGAGCGGGGCGCTGACCGACAGCTTGGTGTAGTGCTGCATCCCGGTGACGACGATCGACACCGCGACGTACAGGACGGTGCAGATGATGAGGGAGCCGATGATGCCGCGCGGCATGTCACGCTGCGGGTTCTTGGTCTCCTCGGCGGCCGTGGCGACGACGTCGAAGCCGATGAAGGCGAAGAAGACGACGGAGGCGGCGGTGAAGATGCCCATCACGCCGAAGTTGGAGGGCGCCCAGCCGAACATGAGCTGGATGAGCGGGGACTGGAGGCTGTCGCCGGCCGGCACGGGCTGCGCCTTCGGGACGAACGGGTCGTAGTTCTTGCCGTCGATGAGGAAGGCGCCCGCGACGATCACGGTCAGTACGACGGTCACCTTGATGGCAACCACCACGGAGGTGACCCGCGCGGAGAGCTTCGTGCCGACGACGAGAATGGCCGTCAGCACCAGGACGAGGGCGGCGGCGAGGATGTCGAAGCCGAAGCCGTCGGTTCCCTCCCGGCCGCTGAGCGCCGCCGGCAGGTGCCAGCCCGCGTTGTCGAGCAGTGAGGCGATGTAGCCCGACCAGCCGACGGCCACCACCGCCGTGCCGAGCGCGAACTCGAGGACGAGGTCCCAGCCGATGATCCAGGCGGGGAGCTCTCCGAGGGAGGCGTACGAGAAGGTGTACGCCGAGCCGGCCACCGGCACCGTCGAGGCGAACTCGGCGTAGCAGAGCGCGGCGAGCGCGCAGGCCACGCCGGCGGCGACGAAGGCCAGAGCGACGGCCGGACCGGCGTTGTTCTTGGCCACCGTGCCGGTCAGGACGAAGATGCCGGTGCCGATGATGACACCGACGCCGAAGACGGTGAGATCCAGCGCCGACAGGGATTTCTTGAGCGCGTGCTCGGGTTCCTCGGTATCGAGGATGGACTGCTCGACCTTCTTCGTCCGGAAGAGGGTGCTGCTCACGGGGACCTCCCACGCTGTGTCGTCCTCGACATGATCGAGAGGGCGCGTAGACCGTATGCCCCGGCGCGGGCGGGTTAACGCGAAGGGGCCGGTCGCACCACTCTTCACAGTGGTGCAACCGGCCCATTCGGACGTGTCGGTTTCTCCGGGAGGACGTCAGTCGCGCGCCGGCTCCACGGAGTCGACCTCGGCGGCCGTGCTGCCGAGGTGCGTCCCCCCGCTCGGACGGAGCCGGGCGTGGGGGATGCCGTCGAGCTGGGAGACCAGCCCGGTGACCTGGCGGGCGATGTCCGGGGCGGTGAGCCCGATCTCGGCCATGACCTCGGCGCGCGAGGCGTGGTCGAGGAAGCGGGGCGGGATGCCGAAATCGCGCAGCGGGACGTCGACACCCGCGTCGCGCAGCGCCTGGGCGACCGCCGAGCCGACGCCTCCGACGCGGGAGTTGTCCTCGACGGTCACGACCACGCGGTGCCGCTCGGCGAGCGGGGCCATGGCCTCGTCAACGGGTTTGACCCAGCGGGGGTCGACGACCGTGGTGGTGATGCCCTGCCGGTCGAGCAGGGTCGCGATCTCCAGGCACATCGGGGCGAGCGCGCCCACGGAGACCAGCAGCACGTCCGGGGTGTCGGTGCCGCTCTCGCGGAGCACGTCCATGCCGCCGACGCGCCCCACGGCGGGTACGGCGGGGCCGACGGCGCCCTTGGAGAAGCGCACGACGGTCGGCGCGTCCTCGACCGCGACGGCCTCGCGCAGCTGGGCGCGGACCTGGTCGGCGTCGCGCGGGGCGGCGAGCCTGAGGCCCGGGACGACCTGGAGGATCGACATGTCCCACATGCCGTTGTGGGAGGCGCCGTCGGTGCCGGTGACACCGGCCCGGTCCAGTACGAACGTCACACCGCACTTGTGGAGGGCGACATCCATCAGGACCTGGTCGAAGGCACGATTGAGGAAGGTGGCGTACACGGCGAACACCGGATGCACCCCGCCCGCCGCCAGACCCGCGGCGGAGACGGCGGCGTGCTGCTCGGCGATGCCGACGTCGTAGATGCGGTCCGGGAAGGTGTCCGCGAACTTCTTCAGGCCGACCGGCTGCAGCATCGCGGCCGTGATCGCGACGATGTCCTCGCGCTCCTTGCCGAGCTCGACCATCTCGTCGCCGAAGACGGAGGTCCAGTCGGCGCCCGACGCCTTGATCGGCAGACCGGTGTCGGGGTGGATGGGGCCGATGCCGTGGAAGCGGTCGGCCTCGTCCTGGAGGGCGGGCTGGTAGCCGCGGCCCTTCTCGGTGAGGCAGTGCACGATGACCGGGCCGCCGAAGCGCTTGGCGCGGGCCAGCGCGGACTCCAGCGCCTCGATGTCGTGGCCGTCGATGGGGCCGACGTACTTCAGGCCGAGGTCCTCGAACATGCCCTGGGGGGCGATGAAGTCCTTCAGGCCCTTCTTGGCGCCGTGCAGGGTCTCGTAGAGCGGTCTGCCGACGACGGGGGTGCGCTCCAGGACCTCCCTGGTGCGGGCGAGGAAGCGCTCGTAGCCGTCCGTCGTGCGCAGGGTGGCGAGGTGGTTGGCCAGGCCGCCGATGGTCGGCGCGTACGAGCGCTCGTTGTCGTTGACGACGATGACCAGGGGGCGGTCCCCGTCGGCGATGTTGTTCAGCGCCTCCCAGGCCATGCCGCCGGTGAGCGCGCCGTCACCGATGACGGCGACCACGTGGTCGTCGCGGTCGAGGATCTGGTTGGCCTTCGCGAGGCCGTCGGCCCAGCCGAGCACCGTGGAGGCGTGGCTGTTCTCGATGACGTCGTGCTCGGACTCGGCCTGCGACGGGTAGCCGGACAGGCCGCCCTTCATCTTCAGCCGGGAGAAGTCCTGCCGGCCCGTGAGCAGCTTGTGCACGTAGGACTGGTGCCCCGTGTCCCACAGCACCTTGTCCTTGGGGGACTCGAAGACCCGGTGCAGGGCGATGGTGAGCTCGACCACGCCGAGGTTCGGACCGAGGTGGCCACCGGTCTTGGAGACGGCGTCGACGAGGAAGGTCCGGATCTCCTCTGCCAGCTGGTCCAGCTCCTCCAGGCTGAGCCGGTCCAGATCACGCGGTCCCCTGATGCGGGTCAGCAGCGGCACCCGTGCCTCCTTGCAGTAAAAGCTGATCGAGCTGTTGCCGGGCTCGTCGAGTCTAATGTTCCGCCGGGGCGGACGGACTCCGGCCCTTGCGTCATGGGTCACGCGAACGGCCGTACCCAGAATGAGCCTTTCCTATGACACGACTGTGCCCGGCATCGAAACGGATGCCGGGCACATCGGGTCACCAGGAGCGTCAGCCGCGACCGGCGGCCTTCTGGCTCTTGCGGGAGACGGAGTCGATGACGACCGCGCCCAGCAGAACACCACCGGTGATCATGTACTGGATCGAGGTGTTCATGTTCAGCAGGTCGAGGCCGGTCTGGATGGACTGGATGACCAGCATGCCCAGGAGCGCGGACCACACCGTGCCGCGGCCGCCGAAGAGGCTCGTGCCACCGATGACGGCCGCCGCGATGGCGAGCATCAGGGTGTTGCCGCCACCGGCGTTCAGCGTCGCGGAGGCCGTCTGGCCCGCGAAGAACATGCCGCCGACCGCCGCGAAGCCACCGGAGATGGCGAACACGGTGATCCGGACCATCGGCACGTTGATACCGGCACGGCGGGCCGCCTCGATGCCGCCGCCGACCGCGAAGACCTTACGGCCGTACGTGGTGCGACGGAGCACGAAGTCGACGACGACCAGCGCAGCCAGGAAGATCACCAGCGCGTTGGAGACACCCGACGCGTTGTTCAGGACGCTCGCCGCGAGGAACGACGCGACGGCCAGCGCGCCGACGCGCAGCAGGATCTCGGTCGTCGGCCGGAACGGCACACCGGCGGCCCGGCGACGGCGCTGCTCGCCGAAGTTGCCGACGAGGGTCAGCACGACCGCGAGACCGGCCAGCAGGTACGCGCCGATGATGGCCTGGTCCATGAAGAAGGAGTTCTGGCCGAGCAGGTGCACCGGGCCGGAGTCCGACGGGATGTTGATCGTGCCGCTGGAGCCCAGCAGCCACAGCATCAGACCGTTCCAGCCGAGGAAGCCGGCCAGGGTGACCACGAAGGCCGGTACGCCGATCTTCGCGAAGAACCAGCCGTGCAGTGCGCCGATGCCGGCGCCGGTGATGATCGTCAGGACCAGCGACAGCCACGGATTCATGGTGTGGTCCACCACGAACACCGCGAACAGCGTCGACGCCAGGCCGCTGACGGAACCGACCGACAGGTCGATCTCGCCGAGCAGCAGGACGAACACCAGGCCGATGGCCAGCATGCCGGTGGCCGACATGAAGTAGCTGATGTTCGAGAGGTTGTCGGCGCTCAGGAACAGGTCGTTCTTCGCCTGGAAGATCGTCCAGATGATGATCAGGCCGATGACGACGGGGATCTGGCCCAGCTCGCCGCCCTTCACCTTGCGCTTGAACTCGGTGAGGTAGCCCTTGAAGCCCTCTTCCCGCACCAGCAGGCGCGGGTCGACGACGGATACCGGCGCGGCGGTCGGGTCGTCGGCGGGGGCGACGGTGGTCTGGTCCTCGATGACGCCCCCGGTCTTGTCGACCTTCTGGGGCTCCGAGGAATCGCTCTTCACGGTCTTCGACGTGTCGCTCACTTTGCCGCCTCCGCGGTGCGACGCCCCGCACGACGGGTCACGGCGTTGTCCGTGGCCCCGGTGATCGCGGCGATGATCTCTTCGTGGCTGGTGTCCTTCACGGGGAAGGAGCCGTTGTTCTTGCCCAGACGCAGGACGGCGACGGTGTCGGCGACCGCCTTGACGTCGGCCATGTTGTGGCTGATGAGGATGACGCCGAGGTTGCGCTCGCGCAGCCGCTCGACCAGGTCGAGGACCTGTGCGGTCTGCTCGACGCCGAGGGCGGCGGTGGGCTCGTCGAGGATGACGACCTTGGGGTCGCCGATCAGGGCGCGCGCGATGGCGACGACCTGGCGCTGACCGCCGGAGAGGCTCGCGATCGGGATGCGGACGCTCGGGATGCGGATGGAGAGCGTGGACAGCAGCTCCCGGGCGTTCTTCTCCATCGTCACCTCGTCGATGACGCCGCGGTGCAGCAGCTCGCGCCCGAGGTAGAGGTTGCCGACGACGTCGAGGTTGTCGCACAGGGCGAGGTCCTGGTAGACGGTCGCGACGCCGAGTCCCTGTGCGTCGTGCGGCCGGTTGATGCTGACCGGCTTCCCCTCCCATTCGATGACGCCCTCATCGATGGGGTGGACACCCGCAATCGTCTTGACCAGGGTGGACTTTCCTGCGCCGTTGTCGCCCACCAGGGCGACCACTTCTCCGGCGTGGACCTCCAGCTCGACGTCGGTGAGTGCCTGCACAGCACCGAATCGCTTGGAGACCCCGCGCAACGCCAGCACGGGCGTAGCGGACACGTGAACCATCTCCTTCGCCGCCTGACCGGCGGGGATGCCGCGCTCAAAGACAGGCGCGGAGGGATGTGCGCGACTCGCGGGGTACGCGATGCCGACGCACGAGGTTTACAAGATGAACATGCGTGAATCCGCTGCGCTTGGCAACGGTTCCGTCCGACGCCCGCCCCGGCAGCGGGGTGTGAGGTGGGGCGGGCGTCGGACAGGTCTCACGGGACCGCTGAGCGGTCGGTGGGACCCGAGGGCCGGCTCGAGAAGCGACTCGAGAGGGGCCCTCGGGACCGGGTGCCTGCGGGAGGACCGTCGGGTTACTGGATGCCGGCGGTCTTGCAGGCGGCGGCGTACTCGCCGGCGCAGATGTCGGCGACGGTGTACAGACCGTCCTTGATCACCGTGTCCTTGATGTTGGCCTTGGTGACCGACACCGGGGTCAGCAGCTGCGAGGGGACCTTGTCGCCGGAGCCGCTGGTCAGCGTCTCGGTCGCCAGGGACTTGATGTCCTTGCCCTCGAGCAGGTCGACGGCGAGCTGGGCGGCCGCCTCGGCCTCGGGCTTGAAGGCCTTGTAGACGGTGGAGGACTGGGTGCCGGCGACGATGCGCTGGATACCCGCGAGCTCGGCGTCCTGGCCGGTCAGCGGGATGCCGCTGATCTTCGCGCCCTTGAGGGTGTTGGCGATGCCACCGGCCATGCCGTCGTTGGCGGCGTAGACGCCCGCGATGTTCTTGGCGCCGAGCTGGGTGATGGCCGCGGACATCTTCTGCGCGGCGACCGTGTCCTTCCAGAGGCCGGACTGCTCGTAGGCGATGTCGACCTTGCCGTCGAGGGCCTTGTGCGCGCCTTCCTTGAACTGGCCGGCGTTCGGGTCGGCGTCGTCACCGTTGATCATGACGACCTTCGCCTTGGGGGTCGCCTTGGCGCCGAGGGAGTCGAGCAGGGCCTGACCCTGGAGCTCGCCGACCTTGACGTTGTCGAAGGAGACGTAGGCCGAGACGGGGCCCTGAGCGAGGCGGTCGTACGCGACGACCTTGACACCCTTGTCCACCGCGGACTGGATCGAGGACTTGATCGCGGCGGAGTCCTGGGCGGAGATCACGATGACCTTGACGCCCTTGGTCACCATGCTGCTGACCTGCTGGGCCTGCTTGGCCGAGTCGGCGGCGGCGTTCGCGTACTCGAGCTTGCAGTCCGAGCAGAGCGCCTTGACCTTGGCGTCGAAGTACGGCTTGTCGAACTTCTCGTACCGCGCGGTGACGCTGTCGGGGAGCAGCAGACCGATGGACTTGTTGCCCGAGGAGCTGCTGCTGCCGGAGTCGCTGTCCTTGTCGTCGCCGGCCTTGCCGCACGCGGCAATCGACAGCGCCATGGACACGGCGGTGGCGCCGATCACGACTCTACGCATCGTTGCGTTCATTGGGGTGTGCCTCCCTGACAGGGCCGCAACGCTGCGGCCGAGGTGGCTCGAAGTCAACTCGGCCGCAAGTTCGACGTCAAGAAGTAAATACTTAACGAGATGGCAACGGCGTCATTCGTTCTCTAAGTGAAGGCAGGTGTCGCTGCAGTCAGCGTGCCGTCCAAAAGGGTCGAATCGCCCATCTCGCTCAGTGCGAGAGCGAGCGCTCCGAGCACCTCCGCACGGCCCCCAAGTGCCCCCGGGAGAACGGAAAGTTGACGCGCCGCACTCGGGATCGCATAGCGGCCGACGGACTCCCTGATCGGACCGAGCACCAGCTCACCGGCCTCAGCGAGATCACCGCCCAGGACCACCCGACTGGGATTCAGAAGGTTGCAGAGATTGGCGACTCCACTGCCGATGTGTCGGCCGACGTCGGCGATCACCCGACGGCAGCCCGGGTCACCGTCCCTCGCCAGCCGCACGACTCCTTCCATCGTCAGATCCGTGCCGTGACTGGACTGGAGGAGCGGCAGCACGTAGCGCGCCGCCGCGAAGGTCTCCAGGCAGCCCCGGTTTCCGCAGCGGCAGACCGGGCCGGATTCGTCCAGTGTAATATGCCCGATTTCTCCCGCAGTGCCACCGGGACCCCGGTAGATCTTCCCCTCGATCACCAGCCCGGCGCCGACACCGCTCGCGACCTTGATGTAAGCAAGATCACGAACGCCCCTGCCGCTGCCCCAGACCATCTCGCCGAGGGCGCCGAGGTTGGCGTCGTTGTCCACGTGCACGGGCACGCCGAGCCGGCCCCTCATCTCCTCGGCGGGCCTGGTGCCGATCCAGCCGGGCAGAATGGCGGACGAGCCGAGCGTTCCGGACTCCAGATCGATCGGTCCGGGCACGCCGAGACCGACTCCCGCGACCTTCGTACGATCCACCCCGGTGGCCTCGATCAACCGGGTGACCAGCTGTTCCGCCCGGTCGAAGCCCTGCGTGGAAGAGGCGTCCACATCCAGCGGCTCGGACTCCTCGGCCAGGACCTGGTGGGCCAGGTTTCCCACCGCCACACGGAGGTGGGTATGACCGAAATCGACCCCGATGACGATGCCCGCGTCACCGCTCAGACTGACGCTGCGCGCCCTGCGTCCGCCCGCCGAGGTGGGCGTCACCTCGACGGTTCCGCCGTCCTTGAGTTCTCGCACGATGTTGGAGACGGTCGCGGCGGACAAGCCCGTGGACCGGGCGATCTCCGCTTGTGTGAGGGACCCGGCCAGACGCACGGCGCGTACGACTCGCTCCAGGTTGGCTCGGTGCAGCGACGACTGCGACCCCGGAGTCTCCACGACGACCTCCTGCGCGCGGGACCGCATCGATGAGGCCCCGTCTATGTCCAACTAGTGAACTCTAAGCTGAGCCGTTCGGGTCGCCTCCCGTCAAGAGGTTGAACGGTATCCGCATGCGTGCGAAGAGACACGGAGGGTGGCCGCGCCGGGCTCGCGCGGCGTGTGGGAGCGGTTGCGAGGCGTTGCGGCCAGGGTGCGGACCGGGCGTGGAGGGGGTCGGAACAGGTGGTGGCGGAGGCCGGGCGGGAGGTGCGCCCGGGGCGAGGGTGAGGCGGCGGCCGTGAGGACGGGGGCCGAGGGGCCAGGTAATGAAGGCGAAGCCGGTTTCCTCTCTTCTCTTCTTCCCGGCGGCCCCCCACGCCTCGGCCGTTGACCACGGCCGGAACCGGAGTCGATGGGGCGGAGGCGGAACCCGGAGCGGGAACGCCCGGTGCGGGGCGTCGGGGGCGTGGGCGGGCGACGTGGGAACGGACGTCCTGAGACGGAGTGCACGCGGCGAGGCCTTGCGGCGGCGCCCGCGTCAGACCCGACCGGGAGTCTCGACGCGGGCATCGGTGGGCGTCGGTGGGCGTCGATGGCGTCGGTGGGCGTGGGCCGTACCTCCGGCCACGCTCCTACTTCAGCGCCCCCGCCGTCAGTCCCTGGACCACCTGCCGCTGGAAGACGATGTACGCGGCGAGCACCGGCAGCATCGCCATCACGAGGCCCGCGAAGAGCCCCGACCAGTCGCCCTTGTAGCCCTGGCTGACGGCCAGTTGGACCAGGCCCTGGGTCAGGACGCGTTTGTCGGGGTCGGTGTTGAGGACCGTGGGGAGCATGTACTGGTTCCACTGACCCAGGAAGTTGAAGATGCCGACGCTGATCAGTCCCGGCTTGGCCATGGGCACCATGATCTGGAAGAACGTACGGCTGTGCGAGGCGCCGTCCACGAAGGCGGCCTCCGCCACCGAGGTCGGCAGGGTCCGGAAGAAGGCCGTCAGGAAGAACACCGTGAACGGCAGCGAGTAGGCGATGTAGACGAGGATCAGGCCGTGGATGGAGTTCAGCAGGCCCATGTTGTTCACGACGTAGAACAGCGGGACGAGCGCCAGCATGATCGGAAAACTCATGCCGCCGATGAAGAGGAAGTAGATGAAACGGTTGCCCGGGAAGTCGAAACGCGCGAGGACGTAGGCCGCCATGGAGCCGAGGACCAGTGTGCCGATGAGCGAACCTCCCACCACCAGAACGGTGTTGAGGAAGTAGTCGCTCATGTTGGCCTCGGTCCAGGCCCGTGACCAGTTGTCGAAGTGCAGCGTGTCCGGCAGCGACCAGGGTGAGCCGAAGATGGAGCCGTCGCCCTTGAAGGAGGTCATCACCGCCCACAGCAACGGCAGTACGACCATGATCGCCCAGATGACCAGGATGCCGTGGGAGAAGGCGTTGAGTACGTTTCCTTCCGTTTTCTTCTCCGCAGCCGGTTTCTCGGTGGACAGGCCGACCTTCGTGACGGGGACGGCCGAGCCGGACTCGGCCGGCAGGGGTGCGGGGGTTTCGGTCGTCTTCATCGTCAGTACTCCAGCCGCTCGCGCCGGCCCAGCCGCATCACGACGGCGGCGAAGGCCAGCGTCACGACGAGCAGGGCGACGCCGATGGTGGTGGCGTAGGCGGCCTGACCGTCACGGAAGGCCTTCTGGTACACGTACAGGACCATCACGGTGGTCGAGTAGTCGGGGCCGCCGGGTCCGGTCGTCATGATCTGCACGACCGCGAACGACTCGGCGCCGAGCGCGAGGATCCCCATGTAGACCCAGCCCGACTGCACCGTGTCCCAGAGCAGGGGCAGGGTGATGCGGAAGAACGTCGCGGCCCGGCCCGCACCGTCCAGCAGCGCGGCCTCGTACAGGTCCGCCGGGATGGAGGCCATGCCCGCCGAGAACAGCACCACGAAGAATCCGACGGTGGACCAGACGAGCACCGCCATCACGCACCACAGCGCGAGATCCGGGTCGCCGAGCCAGAGGGGCTGGAGGCCGTCCAGCCCGACGCCCCGGAAGAAGGAGTTGATCGCGCCGCTGTCCGGGTTGTACGCGAAGGCGAACAGCAGAGCCACGATGGCGATCGACAACACCTGCGGGAAGAAGTACACGATCTTGTAGAAGGAAGAGCCCCGGACTCCGGAGATCACCGGGCCGCCCTTCCTCCGCCGTCCACCGACATTGATCATGAAGGCGAAGAACAACGCCAGGCTGATCGTCACCAGTGGCAGCGCGACCGCGAACATCAAGCTGTGCTGCAGGGACTTCCAGAAGATGTCGTCGTCCAGCATCCTCCGGTAATTGTCCAGGCCCACCATCTTGAATTCGGGGCTCAGGCCGGTCCAGTCCGTGAACGAGTAGTAGATGGACTGGATGAACGGCCACACCACGAAGAGCGCGTACAGTCCCAGGGGGAGCGCCAGGAACCCCACGATGAACCGGTACTTGCCGTGCTGCATCGCCACTCCGGTGCTTTTATGGATGCTTCGCCGTGATTCCCACCGTCACTGGTGCTTGTAGTGCTTGATCGCCGTGTCCTTCGCGGCCTCGTCGGCGTATCCCTGGATCTTCTTGATCGCCTCGGCCGGGGTGAGCCGGCCGGCCATCATCTCGCCGAGGCCGGACACCCCGATCTTCTCCTTCTGCAGCTGGACGTACCAGTCCTGAAGCCGTGGATTCACCACGTTCTCGCCGGCCTTGTCCAGCGCCGCCACGCCCGACTTGAGGCCTGGGGTGAGGGTGATGCCGTCGGTGCCTCCGTTGTACGCGGTCAGCGACTTGACCTTTGAGGTGAAGTTCCTGGAGGACGCCTCGCCGAGCATGATGCGCAGCTGTTCCATGCCGCCCGCCGCGTTCTTCGCCTTGGCCGGCACGACGAACGGTTCGCCGCCGGAGGCCCAGATGGTGCCGAAGGGCATCTTGTCGGAGGAGTCGATGCCGGTGGGCGCGGAGACCGCCAGGTCGAAGTCGGCGGGGATGACGTTCGCCGACTCGTTCTCCACCCAGGAGCCGTTGGGGATGAACAGGGCCTTGCCCTTGGCCCAGGCGGTCTGCGACTGGATGTGGTCCAGGCCCGGGGTGCCCCGCAGGACGTAGCCCTTCTTGTAGAGCTCGTAGTAGGCCTCGAAGCAAGCCTTTACCGCGGGGTGATTCCAGGCGTTCGGCTCGAGGTTGTCGATGGCGTCGAGGACCTCCCGACCGCCCACCTTGCCGATCATCGGATACAGCGAGAAGGGGAGGTAGTAGGGGTATTTGCCCGCGTACGTCCAGCCCGCGATGCCCTTCTTCTTGGCCTTCGCGCAGACCGCGAGCATCTCGTCCCACGTCTGGGGGTATGTGGCGTCGAGCGAGTCCAGGGCCTTCTGCGAGTACCAGACGCCGTAGACGGTGTAGGCGTAGTACATGATCCAGACCGGGTCGCCGTCGAACTGGCCCATCTCGACGATGCCGGGCCGCAGGGTGTCGCGCACCTTCTTGTTCGGGTCGTCGTAGGACACGGCGTCCAGCAGCGGGGTGAGGTCGGCCAGCTGTTTCTTGCCGACCAGGACGCCCATGTCCATCTGCTCGGCGCCGGAGTTGTCGATGAGGTCGGGCGGGGTGCCCTGGTTGAAGCGGGGCTGGAGGGTCGACTGGATCTTCTGGGTGGCCGCGAACTTCACCTTCGCGTCGGGGAAGCCCTTCTCGTAGATCTTGACCGCGTCCTCGGCGTACTCCTTGCCGAAACCGCCGTCGAACAGGACGAATTCCATCTGGGCGGTCTCGTTGACCGCGAGGGGGTTCTTCGCCGTCTTCTTTCCGGCCTTGGCCTTGTCCTCGTCGCCGCCGCCGCTGCTGGCACAGGCGGACAGGAAAGCCATCGTGGGGACGGAGATCAGGCCGAGCGCCGCGGATCTCCTGATCAGGTCTCGGCGGCCGACACCTACCGAGCCGTTCTCGTCGGAGCCGCTCTTGTCGGAGTCGATGTTCTCGGAGCCGATGTTCTCGGAGTGGGATCCCATGCTCAAGTCCTCGCCTTCTCCAGGACTCAGGCGGTGCACCGGATCCTTCCCGGCACCGCGGTCAGGTCAAGCAGGGTCGTACGGATCATGCGGTCCGACGCCATCGCCGGATTCGACGGTGAATGGTCGACAGGTATAGTCCACTTCGCGCCGACGGAGCAAGATCGAATGCAAGGTTGACCGTGGGTCTTTTCCGAGTTGAGACCTCCCGGAAATATGACCGGCCGGTGGGTGCCTTGCCGGAGAATTGCATGACATGAGCCCCGCCTGGCGCAATCAACATCCTTGACATCACTGTCCACTTGGCCACCTACTGATTCCTGCGCAACCAGGAGGACAACGTTGTCCGGGGCGTTGTCCGGCGCGGGGAGGGTGCTCACGCATGCAGCGGTTCGGACGGTTGCGGGCGGTCGTGGTCACGGCTGCTCTGCTCATGACGGTCGGCGCGCAGGGGACGGCGGTCGCACTGCCGTCGCCGGTGCCGCTACCCGGTCGGGGGTTCGCCTCGTCCTTCGAGACGGGTGAACACGCCCCCGACTGGCAGAGCACGGTCGACACCACGCCCGGCGGCGGCAAGCGGGCCTCGGGCGTGGACGGCGGCTACGGCGGCGGGCTCCCCGGCGATGTGACCGACCGGGTCACCGACCTGCGGGCGAGCACGGAGAACACGGCCGGCGGCGAGGTGAAGGAGAACCTCGTCGACGGCGAGGCAGGCACCAAGTGGCTGGCGTTCGCATCCACCGGATGGGTCGAGTTCGACCTCGACGAGCCCGCCCGGGTAAGCGCTTACGCACTCACCTCCGCCAATGACTTCGCGGAGCGCGACCCCGCCGACTGGACCCTCTCCGGTTCGGCCGACGGCAGCGCCTGGACCCCCCTCGACGCCCGCTCCGGGGAGTCCTTCGCCGAGCGGTTCCAGACCCGCACGTACACCCTCGAGGCCCCGGCCTCGGCCGAGTACCGGCACTTCCGGCTGGAGGTCACCCGCAACCACGGCGCGGGGATCCTCCAGCTCGCCGATGTGCGGTTCGGCACGGGCGGCGGCGACGCACCCGTCCCGCCGGACATGCTCACCGTCGTCGACCGGGGTCCGAGCGGCTCACCGACCGCGAAGGCGGGCGCCGGCTTCAGCGGGCGGCGCGCGTTGCGTTACGCGGGTCGGCACACCACAGCCGGCCGGGCGTACTCGTACAACAAGGTTTTCGACGTGAACGTCCGGGTCGGTTCGCGCACGCAGTTGGCCTACCGGATCTTCCCCGGGATGGCGGAGGGCGACCGTGACTACGCCGCGACACACGTTTCCGTGGACCTGGCCTTCACGGACGGCACCTATCTGAGCGGGCTCGGAGCCAGCGACCAGTACGGCTTCCCGCTGTCGCCCCGCGGCCAGGGCGCCGCGAAGGTGCTGTACGTCAACCAGTGGAACGACGTGGTGTCCGCGATCGGGACGGTGGCGGCCGGGAAAACGGTCGACCGGATCCTCCTCGCCTACGACTCCCCCGGCGGCCCCGCCCGGTTCAGGGGCTGGGTGGACGACATCGCGCTGCGCACCGCTGCCCCCGAGCAGCCGAAGGCCCATCTGTCGGACTACGCGGTGACCACCCGCGGCACCAACTCCAGCGGGAGCTTCTCGCGCGGAAACACATTTCCCGCCACGGCCGTGCCGCACGGGTTCAACTTCTGGACGCCGGTGACCAACGCGTCCTCGCTCGGCTGGCTGTACGACTACGCACGGGGCAACAACGCGGACAACCTGCCCACGATCCAGGCGTTCAGCGCGAGTCACGAGCCGAGTCCGTGGATGGGCGACCGGCAGACCTTCCAGATGATGCCGTCGGCCGCGGCCGGCGTCCCGGACACCGGCCGGACGGCGCGGGCTCTGGCCTTCCGGCATGGGAACGAGACCGCCCGCCCGTACTACTACGGAGTCCGTTTCGAGAACGGTCTCACGGCGGAAATGGCACCGACCGACCATGCGGCCGCCCTGCGCTTCACCTACCCGGGTTCGGACGCGAGCGTGGTCTTCGACAACGTCACCGGCCAGGCGGGATTGACCCTGGACAAGGAAGCCGGTGTCGTCACCGGTTACTCGGACGTGAAGTCGGGACTGTCGGCGGGAGCGACCCGGCTCTTCGTGTACGGCGAGTTCGACGCCCCGGTGACGGATGGGGCGTCGAGCGGCGTAAAGGGTTACCTGCGTTTCGACGCGGGCGCCGACCGCACGGTCACCCTGCGCCTGGCGACCTCTTTGATCAGTGTCGACCAGGCCCGCGACAACCTCCGCCAGGAAATTCCGGCGGAAACCGACTTCGACACGGTCAAGCAGCGTGCCCAGCGGCAGTGGGACAAGCTGCTCGGCACGGTGGAGGTCGAGGGTGCGAGCCAGGACCAGCTCACGACGCTGTACTCCAGCCTGTACCGGCTCTACCTGTATCCCAACTCCGGTTTCGAGAAGGTCGGCTCGACGTACCAGTACGCATCGCCGTTCTCGCCGATGCCGGGCCCGGACACCCCGACCCACACCGGCGCGAAGATCGTGGACGGCAAGGTGTACGTCAACAACGGTTTCTGGGACACCTACCGAACGACCTGGCCGGCCTATGCCCTGCTGACGCCGACACAGGCGGGCGTCCTCACCGACGGCTTCGTCCAGCAGTACAAGGACGGCGGCTGGACCTCGCGCTGGTCCTCGCCGGGGTACGCCGACCTCATGACCGGTACCTCCTCCGACGTCGCCTTCGCGGACGCGTTCGTCAAGGGAGTGGACTTCGACGCCGAGGCGGCGTACGAGGCGGCCCTCAAGAACGCGACCGTCGTGCCCCCGGCGTCCGGGGTGGGCCGCAAGGGCATGGCCACCTCGCCCTTCCTCGGGTACACCGGCACGACCACGCACGAGGGCCTGTCGTGGGCCCTGGAGGGCTACCTCAACGACTACGGCATCGCCCGCATGGGCCAGACCCTGTACAAGCAGACGGGCGAGAAGCGCTACCGGGAGGAAGCCGACTACTTCCTCAACCGCGCGCAGGGTTATGTGCACCTCTTCGACGCGAAGGCCGGGTTCTTCCAGGGCAAGGACGAGAAGGGCGACTGGCGCGTGCCGTCGCAGACCTACGACCCGCGAGTGTGGGGATACGACTACACCGAGACCAACGGCTGGGGCTACGCCTTCACCGCCCCGCAGGACAGCCGGGGCCTGGCCAACCTGTACGGCGGCCGCGACGGTCTGGCGAAGAAGCTCGACACCTACTTCGCCACCCCGGAAACCGCTTCCCCGGAGTTTGTGGGATCGTACGGCGGCGTCATCCATGAGATGACGGAGGCGCGGGACGTGCGGATGGGCATGTACGGGCACTCCAACCAGGTCGCCCACCACGCGATCTACATGTACGACGCGGCCGGGCAGCCCTGGAAGGCGCAGGCGAAGGTCCGTGAAGCCGTCGCACGGCTCTACACCGGCAGCTCGATCGGTCAGGGCTACCACGGCGACGAGGACAACGGCGAGCAGTCGGCCTGGTACCTCTTCTCCGCGCTCGGCTTCTACCCGCTGGTGATGGGCAGCGGCGAATACGCCGTCGGCTCCCCGCTGTTCACCAAGGCCACCGTGCACCTGGAGAACGGCAAGGACCTGGTGGTCAAGGCGCCGAAGAACAGCGCCAAGAACGTCTACGTCCAGGGCCTCAAGGTCAACGGCCGTGCCTGGACCTCGACCTCGCTGTCCCACGCGCTGCTCGCCAAGGGCGGGGTCCTGGAGTTCGACATGGGGCCGCGTCCCTCGCCATGGGGGTCGGGGAAGAACGCTGGTCCGGTTTCGATCACTCAGGACGAGAAGGCGCCGACGCCGCGCACGGACGTGCTGAAGGGACCGGGCGCGCTGTTCGACGACACGTCGGCGACGCAGGAAACGGTGTCGGGCGCGCTGACCCTGCCGGTCACCGCCGGCGCCAGAGCGGTGCAGTACACCCTCACGTCGGCCGATCACACGCAGGCACCGACGAGTTGGGCGCTCCAGGGTTCCGCGGACGGCCTGACGTGGACCGACCTCGACCGCCGCTCCGACGAGGCCTTCCCGTGGGACCGGCAGACACGTGCCTTCACGCTCGAACGGCCGGGCACGTACGCGCACTACCGGCTCGTTCTCGACGGCGAGGCGGGAGGGGCGGGCGCCGAGGGCGCGACGAGCACAGCGGCTCGCGGCGCGCGGGCGGGTCACGTCAGCCTCGCCGAAGTGGAGTTGTTGTCCTGATCCGGTAACCACCAGCGATCGCCTGCTGTACCGGGCGTCACCCGTGTTCCAGAATGACCAGGCCGCCCGGCAAACACCGGGCGGCCCGTGCCATGGAGGGGGAAAGCGGTACATGAGCATCGTCAAACGGTTCACGGGACTGCTCGCGGGGGCGGCGCTGGGAGCGGGGGCCCTGTTCGCGACGGCGGCGCCGGCCCAGGCGTACAGCCCCAACCCGGAGTTCCACGCCTACTACTACGACACCGGCAACTGCCCTTGCAGCGGCGGCAACCTCACCGACCCGTTCGACAACACGTATTTCGCGAACGACGCCGGTGGCCAGGCCGTGAAGATGGAACTGACCAACGCGGGGGCGTTCGTCGGCAAGGTGGAATTCCACCCCAACGACGAGAAGCTGTGGGTGTACGACACCGCCAACGACGGTGACACGTACTACGTCAAGGTGAGCTACACCTCCGGCGGCGTGACCCACGGCCTGGGCACCTTCAGCCCGCCCGGGACCACGGCGGTGCTGGACTACCAGGTCCAGGATTTCGACCTTCCCGAAGGCGCTTACGTCGACATTTCCGTGTACGACGACGCGGCTCTCACCGACCTCATCGGCGCCGCCCGCGGCACGGGATCGGCCATCGCCTAGACACGTCTGCATCACCGGAGGCACCATGCCGCTCACCGTGCCCGTCCTGGCCGAGGGGATCGACCCCGCCTGGCTGCCGCCCGAGGCGCTTCGGCCGCTGGGGCGCCGACGGACGCTGGTGGACGGCTCGGGCCCACTGGTGGACACGGTGCACGGAGAAGTGGAGCAGGCCTGCCGGCAGTTCGGCGGTGAGGTGGTCGTACGGGGCGAAGCGGATGCCTCGTCCTCGTACGACCTGGTGTTGCGGGTGGTGGACGCCACCGACGTGGGTGGCTCGGGCGACGTCGGTGCGCGCCTCGGTCGCGTCGCGTGCCTCGGCGAGTGCGGTGGCCTGGGCGACTACGGTGGCCCCGGTCATCTCGATCGCCTCGATCGCCTTGGTGACCTCGCTGACCTTGGTGACCTCGCTGACCTCGGCGCAGAGGGGTTCGCCGTTGAGCGAACCGACGGCACCACCGTCATCACGGCGAGCGGCCGGCCGGGCCTGCTGTACGGCCTGTTCTATGTCGTACGACTCGGCGAGGCCGCGTTCCGGGGCGAGCGGGCGCGGGAGGTACACCGTCCGGCGGCCGCGCAGCGGATGCTGGACCACTGGGACAACGTGGCCGTCCATCCGGTCATGGGCCAGGTGGAACGCGGGTACGCGGGCGGCTCCCTCTTCTGGCGGGACGGGTGTGCGCGCGGGGACTCGGAGCGCGTGCGGGCGTACGCCAGGCTTCTCGCGGCCTGTGGGATCAACGCCGTCTCGGTCAACCGCTCACCGAGCACTGGCGCGGCACCGACCACACCGCCTTCCAGGGCATCACCCTCGACTACCAGCGCTTCATGACCGAGGCCCTAGGAGGCCGGCCAATCGACCCCGCTGGTGTCGGTACTGCCTGTCGAAACCGGTCTCCGCCTCACGAACACCTGGGACGTGACGTTCCGAGGCTTCGCCGGGGATCCGGTGCGCGCCTGGTTCAGCCTTCCGGCAGGCGCTCGGGAACCGCTTCCTGTAGTGGTCGAATACGTCGGCTACGGACGTGGCCGCGGTCTTCCCCACGAACGTCTGACCTGGGTGAACGCCGGGTACGCTCATCTGCTGATGGACAACCGGGGCCAGGGCGACCAGTACGGCAACGGAGGTGCCACCCCAGACCCGCACAGCACGTCGCCCGGCGGCCCCGGTCCGGCCGTTCGCGGCCTCCGCTCCCCGCACGACTACCACTACCGCCGTCTGATCACGGACGCGGTCCGGGCGGTGACGGCCGCTCGAGCACTAACCGGTGTCGACTCCGCTCGCACGGTCGTGGTGGGCAACAGTCAGGGCGGTGGACTCGCCCTCGCCGTCGCGGGCCTGGTCCCTGATCTGACCGCCGTCCTGGTCACGGCACCGCTCCTGTGCGGAATCCGGCGCGCCTTGGACCTCACCGACACAGGCCCGTACGGCGAGATGGCCACCTACCTCGCCGTGCACCGGGGAAACGAGGAAACCGCATACCGCACGCTTTCCTACATGGAAGGCATCTCCTTCGCCCGTCGCGCCCAGGCCCCCGCGCACTTCGGTACGGGGCTGCGCGACACTGTCTGTCCGCCGAGCGGGGCGTACGTCGCGTTCAACCGGTACGGAGAGCTGAGCGGCGGCGCCGATTCCCCGAGAGAGATGCACGCTTATCCGTTCAACGGGCACGAGGGCGGCGAGGGAGAGCAGGTTGCGCGTCAACTCCGGTGGCTGGCTGCGAGGTTGGGTTACTGACGTCCGCATCACGCCGTCTCCCGGGGCCGGAGACGGCGCTGCTCGTTACGTTGGGGACCGGGCGGCACTTCGGCGCGGGGCTCCGGCACCTCGGCGGCGCGGGGCTCCGGCACTTCGGCGCGGGGCTCCAGCAGCGGCGCTTCGATACCTCGGTGCTTCAAGCGCTTCGGTGCGAAGCTCCGGCGGTCCGGCGGAAGCGACTACGTATCACCTGCTCGAGGACATTCCAGGCGCTGGACGGCGGCGGAGTTTCTCTGTCGATCTCCATCCAACTCTATTGCGTACTACACGCGTTGAACCGCTAAGATCGTCCGGACGACGTCCAGACAACGTTGTCGAAATGCGATCCCCTTCCGTGCACCGTCCGGGCGGGGACACCCCGGGCCGCCCCGCACCCCCCTTGGGGCAGGACCGGCTCGCGGGCCCGGTGGGCGTGCGGCTCGCCGCCCACCGGGCCCGCCCTGAGCTGCTCGTGCTCAGCCGACCCTGCAGGGAAGGCTCGTGGCGCTGTCACCGCCCGTGCCGGAGACGACGTATCCGAACGTCGCGGTCTGGCCCGGACTCAACGAGCCGTTCCAGTCGGCGTTGTGGACCATCACCGCCTGTCCGTTGTACGTCGCGTTGCCGCTCCAGAGACTGGCCACCGACTGACCGCCGGGCAACGTCCAGTCGACCATCCAGCCGAGCATCGGAACGTCGCCGGAGTTGGTGACGGTCACTTCGGACTGGTAGCCACCGGTCCAGGTGTTGGTGGTCCGCCGGGTGGCGGTGCAGGTACCGGGAACCGGCTCGGTCGGGTTGCCCGGCTCGTGGATACCGGTTACCTCGCCGTTCCCGCCGTCGAAGACAACGTCGGAGCAGGAGTAGAACGTCTCGGCGCTGTCCGAGCGCTGCCAGACCATGTAGATGATGTGCCGGCCGGACTTGCCAGCCGGAAGCTGGCCGTTCCAGGAGTAGTTGGCCTCGACCGTGCCCGGACTGCCGTTGAGCGGCGGGTGGTCGACGGAGAGGAAGGGCTGACTTTCCATGGTGTCCCAGGTGAGGGTCCGAGTCGGGTCGAAGCCGTCCTTGGTGACGTAGACGTAGAACCAACCCGGGTGCGCAGCCCAGGCGTTGTAGGAGAAGTCGACGTTCGCGCCCGACGTGAGATGGGTGAGCGGCCAGTCACTGCGGGCCGCGTCGAAACCGGTGAAGTTGGTGTTGCCACCGCTGCACAGCTGGCCGTCCGGCACGAAGCCGCGGGTGCGGCCGGCCCCGTCGGAACGCAGCACCGAGAACCAGTTGTAGAACGGCGTGGTACCGCTTACCTGCTGCGCGTTCCTGCATGCGGGATTGACCGGCTTGATCTCACCGGTGTCGGTGAGGCCGTCCTGCCAGCACAGGAAAGTGCGGCTGCCGGGTTTCATAGGGGTGCCGTGAGCCTCGGCCTTGCCGCCGGTCGTGAGGATCAAGCCCAGGGCGGGGACAGTGGCCAGCAGCGCGAGGAGGACGAGGAGAAGGGCCCGGGTGCGTAACCTCGACCGCACTTGTGACGTGATCATGACAGATTGCATGGCGAATGACTCCGCCTTCCGTGTACGGACCGTGCGTGCATGGGGTGCACTGCGGATGCGGGTGTGGGGGCGTGAAGTGGGAGCCTCCCGGACCCGAGGCCGACAGGTTCCGGTCCGCCGGACGCGAGATATTGTGGGAGCGCTCCCACTTCACCTGTGGCGGAAGGTAGCGCCGTCCGGTCGACTTGTAAACGGGCGCGTACGGCGCTGCCGCGAAACGGCGACTTGTCAGTGGTGGTGCGGCGGCGCCCAGAGTGCTGGCACAGAAACTTTTGTTGCCATTGCCGCAATCGTTTCGGTCGTTGCGGTTGCGGTTGCGGTTGCCGTAACCGTTGCCGTTGCCGGTGCCGCTGCTGTTGCGGTTGCGGTTGCCGTAACCGTTGCCGTTGCCGTTGCCGTTGGGTGTGCGAACCACACAGGCTAGATGCTGCTGGGTCGGGGCCCTGCCGTTCGTCTCACCGTAGAGCGGGCCGAACGCGAACGGCGCCTGGCAGTCGGCCTCGGTCCAGTGCGGCAACAGCCGGAGGAAGCGGGCGAGACGGCCGGGTGGAGTGGGTTGGGCTGTGCGCGGTGTGGTCGGGCTGTGCGTGGTGTGGTCTGGCTGAGTGCAGTCACCGCGTGGCGTGTCGGGGCGCGCCGGCTCGGCACTGGGCGGCGCTTCGGCTCATTGCACCGACACCCGTGGACTCCACGTCAGGGTGTCCGCTCCGGTATCCCCCACGAGCGGGAGTTCGACCGTGAACTCCGTGCGGCCCGGTTCGCTGTGAACGCCGATATGACCGCCATGGGCCGCTGTGATCGCCGCGACGATGGCGAGGCCGAGACCGGCACCGCTGCCCTTCGTGGCGCGGACCCGGGAGACGTCGGCGCGGGTGAAGCGTTCGAAGACGGTTGGGAGGAGGTCGGGCGGGATGCCTGGGCCGTCATCCCGGACGCGCACCGCGCACGTTCCCCGTCGCGCCTCCACCACCGCCACGACACTCGTGCCAACAGGTGTGTGCACACGCGCGTTGGCCAACAGGTTGGCGACCACCTGATGGAGGCGGGCCTCGTCGCCGAGGACCAGCGGCGTCTCGTCGAGGAACAGCTCCAGTTGCCAGTCGTGACCGCTGCCCGCGGCCCGGGCGTCCCACACCGCCTCGGCGACGAGCGCAGCAAGGTCCACCTCGGCGGATTGCAGCGGCCTGCCCTCGTCCAGTCGGGCGAGCAGCAGCAGGTCTTCCACCAGGCCTGTCATCCGCGCCGACTCGGCCGTCACCCGGCGCCAGGCCAGTCCCGGTTCGATGCGGTCCGTTCCCCGGTTCATCAGCTCCGCGTATCCGGCGATGGAGGCGAGGGGAGTGCGCAGTTCGTGACTGGCATCGGCCAGGAAGCGGCGCATGCGTTCCTCGCTGCGGCGCATCCGCTCCTCACTGCGCTGGCGTTCGGCGAGCGAGGACTCCACGTGGTCGATCATGCGGTTCAGAGCTGCGCCCACTTGGCCGGCCTCGCTTCCGGGGGCGGTGTCCCGTTCGGGAACCCGGGTGAGACCGGTTACCTCGCCGTGGCAGAGCGGGGCGTGCGAGACCTCGACGGCGGTGGCGGCGACCCTGCCGAGGGGGCGCAGTTGACGTCGTATGACCATCGCGCAGACGCAGCCGGCCACTGTCAGACCCGCCGCGGCCACGACCGCCTCCACGACCACCAGGCCGCTGATCATGTCCTGGACGTCGTCCATCGGAAGGCCGGTGAGAACGCGTACGCCGTTGTTGCCGAGGACGGTGAAGCGGTAGGTGCCCAGGCCGGGGACCGTCCTGGTGTACAGGCCGCCGTCGGCCTCGATGCCCCTCAGGGTCGCGATCTGGGTTTCGGTCAGGTTCTGCGGCGGAGCGTCCTGGCCCACCGTCGCCGCCGCGAGGACGAAGCCGTCGGCGTCCAGGCGGGCGGCGAGCATGCCGGCCGGATGGCCGCTCTCGTTGAGAAACGTGAGGTCCTGGGCCAGGTCCGGGTGGAGGGAGGCGCCGCCCACGCCGCGTTCCGCGGCGTTGGTGACTCGGTCGTCCAGGTTGCCCAGCAGGTAGGCACGCTGTGCGTAAACGGTTGTGAGCGCCATCATGGCGCACACGGCGGCGAGAACGACGCCGATGAAGACCAGGAGACGAGTGCGCAGGGAGCCGCCCCGCGGGCGGGCATCCCACATACGGAAACCCCACCGATCGATACCCCTCGGACGGGCCTCCCCCGAACCGACATCCACCGAACCGACATCCACCGGGCTGGCATCAATCGGTCCGGAACCTAGCGGTCCGGCGCGCTCCAGACGTGCCTGCGTCGAAGCCATAGCCGCAGCCGCTGGAGAAACATCCCGCAGGTGAACAGCCCCTGGAGGGACATCCGTCAGGCCGACAGCCTCTGGACGGACAGTCGTCGGGACGGCAGCCTCTGGACGGACATCCGTCGGGACGGTGTCCCTCGGGCGGGCGCCATTCGGATGGATCCTCATCTTCCGTCCTCCGCCGGCCTGAGCGCGTACCCCAGCCCGCGCACGGTGTGGATCATGGGAGAGCGGCCGCGGTCGAGTTTCCGGCGCAGACTGGAGATGTACACCTCGACCAGGTTTCCGCCGCCGCCGAAGGAGCTGGTCCAGACGTGTTCGAGGATCTGCGCCTTGCTGAGCACCTGCCGCGGGTGCTCCATCAGCAGACTGAGCAGTTCGTACTCCTTGGCGGTCAGGGCGATCCGCGAGCCGTCGCGGTGCACCTCACGGGACTCGCCGGTCAGCACCAACTCACCGAGGACGCGCACGGGATCGTCGGTGCGCGTCCCTTCGGCGCCGGACCGCCGCAGCAGTCCGCGCAGCCGCAGCACGACCTCTTCCAGAGAGAACGGTTTCGTGACGTAGTCGTCGGCTCCGTTCTCCAACCCGTCGATGCGGAACTCCAGGGCGTCGCGGGCGGTGAGCATGAGGATCGGCAGCTCGGGATTCTCATGGCGCAGGCGGCGCAGGACCTGGATGCCGTCCAGGTCGGGCAGCATGCCGTCGAGAACGACGGCGTGCGGGGCGCAGCCGCGCGCGATCCTGAGCGCACTGTGCCCATCGGCGGCCGGGTAGGGGCGCCAGCCCGCCTCGGTGACGGCCACGGAGAGCACTTCGGTGAGCGCGGGCTCGTCGTCGACGATCAGAACGCGGACCCGTTCGCTTCGAGTACCGGAGATGCCAGCCATGTCCTGATCCTGTCCCTGTTGACTGAGGGAACCCTGTGTTCCGACTGAGCCGAAGCCGTGGGTACCGGCGTTCGTCCTGCTCCTCGAGCGGGAGTGGCAGGCGGGGTTCCCACCTGCACCCACCTGCACCCATCAGTGGCTTCTCGCGACTTCCGCCCTGGGGACCGCGTAAGTCCGCCAACTGGCCTGCGCCGGCGGGGCTTGGCGGCCCTTGCATCCAATGGGGGCTCGGCGTCCTGCAGCACGACAAAGGGCCGCACCCCCGCTGACGGGGATGCGGCCCTTCACTACCGTGCCTTGCCGTGCCGTTCGGCTCGCCCTGCCGTTTACTGAACCGCTTACCGGATCAGTTGCGAAACCGTCGCTCGATCGATTGCGCAACCGCTTATGCAATCGGTTGCGGAACCGCTTGAGCGATCGGTTGCGGAACCGCTTGAGCGATCGGTTGCGGAACCGCTTACCGAATCGGCTACTTGCGGATCAGGCTGCGCAGCACGTACTGCATGATGCCGCCGTTGCGGTAGTAGTCGGCCTCACCGGGAGTGTCGATGCGGACGACCGCGTCGAACTCGACACCCGTGTCGGTGGTGACCTTGACCGTGCGAGGCGTGGTGCCGTTGTTGAGCTCCTCGACACCGGTGAAGGAGAAGGTCTCCTCGCCGGTCAGACCGAGGGACTGGGCGCTGGCGCCCTCCGGGAACTGGAGCGGGAGCACGCCCATGCCGATGAGGTTCGAGCGGTGGATGCGCTCGTACGACTCGGCGATGACGGCCTTGACGCCGAGGAGCGCGGTGCCCTTGGCGGCCCAGTCGCGCGACGAGCCCGAGCCGTACTCCTTGCCGGCCAGGATGACCAGCGGGACGCCCTGCTCGATGTAGTTGCGCGAGGCGTCGTAGATGAACGACACCGGGGCGTCGGGCTGGGTGAAGTCGCGGGTGTAACCGCCTTCCGTACCCGGCGCGATCTGGTTGCGCAGGCGGATGTTGGCGAACGTACCGCGGATCATGACCTCGTGGTTGCCTCGGCGGGAGCCGTAGGAGTTGAAGTCACGACGCTCGACACCGTGCTCGGTGAGGTACTTGCCGGCCGGGGTGTCGGCCTTGATCGCACCGGCCGGGGAGATGTGGTCGGTGGTGACCGAGTCGCCCAGCTTGGCGAGGACGCGCGCGCCCGTGATGTCGGAGACCGGGGTGGTCTCCATCGTCATGCCCTCGAAGTAGGGGGGCTTGCGGACGTAGGTCGACTCGGCGTCCCACTCGAAGGTGTTGCCGGTCGGGATCGACAGCGCCTGCCACTGGGCGTCGCCCGCGAAGACGTCCTGGTAGGACTTGTTGAACATGTCCTCGCCGATGGCGTTCGCCACGACGTCGTTGACCTCGGCCTCGGAGGGCCAGATGTCGGCCAGGAAGACCGGCTTGCCCTCCTGGTCGGTGCCCAGCGCGTCCTTGGTGATGTCCACCTTCATGGAGCCCGCGAGCGCGTAGGCGACGACCAGCGGCGGGGAGGCCAGGTAGTTCATCTTGACGTCGGGGTTGATCCGGCCCTCGAAGTTCCGGTTGCCGGAGAGGACCGAGGTGACCGCGAGGTCGTGGTCGTTGACGGCCTTGGAGACCTCTTCCGGCAGCGGGCCGGAGTTGCCGATGCAGGTGGTGCAGCCGTAGCCGACGAGGTTGAAGCCGACCTTGTCGAGGTACGGGGTGAGGCCCGCCTTGTCGAAGTAATCGGTTACGACCTTCGACCCCGGGGCGAGCGTGGTCTTGACCCACGGCTTGCGGGTCAGGCCCTTCTCCACGGCCTTCTTCGCGACGAGCGCGGCGGCGACCATGACGTACGGGTTGGAGGTGTTGGTGCAGGAGGTGATGGCCGCGACCGTCACCGCACCGTGGTCGATCTCGTACGTCGAGCCGTCGGGGGCGGTCACGGTGACCGGGTTGGACGGGGCGCCGTTCGGGGCGACGGCCGGGGCGTCGGAGGCCGGGAAGGACTCCTTGCCCGCCTCGTCCACGTCGTCGACGTAGTTGCGCACGTCCGTCTTGAACTGCTCGGCGGCGTTCGCGAGGACGATGCGGTCCTGCGGGCGCTTCGGGCCGGCGATCGACGGCACGACGGTGGAGAGGTCCAGCTCGAGCTTCTCGGAGAAGTCGGGCTCGGCCGCCGGGTCGAGCCAGAGGCCCTGCTCCTTGGCGTACGCCTCGACGAGCGCGACCTGCTGCTCGGAGCGGCCGGTGAGCTTGAGGTACTTCAGGGTCTCGTCGTCGATCGGGAAGATCGCGGCGGTGGAACCGAACTCCGGCGACATGTTGCCGATGGTGGCGCGGTTCGCGAGGGAGGTGGCGGCGACGCCCTCACCGTAGAACTCGACGAACTTGCCGACGACGCCGTGCTTGCGGAGCATCTCGGTGATGGTCAGCACGAGGTCGGTGGCGGTGGTGCCGGGGGGGAGCTCACCGGTGAGCTTGAAGCCCACGACACGCGGGATCAGCATCGAAACCGGTTGCCCGAGCATCGCGGCCTCGGCCTCGATGCCGCCGACGCCCCAGCCGAGGACGCCGAGGCCGTTGACCATGGTGGTGTGCGAGTCGGTGCCGACCAGGGTGTCGGGGTAGGCCTGGCCGTTACGGACCATGACCGTGCGAGCGAGGTGCTCGATGTTCACCTGGTGGACGATGCCGGTGCCCGGCGGGACGACCTTGAACTCGTCGAAGGCGGTCTGGCCCCAGCGCAGGAACTGGTAGCGCTCCTTGTTGCGGCCGTACTCCAGCTCGACGTTCTGGGCGAAGGCGTCGTGGGTGCCGAACTTGTCGGCGATGACGGAGTGGTCGATGACCAGCTCGGCAGGGGCCAGCGGGTTGATCTTCGCCGGGTCGCCGCCGAGCTCCTTGACGGCCTCACGCATGGTGGCGAGGTCGACGACACAGGGCACGCCGGTGAAGTCCTGCATGATCACGCGGGCCGGCGTGAACTGGATCTCCTCGCTGGGCTGGGCCTGCGAGTCCCAGCCGCCGAGGGCCCGGATGTGGTCGGCGGTGATGTTCGCGCCGTCCTCGGTACGGAGCAGGTTCTCCAGCAGCACCTTCAGGCTGTACGGAAGGCGAGCCGAGCCTTCCACCTTGTCCAGCCGGAAGATCTCGTACGACTCGTCGCCCACCTGCAGCGTGCTGCGGGCGTCGAAGCTGTTCGCCGACACGACAGTCTCCTTCATTGATGTGCGCTTACCACCGCATCCTGCCGCCACGCGGGCTTGGCCGATCCGCTAAGGTCAGGCTAAGTTAGGTAACCCTTACTGCCAGACCGACTAGCGCGTGCGACTGCGGGGCGCCTCGGCAGATATCTCGATGTCGAGATAACTCTAGTACATGGGGGCTGAATGGTCATGCCCGGGCTCGCTGACCGCTCCCACGGAAAGTCGGGTTTCGCACTGCGCCGCCCAGGCGACAGCTCCCGCCGGGAGACACGAACCAGTCTGCCGCCGCCGAAGCGCACCGCGGCCGTGACCCCGGCCACGCACCGCGCAGCAGACGCGTAGGCAAGTGCGCCGGCGGCCGTCACCGACGAAGGCATCGGAGGACCGGTCGGCAGTAACGCCCCTCCCGCCCGGCCCGAGCGCACCTCCGCTCCGCACACTCCCCCCACCCGGCCTCCCGGACTCCCGGGTCTCCTGGGCTCCGCAGGCTCGCGGGCTCAGGGCTTCCGGGCGCCAGGGCTCCCGGCCGGCACCGCAGCACCGCAGCACCGCAGCACCGCAGCACCGCAGCACCGCAGCACCGCAGCACCGCAGCACCGCAGCACCGCAGCACCGGCGAGGCTTCCAGGAGCATCTCGGCTGTGGCGCGGGCGCGTTGGGCCGCTCGCCGCACGAACGCCCGGTCATGGGTCCGCCCAGCCGGGGTAGACGTCGGCCAACGGACACTTCGCGACGATGGAGGCTCGATGCCCCTCACCTTCCGCAAGAGTTTCCGCATCCTTCCCGGGGTGCGACTGAACATCAATCGGCATTCCTGGTCGATCACGACCGGCGGCGGTCGGCACGGGCCGCGTCAAACGCACAGCAGCACCGGTCGTCGTACGACATCGGTGGATTTGCCGGGACCTTTCGGGTGGCGGCGTACGCGTAAGGACAGGCACCATTGACGGGACGTCACCCGAACGGCCCCCCAGAGAGGCGCCATCTCATATCTGAGATAACCTCAGCCTCATGGCAGACGACTACCTCGTACGCATCGGCAAGCTCATCCGTGACGCCCGGCAGCACCGGGGCTGGACACAGGCGCAGCTGGCCGAGGCGCTCGCAACCAGCCAGAGTGCTGTCAACCGCATCGAGCGAGGCAACCAAAACATCAGCCTTGAGATGATCGCTCGAATCGGTGAAGCCCTGGACAGTGAAATCGTCTCTCTGGGCTACGCGGGACCGATGCATCTGCGGGTCGTGGGCGGCCGTCGGCTGTCCGGCGCGATCGACGTCAAGACCAGCAAGAACGCCTGTGTGGCCCTGCTGTGCGCCTCGCTGCTCAACCAGGGGCGCACGGTGCTGCGCCGGGTCGCCCGGATCGAGGAGGTCTACCGCCTCCTCGAGGTCCTGAACTCCATTGGCGTACGGACCCGCTGGATCAACGACGGTGTCGACCTGGAGATCGTGCCGCCGAGCGAGCTGGACATGGACGCGATCGACGCCGAGGCCGCCGTACGCACCCGTTCCATCATCATGTTCCTCGGTCCGCTGCTGCACCGGATGAACCACTTCAAGCTGCCGTACGCCGGTGGCTGCGACCTCGGTACGCGGACCATCGAGCCGCACATGATCGCGCTGCGACGGTTCGGACTGGAGGTCGCGGCGACGGAGGGGCAGTACCACGCCGTCGTCGACCGCGCAGTCCGTCCGGACCGGCCGATCGTGCTGACCGAGCGCGGGGACACGGTTACCGAAAACGCTCTGCTGGCCGCCGCCCGGTACGACGGCGTAACCGTTATCCGCAACGCCTCTTCCAACTACATGGTCCAGGACCTGTGTTTCTTCCTGGAGGCGCTCGGGGTGCGGGTCGAGGGCATCGGAAGCACCACACTCACCGTGCACGGTGTGCCGAACATCAACGTCGACGTCGACTACTCGCCCTCCGAGGACCCGGTCGAGGCGATGAGCCTGCTGGCCGCCGCCGTGGTCACCGAGTCGGAGCTGACGGTGCGCCGGGTGCCCATCGAGTTCCTGGAGATCGAGCTGGCGGTCCTGGAGGAGATGGGGCTCGATCACGACCGTACGCCGGAGTACCCGGCCGACAACGGCCGCACCCGTCTGATCGATCTCACCGTCCGGCCTTCCAAGCTGGAGGCGCCGATCGACAAGATCCACCCGATGCCGTTCCCCGGCCTGAACATCGACAACGTTCCCTTCTTCGCGGCCATCGCGGCCGTCGCGCAGGGCAAGACCCTCATCCACGACTGGGTCTACGACAACCGCGCGATCTACCTGACGGACCTGAACCGCCTCGGCGGGCGGCTTCAACTCCTCGACCCCCACCGGGTGTTGGTCGAGGGTCCGACCCGCTGGCGGGCCGCCGAAATGATGTGTCCGCCCGCGCTGCGGCCCGCGGTGGTCGTGCTGCTGGCGATGATGGCGGCGGAAGGCACATCGGTGCTGCGCAACGTGTACGTCATCAACCGCGGTTACGAGGACCTGGCCGAGCGGCTGAACTCCGTCGGGGCTCAGATCGAGATCTTCCGGGACATCTGACCGGCGGACGCCACCGCCGCCGCACTCCGCCTGGCCTGAACGGATTCGGATCAGCAACGGGTGCGGCGGCGCCTCTCGGACTTCGCCGGCCTGCGAGTGTGAGGCGAGTTGTCGCCGGTCGCCTTGCGGCTGTGCGGCTGTGCGGCTGTGCGAAGACCGCGTCGATGCCCTGCTACGGCAGTGCCCGGGCGCCCAGGAAGCGCCCGGCAGGCTCGTGGGGCAGGAGGCGCGCTTGCTTACGGAGGATGCATTGCGGTGTCCGTGGCGTGCGCCCCTGGGCCGCTCCCGGGCGCGGAATCCTCCCCAGCGTCGAAATCGATGTCGTCCACGAACAGGCTTCGAGGGCTTCTGCCTGCCGGGGCCGAGGGCCCGTGCCTGCCGCCGGAGTCCGTGGCCGGTGCGGATCTCCACAACGGCGCGACAACAGGCTCAACGGGGCTCTCGGAGCGATGAGTTTCGGTGCGGTGGTGAGTCTCCCCCGGGTGAACGTCAGGCCTGAGGCAAGTGAGGGGAAGTCCAGCGTGAGCGACATCGTGGTTCAGGAGATCGTTCGGCCCGGGCGCACGTTGTCGGGCTCCTGGCTGGAAGTGATCGCCTCCGGCCTCGACCACCACCGGGCCACCTTCCTGTGGAAGTGCGAAGGCCTGTCGGACGCGCAGTTGCGACAACGGCCTTTTACATCCTCCGAGTTGAGCCTGTTGGGCCTCATGCGCCATCTCGCGGGGGTCGAGCGTGCCTGGTTCCAGCGGACCCTGGCGGGTACGACGCCTCGGCACTTCCCCTATCGGACGTACGTCACCGGCTCCGGTGACGAGTGGTACGACGAATCGGACCCTACGCCGGCCGAGGAGGTCTACGAGGACTACCTGAAGGCCTGCGAGGAGTCACGGCAAGCGTTTCCGCACGTTACCGAGAACCCGTCGCGTGTCAGGCCCAACCCGGAGTTCGGTGACACCGATGTGCGGTTCGTCCTCGAGCACGTGATCGAGGAGTACGCCCGCCACCTCGGTCACGCGGACCTCCTCCGCCAAGCCATCGACGGATCCGTCGGCGAGTAGCCCGCCTCCGCGCCGGAAGCGTGCGTCACTGAACCCTCCTCGCGCCGGAGATCTACCGCAGGGGCCCGGTCCGGCGCCCACGCCCGGCGCAGGAGCGATACGCGCCCCCGCACGGACGGGTCGGCGTCGATCGCCTATCTTGGCGGCTATGCAGTCCTACACGATCGGCCAGGCGGCGCGTCTGCTCGGGGTGAGTCCGGACACCGCGCGACGGTGGGCGGACGCGGGCCGGGTGGCCACACACCGGGACGAGGGCGGACGACGCCTCATCGACGGCCGGGATCTGGCTGCCTTCTCGGTGGAGCTGGCCAAGAGCGGTGGCGGCGAGGAGGGTGCCTCGTACACCTCGGTCCGTAACGCCTTTCCCGGCATCGTCACGGCCGTGAAACTCGGTGATGTCGCTGCCCAGGTGGAGATCCAGGCCGGGCCGCACCGGCTGGTGTCGTTGCTGACGCGGGAGGCCGTGGAGGAGCTGGGGCTGGAGGTCGGGGTGGAGGCCACCGCCCGGGTGAAGTCGACGAACGTGCACATCGACCGGGCCTGAGAAGAAAACAGGGGTCTCCGCCGCCCTCCACCGGTGACGCGTTGACGGGGGGGGGCACCGGCGCGGTCCGCTCCGCCTCGCTGCCGACGAAGGCCCTGCGACGGATGTGTGGAACCGGTTTCCCGGCCCCACGGGTACGGGCCGGGAGACGGTAGCCGATTCCTCATAGCAGGGCGGGGTTTGGTCACGCCCATGAGGTGTAGCCGCCGTCCACACGGATCACGCTCACGCCGCTGGTGTGCCGGGCGCCGCAGCGCTCCCGCGGCAGGACGAGCTGGGGTCCGGCACGGTCGAGCGGGGCGCCGTCGAGGGTGACCGCGAGGAGTACGGGTGCCTGCCCGAAGTCGGGGTCGATCTCCGCCCAGGACAGCAGGGCGTGACGGCCGTCCGCCCCGGACACCGCTATCAGGAAGCGCAGACGGTCCTTGCGCCGGACCGGGTCGAAGCCGGGACCGGCGTCCGCGAGAACCTCGTACAGCAGCGGTCCCGTGAAGCGGTGGTGCCGGACGCCGCTGGTGGCGCACTCGAAGGTCACCTCGGCCCGGTGCTGCGGCCGACCGAGCAGGTCGGGCACCGTGAGCCGGGCAGGCCGGCACAGATCGCCGACGAGGACGAGTTCCGCCGCGGGAGTAGCGGTCGTATCGGCCGTCGGGCCGGCGGACGTACCGGCGGACTCACCGACGGCTGGACCAGCGGCGGGACCGGCGGTCGGGTCAGCGGACGTGCCGGCGGCTGGGCCGGCGGTCGGGGCAGCAGCCGTAACGGCAGGCGGGCCAGCAGCCGTGCCGGCGGACGTGCCGACGGACGTGCCGACGGACGTGCCGGCAGCTGCGAGGGACTGGCTCACGGGCTACCCCCTCCTGGATGACCGTACCCGGACCCGCCTCCCGTGCAATCGCACATGCCACCTCATCCGATCACCGTTGCGGCTCATGCGAAGCGACAGGAGACTTTCCCCTCGCATCTGCGGCAGTATGATCAGTGCATGCGCACCTACCGGATCAGGGACGTTGCCGCCCAGCCGGTGTCAGCGTGAGGGTGTCCGTCAGGACCAGAGGAGTGGACCCATGATGACCCGTACCGCGCGCCGGAGCGGCCGACCGATGCAGGTGGCCGCCCTGGGAGTGACGGCGCTGCTGGGCCTGAGCGCCTGTTCGTCCTCCGACGGCTCCTCCTCGGCGGCGTCGGGCTCCTCCGCGTCCACGTCCACGTCCACGTCGGACAAGCTGTCCGGGACGGTCACCGTGTTCGCCGCGGCCTCGCTGAAGGAGAGCTTCACGACGCTGGGCAAGGCGTTCGAGAAGGCTCACCCGGGTACCGAGGTCACCTTCAGTTTCGGGGGCAGCGACTCCCTCGCCGCGAGCATCACCGGCGGTGCCCCGGCGGACGTGTTCGCGTCCGCCAGCCCCAAGACGATGGCGATCGTGACGGACGCGGGGGACGCCTCGGGGACGCCCGCCACCTTCGTCCGCAACCAGCTGGAGATCGCCACCCTGCCGGGCAACCCCCACCAGGTGTCCTCCCTCAAGGACCTTACGAAGTCCGGCCTGAAGGTCGTGCTGTGCGACAAGACGGTCCCCTGCGGCGCCGCCGCCCAGAAGGCCCTCGACGCCGCCGAGCTCAAGCTCACGCCCGTCTCCTACGAGCAGGACGTCAAGGCCGCGCTGACGAAGGTGGAGCTGAAGGAGGCCGACGCGGCGGTCGTCTACAAGACCGATGTGCACGCGGCGGGTGACAAGGTGGAGGGTGTGGAGTTCCCCGAATCGGCCGACGCCGTCAACGACTACCCGATCGTCCGCCTCAAGGAGGCGAAGAACGCCGTGGCGGCCGAGGCCTTCATCGCGCTGGTGCGGTCCGCCGAGGGGCAGAAGGTCCTGACCGAGGCCGGGTTCCTGCAGCCGTGACCTCCCCGACCGGCAGGTCCGACATCGCGGCCGACACCGTCCGGGGCGGGCCGCGGCGTCGACGGGTCCGGGCCCAGGTGCGCGGCGTGCCGCTGCCCCTGCTGGTCCCCGCGCTGATCGGTATGGCCTTCCTGATCGTGCCGCTGATCGCGCTGCTGGTGCGGGCCCCTTGGCGCAGCCTGCCGGACCTGCTGACCAGTGCCGAGGTGTGGCAGGCGCTTCGGCTGTCCCTGGTCTGCGCCACCGCCGCCACTGCCGTGAGTCTGGTCGTCGGCGTGCCGCTGGCCTGGTTGCTGGCCCGGGTCGAGTTCCCCGGACGGGGCCTCGTCCGGGCTCTCGTCACCCTGCCGCTCGTGCTGCCGCCGGTGGTGGGGGGTGTGGCGTTGCTGATGGCGTTGGGCCGCAACGGCGTCGTCGGGAAGTCGCTGGACTCCTGGTTCGGCATCACGCTCCCGTTCACCACCGCCGGGGTCGTGGTCGCCGAGGCGTTCGTCGCCATGCCGTTCCTCGTCATCAGCGTCGAGGGCACCCTGCGCGCCGCCGACCCGCGCTTCGAGGAGGCGGCCGCCACCCTCGGCGCCTCCCGTTTCACCGCGTTCCGCCGGGTCACACTGCCGTTGATCGCGCCGGGCGTCGCGGCCGGCGCGGTCCTGGCGTGGGCCCGGGCGCTCGGCGAGTTCGGCGCGACGATCACCTTCGCCGGCAACTTCCCCGGCCGCACCCAGACCATGCCGCTGGCCGTGTACCTGGCCCTTCAGAGCGACCCGGAGGCCGCCATCGCCCTCAGCCTCGTTCTGCTGGCCGTGTCCGTCGCGGTGTTGGCGGGCCTGCGCGACCGATGGATGACAGCGCGATGAGCGAGCCCCAGGAGACCGCCGCCGACTCCCGGCCCGTCCACGACGACCGACGTGGCGCCCCGTCCGCGGACGGACACAGTCTCCGTGCGGGGCCGTCCGGGGAACTCGGCCTCCGCGCCGACCCCTGTGCGGACGAAGTCACTCTCCGCGGCGACCGCACTGCGGACGAAGACACTCTCCGCGCCGGTCCGTTCACGGACGAAGACACTCTCCGCGCCGGTCCGTCCGCGGACGAAGACAAGCTGCGCGCCGGTCCGTCCGCGGACGAAGACAAGCTGCGCGCCGGTCCGTCCGCGGACGAAGACAAGCTGCACGTCGGCTCGTCCGCGGACGGGCTCGACGCCCACCTGGTCGTGGAGCGCGGCGCGTTCCGCCTCGACGTGGCGCTGAGCGTGGCGCCGGGTGAGGTGGTCGCCCTGCTCGGTCCGAACGGCGCGGGGAAGACCACCGCGCTGCGCGCCCTCGCCGGTCTGACGCCGCTCACCGACGGCCGGCTACGGCTGGACGGCCGCGCGTTGGAGGACACGCCGCCGGAGTCCCGCCCGGTCGGTGTCGTCTTCCAGGACTATCTGCTCTTTCCCCATCTGACCGCCCTGGACAACGTGGCCTTCGGCCCCCGCTGCCAGGGTGCGACCAAGGCGCAGGCCCGTGCCCGGGCCGCCGCTTGGCTGGACCGCCTGGGCCTGGCGGCGCACGCGGGCGCCAAGCCGCGCAGGCTGTCCGGGGGCCAGGCCCAGCGGGTCGCCCTGGCCCGTGCGCTGGCCACGCGCCCGCGGCTGCTGCTCCTCGACGAGCCGCTGGCCGCGCTGGACGCCCGCACCCGGCTGGAGGTCCGGGCCCAACTCAGGCGTCACCTGGCCGAGTTCGAGGCCGTCGCCGTCCTCGTCACGCACGATCCGCTGGACGCCATGGTGCTCGCCGACCGGCTGGTCGTCGTCGAGCACGGGCGGGTCGTCCAGGAGGGCGCACCGTCCGACATCGCCCGTCATCCCCGGACGGACTACATCGCCCAGTTGGTGGGCCTGAACCTCTATCGGGGCGAGGCGGACGGCCACACCGTCCGCCTCGACGCGGGACCGGCCCTCACCACCACCGAGGTCCTGTCCGGCCCGGTGTTCGTGGCGTTCCCGCCGAGCGCGGTCACGCTCTACCGCGACCGTCCGACCGGCGCCAGTGCCCGCAACCTCTGGCGCTGCGAGGTCGCCGGCCTGGAGACCCACGGCGACCAGATCCGCGCGGACCTCACCGGTGAGCTCCCCCTCGCCGCGGACCTCACGACCGTCGCCGCGGCCGAACTCGATCTGCACCCGGGGGCGCGGGTCTGGGCGGCGGTGAAGGCCACGCAGACCCACGCCTACCCGGTGTGAGACCGGGTCGGGAAGGGGCCGGAAACGTCGGGCCCGTCGGGAGGCGGGTCCCACCCACGACGCCAGGGGCGTCGGGCCCGTCGGGAGGCGCGCCGACCCACGACGCCAGAAGCGGCGGGCTGTCTGCCGGGCCCGCCGCTCGGAGTGCGGTGCCCGTCAAGGGGCCCGCTGTTCAGGACCGGCCGCTCAGCCGGCAGTCAGCGTGATGTCCTGCTCCTGCGTCGCGTGGAAACGGGGCAACGGCAGGCTGCCCTGGGGGCGGAGTTCCATGAGCGTGGCCTCGACGTGGGCCTTACCGGGTTCGAGGTCGGCCGGGGTGGCCCTGCCGGTGTTCTTCCAGGCGTGCTCGGCGCCGTCGCACACCGCACGGGTGCCTCCGATGCCGTGCCGGACCTTGCCGGACCCCTGGCCCACCGAGGAGCTGACGAAGACGGGACCCGTGTTGCCGAGACACCGGTAGGTACCCGAGAGGGTGACGGTGCCGTCCGCGGCGATGGTGCCGACCGAGTCCACGGTGACGGACTCCGACGGTCCGGCGGTGGCCGTCACCGCCGGAGCGGCGAGCAAGAGCAGAACGGCGCCGACGGCCGCGGAGAGGGCGGGACGCAACGACATGGGGAAACCTCCTGTTGTGGGGGGCTCCACAGGTACCCGGCGAGCGTGCCCGAGGCGGTGATCGTCACTCCTTCGGTGGCGAGTCCGCGCCGGTCGTCGACGAACGGTCCTGGAGTTGTCCTGGTGCTGTCACGCTTTCGAGCACCCTCTGGAGATGCCGGCGGGCGGGGCGCATGGTCTACCCATGGGGCCGACCGGACGGCCGACCCCACCGACGTGGAGGTGCTCCATGTGTTCCCACCAGCTTCCCAGCGCTTCTGCCGACGCCCGGACGGTACACCTCGCGCACATCGTCGCCGCCCACCCCGAGCAGGGCTGGTACCTGATGTGCGACGGCACGATCGCCTTCGACGACTCCGGCGAACTGCTGCCCGACGGCCGGTCTGTGGCCCCGCACCGGGTGACCGCCGGACAGCTGGCCGTCGCCGCCTGACCTGGATTTCAGCCCGGCTGCCGATCATCCCGCCGATGCCGACCACGGATGCCGGCCAGTTAGCGAACTTGCGCAGATACCGGTTACCGAATTGGTCCGGGGACCGGTTACCGAATTGGTCCGGGAACCGGTTACTGAGTTAGTGCTGGTACCGCTTACCGCGCTTGCGCGGCGACTGGTTACTGAGCGTGCGCGGAGACCGGTTACTGAATCGCCGCGGAGACCGGTTACTGATTGGTGCTGGTACCGGTCACCGAAACCGGCGCTGACGTGGTTGCTCAAACCGGCGCTGGTACCGGTTACCCGACTCGGTGCTGAAACCGGTTACGGAACCGGCCGTCGAAACCGGTTACGAAGACTGGCCGTCGATACCGGTTACGAAGACTGGCCGTCGAAACCGGTTGCGCAAACCGATGACGGAAAGCCGTCACCGAAACGGCCACCAGCACCCGTCACGGAACCCGACGGAAACCGGCCGCCGACGCCTGCTACCGAAACCGGTTGGCGAACCCGTTACCGGAACCGGAGGGCGAAACCGGTTACCGGAACCGGCCGACGAGACGCGGTACCGGAACCGGCCGACGAGACGTGGTTGGGGAACTGGCCGTGGCCGCAGATACCGGATACTGCCTTTCATCCATCGAGTACCGCGAATCCGTCCAGTTCGACGAGTGCCTGCTCGTCCCAGAGTCGTACGATCCCGACGACGGCCATCGCCGGATAGTCGCGGCCCGCCAGTTCCCGCCAGATCGAGCCCAGTTCGGCGGCCCGCTCGCGATAGGCGGCGACGTCCGTGACGTAGACGGTGACGCGCGCCAGGTCCGACGCCGTACCGCCCGCCGCCGTCAGTGCGGCCAGCAGATTCGCCAGCGCACGACGGAACTGGTCCGGCAGCGACTCACCCACGATCTTCCCGTCAGTGCCGAGTGCGGTCTGGCCCGCGAGGAACACGATCCGCTCTCCGGCTGCGACGACGGCGTGGGAGAAGCCGCTGGGCGGGGAGAGTTCGGGTGGGTTGACGCGGTCGGTGGTCACCTGGCCTCCAGTTCTGCGAGTTCGGCGTACAGCTCCCGGGCGATGATTCCGCGTTGGACTTCGCTGGCCCCCTCGTAGATCCTCGGTGCGCGTACCTCCCGGTAGAGGTGCTCGAGCAGATGGCCGCGGTGCAGGGCGCGTGCGCCATGAAGTTGGACGGCCGCGTCGACGACGTACTGCGCGGTCTCGGTGGCGAACAGCTTGGCCATGGCGGCCCGCTTCGGGACGTCCGGGGAACCGCTGTCGTACGACATCGCCGCGGCGTGGACCATCAGCCGCGCGGCCTCGGTACGCAGGGCCATCTCGGCGACCTGGTGGGCGACCGTCTGGAGGTCACTCAACTTGCCGCCGAACGCGTCCCGTCGGGCGGTGTGGGCCAGAGTCGCGTCGAGGGCGGCCTGCGCCATGCCGACGGCGAAGGCGCCGACGCTGGGGCGGAAGAGGTTGAGGGTGCCCATGGCGACCCGGAAGCCGCGGTCGGGCTCGCCGAGCACGTCGTCCGCCGTGACCGGCACGGCGTCGAAGCGGAGGGCGCCGATGGGGTGCGGGGAGAGCATGTCGAGGGCGGCGCCGGTGAGACCGGCACGCTCGGCGGGAACGAGGAAAGCGGTTACACCGCGAGCTCCGGCTCCTTCGGTGGTGCGGGCGAAGACGGTGTAGAAATCGGCCTCGGGAGCGTTGGAGATCCAGCACTTCTCTCCGGTGAGCCGCCAGCCGTCCCGTCCGTCCCGCTCGGCGGCCAGGGACAGGGCCGCCGCGTCCGAGCCCGCGCCCGGCTCGCTCAGGGCGAAGGCGGCGATGGCGGTGCCGTCGGTGACACGGGGCAGCCAGTGCTGCCGCTGGGCGGGGGTGCCGTGGGCGTGGACCGGGTGCGCGCCCAGCCCCTGCAGCGCGAGCGCGGTCTCCGCCTCTGTGCAGGCGTAGGCGAGGGACTCGCGCATCAGGCAGAGGTCGAGGGCGCCGGAGGTGAACAGTCGCGGCAGCAGGCCGAGCCGGCCGAGTTCGGCGACGAGCGGGCGGTTGACGCGCCCCGGTTCGCCCTTCTCGGCGAGCGGGTGCAGCCGTTCGGCGGCAAGAGCGCGCAGTTCGGCGCACCAGGCGGCCTGTGCCGGTTCGAGCGAGAATGCGGGCATCGCCTGTCCTCTCTGCCGTGCGTGACCTGCCGTACGGGACTTGCCGAAGTACGTGTTTCTGCCGTGCCTGCCGTGCCTGTTTCTGCCGTCTCTGTTTCTGCCGTGCCTGTTTCTGCCGTGTCTGTTTCTGTCGGTCCGACTTGGCGTACCGCTGCCGCTGCGCCTTCCTGCCGGGCCTGCTGCTCTAGCTGTTTCCATGCTGGTTCCGGAGGGTCTCACCCTGCCGAGACCGTTTCTGCCGTACCGGAGGGGATCGCGCCGGTGCCGCCGTGTCCGCACCCGCCTGCCCTGACCGCTGCTCCGCCCGCCCGTCTGCCCTCCACCGCCCACCGCCCACCCGTCAACGTCCACCACCCGTCAACGTCCACCGTTTACCGTCGCCTACGCCGCCGCCCATCTCGACGGTATCGCGTACCGTTGACTGTCGTCACCAACGCGCTACGCTCGCTTACGCGACCCCAAGACGACGCCCGCCCGGGCAGCCCAGCCGGACAGTCCATCCAGGCAAGGGGGCGAACGCCCATGAACGTCTCGGCTCACGTCGACACCTTCGCGCGCGACCACCTTCCGCCGCCCGGTACCTGGCCCGGTCTCCGATTCGAGCTGCCCGAACTCGACTACCCCGATCGGGTGAACTGCGCCGCCGAACTGCTCGGCAGCACCGCCCCGGACCGGCCCGTGTTCCACACCGCCACCGGGCCGTCCTGGACGTACGGGGAGCTACGGGCCCGCGTCGACCGGATCGCCCATCTGCTCAGCGGCGAACTCGGGGTCGCCCCCGGCAACCGTGTGCTGCTGCGCGGTCCCACCACTCCCTGGCTCGCGGCCTGCTGGCTGGCGGTGCTGAAGGCGGGCGCGATCGCGGTCACCGTCCTGGCCCAGCAGCGGCCGAACGAGCTGCGCGCCATGTGCGAGATCGCGCGGGTGGACCACGCGCTCTGCGACATCAGGGCCGTGGACGCCCTCGCCAAGGGGGAGATACCCGGACTCCGCATCACGACGTACGGCGGTGACTCCCCCGACGACCTGCTGAACCGGTCGGCGCCTTGCGAGCCGTATCAGGCCGTCGAAACCGCTTGCGACGACGTGGCGCTGATCGCGTTCACCTCCGGGACCACCGGCCGCCCGAAGGGGTGTCTGCACTTTCACCGGGATGTGCTGGCGATCGCCGACACCTTCTCGCGGCACATACTGAAACCGCTTCCGGATGATGTCTTCGCCGGCAGCCCCCCGCTCGGTTTCACCTTCGGCCTCGGCGGGCTGGTCGTCTTTCCGATGCGGGCCGGCGCCAGCGCCCTGCTGCTCGAACAGGCGGGCCCCCGGCAGCTGTTGCCCGCGATCGCCGCACACCGGGTGACCGTGCTGTTCACAGCCCCCACCGCTTACCGCGCGATGCTCGACGACCTGAACGCATCGAACGACCGGAACGACCGGAACGACCTCAACCACGTCAAGCAGTTCAACCACCTCGGCGGTCTCCATGACCTCAACCGCCCCTCCGCGCACGACGTCTCCTCGCTGCGCCGCTGTGTCTCCGCCGGCGAGAACCTGCCCGCCGCCACCTGGCGAGCCTGGCACGAGCGGACCGGGCTCCGGTTGATCAACGGCATCGGCGCCACCGAGTTGCTGCACATCTTCATCTCGGCCGCCGACGAAGACATCCGGCCCGGCACGACCGGTGTCCCCGTCCCCGGCTGGCACGCGCGCGTACAGGGGCCGGACGGCAGACCCGTGCCCGACGGCGAGCCCGGGCTGCTCGCCGTGTGCGGCCCGGTCGGCTGCCGTTACCTCGCCGATCCGCGTCAGCAGGAGTACGTGCGCGACGGCTGGAACATCACCGGCGACACCTACGTCCGCGAGCCCGACGGCTACTTCCGGTACGTCGCCCGTGCCGACGACATGATCATCTCCGCCGGGTACAACATCGCGGGCCCCGAGGTCGAGGAGGCGCTGCTGCGCCACCCGGACGTGGTCGAGGCGGCGGTCGTGGGACGGGCCGACGAGCAACGGGGACAGGTGGTCGTCGCGTTCGCCGTCCTGCGGGCGGGTGTCCGGCGCGATGCGGAGGCTCTGCGCGCCTTTCTCAAGGAGGAGTTGGCGCCGTACAAGTGCCCCCGCGAGTTCGTCTTCCTGGACGCGCTGCCCCGCACGGCGACCGGAAAGCTCCAGCGATTCCGGCTGCGCACCCAAGACCACGGCGAAGATCACGGCGCAGATCACGGCGAACACCATGCCGAAGACTGCGCCGAAGGCCGGAGTGGAGATCACGTCAGGGATGACACCAATGGTGACCAGCCGTGATGCCGAAGACCTTAAGATGATCAACGTGTCCGACCAGCCAGCACCCCGGTCTCTCATCGTCACGCTCTACGGCGCGTACGGCCGCTTCGCACCGGGCCCGGTGCCCGTCGCCGAGCTGATCCGGCTGCTCGCCGCGGTGGGCGTCGACGCGCCCTCCGTACGCTCCTCGGTGTCCCGGCTGAAGCGGCGCGGACTGCTGCTGCCGGCCCGTACGGCGCAGGGCGCGGCAGGGTATGAACTCTCGGATGAAGCAAGGCAGTTGCTCGACGACGGTGACCGGCGCATCTACGCCACGGCACCGCCGGCGGACGAGGGCTGGGTGCTTGCGGTGTTCTCGGTGCCTGAGTCCGAGCGGCAGAAGCGGCATGTGCTGCGGTCGCGGCTCGCGGGCCTGGGGTTCGGTACCGCCGCGCCGGGCGTCTGGATCGCACCGGCGCGTCTGCACGACGAGACCCGGCACACCCTCCGACGGCTGCGTCTCGACCCGTACGTCGATCTCTTCCGCGGCGAGCACCTCGGCTTCTCGCCGACCGTCGAGTCCGTCGCCCGGTGGTGGGACCTGGCGGCCATCGCCAAGGAGCACGAGACGTTCCTCGAGGGTCACGCGCGCGTGCTGCACGCCTGGCGGCAGCGTCCGGACACTCCGCCGGAGGAGGCCTACCGGGACTATCTCCTGGCTCTGGACTCCTGGCGTCACCTGCCCTACACCGACCCCGGGCTGCCCGCCCGCCTGCTGCCCGAGGACTGGCCGGGCACCCGTTCGGCGGCCGTGTTCCAGGCACTGCACGAGCGGCTGCGGGACGCGGGGGCGCAGTTCGCCGGAGTGACTCCGCACGCGCCGTGAGCCACTCAGCCGAACCTCAGGCTCTTCGACCGAGGGCGCTCGTTAACCTGTCTCAACTCCTGAACAGCAGACGGGGTTTGGGCGCGTCCGCGCGTCCGGTGCGCGGGGGGCGGCTGCCTGCGCGGTAGGGGGCGGGCCAGTCGACGCCCGGTCCGGTGTAGCCCTGTTCGGCGGCCGCGTGCAGGGTCCAGTTCGGGTCGTAGAGGTGGGGTCGGGCGAGGGCGCAGAGGTCCGTACGGCCGGCCAGGATCAACGAGTTGACGTCGTCGTACGAGGAGATCGCGCCGACCGCGATCACGGGCACCCTCGCCTCGTGCCGGATCCGGTCCGCGAACGGCGTCTGGTAGGAGCGTCCGAACTCGGGACGTTCCTCGGCCACCACCTGGCCGGTCGACACGTCGATCGCGTCGGCGCCGTGTGCGGCGAAGGCGCGGGCGATCTCGACGGCGTCGTCGGCCGAAGTGCCGCCGTCGGCCCAGTCGGTGGCGGAGATGCGGACGGTCATCGGTCGTTCCGCGGGCCATACCGCACGGACCGCGTCGAATACCTCCAGCGGGAAGCGCAGCCGTGCGGCGAGCGGGCCTCCGTAGGCGTCGGTCCGGTGGTTGGTCAGCGGGGAGAGGAAGCCGGACAGCAAGTAGCCGTGGGCGCAGTGCAGTTCGAGCAGGTCGAAGCCGGAACTGGCGGCTCGCCGAGCGGCGGCGGCGAACTCCTGGCGGAGGTCCGTGAGGCGTGCTCGGGTGAGTTCGCGGGGCAGTTGGCCGGTCGGCCTGTAGGGCAGCGGGGAGGCGGCCACGAGCGGCCAGTTGCCTTCGGGCAGTGGTTCGTCCATGCCCTCCCACATCGGTTTCGTCGATCCCTTGCGTCCGGAGTGGCCGAGCTGGACGCCGATCGCGGTGCCCGGCGCCCGGAGGTGCACGAAGTCGGTGACGCGCCGCCACGCGTCGGCCTGGCGGCCGGTGTAGAGGCCGGTGCAGCCGGGTGTGATGCGTCCCTCGGGAGAGACGCACACCATCTCGGTCATGACCAGTCCGGCCCCGCCGAGGGCGCGGGCGCCGAGGTGGACGAGGTGGAAGTCGTCGGGGAGTCCGTCGGTGGCCGAGTACATGTCCATGGGCGAGACGACGACCCGGTTGCGCAGGGTCAGGCCGCGCAGCCGGAACGGGGTGAACATCGGGGGCGTACCGGGCGGGCAGCCGAACTCCCGCTCCACGGCCTCGGTGAAGTGGGGGTCGCGCAGCCGCAGGTTGTCGTGGGTGACGCGGCGGCTGCGGGTGAGCAGGTTGAAGGCGAACCTGCGGGGCGGCTGGTCGAGGTAGAGGCCGAGGTTCTCGAACCACTCCAGGCTGGCGCGGGCGGCTCGCTGGGTGGAGGCGACGACGGGCCTGCGCTCCTCTTCGTAGGCGGTCAACGCGGTGGCGGCGTCAGGGTGTTCGTGCAGAGAGGCGGCCAGGGCCAGGGCGTCCTCGACGGCGAGCTTGGTGCCGGAGCCGATGGAGAAGTGGGCGGTGTGGGCGGCGTCGCCCAGCAGGACGATGTTGCCGTGGGACCAGTGTTCGTTGACGACGGTCCGGAAGGTGGTCCAGGTGGAGTTGTTGGACTCGAGTGAGCGTCCGCCGAGGGCTTCCGTGAAGATCTTGGCGCAGCGCTCCACCGACTCGCGTTCGTCGAGTTCGTCGAAACCGGTTGCCCGCCAGACTTCCTCGCGCATCTCGATGATCACGGTCGAGGAGTCGGCCGCGTAGGGGTATCCGTGCAGTTGCATCACGCCGTGCGGGGTCTCGGCGATCTCGAAGCGGAAGGCGTCGAAGGCGAAGTCGGCGGCGAGCCAGATGTAGCGGCAGCGGTGGCCGGTCACCCGGGGGCGGAACATCTGGGCGTATGCCTCGCGGGTGGTGCTGTGCACACCGTCGGCGGCGATGACGAGGTCGTGGTCCGCCGCCAGCCGGGCGGGGTCCGGCGCCTCGGCGCGGAAGCGCAGGTCGACGCCGAGGGAGTGGCAGCGTTCGTGCAGGATCTCCAGGAGCCGGCGGCGGCCGAGGGCGGCGAAGCCGTGTCCGGTGGAGGTGTGCCGGGTGTTGCGGTGCACGATGTCTATGTCGTCCCAGCGGACGAAGTCCTGCTGGAGGGCGGCGTGGACGCGCGGGTCGGCGTGTTCGATGCCGCCGAGGGTCTCGTCGGAGAGGACGACGCCGAAGCCGAAGGTGTCGTCGGGGGCGTTGCGTTCCCAGAGGGTGATCTCGCGGTGCGGGTCGAGGCGTTTGAGCAGGGCTGCGGCGTAGAGGCCGCCGGGGCCGCCGCCGATGACGGCGACGCGTAGGGGCCGGCCGGCCGGTCCGGGCGGCCGTGGGGGTGTCGTGGCCGGTCGCGCCCCGCGGGGGGGCCGGTCGTCGAGGCTGTTACGCGCTCCGGTGGACGGGGTCCGGCCGTCGGCTGCCACGTCTACCGTCCCCTCCACTCGGGAGGGCGCTTTTCCCTGAACGCCGCGTGGAACTCGGCGTAGTCCTCGCCGTTCATGAGGAGGGCCTGGGTCGCGGCGTCCAGTTCCACCGCGGCCGCCAGGGGCATGTCCAGTTCGGCGGTCAGCAGCGCCTTGGTCTGCGCGTACGCCAGTGCGGGTCCGTCGGCCAGGCGGCGGGCGAGGGCGTGTGCGGCCTCGTCGGAGCGGCCCTCGTCGGTCAGTTCGCTGATCAGGCCGATGCGCTCGGCCTCGGGGGCGCGGACCGGTTCGCCGAGCATGAGCAGGCGGGTGGCGTGGCCGAGGCCCACGACCCGGGGCAGCAGGTAGGCGGCGCCCATGTCGCCGCCGGAGAGGCCGACGCGGGTGAAGAGGAATGCGAAGCGGGCGCTGGGGTCGGCGATCCGGAAGTCCGCGGCCAGGGCGAGGACCGCGCCGGCTCCCGCCGCCACGCCGTGCACGGCCGCGATGACGGGGAACGGGCATTCCCGTAGGGCGCGGACGACCTGGCCGGTCATCCGGTTGAAGTCGAGGAGCCGGGCGGTGTCCATGCCGAGGGTGGCGCCGATGATCTCGTCGACGTCTCCGCCGGAGCAGAAGCCGCGTCCCTCGCCGGCCAGCACCAGGGCGCGGACCGACCGCTCCCGGGACAGCTCGGCGAGCAGGTCGCGCAGGTCGGCGTAGGCGCCGAAGGTGAGGGCGTTGAGTTTCTCGGGACGGGCCAGGGTGACGGTGGCGATGCCGTCGGTGAGCTCGACGCGCAGGTGGTGCCAGTCGGAGGTGCGGGCGGCGGAGCCGGTGAAGGGACTCATGAGGGCGGCCTCCTCGACAGTCACTCACGAAGTTATCACCTTCTTGTGACTGTCGTCATGAGTACGCGATAGAGCAGCCGGGAAGAACTGCTGTGTCACCGCACGGCATGTTCTCGTCACACACGTCACCGGTCGTCGATAACGCGGTAACAACGGGATCAGGTACGCGAGCGGGACCGTTGTCCCGGGTAAGCCGCCGGCAGGGGCCGAAGGTCCCGTAGGACGCCCGACGAGCGCCTCTGCCGGAGGCCGCCGTACCATTCCTGAAGTTGAAAGCAGGACCGCCTGATGTCGATCACCGGACCCTGCGCCATGAACGGACTCGCCTTGTACGAACGCCCCTCCGAGCCGGCCGCCTCCTGGCGTATCGCGCTGCCGCACTCCGCTGCGGCCGTGCCGGTGGCCCGTGCGCTGGTCCGAACGGCGCTGGCCGAGCTGAAGCACGGGGCGGACAGCGACACCGCGGAGCTGCTCACGGCCGAGCTGGTGGCCAACGCCGTGGAGCACACCGCCGGGGACGCCCCGATAGAGCTGGTCGTGGAGTTGCGGCCGACCGGCTGCCAGGTCGAGGTGCACGACCCCGACCCCGTGCCGCCGGGCGATCTCACCCGTCCTTCCGGGGTGGAGCCCGACCCCTGGCAGGAGCACGGGCGCGGGCTGCTGCTCATCCGCACCCTCAGCTCGTCCTGCGGGCACCGGCCCACCGAACAGGGCAAGGCGGTGTGGTTCAGGCTGGCCGCCGTCCCGTCGCAGTGGCGCCCCCACCCGGCGTGAGTCCGACCGACCCGGGCCCGACCGACCCGGCCCCGACGGGCGCCCCCCGCGGGGCGCGGCGCCCGTAGCCGACGGGGAGCGTGCGGTCGCCGGGGCGCAGGCGGTCGCTCCATGGAACCCATTCGGGGGCGAGGACCGCGTCCGGGCCGGGGCGGGGTCCGCCCGGTCAGGCGAGCGTCGCCACCAGTACGGCCTTGATCGTGTGCAGACGGTTCTCCGCCTCGTCGAAGACGATCGAGTGGGCCGACTCGAACACCTCGTCGGTGACCTCGAGGGAGTCCAGGCCGTGGGTCTCGTGGATCTCGCGGCCGACCTTGGTGCCGAGGTCGTGGAAGGCCGGGAGGCAGTGCAGGAACTTGACGTCCGGGTTGCCGGTGGCGCGCAGGACGTCCATGGTCACGGCGTACGGGCCGAGGGCGGCGATCCGCTCGTCCCAGACCTCCTTGGGCTCACCCATGGAGACCCATACGTCGGTGGCGACGAAGTCGGCGCCCGCGACGCCCTCGGCGAGGTCCTCGGTGAGCAGGATCGCGGCCCCGGAGTCCTCGGCCAGCTTGCGGGCCTGGGCGATCACCTCGTCCGCGGGCCAGTACTCCTCGGGCGCGACGATCCGGACGTCCATGCCGAGCAGGGCGCCGGTGATCAGGTAGGAGTTGCCCATGTTGAAGCGGGCGTCGCCGAGGTAGGCGAGGACGAAACGGTCGTCGCCGAGGTTCTTGGCGCAGTGCTCGGTCATCGTGAGCACGTCGGCGAGCATCTGGGTGGGGTGCCAGTCGTCGGTGAGGCCGTTGAAGACGGGCACGCCCGCGTGGGCGGCGAGCTCTTCGACCTGCTGCTGACTGGACCCGCGGTACTCGATCCCGTCGTACATCCGGCCCAGCACCCGCGCGGTGTCCTTCACCGACTCCTTGTGCCCGATCTGGGAGCCGGAAGGGTCGAGGTAGGTGGTGGAGGCGCCCTGGTCGGCTGCGGCGACCTCGAACGCGCACCGGGTGCGCGTCGAGGTCTTCTCGAAGATCAGGGCGATGTTCTTGCCGCGCAGGTGCTGGACCTCGGTCCCGGCCTTCTTGGCGGCCTTCAGCTCGGCGGCCAGCTCGATCAGGCCGCGGAACTCCTCCTGGGTGAAGTCCAGCTCCTTGAGGAAGTGGCGGCCGGCGAGGGCGGTCGGGACTGTCGCCATGGGGGTCGCTCCAGAAGTGCGGTGAAGAAGCGCAGTGCACGGGACTGCGGTGACAGGGACCCTCGGAAGTCTATACGATGATCAACATTTTTATACAGACGCCTAGACGGCAACCGCACACCTATACGGCACTCCGCTCGACCGGGCAGCTCATGCAGCGCGGCCCTCCCCTCCCCCGCCCCAGCTCGCTGCCGGGGATCTCGATCACCTCGATGCCCTGTTTGCGCAGATGGGTGTTGGTGGTGACGTTGCGCTCGTAGGCGACGACGACGCCCGGCTCCACGGCGAGGACGTTGCAGCCGTCGTCCCACTGTTCGCGTTCGGCCGCGTGGACGTCCTGGGTGGCGGTGAGCACGCGGATCTCGCTCAGACCGAGGGCGGCGGCGATCGCGCGGTGCATGTGCTCCGGCGGATGGTCGGTGACCTTCAGTTCCTTCTCGCCGACGCCGGGCTCGATGGTGTACGAGCGGAGCATGCCGAGGCCCGCGTACTGGGTGAAGGTGTCGCCGTCGACCATCGTCATCACGGTGTCGAGGTGCATGAACGCGCGCCGCTTCGGCATGTCGAGGGCCACGATGGTCTCGGCCGAACCCGCCGCGAACAGCTTGTGGGCGAGCATCTCGACGGCCTGCGGCGTGGTGCGCTCACTCATGCCGATCAGGACGGCGCCGTTGCCGATGACGAGGACGTCGCCGCCCTCGATGGTGGACGGATAGTCGGCCTGCCCCTCGGACCAGACGCGGAACGTCTCGCCACGGAAGAGGGGGTGGTGCCGGTAGATCGCCTCGAAGTGGACGGTCTCGCGCTGCCGGGCGGGCCAGCGCATGGCGTTGATCGCGACGCCGTCGTAGATCCAGGCGGAGGTGTCGCGGGTGAAAAGGTGGTTGGGGAGGGGGTCGAGGAGGAAGTCGTCGAGGTCCATGACGTGGAAGCGCACGGAAGTCGGTTCGGGATGCGCTTCCAGGAACTCCCGCTTGGTCATGCCGCCGACGAGGGCCTCCACCAGCTCGGGGGCGGGGAGCGCCTCGAAGGCGGCGCGGAGGTGGTCGGTGGCGAGCACCCCGTACTCCTTCTCGTCGAAGACGCGGTCCAGGACGAGCGCACGGGCCGCCGGGATCTCCAGGGCCTCGGTGAGCAGGTCGCCGAAGAGGTGTACGGCGACACCGCGGTCGCGCAGCACGTCGGCGAATCCGTCGTGCTCGGCGCGCGCCCGGCGCACCCACAGCACGTCGTCGAAGAGAAGGGTGTCCTTGTTGCTGGGGGTGAGCCTTTTGAGCTCGAGATCCGGCCGGTGCAGGATGACGCGGCGCAGCCGCCCGGCCTCGGAGTCGACATGGAATCCCATGTCTCCATCCTGACCACCGGGGACCGCCTTCACCCCCTACTGGACCGTTTCCGCACCAGCTTGTTTCCTCCCTACGCCGATCTCCGCCACCTCCCCTCATTCTCGTCCTCTTGACGACAAGAGGAACTCGCCTCTATCGTTTCCTTATCGTCGCACTGACGAGAAATGGAACGAGGGGGGTCTCTCATGGCCGACATCACCCGGCGCCTGGGCTGGCGACACCTGCGCGGCGCCCCGACGGCGCATGTGCGCCACCACCGCTCCGGCAAGCTGGCGCACGACGGACCGGGGCTCAGCTTCTGGTTCCGCTCACTGAGCGCGGCACTGTCCGAAGTGCCGGTCGACGACCGCGAGTTGGCGATGACCTTCCACGCCCGCACGGTCGACTTCCAGGACGTGACGGTGCAGGCGACGGTGACCTACCGGATCAGCGAGCCGGCGGTAGCCGCCTCCCGCCTCGACTTCTCCATCGACCCCGACACGGGGGTGTGGCGCAGCGCGCCCCTGGAGCAGCTCGGCACGCTGCTCACGGAGACGGCGCAGCAGCACGCGCTGGACGTCCTCGCGCGGACGTCGCTGTCGTCGGCGCTGGTGGACGGCGTGACGTCGGTACGGGAGCGGGTCGCGGCGGGGCTGGCGGCCGAGCCGCGGCTGCCCGCCACGGGCATCGAGATCGTGGCCGTGCGGGTCGTCGCGCTGCGTCCGGAGCCGGAGGTGGAGCGGGCCCTGCGCACCCCGGCGCGGGAGCAGATCCAGCAGGAGGCCGACCGGGCGACGTACGAGCGGCGGGCGGTGGCCGTCGAGCGGGAGCGGACGATCGCCGAGAACGAGCTGGCCAGCAAGATCGAACTGTCCCGCCGTGAGGAGCAGTTGGTCGAGCAGCGCGGCACCAACACCCGGCGTGAGGCGGAGGAGAGCGCGGCGGCGGACAAGGTGCGGGCGGAGGCCGAGGCCAACCGGTCCGTACGGCTCGCGGAGGCGGAGGCCGCCAAGCTGGTACGGCTGGCGGATGCCGAGGCGCAGCGCACCGAACGGCTGACCCAGGTGGAAGCGGCGCGCACCGTCCGGCTCGCGGAGGCGGAGGCGGCCCGCTCGGTCCAGCTCGCCCACGCCGAGGCGCAGGCTGCGCGCGAGGTCGGCGAGGCGCGGGCCCAGGCACAGGCGGCCTGGCTGCGCGTGCACGCCGACGTCGACGTGGCGACCCTGCACGCCCTCACCGGAACCCGTCTCGCCGAGAACCTGCCGCGCATCGACAGCGTGACGATCTCGCCGGACGTCCTCACCGGTCTCCTGTCGAGGCTCGGCGGCGGGGAACCGGAATGAGTCTCGCCCCGCGGGCCGTGCTGGTCCACCGCCGCACGGAGTACGAGGAGTTGGTGGCCCGGCACGGCACCCACGGCCAGGCCGCCTTCTTCCTCTCCTCGCGGGGCCGGGACATCGAGGAGATCGCCGAACGCCACCGGCGGACCAGGCGGGCCCTGGCCGAGGTGACGGCGGCGATTCCCCTGACCTGGCGTCAGACCCGGGTGGAGCGGGCCGACTTGGACCGCTTCCTCTTCGCCCCGGAGGACGTGGTGGTCGTCGTCGGCCAGGACGGACTGGTGGCGAACGCCGCCAAGTACCTGGCCGGTCAGCCGGTGGTGGGCATCGACACCGACCCCGGCCGCAACCCGGGCGTCCTGGTCCGCCACCGCCCGGCGGACGCCCGGCTGCTCCTGCCTGCCGTGCTCGCGGCGGACACCGGCGCCGAGGAACTGACCATGGTCGAGGCGGTGGCCGACGACACCCAGCGGCTGCTCGCCCTCAACGAGATCTACCTGGGCGCCGCGGGGCACCAGACCGCCCGCTACCGCCTGGGCCTCGACGACGACGGGGGTGCCGTCGAGGCCCAGGCCTCCTCCGGGGTGCTGGTGGGCACGGGTACCGGGGCGACCGGCTGGATCCGGTCGGTGTGGCAGGAGCGGGGCGGCGGCGGAGGCGACATGGGCCCGCGGCTGCCGGGTCCGACGGAGGACCGTCTGGTGTGGTTCGTGCGGGAGGCGTGGCCGTCGCCCGCGACCGGCACCTCGCTCGTCGCGGGCGAGCTCGCGGCCGGCGGCCGTCTGACGCTGACCGTCGAGTCGGAACGGCTCATCGCCTTCGGTGACGGGATCGAAAGCGACGCGGTGGAGCTGACGTGGGGGCAGCGGGTACGGGTGGGGCGGGCGGAGACGGCGCTGCGACTCGTCGGTTGAGCCACGCCGGCGGCTCACCAGCCGCCCTGCGCCTCGCCGAGGATCTCGCTGCCGATGTGCGCGCCGAGCAGTTCCGCCCGTGGCGCTCACCCCGGTCGGCCACATGGCCGAGAACGGGCGTGATGCCCGGACCAGCCCTGGTACCGGGCGTGCTCACCGAGGAACGTCACCTGGACCCCGTCGCGCTTCGCCACCCCGTAGTGGGCCGCCGCCGGACGTCCGGCCAGGCCCGCACAGCCGCCCGGCGCGCGTGGACGCGATGGCCGCCTCGCTGGTACGGAGCGCGGGATACGCCCGCGAGTTGCCCGTGGGCGGACCGACGGGGCGGAGATGGGCAAGCGGTGGTGGCCGAGGGGCACGGTCACCCGGGTCGGCCCGCCCACGTCACCGCGTTCCACCCGGGCCGGGACCGGCGGGGCGCAGCCTCGGGCCCCGGTCCGCGCCGACGGCACGGACCGGGCGAACGGCTCACAGCCTCGGGTCGACCGGCTCCGACTCCAGGGCCAGCACGCCGAAGACCGCCTCGTGGACGCGCCACAGGGGCTCGCCCTCGGCCAGGCGCGCCAGGGCCTCCAGGCCCAGGGCGTACTCGCGGATCGCCAACGACCGTTTGTGGTTGAGGAAGCGTCCGCGCAGCCGGGTGAGGTTGTCGGGGCGGGTGTACTCCGGGCCGTAGATGATCCGGAGGTACTCGCGGCCCCGGCACTTGATGCCGGGCTGGACCAGCCGCCCCTCCCCGTTGCGGACCAGTGCGCCCAGCGGCTTGACGACCATGCCCTCGCCGCCCCGGCCCGTCATCTCCAGCCACCAGTCGACACCAGCCTGGACCGACTCGGGGTCGGCCGTGTCGACGTAGAGGCGGCGGGTCGTCTGGAGCAGGCCCGTGTTGTCGTGTTCCACCAACCGGTCGAGGAGCGACAGCTGCTCGTCGTGCGGCAGACCGGCCAGGCTGCGGCCCTGCACGGCGAGGATCTGGAACGGGGCCAGGCGTACGCCGTCCAGCCCGTCCGTCGTCCAGCAGTAACGCCGGTACGCCTCGGTGAACGCGGCCGCGTCCGCGGCGCGTTCCCGCTGCCGGGAGAGAAGCCCGCCGACGTCGACGCCTCTTGCCGCCGCGCCTTCCAGTGCGGACAGGGCGCCCGGGAAGACCGCGCGGGACGCGGCGCCCACGGCCGCGTACTGCGAGCGCAGCAGACCCGAGGCCTTCAAAGACCAGGGCATCAGCTCGGCGTCCAGCAGAAGCCAGTCCACCGCTTCGGAGGCGCTGTCGGGAGCGGCCAGCTCCGACCAGAGGCCCGCCTCGTCCACCGCCGTCCGTATCCGGCCGAGGATCTCCTCCGTCACGGCTTCGTCGTCGAAGAAGGGCCGGCCCGTGCGGGTGTAGAGGGATCCGGTGGGGCCGTCCACGCCGAACCGCTTGCGCGCTGTTTCCGCGTCCCGGCACACCAGGACCACCGCCCTCGAGCCCATGTGCTTCTCCTCGCACACGACCCTGGCGACGCCGTCCTGCGCGTACTGCGCGAACGCCTCCGCCGGGTGCTCCAGGTAGCCCTCGACGTGCGAGGTGGCCGTGGGGGCCATCGTCGGCGGCAGGTACGGCAGCAGGCGCGGGTCCACCGCGAAACGGCTCATGACCTCCAGGGCCGCCGCCGCGTTCTCCTCGCGGATCGAGACCCGGTTCTGGCCTTCGTAACGGGTTTCTACGATGCGTCGGCCGTGCACGTCCGCCAGGTCCAGCGGTCGGCCGTCGTGCCCGCCGGGTGCCTCGGAGCGCAGCGGCTTCGTCGGTTCGTACCAGACCTGCTCCGCCGGTACGTCGACCAGCTCGCGCTCCGGCCAGCGCAGCGCGGTCAGCTTGCCGCCGAACACGGCGCCGGTGTCCAGGCAGATGGTGTTGTTCAGCCAGGTGGCCTCCGGGACGGGCGTGTGGCCGTAGACCACCGCAGCCCGGCCCCGGTAGTCCTCGGCCCACGGGTAGCGCACCGGCAGGCCGAACTCGTCGGTCTCGCCGGTGGTGTCGCCGTACAGCGCGTGCGAGCGGACGCGGCCGGAGGTGCGGCCGTGGTACTTCTCCGGCAGGCCCGCGTGGCAGACCACGAGCCTGCCGCCGTCGAGGACGTAGTGGCTGACGAGGCCGTCGATGAACTCCCGTACCTCGGCGCGGAACTCCTCGCTCTCGCTCGCCATCTGCTCGATCGTCTCGGTCAGGCCGTGGGTGTGCTGGACCTTGCGGCCGCGCAGGTGACGGCCGTACTTGTTCTCGTGGTTGCCGGGCACGCAGAGGGCGTTGCCCGACCTGACCATCGCCATCACGCGGCGCAGGACGCCCGGGCTGTCCGGGCCCCGGTCGACCAGGTCGCCGACGAACACGGCCTGCCGGCCCTCCGGGTGGACACCGTCGGCATAGCCCAACTTGCCGAGCAGGGACTCCAGTTCCGCCGCACAGCCGTGGATGTCACCGATGATGTCGAACGGGCCGGTGAGGTGGGTCAGGTCGTTGTAGCGCTTCTCCGTGACGACCGAGGCGTTCTCGATGTCCTCGACGCCCCGCAGGACGTGCACCTTGCGGAAGCCCTCACGCTCCAAGTGCCGCAGGGAACGGCGGAGTTCGCGTGTGTGGCGCTGGATGACCCTGCGGGGCATGTCGGCGCGGTCGGTGCGGGCCGCGTTGCGTTCGGCGCACACCTCCTCCGGTACGTCCAGCACGATGGCGATGGGCAGCACGTCGTACTGCTTCGCCAGCTCGATCAGCTGGCGGCGGGCGTCCTGCTGCACGCTCGTGGCGTCGACCACCGTGCGGCGGCCGGCCGCGAGCCGCTTTCCCGCGATGTAGTGCAGGACGTCGAAGGCGTCCCGTGTCGCGCTCTGGTCGTTCTCGTCGTCGGAGACCAGCCCGCGGCAGAAGTCGGAGGAGATGATCTCCGTGGGTTTGAAGACACGGTGGGCGAAGGTGGACTTGCCGGACCCGGACGCGCCGATCAGGACGACGAGGGAGAGGTCGGTGACGGGCAGGACGCGGCCCTGCCTTGCAGGAATCTGGGTCTCGGTCATGCTGCTGTCGCCTCCTTCTCGTTCATGCTGCCCATGGTGAAAACGGCCATCTGGGTGGGCGGACCGACCTCCGGGTCGTCCGGACCGACCGGGACGAACTCGACGGCATAGCCGTGCCGTTCGGCGACCGAGGCCGCCCAGCCGCGGAACTCCTCGCGGGTCCACTCGAAGCGGTGGTCGCCATGCCGGACATGACCTGCCGGGAGACTCTCCCAGCGGACGTTGTACTCGACGTTCGGGGTGGTCACCAGGACCGTGCGCGGGCGGGCCGCACCGAACACCGCGTACTCCAGGGCGGGCAGCCTGGGCAGGTCGAGGTGCTCGATCACCTCGCTGAGCACGGCGGCGTCATAGCCCTTGAGGCGGGCGTCGGTGTAAGCGAGCGAACTCTGGAAGAGCTGGACGCGGGAGGCCTGCCGCTCGCCCATCCGGTCCAGCTTCAGCCGGCGGGAGGCGATGGTGAGCGCGCGCATCGACACGTCGACGCCGACGATCTCGGTGAAGCGCGGGTCCTTCAGCAGCGCCTGCACCAACTGGCCCTGGCCGCAGCCGAGGTCGAGGATCCGGGCGGCCCCGGACTCCGTCAGCGCGGTGACGATCGCCTCGCGGCGCAGCACCGCCAGCGGGGCCGGGCGTTCCTCCGCCTCCGCCTCCGGTTCGACCGCGTTGTCGATCTCCTCGACCTCGCTGTCGTCGGCCTCGGCGAGCCGGACCAGTTCGAGCCGTTCCATCGCCTGCCGGGTCAGCGACCAGCGGCGGGAGAGGTAACGGCTGGTGATCAGCTTCTGCTGGGGGTGCTCGGACAGCCAGCCCTCCCCGGCGCGCAGCAGCTTGTCGACCTCGTCGGAGGCGACCCAGTAGTGCTTGGCGTCGTCGAGGACGGGCAGCAGGACGTACAGGTGACGCAGGGCCTCGGCGACGGTGAGCGTCTCCGACTCCAGGACCAGGCTCACATACCGCGAGTCGCCCCACTCCGCGAACTGCGTGTCCAGGGCCACCGGTTCGGCAGTCACGGCCCAGCCGAGCGGCTCGAAGAGATCGCGTACGAGGTCGGCGCCGCCGCGGGCGGGCAGTGCGGGTACCTCGACCCGCAACGGCCTGGCCTGCGCGGGGAGTTCGGGCTTCGCCGTGCAGACGCCGCGCATCGCGCTGGAGAACACGCCGCTCAGGGCGACCGCGAGCAGCGAGGAGGCCGCGTAGGGGCGGTCGTTGACGTACTGGGCGAGGGCCGCGTCCGGAGCACCGCCCCGACCCTTGCCCTTGCCCCGCCGGACCAGCGCCACGGCATCCACCTCCAGCAGCAGCGCCGCCGTGCAGCGCTCGGCGCCGGCCTCGGGATAGAGGACGTGGGCCTTGCCGTAGGAGGTGGAGAACGCCTGCGCTTTGCCGGGATGCTTGTGCAGCAGGAAGCCCAGGTCAGTGGCAGGACGTTCGGGGGTGCCGGTGGTACTGATCGTCAGGAACACGTGGGTGCCTCGGTGGGGTTCGGAAGAAGGAGCGCAAGCGCTGATCGTGCGCCCGCGCACCCCTACAACGTACAGAGAACGCTTCCTCACCACTCGCGATTTTCCCAGCCGATCGACGGCCGTCCGCGCTGGTCAGCCGCAGGACCGGCCGTGTGCCGGGAAACGGGGACGGAGGGGAGCGGCAGCCCGCGACGAGAGGGGAGCCGTCGGGGGAAGCTGGGGTTGGGGAGGAGGGGCACCGGACGGGTCACGGACGGGGCAGGGCACCTGATCGACCGGATCGCGGGGCGGTCGGAAGCGGCGAAGCGAGGCTGGGCGGCCTGCTCGCGTCGGTTACCTCGGCATGCTTCGCCATGGGCCGACACCGAGCTTTCCGGTGGTGCCGAGGTCCAGGTGAGGGGTCACCATCACCGGCGTGGCGTCGGACTTGGCGCGCACCCGGACGTACGGGACGTCGACCGCGGTGCCGAAGCCGGTGGTGTTGCGCCACATCAGGCCGGCGCTCGCGCGTTCGCCGGGTTTCAGGGTGACGGGCCGGGGCGGGTCGTCGAACCCGGTGACGGTGGAGATGCCGCCGCTGCCCTTGAAGATCTTGACGCCGTCGACCGGCTCATGGTTCTCGTCCAGGAGGCTCACCTGCGGGTAGCCGTCGACGGTGTAGTCCCGGTCGCCGCAGTTCTCCAGGACGAGCCCCACTACTCGCAGTCCCATCGCGGCGTCGCCGTCGTCGGCCGAGACGCGGATGCCGGAGGGCGGGCAGGTGCCGGGCTCGGTCGGCGCCTCGTCCGCCGGGACCTTGGTCACCTCGCCGACCTTCACCGTCGTCACCGAGGACGCTCCCGGCGCGAGCGTCCCCGGCCGGACCGTCCCCCGCACCGTCCGTCCCGCCCCCACCGAGCGCACGGTCACCCGCTCGTTGCTCATGACCTCGCCCGCGCTCGTCGTGAACTCGAAGAGGACCGTGTACGTCAGCTCCTCGGTGCCGGAGTTGACGATCTCGTAGGCGGCCGAGACGCCGGAGCCGGCGGCGAGTCCGGTCGGCAGCCGCTCTGCCTTGACGCGGCCGTCGTCGGATGCGCTGGGGGTCGCGGAGCCGGCGGGGACGGTCACCGAGGTGATCCGGACCCCGTCCACGGCGGGCTCGGTGACCTGCGTCCGCTCACCCGCACCGCCGCCGCCGTTCTGTGCGTCGGCGTGTTCCGACCCGCATGCCGTCAGAAGCAGCAGGGCGGCCAGGGCCGGGAGGAACGGAAGGGATCTGCGCATCGGGCCACCTCATCAGGGCCCGACCACGCCGACTGTGACGGAAGCCATACTTCCGGTCACAGCCGTGTCACAGATGATCGGCGCGCGGCCCGAGCACCGGTGAAAAGGGACACGGAGGCCGCGCCCTGGCCGCAAGAGAAGAGGGACACGGAGACAAGGGGGACACGGAGGACGACGGTGTCCGTGCCAGCCGTGTCGGGCCGGGGCGCGACGCCGTGCGTCCCTGTCCGTGCTTAGGTCAGCTGCGCCTGGACCTGGGCGGAGATCAGCTCCAGGTGGTCCAGGTCGTGCAGGTCGAGGACCTGGAGGTAGAACCGTCGGGAGCCGGCCTCGGCGTAACGGCCGATCTTGTCGACGACCTCGGCCGGGGAACCGGCCAGCCCGTTGGCCTTGAGCTCGTCGACCTCGCGGCCGATCGCGTCGGCACGACGGGCGAGTTCCTGATCGTCCTTGCCGACGCAGACGACGAGGGCGTTGGAGAAGGTGATGGCGTCGGCTGCGCGGCCGATCTCCTGCGCGGCGGCCCGCACCCGGCCGAACTGGCGCTCGCTGTCCTCGATCGAGCTGAACGGCATGTTGAACTCGTCGGCGAACCGGGCGGCCAGGCGCGGCGTACGGGTCGCGCCGGTGCCGCCGATCAGCACCGGGATCTTCGCCTGCGCGGGCTTGGGCAGCGCAGGCGAGTCGGTGAGGTCGTAGTACGTGCCGTGGAAGTCGTACGTCTTGCCGAGCTCCGTCGCCCACAGGCCCGTGACGATCTCCAGCTGCTCCTCGAGCCTGCCGATCTTCTCCTTCGGGAAGGGGATCCCGTACGCCGTGTGCTCCTCCTCGAACCAGCCCGCGCCCAGGCCCAGTTCGACGCGCCCGCCGGACATCTGGTCCACCTGCGCGACCTGGATGGCCAGGACGCCGGGCAGCCGGAAGGTACCGGCGGTCATCAGTGTGCCGAGGCGGATGCGCTTGGTCTCGCGGGCGAGCCCGGCAAGGGTGATCCAGGCGTCCGTGGGACCCGGAAGGCCGCTCACGTCACCCATCTTCAGGTAGTGGTCGGACCGGAAGAAGGCGTCGAATCCGAGATCCTCGGTGGCCTTGGCCACGGTGAGGAGGGTGTCGTAGGTCGCCCCCTGCTGGGGCTCGGTGAAGATACGCAGATCCATGCCTCCATCCTGCACTCCGACCTCCCCGTCAACCCCACCGGTCCCCGCTCCCCCGGCCGTCCCCGGTCGGGTGAAAAACGCCCGCGCCGTGCGTGGGGGGTTGCCCCGTCCAGTGACCCGCCCCTCCGGTGATCGTTGGGCGAGCGGAGCCGGCCCGCCCGGCGCCCGTGCCCGGCTGGTCAGCACCGGGACGTCATCCGCGTCGGCCCTCCCCACGGGGGGCCAGGGCCGAGGAGGCCGTCATGTCCGAAGAGACCGTGCCGCAGCAGGGCGGGGCCCCCGCCGCAGCCCAGCCGAAGGGGTTGTTGCAGCAGATGGAGGAGCTGATGGCGGCTCTGAACGCAGATCTCTCGGCGCTGGACGCGGACTTCCAGTCGACCGGGGCTGTGCAGCGGGGGCGAGAGAAGAGGGTGACGTGACCGGCTGCCCCCCTGCCCCGTGCCCGGCTCCGGGAGAAGAGGGTGACGTGACCGGCTGACCTTTCCCTGCCCCGTGCCCCACGCTCGCACTCTCCCCCTCGCCGCTGTTCCCCTTCCTTCCAGCGCCGGACAGGTCGGCCTACCTCACCTCTCCGGCAGGGCGCCCTCCCTCTCCTCCCGTTCCTCCCTCGCCGCCAGCTTGCGCAGCATCTCCAGGACCCGGTCCCTGGACTCGTCCGCCGCGTCGATGGCCTCCATGCACTTCCAGTACGTGCCCTGGTCGTCCGCCGAGCTCGCCAGGCCGACCAGGGCGATGCCGACCTCGCCCAGCAGGCCGCTCAGGTCGAGCAGCGCCCGGCGAGCGTCGTCCAGCTCGGTGAGCCGGGCGGCGAGCAGGTCGCCCGGGTCGAGGTCCGGCGCGCCGAGCACACCGCAGCCTCTGCCCGCCAGCTCGGTCAGTCCCAGCGCCTCGCCGCGCAGTTCGGGCGGGCCCGAGACGGCGAGGCGACTGCCGATCGCCTGCGCCAGGGCCTGCGCCTGCCACACCTCCGCCAGGATCCCCGCTCCTTCGCCGCTGCCCGCGAGCGCGCGCCTGCTCGTCAGGATGAGCTGCACCGCGTCCATGCGCTGCCCCCGTCTGCCCCGACGTGCTGCTCGCACGTCCGCCCGAACACCCGTCTCCACCAGTCCACTACCCAGAGTGAGGGCGTGTGGGACGAAAAGCCAGAGGAAGACCGAAATCTGTGGACAACAAATCGATTTCGGTCCGCCATTCGACTGCGGAGAGTGAAAACGGACTGTTCGGCTCACCTTCGAGGCATCCCCGCCGGGCTGTCACGGCAGGGCCGTTGCGGCGGGGGCCGCCGCGTCACCGCCGCCTCGACGGCACCCTGTTTTTTGACGGCACTGCTGCTTCTCCGCTCCGCTGCGGCGCCGCTACGGCGCCGGGAACCTGTGCTCGTTGCGGTCGATCTTCGCGTCCAGCGCCGCCAGCGGATCGACACCGAGCACCTCGCAGAGCTGGAGCAGATAGGCGAGAACGTCGGCGACCTCGTCCGTCACCCGGTGGGCGGTGTCCGGGTCCTCCATCACGCGCGCCGACTCCTCCGGCGTCAACCACTGGAAGATCTCGACCAGTTCGGACGCCTCCACGCTGAGCGCGGCGACGAGGTTCTTCGGGGTGTGGAAGGGCTGCCAGTTCCGCGCGGCCGCGAAGTCGGCGAGTCTGCGCTGGAGCTTCGCCACGTCGAGGTGTTGTTCTGTCACGGACCCAGGTGTACCACCGTCACTCCTTCCGTCCGGGCGGCACCGTGGCCGTCACCGACCGCGCCGACGCAGCGGATGTGCCCGCGCTCGGCCATCCGCACCGCCAGCCGCAGCAGTTCGGCGCGCTGACGTGCGTCGAGGCCACGGTCGAGGCCGTCCGCGAGCAGGGTGAGAGTCTGCATCGCGGCGGGCACCTCGCCGGCCGGGTCCACGTCGAGGACGCCCGGGCCGGTGAGCAGCACCAGGGCGAGGGCGATGTAGCGCAGTTCGCCGTATCCCAGCCGGGCGAGTTCCGTGCGGCTGCCGTCGGCGCGGTGGAGCAGCGCGCGGACCGTGCCGTCGGGCAGCGGTTCGGCGCGCAGGTCGACGACCGGTCCTCCGGAGCCCGCCGACAGCGCGGCCACCAGCTGTGCGTGCCGCCGTGCGCACTCCTCTCGGGTGCGCCACAGGACGTCGGCGAGGTTGTCGCAGCCGCCGAGCAGTCGGCCGGAGCCGGTGGGAACGGGGGCCCCCATCCAGTCGGGCTGCGGATCGCAGGCGAAGACGGATCGCAGGGCGACGACCATCTGTTCCGCGGCGGCGAGCACCTGCCGTTGCCCGTCGGTCTTGCCTGCCACGCGCAGCGGGAGCAGGGCGGTGCCGAGCCGGTCGTCGGGCAGCGGCGCGCGCGTCACCGGCGCGGAGCCGCCGGTGTGCCAGGCCGCCTGTACGGTGCGGCGGCCGGGATCACGCAGTGCCGTCTCCAGCAGCACGACGCCCGCCGCGCTCAGCCGCTCCCCCACGATGCGCAGCTCGGGCTCGGCCTGCACGGCGACGTCGAGCCGAACCGGGCCGCCGGGTCCGTCGGCCGTGCATCCGATACGGAACCCCCTACGACGCTGGGCGTCGGGCCGCGCCCCCTGCGGCACGCACGCGAGCGGATCGGCGAACACCTCACCCAGCGAGGCCCCGCCACCGAGCCGCGCCAACGCCTCGTAGGCGCGCAGCGCGCTGCTCTTGCCACTCCCGCTGGCCCCGACGAACAGCGTGACCGCCCCCAGCGGAAACCGGGCCCGGCGATGCCCCGCGAAGGCGGAGAGCCGCAGTTCGGTGACACAGGGCCGGACGTACCGAGCCTGGGCGTCCGCCGTACCGGGACCCGGCGCGGAGGACGGAACATGCCGCTCCGCCATGGCCGGCGCCTGCGCGGGCACGGTTGGGGAGGCATCCTCCGACGGCGGCCCGCCGGACGACTGGTGGTGGGGTAAGGGCGCGGAGGAGACACCGGCTGAAACAGAGGAAGGGAAAGAGGAAGAGGAAGAGGAAGAAGCGGAGGCAGAGACAGAGGCAGAGGAAGCCGAAGAGGCGAGCGGCGAGGGCATATCCGGACCGTAGGACTCCGCCGCCAGACGAACCGTTACGCCCCGAGAACCTTCCTACGATCGAGCGACCTCGACGAGACCGACGACATCTACGGCACACCGACGAGCCTCGCGGAGCACGCCGAACGGGACGGGAGAGACCAGCGGGACGGAAGAACGGGCGGGACCGCGGGACAAGGGGACCAGGGGACCGGGGGACGGGGAACGGTGGGACCGGGGGGGGAACGGATCGACGGGTTCCCGTGTCGCCGAGCGCCGCGGTGGGCGCGGTTACCCGACGCCACACCCGGAGCCCGACGCCGTGCCCGGAGCCCGACGGTTGCTCAGACTCCGGGAACCCCCGCCCCCTCCATGATCCCGCTGACCTCGGTGCCCGGTGGGGTCAGCAGGAAGACGTTGCGGTCGACCCGGTGCATGCCGCTGGCCAGCCCGAAAACAACTCCCGTGGAGAAGTCCAGGACGCGCTTGGCGGTGTCGGTCTCCGCGCCCGTCAGATCGAGCAGCACCGGGATGCCCGCCATCAGCGTCTCGGCGACCTCGCGGGCGTCCGCGAAGACGTTGACCCGCAGCACGACGAATCGGCGCCGGGTCTCCGTCTCCGCGTCGGGGAGCGAGCGGTGGCTCACCGCCGACGGCCACGCGTCCCGGCCCCGCAGCGGAACAACCTGAGCGAGCCCTTCCCACTGTTCATCGGTGACGTCGTAACGGTTCACCGGCACCCCCCGAACTGACTCGCCTTCAATACCTGCACCAGCCATTCTTACGCCAAGTCACCCGTTCAGCCCAACAACGACACGGACCGCCACAGTCCTCGCCGTCGCTCAGCGGCTTGTCGCCGTGGCCGGACCGGGATCCTCACCCCAGGCGCACTCCCCCACCAGCCCTGTTCGCGTCGTGAAACCGGAACCACGAAGGCGGCGGTCCGAGACACCACACGAAGAGCACCGGCAGCGCGGAGGACCGCCCGGCGGCGGCCGACGTGCCGCCCCGGGCGGCGGCGTTCCTCCTGTCGGCGCGCCCAGGAGGGCGACTACCTGATGATGACGCTCATGTGGACGTCGGCTGCGGTCATCGGGCCCCAACGGAGTTCGCCCGCGCCTCGCAGCCGACGCCGCCCCTCCCCCCGCCGACGAGAGGACACGGGCGGCGGCCGAGCCTGATCGCGGCGGCTCCACCGGTCGTGCTCCCGGCCCTGACGGGCACGGAAGTGACGGCCGGCAGCGCGGGTCCTACCGGCGCCCCTTCACAGCGGGCACCTCAGCTGCCGCCGAGGACGGACGCGAACAGATCCCCTCGCCGATCCAGCTCATGACGTTGCGTCAGGCCGCGCCGCCGCAACGGACACGACGGCTCAGGCGGCCGTGCGCGTGAAGCGGAGCGTGGTGGTGATCGTCGTCAGGCCGCCCATCATGCCGAGCTGGTTCAAGGTGATCCCGAACTCGTTCCGGTCCACGGTGAACGTGGCGTCCAGGGTGACCGCGTCCGCGTCCACCTGACTCAGGCGAGCGGTGAAGTCCTGCGGGCGGCTGACACCGCGCACCGTCAGCTGGCCGGACACCTTCACGGACCGGTCGGCGCCGAGTTCGGCGGCGCGCACCGCGAAAGTGATCTCGGGGTACGTCTCCACGTCGAAGAAATCCGCGCTGCGCAGGTGCGTGTCCCGCTTGGCGTTCTTGGTGTCGACGGAGGCCGCGTCCAGGACCAGGGTCCCGCTGACGGTTCCGTCGGCGGCCACCTCGCCCCCGCCGTTGACGGTGGCGAAGACGCCCTTGACGGTGACAAGGCCCCATACCGACTTGTGCTTCAGGGCGACGGTGGAGGCGCTCGCGTCGAGCTGCCACAGTCCGGTTTCCACAGCGACGGTCATGGTCGTTCTCCTCGGTGTTCCAAATTTGGATAAGCGTCGTGGTCACGCTAGCGGGTTATCCAAATCTGAACAACAGGTCGTGCAAATTTGGACCAGCGATACACTCGAGCCATGGCAGACTCCCCTGAACACCCCGCCGACCTGCCCGCATGTCCGTCAGCGCAGGACGCCGGGGCCGGCCTGCTGCCGCCCGAGCTGCGCGGCTGGATGTTGCTGCTGGCGGCGACCGGAGCGGTGGAGCAGCGACTGCGGTCGGTGGTCAAGGAGCACCTCGACGTCTCGCACGACGAGTTCCTGGTCCTGTGCCTCCTGGCGGAGCAGCCCCAGGGCGGCCTCCGCATGACCCGCGTCGCGGAGCTGCTGGGGCGGCCCAAGACCCGGCTGACGTACCAGGTCGCGTGCCTCCAGCACGTCGGTCTCGTCACCCGGAGGTCGGTGTGCGGGGACAAGCGCGGGGTGGAGGTGGCCCTCACCGACAAGGCCCGGACCAAGCTCCAAGAGGCGTCCGGCGCCCTGGCCGAGACGGTGACAGGGGCGCTGGCCCACGTCATAGGGCCCGAGCACCGTGCCGCGATGAGCGGGCTGATACCTAAGGCGGCCGCGGGCTCGGACCCGGAGTCGACCCCGGAGCGGGAGCCGGAGCCCCAGTACGAGCCTGCGACCGCCTCGGACTGAAGACGGCACCCCACCCGACCCCCATCACTTCCACCGGCCCCCGCGGCCCCCGCATCCCTCGGGCGGTGACGACCGCCGACCTCTGGTCCGACGGTCGCCCTCTTCACGCCGCCGTGAAAAACATGGGAGGCACAATCCGCCGAACGCCGGACGCCGGACGCCGAGTGCCCGGATGCCGGACGCCCCACCGGCGGAGTTCCGAGAACACCACGGCGGGGCAAGGCAAGTCGGCAGCAGGGGCGACAGACGGGCCGTCCTGGCCCAGGGGACGGCCCCTTCAGCCGGAGACGGGCCGCCCTGGCAGGTCCCCTCAGCCGGAGACGGGCCGCCCTGGCCGAAGGCAGGCCGTTCTAGCGGGAGGCGTCGGAGTACTCCTCCGAGGCTGCGGCCTCCTCCGACCGCTCCGCGCCCTCCGCGCCCTCCGCGCCCTCCGCGCCCGCGGCAGCCTTCCGGCCGGGCAGGACCGCGAAGACGACCAGCGTGCCGACGGCCATGATGATCCCGCCGACCAGGCTGGTCTGGGCGACGCCGTGTGCGAACGCCTCGTGCACCGCCTCGACCAGGACCTGCGCCTGCTGCGCCCCGCCGGCGGGGTCCTTCGCGACCTGTTCGGCGACCGCCAGGCCGCCGCCCACCGAGTCCTTGGCGGTCTCCATCGCGGCGGCCGGAAGGTTGCCGCCGACCAGATCGGTCAGCTCGTCGCGGTACGCGGTGCCCAGCAGCGAGCCGAGGATCGCGATGCCGAGCGAACCTCCCAGCTCCAGGGCGGTGTCGTTGGCGCCGCCTCCGACACCCAGCTCACTCTCCGGGAACGATCCCATGATCGTGTCGGTGGCCGGGGACACACTCAGGCCGATCGCGAAGCCCAGCATCATCATCGGCGCGAGGAAGTCCGTGTACGTCGATCCCATGTCGACGCGGGTGAGCAGGAACACGCCCGCGGTGCCGATCACCATGCCGGACACGACCATGGCCCGCACGCCCAGCTTCGGGGTCAGCCGCCCGGTCACCGCGGCGCCGACGAAGACCGCACCGGCCAGCGGCAGCAGCCGTACGCCGGTCTGCAGCGCGTCGTAGTCCAGAACGAACTGGAGGAACTGGGTCGAGTAGTAGATCGCCCCGAAGGTGCCGAAGAAGAAGAACAGCACCGCCAGCATCGAACCGCCGAAGGGCCGCAGCCGGAACTTGCGGACGTCCAGCATCGGATGCGGATGCCGCAGCTCCCAGGCCACGAATCCCACCAGGCCGACCGCGGCGACCACGGCAGCGGTGATCGGCCCGGCGCCCCAGCCGAAGTGCGGACCCTCGATGGTCGCGTACACCAGTGAGCCGACGGAGACGATCGACAGCAGACCGCCGATGTAGTCGATCCGGCCCATGCCCGCCGCCTTGGACGGCGGGATCAGTGCGAGCGCGCCGACGACGGCGACAAGCGCGATGGGCACGTTGATCAGGAAGGTCGAGCCCCACGCATGGTCCTGGAGCAGCCAGCCGGCGACCAGCGGACCGACGGCGATGGCCAGCCCCGAGGTGGCCGTCCAGGCCGTGATGGCCTTGGCCCGCTCCCGCCGCGGGAAGATCGCGACCAGTAGCGACAGGGTGGCCGGCATGACGACCGCGGCACCGACACCCATGATCGCGCGGGCCGTGATGACCATGTCGGTCCGGTCCACCAGGCTGCCCATCACCGAACCGCCCGCGAAGACCAGCAGCCCGGTGATGAGCGCGCCGCGACGGCTGTACTTGTCGCCTATCGACCCCAGCACGAGCATCAGCGCGGCGTACGGGACCGTGTAGCCGTCGATGACCCACTGGAGGTCGCTGCTGCTCAGGCCCAGGTCCGTGGTCATGTCCGGCGCGGCCACGATCAACGAGGTGTTCGCCATGACCACGATGAGCAGGCTCAGGCAGAGCACGATCAGCGCCGACCAGCGCTTGGCGTACGGCCCGGTCATCTTCTCGACCGGTGTCTTGACGGGGAAGGGCATGGGGGGCTCCTAAGAGGACGAGTTAATTGCCCGTTGATGTGCAGACTAGTTTGTTGCCCACAAGTGTGCAAATAGTTCGATGGCCTGCCCAGCGCCCCTGACCGACGGGAGGCGAAAGGACCGGCGGCCAGCCCCCGCGCGAGCCGCGGCGCCGTGGCCGCAGCGCCGCGCACCTCGCCCACCCCGCCCCCTGCTCGCCGCGCCCGCGGTCTGGCCCGAGAGCTGGACCTGGTGGCGACCCGTGGCCACCGAGCCACGGCACCGACAGCGGCCTCGCAGAGACCGCCGGGACCGCCGGGACCGCCGAGACCGCCGAGACCGCCGAGACCGCCGACGTCACGGGTGCCCTGGCAAGCTGTGCCCTCACCTCGCGCAGGGTGAACGACCGCTTTTGTGCTCCGTCGGCGAAGACCCCCTCCCCAAAGAGCAGTTGAGGGTTCCGGCTCAGGTACGAGAGCGGCGCGTCCACGAAACGACCGAAGGGCCCGGCACCCGCCACAGGCGGCGACCGGCCGCCCCCACCATCACCCTTGCCGCACGGCTCACGCTGATCCTGATGCCCGTCCCGCTCGACCGTCCCGTGCGGCCGGCTCATTCGACCGGCTCATGACGGCGCAGGTGGATTCACGCACCGCGAAGACGTGCCGGTGGACTCATGCACCGCCAAGGCGTGCCGGTGGACTCCCGTACCGCGAAGGCGTGCCAGGAGGGCATCGGCACCCTGGCTCACGCCGAGGCACGAGCGCGGGTTGCCGTCTTCTGCCCTGACGCGGGTGGCTGAGCACAGCTGCGGGCACGTACGGCGGGTGAATATCGCCGTCCGCGACATCCCACCGACGGGTCGGCCCGTCAGCTGCCGCTGCTCGAACTCGACCTACGACCGGACGGTCCGACCAGTCACGACCAGGGCACGACCAGGCACGACCAACTACGACCGGACCCGACGACGACAGCGAGGCGCCGACCCGCTCAGCAACGGCGACTGCCTGCGCTGCCTGCCCTGTCGTGTCCTGCTGCCCCTGTCAGGGCCTGTGAGCGCAGAGCGGCGTGAGCGCAGAACGGCAGGCGGAGGCAGGGAACCTTTGGCGATCCGGACGCTTCAGGCGCCCGGCTCAGCGACGCTTGCGGCCGCCGACACGATCTCACCGACCACGGACCGTGCCCGCTCCTCCGACACCCCCGCCGCGACGAGTGTCACGACGGCCGTCCGGGTCCCGTCGTCCTCCAGCGCCCCGGTGTTGACCTCCTCCAGCAGCGCGACCTGCATCGCCTCGAGCCCCGCGCTCAGCACGGCGGGCGGCAGCTGCGTGTGGAAGACACCGTCGCGCTGCCCGCGCGCCAGGATGGCGGTGACCTCGTCGCGGGCGGGGGCGAGGATCTCGGCGACCCGCTCGTCGCCCAGGTCACGCCGGGCCAGCGCCAGGAGCAGCCGATAGCGGTCGCCCACCGGCCAGATCGTGTGCACGAAGTGCGCCAGCGCCCGCTCGGCCGGCTCCTGCGGTGCCGACGCGACCGCCAGCGCGCCACGCAAAGCCTCGGACGCCTCTTCCGCGAGCGCCTCCAACAACGCAGCACGTCCGGGAAAGTGACCGAAGAGAGTCCGTCGTACGACGCCGGAGGCGCGCGCGATCTCCTCCAGGGTGACGTCCGGGTTCCGGCCGAGTTCCTGCCGGGCCGTGGCCAGGATGCGCGCCCGGTTGGACCGCGAATTACGCCGCTGCGGCTCGCGGGCCACGGAGTGGGTCACGGGGAAACCTCGGATGGTTCGGTACGGACGAACGAACGACGGGCGCCCATTGTGGCCGATCTTCGCCGCGGGGGCGACTCGGGTGCGGCCCGACCCCGACCCGCGTGCGACCGGACATCAGCGCAGCGCCTGACCGACACCGACGTGAGACCGACGGCCGCTCTCAGACAGCGGCACCAGACCGACGGCCCCGCCCTGCCCCGCCCGCCCTGCTCAACGGCATCCGCCCCACGGCGCCGCCCCGCCCCACCCACAACAGCATCCGCCCCCGGCCGCATCCCAGCGACAAGAGGGTCCCACCTCCAACAGCCTCAGACGGAAGCCGTTTCCCCGTGTCCCTGCCACGGCCGTGCCAGTCCGACGAGGGCGAGTACCGCCCCCGTGGCGGCGATCAGCATGATGAGGGCCATCGGCAGGGAGCTGTCCTCCCCGAACAGCCCCACCAGCGGTGAGGCGAGCGCTCCGAAGAGGAACTGGAGGCCGCCCAGCAGCGCGGACGCCGCTCCCGGCGCCATCCGCCCCACCGACTGCCCGATGCTCATGCCGCTCGGGAAGACCAGCCCTACGCCGGCGGTGGTCACGAACAAGGTGACCCATGTGCCCACGAGGCTCTCCCCCACGGACAGGACCACCAGAACCTGCCCGAGTGCGCCCGCCAGCACGACACCGACCCCGGCGGCGAGCAGGGTGTTCAGCCGTACGCCCCGCCCGGCGAGCCGGGCGAAGACCGCGCCGGCGAGCAGCATGCCGACCGCGTTCGTGGCGAAGATGAGGGAGTACGTCGTCGAGGAGACGCCGTGGAGGTTCTCGAAGACGAAACTGGAACCGCTGATATAGGCGAACAAGGCTGCCGCGACGAGGGCGACGGCCAGGACGTACCCCATGAACGCCCGGCGGCCGAGCAGCGTTCCCATGGCACGGAACGTGTTCAGGAACCCGCCGCTGCGACGCCGCTCGGGCGGCAGGGACTCCGGCACCCCGCGCACCACGGCAAGTACCAGCAGTCCGCCCAGCACCGCCAGCACGGCGAACACCGCACGCCAGGTGGAGACGCCCAGGATCGCCCCGCCGAGCACCGGCGCGGCGATCGGCGCCACGCCCATGACCTGGGAGAGCACCGCGAAACGGCGGGGCAGTTCGGCACCGTCGAACCGGTCGGTGAGCACGGCCCGGGCCAGCACCATGCCCGCCGCGCCGGCCACGCCCTGGAGGAAGCGGGCGCCGGTCAGCAGACCGACGTTCGGGGCGACGGCGCACACCAGCGAGAAGAGGACGAACCCGGTGGAGCCGGATATCAGCAGCCGGCGCCGCCCGAGCCCGTCACTGAGCGGCCCGATCAGCAACTGCCCGACGACCAGCCCGGCCAGGAACGCGGTCATCGTCAGCTGCACGGCCGAGCTGCTCGCCCCGAGCGCGTTGCCCATGGCCGGGAAGCCCGGGACGTACATGTCGGTCGCGAGCGGGGCGACCGCCGTCAGCGCACCGAGGACGGCGACGAGGGCGACGGCCGAACGCTCGCGCGGGGCGGGGCCGGGAGCGGTGGCGGTGGCGGTGGCGGTCGGCACAGCGGTGGCACGGGAGGATGACGGGGGTACCATGAGTAAAAGATAACCAATAGTTCACCAGCTAACAAATTGCCGCGCAGGTCAGAAGGCGAGCCGCATGCCCACCTCCCCCGCCTCCCCCGCCGACGTCCGTGCCCAGTGGGCCGCTCACAACCCGGGGCTCGACACCTCACCCATGGAAGTGGTGGGCCTGCTCAAGCGCGCCACCGGTCTGCTCGACCGCGCCGTCGAACCGCTCTACGCGGGCGCCCCCCTCACCGCCCCCGAGGTCGACACGCTCATCCCCCTGCGTCACGCCACCGACCCGGTGATCGCCCGCAGCCTCGCCGAACGCCTCGGGCTCTCCCGCGCCGGCGTCAGCAAGACCCTCGCCAAACTGGAGCGGCGCGGTTTCATCACCCGCACCCCCAATCCCGCCGATCGCCGCGCCGCCCTGCTCGTCATCACCGAGTCGGGCGCCAAGGCCGTCGACGACCTCTTCCCCCGCCAACTCGCCGCCGAGGTGGATCTGCTGGCAGGCCTCGGGGACGACCGCGAGTGGATTCTCAGGGCGTTGGGACGGCTGGTGGAGACGATGGAGGGCCAGGGACGCCACGGCTGAACCCGGTTTTCCGGCCACGTGATGGCCGGGCCGGGCCGGCCGGGCTGAGGGGGCCGGACTGAGGGGGCCGGGAGTCCCGACGGAATCCCGTCTTCGCGGGAGACGCCTTCCGGCCCGGGCGGGCTTCACCAGAACCGCTCGCTTCTCCCCGCGCGTCCTGCTCTACGGTGCCTTCAGTCACCTACGCCCGGGGAGGGAACCGTGCAGCAGCCGAAGGCGGCACTCGCCGAACGCATCGCCGAGCGGAGAAGGGGAGGCGACGACCCGCGTGCTCTGGTCGGCGAGATGCGGCGCTCGGTCCTCCTGGTGCCCATGGCCGACGGAGGTCTCTGGTCGGTGCGTTCGGGCGGCGTGCGGTGGATCTGCGGGTTCACCGACGAGGCCGCGCTGGCCCGGTTCGCGCTGCGTCACACGCGCGGTGACCAGCCCATGGACTACGCGGCGCTGCTCGGCGCGCGCATCGTCGACGACATCGTGCCCACCCTGGGCGAGCCCGCCGGCCTGGCCGTCGACATCGCCACCGAGGACGGGTCGATGTTCTTCCCGCCCGTCGTCGGCATCGTGCCGGAGGCCGTCGCCGTCGACGCCGCCGCGGCGGGAGAGGGGGCGCGGTCATGAGCGGTGACGAACCGGACCTGCGGCTCGACAAGGCGTCCGTCGCCAAGTTCACCCAGGGTGTGGGCGCGACCATCGACCAGCTCGGTGAACTCGGCGGCGCCACCGGATCGGTGATGGGAAAGGGTTTCTCCGAACTGGCGATGACGGGGATGGAGGCCGGGCACCACGGCCTCGCGGTCGACTTCGAGGACTTCTGCGAACGTTGGGAGTGGGGCGTGCGTGCCCTGGTGCACGACGCCAGCGCGCTCGCCGACCGCCTCGGCCTGGCGGCGGGCACCCAGTGGGAGCACGACCAGTACGTCGCGGCCACGCTCAAGGTGGGTGCCAACTCCCTGTTCGGCGGGAACCCGCACGCAAGTGAGGAGGAGATCGCCCAGCAGAACTGGGGCGACATCTTCACGCCGGACTACTTGGACCCGGACTGGAGCGCCGAGTCGTTCGACAAGGCCGGCCAGGACATGGAGCAGACCTGGAAGGACACCGGCCGCACCGTTCTCACCGAGGGTCACGGCGGTCAGCAGTCGCAGGTGCTCAACGACGCTCTCGGCATCTCCGACGACCAGTGGAACCAGGCGCTGGACGACACCTTCGGCCCATCGCCGGAGGAACGCGCCCAGCAGGAGCAGCAGGGTGAGTCCGGGGGGAACTGACGGTGGGTATCGGCGACTTCATCAGTGACATCACGCCCGACTCGGTCGAGGACGCGGTCGAGGACGGCGTCGAGTGGGTGGGCAACCGGGTCGAGGACGCGGGCAACTGGACCGCGGACCGGCTGGACGACGTCGGCTGGAAGTCCGGCGCGGACTGGGTGCGGGAGCAGTCCCGTTCGGTCGCCAACCGGTTGGGCGCCGAGGTCGACGAGATGGACCTCGGGCAGACCGAGGACAAGACCAAGCTGATCTACGGCAGCCCGAGCGAGATCACCTCCACCGCCGGGAAGCTCCGCGCCTTCCAGTCGGCCTTCGACAACGCAGGTGACGGTCTCAAGGGCCTCGACTCGTCCCGGCTCAAGGGCGAGACGGCCGACGCGTTGCGCACCGCGGTGAGCACCCAGCCGCCCAAGTGGTTCACCGGTGCCGATGCCTGTGAGAGGGCGGCCGCCGCGCTGGAGGCGTTCGCCGGCACGGTCACCTGGGCGCAGGGACAGGCGCAGACGGCGATCGACAAATGGAAGGAGGGAGTCAAGGCCTCCGAGGACGCCGCCGACGCCCACCGCAAGAAGGTCGACGACTACAACGGCGCCGTCGATCGCTACAACGCCCAGCCCGCCGACCGGCGCGACCCGGCCTCCCTGCCGCCGAAGCCCGCGGCGACGTTCGACGACCCCGGCAAGAAGCTGATGCAGGAGGCCCAGGACGTTCTGGCCGAGGCCCGTAAGCAGCGCAACTCGGCGGCGGAGACCGCGCGCACGGCAGTGCGCGCCGCCCGCGACATGGCCCCGCAGAAGCCGTCCTACACCGAGCAGTTGGGCGACGGACTGCAGGAGCTTCAGCTCATGGGCGACCACGTCGGCGGCGGCGTCGTCAAGGGCACCGCGGGGCTGCTCAACTTCGTCCGCGGCGTCAACCCGCTGGATCCGTACAACATCACGCACCCGGCCGAGTACGCCACGTCCCTCAACAACCTGGCCGCCGGCCTGGTGGTGGCCGCCAACGACCCGGTCGGCACGGGCAAGCAGATGATCAGCGACTTCATGAAGGACCCGGCCGAGGGCTTCGGCCGGCTGCTGCCCGACCTCGCTCTGACCGTGGCCACCGGGGGCGGGGGCGCCGGGGTGAAGGCCGTGCGCGTCGCCGAGGAGGCCGCCGACGCCGCGCGGCTGCGCCGCCTGGTCGACGACGCCCCGGAGGGGACCCACAGCCGACCGGACGGCGAGCGCCCCACCGACGGCACCGACCCGGTGGACCTCGCGTCGGGCCGGATGTTCCTGCCCCAGACCGACCTGGAGATCCCCGGCATCCTGCCGCTGGTCTTCACCCGCCGTACCGAGTCGGGTTGCACGGCCGGCCGCTTCCTCGGGCCCGCCTGGACGTCGACCGTCGACGAACGTCTGGAGATCGACGCGATCGGTGTCCTCCACGTCACCGCCGAGGGACTTCTCGTGCCGTACCCGCACCCGGCCCCCGGCTCGCCCACCCGCCCCGAAACGGGCCGCGCCCGCACGCTGCTGGCCAGCGACAGCGACGGCGGCTATACGGTCACTGCCCTCGACAGCGGCCTGACCTTCCACTTCACGGCCCCGTCGGGCGGCGAACCGGGGGGCGACGGCGTCGCCTGGCTGTCGGGCGTCAGCGAACGCAACGGCCACGCCGTCGACGTAGACCGGGGCGAGGACGGAGTGCCGCTGGCCCTGGTCCACTCGGCGGGACACCGGGTGAACCTGTCCGTCGCCGACGGCCTGGTCACCGGCCTGTCGCTGGCCGGCGGCGGCGAGGGCGGGGCTGATCTGCCGCTGCTGAGCTACGGCTACGAGGACCGCGACCTGACCACGGTCACCAAGCCGTCGGGCGCCGTCACCACGTTCGTCTACGACGACCGCCGCCGCGTCATTGCCTGGATCGACTCCAACGGCAGCCGGTACGACTACGTCTACGACGACCGCGACCGGGTCGTGGCGGAGGGCGGCGAGGCCGGCCACGTCCAGATCACCCTGTCCTACACCGAACCGGACGCCGCGACCGGTCACCGAGCGACGGTCCTGACCACCGCCGACGGCCGGGTCACCCGGCACCTGTACGGCCCCGGCTGCCGTCGGCTCGCCCTCACCGACCCGCTCGGCCACACCACCCGGTTCGGCTACGACAGCGGCGGCAACCTCGTGACCCGCACCGATCCGCTGGGCCTCACCACGGTCTTCGCCTACGACGAGGAGGGGCGCGTCGTGTCCGCCGTCCGCCCGGACGGCAGCGAACTGCGCACGGTGCGCGGTCCGTTCGGCCTGCCCGTGGAGGTCATCGGCTCCGACGGCACCCGCATGGTCCACGCGTACGACGAACGCGGCAACCGCACGGCGGTCACCGACCAGGCCGGCGCCACCACCCACTACACCTACGACGGGTCCGGTCGGCTCACCTCGGTCACCGACGCCCTCGGGGCCACGACACACGTGGTGTGCGACGCGGCGGGGCTGCCCGTGGAGGTGACCGACCCGGCCGGGGCCCTCACCCGCACGGAGCGGGACGCCCTCGGCAGACCGGTGCGCGTCACCGACCCCATGGGCGGCGTCACCCTCCTGGAGTGGGCCGCCGACGGACAACTCGCCCGGCGCACCGGCCCTGACGGCGCCGCGCAGTCGTGGACCTACGACGGCGAGGGCAACCTGCTCTCCCGCACCGACGCGTCCGGTGGCGTCTCCCGCTTCGAGTACACCCACTTCGATCTGCCGGCCGCCCATACCCGACCCGACGGCGCGCGCTACGAGTTCGAGCACGACGCCGGACTGCGCCTCACCCGCGTCACGAACCCGCAGGGGCTGACCTGGACCTACGAGTACGACGCCGCCGACAACATCGTCTCCGAGACCGACTTCGACGGCCGCACCCTCACCTACCGGACGGACCCGGCGGGCCGGCTGGTCGCCCGCGTCGACGCACTCGGCGGGACCGTCTCGTTCGCGCGCGACCGACTCGGCCGGGTGGTCGCCAAGGACGTCGACGGCCAGGTGACGACGTACGCCTACGACCGGGCCGGGCGCCTGCTGGAGGCCGTCGGCCCGGACGGTGAACTGCGCTACCGGTACGACCGGCGCGGACTCACCAAGGCGGAACTCGTCGACGGCCGGGCCGTCCTGTACGCCTACGACGTCCTCGGCCGGCGCATCCGCCGCACCACGCCCACCGGTCACGTCACGTCCTACGCCTACAGCGCCGATGGGCTGGCCCACAGTCTGACCAGCGGCGGTCACCGGATCGACTTCACGCACGACGCCGCCGGCCGCGAGATCGCCCGCGTCTTCGGCGACGCGATCACCATGACCTCGGCCTGGGACGAAGCCGGACGGCTCACCACGCAACGGATCACCGCCGGGGGCCTCGACGTCAACGGACGCGCCTACTCCTACCGCGCCGATGGCCGACTGACCTCTGTCGTGGATGGGCTCTCGGGCTCCCGCACCTTCGATCTCGACCGCGTGGGCCGAGTCACCGCCGTCCACGCCCGGGGATGGACCGAGCGGTACGCCTACGACGACGCCGGCAACCAGGCCTCGGCGTCCTGGCCCTCCGGCCACCCCGGCCACGAGGCCACCGGACCGCGCGCCTACACCGGCACCACGCTCACCCGCGCCGGAGACGTCCGCTTCGAGCACGACGCCCTCGGCCGGGTCGTCCTGCGGCAGAAGACCCGCCTCTCCCGCAAGCCGGACACCTGGCACTACACGTGGGACACGGAGAACCGCCTCACCGGCGTCACCACCCCCGACGGAACGCGGTGGAGGTACCGCTACGACGCCCTGGGCCGCCGCACCGCGAAACAGCGCCTGACGGCCGACGGCGCGAGCGTGGTGGAGGAGGTCCGCTTCACCTGGGACGGCCTGAATCTGTGCGAACAGACGAGCCACCACCCGGACGCCCCGAACACGGTCGCCCTCACCTGGGACCACCGCAATGTCGTCCCGCTGGCGCAGACCGAGCGCATCCTCACGGCCGACGGCCGCCAGGAGGAGATCGACCGCCGATTCTTCGCCATCGCGACGGACCTCGTCGGCACACCGACCGAACTGATCGATGAGACGGGCGGCATCGCCTGGCGCACCCGGAGCACGCTCTGGGGCACGACGGCCTGGTCCCGTGACAGCGGTGCCTACACCCCTCTCCGCTTCCCCGGCCAGTACTACGACCCCGAGACCGGCCTCCACTACAACTGCTTCCGCCACTACGACCCCGAGACCGGCCGCTACACCTCGCCGGACCCCCTCGGTCTGGCTCCCGCCCCGAACCCCCTCGCGTACGTGGACAACCCGCACAGCGGCTGCGACCCGCTGGGCCTCATGCCCAAGTACACGAAGGAGGAGAAGGCGCAGAAGCGGGTCGACAAGATCCTGGACGACATCGCCGAGAGGGCTCAGAACGGTGAGATCAACAAGCATCCCAAGTACCACGGGGAGACGAGGCACGGCTTCACCGACGAACAGGTCCTGGAGATCCTGAAGAACCCGGACGCCGTGTACCAGTCATCGGGACAGGCAGGGAACTTCATCTTCCGCAAGGACAACGACATCGCCGTGGTCTACGGTCCCGGCTCCAAGCAGGGTCAGGCCATCACGGCCTACGGAGACTCGGGCATCAAGGGCCCGTCCGGCGCGGACGCGCTCGGTGGCAGTCCGACAGACCCCGGCGCTCCGGTGACCCACGAGGACATCGTGCAGGGCAGGATTCCCACCGAGGACGGCTACCTGGCCCCGGCGAAGCAGATCAGATGAGGCAGGAATGACCACGAAACTGTCGTTCGACGGCGACTGGCGCGCAACGGTGACGGACGATCCGCTGCCCATCACCCCCCGCTTCACGGGCGACTCCGTCGATGTCGCGCGGTACGCGGACGTGCAGGAGCGCGAGCGGTTCCTCGCGCGTACCTTCGGCAGCCAGGACCGGCTGTGGGACACGCCCGACGTCCTCAGGTTCGACCCGGACAGCCGGAAGCTGGTCGGGGTCGAACTCCAGATGCCGTACGTGTCCGCCGACGCCGAGACCACCACCCGCCTTCCCGTCCTGCCCGACGTGCGCCCGGGCGGGCTCCGCGCGGACGAGGTCCGGGACTTCCGGCACGAGACCTGCACGGTGCTGTGCCGCGCTCCTGGGGACGCCGTACTGATCTGTCTGCGCGACCTCGACGTCCTCGACGAGCCTCTGGAGGCCCGCATCGGCATCGCCCCCGACGTGGCGCTGCTCGTCCAGCACGGCGCCGTCGCCGGTTGGAGCCTCACCGACCCCGCGCGGTACCTGACCACCACGTACGCCGACCCCGACCCCGCCCCGCCCTCGCCCGCCACCCGCCGCCTGCTCACCGAATGCCTGGACCTGATCACCACGCCGCTGATCGACGACGTGATGGACGCCGAACCACCCGCCCTGGCCCGCCTCCGAGCCGCCGACGCGGCACTGCGCGCCCAACGCGAGGACCGACACCGCGCCGACGCGCTGCACGCGCTGATCGCCACGCTGGTCAAGGATTACGGAAACGGATGACGGTCGGCCGTGAGGCCGAGGCGCCGGCCGCACCCGCCCTGATGACCGCGGCGTCACGAGGTGGCGCGCAACGCCTCACTTCCACCGCGCGGTCAGGCCCCCTCGGCCACCGCCTCCAGAATCGCCACGCACTCCACGCGATGCGTCATCGGAAAGACGCCAGCCGGAGCCGCAGCCGGGAAATCGCAGGGCAGGTAGGTTTTTGCGCCTCACCGGAGAGTCCGCGAGCGCCGCGGCGTCACGTCCGGACGCTCCATGAGCGCTGCATCCCGACCGGCGCAGGCGGGATCGTCGCCCTTGTCGCCGACTCCGGGTATCTGGACAGTGAGGGCGCGGTCGGCATGCGCCTCTATTTGCGCGAGGCCGCCGACGAGGGCTGGATCATCGGCCTCTCAGAACGAGCGTCATGCGAGCGTCAGCAGCCCGAGGAGCGCACGGACCCGGCTTGCACCGCTGTCGCTACACCCGCCTGGATCCGCCCCCCAGGCCGGGCGGCCTTCACAGGCGATCGCCACCGTTCACCCGTCGGACGAGCGGAAACAGGTCGGGTAACCGGCGAATCCCGCAAAACCGCAGCTCAGGCGTCCTTCTTCACCGGCTCCAGGATCGCCACGCACTCCACGTGATGCGTCATCGGGAACAGGTCGAAAGCGCGAAGCGTGCGGACCCGGTATCCGCCGTCCCTGAAGTACGCCAGGTCACGTGCCAGCGCCGCCGGGTCGCAGGCGACGTACGCGATCTTCCGGGCGCCCAGCGAAGCCAGGTGCTCGACCGTCTTCTTGCCCGCGCCCGCGCGCGGCGGGTCGAGGACGATCAGGTCGACCTCGGTGATCCCGGTGCGCGGCAGGACGGCCTCGACCTTGCCCTGCTCGATCCGCACCCGCTCGAACCCGGCGAGGTTGTGCCGGGCGTCCTCCACGGCGCGCTTGCCGGACTCGATGCCGAGGACCGCGCCCTTGTCGCCGAGGCGGTCGGCGAGGGCGCCCGCGAAGAGGCCTACGCCGCAGTACAGGTCGAGCGCCATGTCGCCCTTGCGCGGCAGGAGGCCCTGCATGACCGTCTTGACGAGGGTGTCGGCGGCCTGCGGATGGACCTGCCAGAAGCCGCCGCTGCCGACGCGGTAGGTCCGACCGTCGGCGCGTTCGCGCACGAACGCCCGGCCGTGGACGCGGTGGATGCCGCCGTCGTGCTCCTCGACCCGCATGACGGAGACGGGCCTGTCCAGCTCGACGAGGGGAAGTCGGGCGCCGGGACGGGGCTCCAGGATCACCATGCGGTCCTGGGAGCCGGTCGCGGCGATCGCGTCGACGGACGCCATACCGGACCAGTCGCGGTCCTCGATGCCGAGCTCGCTGACGCCCGGCGCCGCGATCATGCAGTGCTCGATCGGCTCGACCTCGTGCGAGCGGTGGCGCCGCAGGCCGGCGTTGCCGTCGGCGTCGACCGCGTACTGGACGCGGGTGCGCCATGCGGGCACCTCGCCGGGGGGCAGCTTGTCGCCCTCGGCCGGCATGACGGTGCCGTCCCAGCCGGCCTCCTCGGGCGTGAGGCCCGCGAGCCGCAGCAGCTGCTCGGCGACCACCTCGCCCTTGAGGCGGCGCTGGGCGCCCGGCTTGGCGTGCTGCCAGTCGCAGCCGCCGCAGCGGCCGGGTCCGGCGTACGGGCAGGGCGCCTCGACCCGGTCCTTGGACGCCTCCAGCACCCGCACCGCGTCCGCGCGCAGATACCGGGCCCCCTCCTCGCCCTCGGTGACCCGGGCCACGACCCGCTCGCCGGGCAGCGTGTGCCGGACGAACAGCACCTGGCCGGCCTCCGTACGGGCGATGCAGTGGCCGCCGTGGGCGACGGGGCCGATCTCGACCTCGTACTCCTGCCCGACGAGCGACACCGCCTGCGACTTCTTCGGTTCTGCCTGCATGGCGGGGTGACTCCACAACGTCGAACGAGGAACGGCCGGACAACAGCCCACCAGTCTACGTGGCTGCCGCCCGGCCGTTCACCATGCGCCGGGGCGAAGCCCGAGGGCCGCCCGGCGCGACGGTCAGTTCTTCGCGTCCGGCTTCGAGGAACCCGGGGCGTTCCCGGAGCCGGAGCCCGACGGCTCCTTCGGGCGCCCCTCCTGCGCGGGACCGCGCCGCACCGCACCCGGAGCGTTCCACTCCGAGCGCCTGCGGGCCCGCTTCTTGGCCGCTTCGGAGGACTGGAGCTGGTACGGGACGGAGGTGACCATGACGCCCGGCGTGAACAGCAGCCGGCCCTTGAGCCGGAGCGCGCTCTGGTTGTGCAGCAGGTGCTCGTACCAGTGGCCGACCACGTACTCCGGGATGATCACCGACACGGCGTCGCGCGGCGACTCCTGGCGCAGGCTCTTGACGTATTCGATGACCGGCCGTGTGACCTCGCGGTAGGGCGAGTCCAGGACCTTCAGCGGTACGTCGATACCGCGTCGCTCCCACTCGTCGCGCAGCGTCTTCGTCTCGGCCGGGTCGACGTTGACGGTGAGCGCCTCGAGGGTGTCGGAGCGCATCAGCTTGGCGTAGGCGAGGGCGCGCAGCGTCGGGCGGTGGATCTTGGAGATCAGCAGCACCGAGTGGACGCGCGAGGGCCGGACGGTGTCGTCGCTGGGGCCCTCGGGCGCGGCGATCTCCTCGGAGACACCGTCGTAGTGGCGGCGGATCGCGCTCATCGTCCCGTAGAAGATCACCATGCCGAGCAGGGCGACCCAGGCGCCGTGCGTGAACTTGGTGACCAGGACGACGATCAGGACCAGGCCGGTGAAGAAGGCGCCGAAGGTGTTGATCGCGCGGGAGCGGACCATGTGGCGGCGCTTGGCCTGGTCGGTCTCGGTCGCCAGAAGGCGGTTCCAGTGCCGGACCATGCCGATCTGGCTGAGGGTGAACGACACGAACACGCCGACGATGTACAGCTGGATCAGCCGCGTGGAGTCGGCGCCGTAGATGATGACCAGCATCGTCGCCGCGCCGGCGAGCAGCACGATGCCGTTGGAGAAGGCGAGACGGTCGCCGCGGGTGTGCAGCTGGCGGGGGAGATAGCGGTCCTGGGCGAGGATCGAGCCGAGCACCGGGAAGCCGTTGTAGGCGGTGTTCGCCGCCAGGAACAGCACCAGGGCGGTGGCCGCCGCCAGGACGATGAAGAGGAAGCTGCCCTTGCCGAAGACGGCCTCGGCGACCTGGGTGATCACCGGGTTCTGGACGTAGTCGGCGCCGACCGCGGTGCCGTCCTTGAGCAGGTCGACGGCCGGGTTCTCGGCCATCCGGACCTTGGTGAACAGGGCCAGCACGATGATGCCGCAGAACATGGTGACGGCCAGCAGGCCCATCGCCGCGAGGGTGCTCGCCGCGTTCTTCGACTTGGGCTTGCGGAAGGCGGGGACGCCGTTGGAGATCGCCTCCACGCCGGTGAGCGCGGCACAGCCGGAGGAGAAGGCGCGCAGCAGCAGGAACACCAGGGCGAACCCGGCCAGGCCCTGGTGCTCGGCCTTGATGGTGTATTCGGCCGTCGGCGCCCGCATGGTGTCGTCGAGCACGAGCCCGCGGAAGGCGCCCCAGGCGATCATGATGAAGACGCCCGCGACGAAGACGTAGGTCGGGATGGCGAAGAGCTTGCCTGACTCCTTGACGCCGCGCAGGTTCATCAGCGTCAGCAGCACGATCACGGCGACCGCGCAGGCCACCTTGTGCTCGACCACGAACGGGATCGCGGAGCCGAGGTTCTCGATGCCCGAGGCGATGGAGACGGCGACGGTCAGGACGTAGTCGACGAGCAGCGCGCTCGCGACGGTCAGGCCGGCCCTGGGGCCGAGGTTGGTGGTGGCCACCTCGTAGTCACCGCCGCCACTGGGGTAGGCGTGGACGTTCTGCCGGTAGGAGGCGACCACCGTGAACATCAGCACGACCACCGCGAGGGCGATCCAGGGGCTGAAGTGGTAGGCCGACACGCCCGCGATGGACAGGACCAGCAGCACCTCCCCGGGCGCGTAGGCCACGGAGGACAGCGGGTCGGAAGCGAAGACGGGCAGGGCGATGCGCTTCGGCAGGAGCGTTTCTCCGAGCCGATCACTGCGCAGTGCGCGCCCGATCAGAATCCGTTTGGGCACGTCGGTCAGTTTGGACACAACAGAGGATCGTAGGCCTTCGAACACGGGACCGCCCACCCTCCCCCGGCCTCAGCCGGGTGATGGTGTTCCGCGTCTGCCTCCCGGGTGAAATCGGCCATGCCCGCGCTGCGGATTCCGTGACCGCACCGATCCCCATGCCTATATGACAATCCCCGCCCGCTGCCGCCCCCTTGGAGGGTCCATGCACACGACCGCGGAGATCATCGGCGCCGTCGGCACCCTCGTCGGCCTCGGAATCCTTACCTTCCTCAGTCTCTGGAGCATCAGTCGCCGCTGATTCCGTAAAGCGTGCACAGGGGTGCCCCGCGGTGACCGCACGTGTGTAGCTTGGTCGACGGTCTGAGACCCTGTTCAAAGCCAGGCCAGAATTTTTATTGACTTCTTGACTTCTTGACCTCGGAAGGACGGTCGTGCACATCGTCATCATGGGCTGCGGCAGGGTGGGTTCCGCCCTCGCGCAGACCCTGGAGCAACAGGGGCACACGGTCGCCGTGATCGACCAGGACCCCACCGCCTTCCGACGGCTGGGCTCCGGTTTCGGTGGCCGGCGGGTCACCGGAGTCGGCTTCGACCAGGACACCCTGCGCGAGGCGGGCATCGAGGAGGCCGGCGCCTTCGCCGCCGTGTCCAGCGGCGACAACTCCAACATCATCGCCGCCCGGGTGGCCCGTGAGATGTTCGGCATCGAGAACGTCGCCGCCCGTATCTACGACCCCCGGCGCGCCGAGGTCTACCAGCGCCTGGGCATCCCCACGGTCGCCACCGTCCGCTGGACGGCCGACCAGATGCTGCGCCGGCTGCTCCCGTCGGGCGCCGAGCCGCTGTGGCGCGACCCCACCGGGGGCGTCGAGCTCGCCGAGGTGCACGCCGCCCCGTCCTGGGTCGGCCACAAGATCAGCAGGCTTCAGGAGGAGACGGGCGTCCGCGTGGCGTTCCTCACCCGTCTCGGCGAGGCGATCCTGCCCAGCTCCCAGACGGTGCTCCAGGAGGGCGACCTGGTGCACGTGATGCTGCGGAGCGACGAGGTCGAGAAGGTCGAGGCCTCGTTCGCCGAGGGCCCCAAGGAGGACGGTCACTGATGAGGGTCGCCATTGCCGGAGCCGGCGCCGTAGGCCGCTCGATCGCGGGCGAGCTGCTGGAGAACGGCCACGAGGTGCTGCTCGTGGACAAGGCGCCGACCGCCATCTCGGTCGAGCGCGTCCCGCAGGCGGAGTGGCTGCTGGCCGACGCCTGTGAGATCACCTCCCTCGACGAGGCGGCCCTCCAGCGTTGCAACGTCGTGATCGCCGCGACCGGCGACGACAAGGTCAACCTGGTCGTGTCACTGCTGGCCAAGACGGAGTACGGCGTCCCGCGCGTCGTCGCCCGGGTGAACAACCCGAAGAACGAGTGGCTGTTCAACGAGTCCTGGGGCGTGGACGTGGCCGTCTCCACCCCGCGTCTGATGTCGGCCCTCGTCGAGGAGGCGGTGAGCGTCGGTGACCTGGTCCGCCTGCTCCGCTTCAGCCACGGCGACGCCAACCTCGTCGAACTGACCCTCCCCGAGGAGTCGGCCCTGGCCGGCACCCAGGTGGGCGACGTGGAATGGCCGGAGGACACCTCGCTGGTGACGATCATCCGCGGCACCCGGGTCCTGACCCCGACCCGTGAGGACTCCCTCGAGGCGGGCGACGAACTGCTCTTCGTGGCCGCCCAGGCCCGGGAAGAGCAGCTGGAGGACCTGCTGTCGGTGCGCAAGGAAGACACCAGCGGCTGACCGCCAAGGGTGACGACGAGGGGGCGTCCGGAGATCTCCGGACGCCCCCCTCTCAGTGTGCGTCGGGCGCCGGACGCGCGGCGGGCGCCGCAGCCGTCCAGCGCCGGTCGGCATCATCCAGCCCGTCCGGTGATTGAGGACAAGGCCCGTTCAGGGCCGGAGCGGGGTCTGGGGGGCGCAGCCCCTGGGGAGGTCACCCCGGCGGCAGGGGGTCACCCCTCCCGACGATGCCGCCCAGCGGCCTCCGCCGCAGTCTTCCGCTCGGCCTCCGCCTTCTCCTCGGCCTCCATCTCGGCGAACACGTCAATGGGCGCGGGCGCCTTCGCGAGGAAGACCCACGTCAGCCAGACGGCGAGCAGGAACGGCGGGATCTTCAGGGCGATCAGCACCCAGCCCAGCTGCGCGGTGTCGGCCCACCAGTACAGCGGGAAGAGGATCGCGCACTTGGCGAGCAGGATCAGCCCCCACGCCCAGCTGGCCTTGGCGTACGCCTTCTTGCGGCCCGGGTTGCGGGTCCGCCAGGAGAGGTTCTCCTTGAAGACCGGGCCCAGGATCAGGCCGATCAGCGGCACTCCGCACAGCGTCGTGATGATGTAGGCGAGGGCCAGCCCGAGCGTGTAGAGCATGCCGGGCAGGTAGAAGTCCTTCGCGTTGCCGGTCATCATCGCGAAGACGACGCCGAAGGCGACGCCGAAGACCCCGCTGAAGGCGTGCTTGACCGTGTCCTTCCTCGCCAGGCGGACCACGACCAGGATCAGCGACACCGCGAGCGCGGCGATCGCGGACATGTGCAGATCCTTGTTGATCGTGAAGATCGTGACGAAGAGCAGGCCGGGCACGACCGTCTCGACCATGCCCCGGACCCCGCCGAACGCCTCGAACAGCGCAGCCTCGGTCACCGCCCGGGCGTCGGCCGCGGTCGTGTCGTCCGCGGTCGTGTCTTCGGTCGGCTTGTCGAGCGACGTCACCGGCTACTCCCTACCCACAGGTCTCAGTTCGTACTTGGGGTTGAACAGCACCCGGCGGCCCCGGCTCATGGAGACCCGCCCCGATGCGATGAGCTTGCGCCCCGGTTCTATGCCCACTATGGAGCGTCTGCCAAGCCACACCACGTCCAGCGCGGCGGTACCGTCGAACAGCTCGGCCTCCAGGGCCGGAACTCCGGCGCGTGGCCGCAGGGTGACCGTGCGCAAGGTACCAGTAACCGTGACGATCTGGCGGTCCTGGCAGTCTCCGATCCGCGTGCAGCCGGCCGTCTCGGCGTCCTCTCGCAGCTCCTCCGACTCCAGGTCCTCCTGCGAGGAGGAGAGCCGGTCGAGCATGCGCCGGAACCGGCCCACCGGCTTTTCGGAACGAGGAACAGCACTCATGTCTGAAGGGTACCGGGGCACGCCCGCGGAGCCGTAGCCGCCGCCCCACCCGTCGCACTAGCGCTCGAACCGGTATCCCATGCCGGGTTCCGTGACGAAGTGCTCCGGATGCGAGGGATCCGCCTCGAGCTTGCGTCTCAGCTGCGCCATGTACACCCGCAGGTAGTTGGTCTCCGTTCCGTAGGACGGCCCCCACACCTCCTGGAGCAGCTGCTTCTGGCTGACCAGCCGGCCCGTGTTGCGCACCAGCACCTCCAGCAGGTGCCACTCGGTGGGGGTCAGCCGTACGTCCTTCCCGGCCCGGTTGACCTTCTTCGCGGCCAGGTCGACGGTGAACCCGCCGGCCTCCACCAGGACTTCGTCCTCGCCGCCCCCGGCGGGTTCCGCCCGGCGGACGGCGGCTCGCAACCGCGCCAGCAGCTCGTCCATGCCGAACGGCTTGGTGACGTAGTCGTCGGCGCCCGCGTCCAGCGCCTCGACCTTCTCGTCCGAGGAGTGCCGGGCGGACAGCACCAGGATCGGCACCCTGGTCCAGCCGCGCAGTCCCTTGATCACCTCGACGCCGTCCATGTCCGGCAGTCCCAGGTCGAGGACGATCACGTCCGGGTGGCGGGCGGCCGCGAGCCGGAGGGCGGTGGCGCCGTCGTGAGCCGCGTCGACCTCGTACCTGCGGGCCTTGAGGTTGATCACGAGGGCGCGGACGATCTGCGGCTCGTCGTCGATCACGAGCACTCTCGTGGGGGCCTGGGGCGTCCCCTCGGCCGGGCTCAGCATGGGGCGTGCCTTTCGGGTCGGGCGGGTCGTGCTGCCTGCGGCTCGAGGCGCGGTCCCGCCGCGCGGACGGTGAGCACCATGGTGAGGCCGCCGCCGGGGGTGTCCTCCGCGTCGAGAGTGCCGCCCATGGCCTCGGCGAAGCCACGCGCGACCGCGAGGCCCAGCCCCACCCCAGCCCCGCGCGGAGCGTCGCCGTAGCGCTGGAAGGGGGCGAATATCCGCTCCTTGGCCTCGTCTGGAACGCCCGGCCCCCGGTCCACGACCCGTACCTCGACCCGGTCGGACATCGCGCTCGCCGAGACCAGCACCGGCCGGCCGCCCGGACTGTACTTGACCGCGTTCTCCACGAGGTTGGCGACCGACCGCTCCAGCAGCCCGGCGTCCACCGCGACCATGGGCAGCGTCTCCGGGATGTCCAGCTCCACGCTCTCCGTCGGATCGGGCACTCCGCCGAGCGCCATCGGCACCACCTCGTCCAGGTCGATCTCCCGGATGATCGCCGTGACCGTACCGGTCTGGAGGCGGGACATGTCCAGCAGGTTGCCCACCAGGTGATCGAGGCGGTCCGCGCCTTCCTCGATGCCCTCCAGCAGCTCCGCCCGATCTTCCTCCGACCAGGCCACGTCGTCGGATCTCAGGCTCGACACCGCCGCCTTGATCCCGGCCAGCGGGGTCCGCAGGTCGTGGCTCACGGCGGCCAGCAGGGCCGTGCGGATGCGGTTGCCCTCGGCCAGCGCGCGGGCCTGGTCGGCCTCCTCCCGGAGGCGCCGCCGGTCCAGTACGACGACCGCCTGCGCGGCGAACGCGGCCAGCACCCGCCGGTCCTCCGCGGGCAGCACCCGCCCGGTGAGCGCCAGCGCCAGGTGGTCGCCGACCGGCACGTCCACGTCCGCGTCCTCGGGCCGCTCGACCGGTCGTCCGGTCCCGACGTGGCCCGCGCGGGTCCACGGCGTTTCGTCGTCCGCCCGTTCCAGCAGGGCCGCCGACTCCATCCCGAAGGTCTCGCGCACCCGCTCCAGCAGCGCCTCCAGGCTGGTCTCGCCCCGCAGCACGTTGCCCGCCAGGTAGGACAGGATCTCCGACTCGGCGCGCAGCCGGGCCGCCTGATGTGTATGGCGGGCCGCCAGGTCCACCACCGACGCCACCGACGCCCCGACTCCGACGAAGATCACGATGGCGACGATGTTCTTCGGGTCGGCGATCATCCACCGGTGCAGGGGCGGTGTGTAGAAGTAGTTCAGCAGGAGCGAGCCCACCGCCGCCGAGGCCAGGGCGGGCAACAGCCCTCCGAGCAGCGCCGCCGCCACCGTCACGGCCAGGAACAGCAGCATGTCGTTGGCGAGGCCGAGGTGGACGGAGTTCAGCAGCAGGGCCAGCAGCGCCGGACCCACCACACCGACCAGCCAGCCCCAGAGGATCCGGGCCCGCCCCAGCCGGGCGCCCCGGGCCACCGGCAGCCCACGCCCCTTGGCGACCTCGTCGTGGGTGACGATGTGCACGTCGAGGTCGGACCCCGACTCCCGGGCGACCGTCGCGCCGACCCCGGGCCCGAAGACGTACTGCCAGGCCTTGCGCCGCGAGGAGCCGAGCACGATCTGTGTGGCGTTGACCCCGCGGGCGAAGTCGAGCAGGGAGGCCGGAATGTCGTCGCCGACCACGTGGTGGAAGGTGCCGCCCAGATCCTCCACGAGGGTGCGCTGGACCGCCAGCTCCTTGGGTGAGGCGGAGGTCAGCCCGTCGCTGCGCGCGATGTACACGGCCAGCACCTCTCCGCCGGCGCCCTTCTCCGCCAGCCGCGCCGCCCGCCGGATCAGAGTGCGCCCCTCCGGGCCGCCGGTCAGCCCGACCACGATCCGCTCGCGCGACCCCCAGATCGCCGACACCCGGTGCTCGCTGCGGTACTGCTTCAGGTACTCGTCGGCCCGGTCGGCCACCCACAGCAGGGCCAGCTCGCGCAGGGCGGTGAGGTTTCCCGGCCGGAAGTAGTTGGACAGGGCCGCGTCGACCTTGTCCGGCCGGTGGACGTTCCCGTGGGCCATCCGCCGCCGCAGCGCCTGCGGCGACATGTCCACCAGCTCGATCTGGTCGGCGCGCCGGACGAACTCGTCGGGGACCGTCTCCTGCTGCCGCACCCCTGTGATCGACTCCACGACGTCGCCGAGGACTCCAGGTGCTGGATGTTCACGGTCGACACCACGTCGACGCCCGCCGCGAGCAGTTCCTGCACGTCCTGCCACCGCTTGGCGTTGCGCGAGCCCGGGACGTTGGCGTGCGCGAGTTCGTCCACCAGGGCGACGCGCGGGGCGCGGGCGAGGACGGCGTCCACGTCCATCTCGGTGAGGACGCCGCCCCGGTGCTCCAGTTCCCGGCGCGGGACCTGCTCGAGGCCGTGCAGCATCGCCTCGGTGCGCCGCCGCCCGTGGTGCTCGACGAACGCCACCACGCAGTCCGTGCCGCGCTCCGCCCGGCGGTGCGCCTCGGACAGCATCGCGTACGTCTTGCCCACGCCCGGTGCCGCACCGAGGTAGATCCGAAGCTTTCCGCGTGCCATGGCCTCATTGTCTTCCCGTGACTCCTGCGTACGCAGCGTCGACCTTACGGCCAACGGTTCCGGCATAAGGGACGAGCTGAAGGGTGAGGGACGCCTTTGACGCAACCCTGACGCGGCGAGACGAACACCGGCGCCCTTCAGCCCTTCAGCCCTTCATCGGACGAGCCCCCCGGATCGGTTCACGCGCAGCGGGCACGGACACCGGTCACGCGGGATTGTCCCCGTGGGTGAGCGTCTCCCAGGCGACGAAGAGGTTGTTGCTGCCGGCCGGGCGGTTCTGCAGGGTCAGCGTCTGGGTGTTGGTCATCGCGATGCCCAGGCGGTTGTGCAGCGCGTTGTAACCGACCTCGGTGACCGGGCCGAGCGTCTGGTTCAGCGAGCCGCCGCACAGCCAGCTCGGGACGGCCGCGCCGAGCTCGTACTTGGCCTGGAAGCCGAGCGCCTGCCGCAGCCGCTCGCCGACGTCGGTGCCGTACAGGTCCTGTCCCTGGATCCGGCTGGTCTCGGCGATGTGCGAGATCGCGGAGATGCCGTACCCGGTGTGGGTGAGGTCTCGGCAGGTCTCCTGGGTGAGGCCGGTGACGAAGGTGCCCTGCCCCTGCCAGTAGGCGACGATCTTGTCCCGGGTGTTCAGGTTCTGGCTCGGCACGGTCTTCGGCAGTTCGCCGTCGGAGGCCAGGTAGACATAGGCGGCCGTGCGGGTGCGGAACCGCGCCATGGCCTTGTCGTACGAGGTCCTGTCCTCGAGGAAGACGGAGATGCCGATCGCGGCCTCCGTCATGGACAGCTCCCAGTTCCCGTTCGAGTTGGAGCCGTTGATGACCTCGGGCAGGTAGACGTCCCGCAGCATGGTCGCGAAGCGGCCGGAGCCGGCCCAGCCGCCGGTGTACGTGTACTTGATGATCTCGGCGGCCCTGGGCCAGGACGAGCCGGCCCAGCCGGTCTGGAGCGGGGCGTTGCTGTTGGTGTGGTCCTGGACGACGGCCGACCAGGCGTCCATCAGCTCGATGGCCTTCTTCGCGTAGCGCTCGTCCCGCGTGATGTACCAGGCGAGGGCGTCGGTGTACGCCGCGAGGGCGTCCTCCCGCTCGTCCGTGCAGCCGTAGTTCGGGTTGGAGTAGGACCCGCACTCGACCACCGCGCGGGGTTTGGGGGTGCGGATCAGGCTGGCGTACTTGCTCGCCAGGAGCTGGTCGAAGGCGCCCTTCCAGGGCTGGGCCGCGGAGCCGACCTTGTCCCGGACGAAGTCCAGTTGCGCCCGCGAGACGGTGACCCCGGGGTGGGCGAAGGCGGCCGGGGCGGCTTGGGCCCGTGGGGCGGCGGGTGACACGAGAGCGCCCAGGACCAGGGCGGTGACGGTCACAAGGAATGCGGTTCGACGCACAGCAGCTCCGTTCTCGTTCCTGTATGTGAACACAGAGCGCCCTTATGAACTCAGGCGTTGAGCGGAGACCGTAGGTCCAGACCAATGGGCCGTCAAGGGTGCACACAGGAGAAAGACGCGAGACGCGGACACGACAAAGGGCCGCACCCCGTGCGGGGTGCGGCCCTCTGGGTCGTGCGGCCTGCCGTCGTGGACCAGCGGACTAACGGACCTCGGTGATCTCAGGTCCGCGCTGCAGCTGGCCCATGCCGCCGGAGAAGCGGGAGCTGTCGTCCTGCTGCTGGACGCCCTCGGGAACCATCTGCGCGTCGTTCGGCAGCTTGAGCACGATCGGGTCGCGGGGCGCCATCGGGCCCTCTCCGCGAACCACGACGGTGTCCCGGAAGATCTGCTCGAGCAGACCGGCCGCCTGCGGCTGCACCGCGCCCTGACCCGAGATCACTCCGCGCAGGAACCAGCGGGGACCGTCCACGCCGACGAACCGCACGACGTGGAAGCCACCCGTGCCGTCCGGCAGCTGCACCGGCACCTGGGCCCGCAGCTCCCAGCCCAGCGGGCCTTCGACCTCGTCGACGATGCCACCCTGCTGGGTGATGCCGGAGCCGATCTCCTCGCGCACCTCACCCCAGATGCCCTCCCGCTTGGGAGCGGCGAAGGCCTGGAGCTGGATGGCGCTGTCGCGCAGTACGACGGTCGCCGCGACGATCGCGTCACCGGCGACCTCCACCCGCAGCTCCATGCCGTCGACCCCGGGCACGAAGATCCCGCCGAGGTCCACGCGGCCCTCGGCCGGGTCGCGCACCTCCGAGTCGTCCCAGGGCCCGTCGGGCCGCGGCTCGGGCTCGAGCCGCACGCGCTCGCGCCCGCCGCCCGCTACGTCGTCCGCCTCAGCGTCGACACTGTCGACGACCTGCTCGGCCTCGCCGGCCGCGTCCTCGGCGGCACCCTTCTTCTTGCGACGTCCGAACACGTCACTGTCCTTCCCGGTCGGATACGACCGAAGCGTATCGATTCCCACCCGTCGCGCCGCCCTCGGCGGCCGAGGCGCTTGTACCGCTTTCACCGCCCACGGCCGCATGCCCGCCGGTGGACCCGAAGCCCCCTGCGGCCCGCGCCGATCCGGGAAGTTCCGCCACCTCCTGGAAGCGGACCCTCTCGACCTGCTGCACGACCAGTTGGGCAATCCGGTCGAAGCGCTCGAACCGCACGGACTCGCGCGGGTCGAGATTCACCACGATCACCTTGATCTCCCCACGGTACCCGGCATCAACCGTCCCCGGGGCATTCACGAGGGCGACGCCGCACCGGGCGGCCAGCCCCGAGCGCGGGTGCACGAAGGCCGCGTACCCCTCGGGCAGGGCGATGGACACCCCCGTGGGCAGTACGGCCCGCTCCCCCGGCGCCAGTTCATGGCTGCGCGTGGTACGCAGATCGGCCCCGGCGTCACCCGGGTGCTCGTACGTCGGAAGCGGTACGTCGGGGTCGACGCGCCGGATCAGCACGTTCAGGGGGTCACGGCTCACGGGTTCACCTCGAAGGCACGGGTGCGCCGGATCTGGTCCGGGTCGCTCATGGCGGCCCGGATCTCCGTCTCACGGCCGTGGCTCACGAAGTGCTCGACCGCGACCTCGACGAAGAGCGCGTCGGCACGGACGGCGAGCGGCCCGTCGGGGCCGCCGATCCGCCCGGTGGCACTGGAGTAGATCTTGCGTCCCGCCACCGCCGTCACCTCGGCCTCGAGATGCAGCGTGGTTCCGACGGGCACGGGCCGTACGAAGTCGGTCTCCAGCCGTCCGGTCACGGCGATCGTCCGCAGCAGCCAGTTCAGCGAGCCGAGTGTCTCGTCGAGGGCGGTGGCCAGGATCCCCCCGTGCGCGAGGCCGGGCGCGCCCTGGTGGGCGGGCTGCACGGTGAATTCGGCGGTGACGGTCACGCCCTCACCGGCCCGCGCCTCCAGACGCAGCCCGTGCGGCTGCTCGCCGCCACATCCGAAACAGTGTTCGTAGTGGGCACCGAGAAGCTCGCCGGGCACGGGAGCGTCGGGGTGCCGAACGGGTTTCACGGCATCGGCCGGAGGCTCAAGAGCTGCGGAAGTACCACTCACAGCCGCAGACCTTACCCGCGCGTCCGCCCCATCAGGACACCGTGCCAAGCTTGGCTCCATGCAGCTCTCGACCAGCCCTTACGAAGAACGCCTCACCGCCCCCCGGTCGTGGTGGTTCGTCTCGTTCCTCGTGGGTGTCTCCATGGCCCTGATCCTGCTGCCCTTCGGCACCCTGCCGTTGCTCGGCGGACTGGTCGGCGGCACCGCGGCGGCGGCGGTCGTGGCCAGCTCCTACGGCTCGCTCCGCATCCGCGTCGTGGGCGACTCGCTGATCGCGGGCGAGGCGAAGATCCCGGTCGCGGCCCTGGGCGAGGCGCACATCCTGGACGCCGACGAGGCGCGCGCCTGGCGCACGCACAAGGCCGACACCCGTGCCTTCCTGCTCCTGCGCTCCTACATCCCCACGGCCCTGCGGGTCGAGGTCACCGACCCGGACGACCCGACGCCCTACCTGTACCTGTCGACGCGGGAGCCGGAGCGCCTGGCAGCGGCGCTGAAGGCGGCGCGGGAGGCGACCGCGTAACCGGATCCCTAGCGCCCGGGCTCTCCGGGATTCCCGGGAAGCTGGGGGTTGCCGGGGTTCTGGGGGCTGCCGGGGCTGCCGGGGTTGTCGGGATCATCGGGGCCCAACGGGTTCAAGGGGTGCTTGGAGATCTCCCCGATGGCCAGGGGATCCGCCGGCCGCTCCAGCGGCGGCAGTTCCGGCAGCGCGTCCCACGGCACCTGCATCTTCCGCAGGTCGGCCCGGACCTTCGCGGCCACTCTCCTGGTGTCCCGCCGGTTCATGACCGCGCCGACCGCGGCGCCCACCATGAAGGGCATGAGGTTCGGCAGGTCACGGACCATGCGTTTCATGATCTGCTGGCGCAGTTCACGCTTCATCTGGCCGCCGAGCGCCGAGTTGATCGAGGACGGCTTCATGACTTCGACGCCGCGTTCGCCCGACCACGAGCGCAGATACGCGGTACTGCGGTCCTTGAGATTGCCGGCCGGCCGGACGCCGTAGACCTCGTGGAGTTCGGCGATCAGCTTCAGCTCGATCGCCGCCACCCCGGTGATCTCCGCGGCCAGTTCGGTCGGCATCGCGGGCGGCACGGGAAGCATGGCCGCCGCCCCGATGCCGGCTCCGACGGTGGACGTGGCGTTCGCCGCGCCCGAGACGAGTTTGTCCGCGAGCTGCTCGGGCCCGAGACCGGGGAACTGTCTGCGCAGCGTCTGGAGGTCCCGTACGGGGACCCGGGGGGCGAGGTCGATGATCCGGTCGGCGAGGTGCCCCAGTCCCGCCCTGGCGCGGTTGCCGCCCCTGCGGGCGCCTTCCCGGGCCAGGTGCGTCGCCTTGTCCCGGATGACCGCCGCCCGCCGCCTGGCGACGGGGGCGGCGCTCTGCGGCGGCACCGGTTGGTCAGCCCGGTCGGCCGCGGGTTCGAGCGAGGCCGATCCTTCAGGGACCGCTCCCGTACCGGATGAGCCTCGCTCGTCGTCACGCACGCCGTGAGGGCCGCGGGAGGGCCCCTTGTCCGTTCCCCACGAGGGGAAGCGGCGCTTCCGAGGTGGGGTCGAGCCAGTCACGGCCGACCCCGCCTCAGTCGCAGTCGCGGCAGATCGGCTGGCCGTTCTTCTCCCGGGCCAGCTGACTGCGGTGGTGCACCAGGAAGCAGCTCATGCAAGTGAACTCGTCCTGCTGCTTCGGCAGCACCCGGACGGCCAGTTCCTCGTTCGAGAGGTCTGCGCCGGGCAGCTCGAGACCTTCCGCGGCCTCGAATTCATCAACATCGACTGCGGAGGCGGACTTGTCGTTCCGCCTGGCCTTCAGCTCTTCAAGACTGTCTGAGTCGACGTCGTCATCGGTCTTGCGTGGGGTGTCGTAATCGGTAGCCATTTCGCCTCTCCCCCTCTGGGTATCTGCTGGTGTCTCCAGCGCACGTAACGCGTGAGAGGCCGGACTTGTGCCCGCCTCGAGGCGGAGATTTTGCCTCACATCAAGGTCTGTTACTCAATCGACACCCAACCGAACTCCTCACGAGTGATCGGCTTGGATGGCGATCGGGACCGTACACGGTCCGATTGCCGCACTTCAAAGGCGTCTCACCGTGTACTTCCCGTGATCAGGACCCCTGAAAACCCGGATTTTCCGGGCTTTACGACGGCATTCATGATCACGGAGAGTAGATGGCCGGATATTCGCCCTTGTGATCGATCACACACGGGAAAGCCAGGTCGAGGCACAGAAGATTCCGCGCAAAGCGAACATCCCCGTGTGTGTCGGCGACATGATCTCAGACGGGGAAGGTGACCCGCATCACGAGCCCACCCCCCTCGCGCGGCTGGGCCGCGATATGACCGCCGTGCGCCCGGGCGACGGACCGCACGATGGACAGGCCCAACCCGACCCCCTTGTCACTGCCGGTCCGCTCCGTGCGCAGGCGACGGAACGGCTCGAACAGATTATCGATCTCGTATGCGGGCACGACCGGCCCGGTGTTCGACACCACGAGGACGGCCTGCCCGTGCCGGACCTCGGTGGTCACCTCGACCCAGCCGCCCTCGGACACGTTGTACCGTACGGCGTTCTGCACGAGATTCAGCGCGATCCGCTCCAACAGCACGCCGTTGCCCTGAACCACGGCGGGTTTCTGCTCACCTCGGATCACCACGCCCTTGGCCGCCGCCTCCCCGTGCACCTGATCGACGGCCTGCTCGGCGACCTCGGCGAGGTCGACCGGCTTGCGCTCGACGATCTGGTTGTCGCTGCGGGCGAGCAGCAGCAACCCCTCGACGAGCTGTTCGCTGCGTTCGTTGGTGGCCAGCAGCGTCTTGCCGAGCTGCTGCAGTTCCACCGGAGCGCCCGGATCCGACAGGTGCACCTCCAGAAGCGTCCGGTTGATCGCGAGCGGTGTCCGCAGCTCGTGCGAGGCGTTGCCGACGAACCGCTGCTGAGCCGTGAAGGCCCGCTGCAGCCGCTCCAGCATCTCGTCGAAGGTGTCCGCCAGCTCCTTCAGCTCGTCGTCCGGGCCGTCCAGCTCGATACGGCGGGACAGGTCCGAGCCGGCCACCGCGCGCGCCGTGCGGGTGATCCGGCCGAGCGGGGACAGCACCCGGCCTGCCATGGCATAGCCGAAGGCGAAGGCGATCACGGCGAGGCCCAGGAGGGCCAGCAGGGAGCGGCTGAGGAGGTTGTCCAGGGCGTGCTGACGCTGTTCGTTCACACACCCGTTGAGAGCGTGGTTGAGCTCGGACGCGGTCGGGGTGGTGGAGCCGATGTTGCAGGTCTCGCTGGACACCTGCCCGGAGATGACCCTGAAGGGCAGATCACTGCCGACGTTCAGCGCGTTGGCGGCGAGCAGGTAGATGATCGACAGCAGCAGGATGCCGGCGATCAGGAACATACCGCCGTAGAGCAGGGTGAGCCGTATGCGGATGGTCGGTCGCAGCCACGGGAGGGCGTCCTGCGGGCGCCTGGGGTCCCACGTGGGCTTCGGGGGCGCCTGGGACGGCGCGGGTGTCGATGCCACGGCGGATCAGATCCGGTAGCCGGAACCGGGGACGGTGACGATCACCGGAGGTTCGCCCAGCTTGCGGCGGAGCGTCATGACGGTCACGCGTACGACGTTGGTGAACGGGTCGGTGTTCTCGTCCCAGGCCTTCTCCAGGAGCTGCTCCGCGGAGACCACCGCTCCCTCGCTGCGCATCAGCACCTCCAGGACGGCGAACTCCTTGGGCGCGAGCTGCACCTCCTTGCCGTCGCGGAAGACCTCGCGGCGGTTGGGGTCGAGCTTGATGCCGGCCCGCTCCAGTACGGGCGGCAGCGGAAGGCTGGTGCGGCGGCCGAGGGCGCGCACGCGTGCGATCAGCTCGCTGAAGGCGAAGGGCTTGGGGAGATAGTCGTCGGCGCCGATCTCCAGTCCCTCGACGCGGTCGCTGACGTCGCCTGAGGCCGTGAGCATCAACACGCGTGTGGGCATGCCGAGTTCGACGATCTTGCGGCAGACGTCGTCGCCGTGGACGAGGGGGAGGTCCCGGTCGAGGACGACCACGTCGTAGTCGTTGACGCCGATGCGCTCCAGAGCGGCCGCGCCGTCGTACACGACGTCGACGGCCATGGCCTCCCGGCGCAGCCCGGTGGCCACCGCATCGGCGAGCAGCTGCTCGTCCTCGACGACGAGTACGCGCACGTCGCTTGTCCTTCCTGTGTCCACCCGCGTAGCGCTCCGTGAGCGCACGCGGGCGGGGGTTCCGGTGAGTGTGGGCTTCCATCCTGCCCTTTTCGGCCATAAGTCGGCGGTAAGGCGGGTGCGCGGAAGATGAAGGGCGGGTGTGAAGCCCGGGAATGCGAGATTTTCTCGTGAGGTTGAGGTTTCCGCGGAAGGGAGCGGGGGGAGGACGGCTTTACACCCCGCGATCACGCTCTGCATGTGCCGCAGCACCATGCGGTACTCCGCGGTCCGCAGCCGCAGAGTGGGCGTGGGTGTCCGGCACCGTCGCCGCCCGGCGGACAGCGCTGGGCACCTGTGGCAGACGTGATCGCCCCTTCCCGACCGGCACACCCCCGTGCCACCTACCCACGACCCAGGACGAGGGGGCGCAGCATGGACGCATTCACCGCAGGACTTCTGCACCGCATAAGGACGACCGAGTCCGACCTGACGCGGGCTCGCGACGAGGGCGACGACTTCCTCGTCGAGGTGGAACAGGCCGAGCTCGACGACCTGCGCCGCCTCGCCGCCGAGCACGGCGTGGAGGTCGGCGCGACGAGCGTCTGAGCAGTTCGCAGGTACGCGGAGGGGCCCCGGCGAATCCAGCGCCGGGGCCCCTTCGCATGTCCGCGCGAGCGCATCAGTCGTGCCAGGCGCCGAAGTCGTCCAGGAGTCGCTGGAGGGGCTCGAAGACGCCGGGGGAGGCCGCCACCGCCAGGTCGCGTGCGGGGCGCTCTCCGGGCCGCCCACCGGTCAGCGCGCCCGCTTCCCGGGCGATCAGGTCGCCCGCCGCGAGGTCCCAGGGATGCAGCCCGCGTTCGTAGTAGCCGTCGAGGCGACCCGCGGCCACGTCGCACAGGTCGACCGCGGCCGAGCCGCTGCGCCGGATGTCCCGCAGCAACGGGATCAGCCGTTGCGCGACGTCGGCCTGATGGGCGCGCACCTCGGTGACGTAGTTGAAGCCGGTGGAGACCAGGGCCTGCTCGAGGGGCGCCGCGGTACGGCAGGACAGGGCGCGCTCGCCCTCCGGGGCGCCGCTCCCCCACGCCCCGCCGCCGCGCACCGCGTGGTACGTCTCGCCGCGCATCGGGATCTCGACGACCCCGACGACGGCCTCGCCGTCCTGCTCGGCGGCGATGGAGACGGCCCAGGTGGGCAGTCCGTAGAGGTAGTTGACCGTGCCGTCGAGGGGGTCGATCACCCAGCGGATGCCGCTGGTGCCCTCGCTGGAGGCGCCCTCCTCGCCGAGGAAACCGTCGTCGGGGCGGTGCTCGGAGATGAGCCCCGTGATCAGTTTCTCGGCCGCGATGTCCATCTCGGTGACCACGTCGATCGGGCTCGACTTGGTGGCGGCGACCGCGAGATCGGCCGGGCGGCCGTCCCGCAGCAGTGCGCCGGCCCGGCGGGCGGCCTCCATGGCGAGATCGAGCAGTTCGGTGTGCAGGGGGTCGGTCACGCCGTTCCTCACGCGTAGGGGCTGTCGGCGCCCGCGGCGGCGGGCTTGGGGGCGCGGGCGGGGCAGCAGCCGACCGGGCACAGGTTGTGGCTCGCGCCGAGCGCCCCCAGCGCGCACGGAGCGACCTCGCGTCCGCTCTCGGCCGCGGCGCGCTCGAGGACGAGCTCACGGACCGCGGCGGCGAAGCGCGGGTCGGCGCCGACGGTGGCCGAGCGGCGCACCGGCAGGCCCAGTTCCTCCGCCTTGGCCCTGGCCTCCGTGTCGAGGTCGTACAGGACCTCCATGTGGTCGGAGACGAAGCCGATGGGAGCCATCACGACGGCCGGGACGGCGGCCGCGTGCCGCTCCTCCAGGTGGTCGCAGATGTCGGGCTCCAGCCAGGGGATGTGCGGGGCGCCGGAGCGGGACTGGTAGACGAGCTGCCAGGGATGGTCGACGCCGGTGCGTTCGCGGACGGCGTCGGCGATGAGCCGTGCGGTGTCCAGATGCTGCTTCACGTAGGCGCCGCCGTCGCCGTGGTCCTCGACCGGTCCGGAGGTGTCGGCGGACGCGATCGGGATGGAGTGGGTCGAGAAGGCGAGATGCGCGCCGTCCCTGACCTCGTCGGGGAGGTCGGCCAGCGACCGGAGCACCCCCTCGATCATGGGCTCCAGGAAGCCGGGGTGGTTGAAGTAGTGCCGCAGCTTGTCGACCTTCGGCAGTTCGAGTCCCTCGGCCTCCAGCACGGCCAGCGAGTCGGCGAGGTTCTCGCGGTACTGACGGCAGCCGGAGTACGAGGCGTAGGCGCTGGTGGCGAGGACGAGGATCCGGCGCCTGCCGTCGCCGACCATCTCACGCAGGGTGTCCGTGAGGTACGGGGCCCAGTTGCGGTTGCCCCAGTAGATCGGCAGGTCCAGGCCGTGGTCGGCGAAGTCCTTGCGCAGGGCGTCCAGCAGGGCGCGGTTCTGGTCGTTGATGGGGCTGACCCCGCCGAACAGAAAGTAGTGCCGGCCCACTTCCTTGAGGCGTTCCTTGGGGATGCCGCGCCCGCGCGTCACGTTCTCCAGGAACGGGACCACGTCGTCCGGGCCTTCCGGGCCGCCGAAGGAGAGCAGGAGCAGGGCGTCGTAGGGGGTGGCATCGAGCGCGTCTCGCATGAGTCGATCCTGCCACCCGCCTCCGACAGGCGGGAAACGGTGGGGTGCCGGGCGGGGTACCTCCCCGTCCGATTGCGTTAGGGTTGCCTAACTTCGTAAGCTGTATGAGCCGTCTTCACGCCTTACCGGCCCTGCCGGGCTCACCGCACGCCTTGCCGAGTCCCTGCCGAGCCGCCTTTCTCACGCCGCGCCGAGCGTCACGCGCGCGTGCCCGGACCCACCGGAGACCCCGTGCCCAGCCCCTACCGCGCCCTGTTCGCCGCCCCCGGCTCCAAGGGCTTCTCCGCCGCGGGCTTCGTCGGCAGGATGCCGCTGTCGATGATGGGCATCGGCGTGGTCACGATGGTCTCCCAGCTCACCGGGCGCTACGGGCTGGCGGGCGCGTTGTCGGCGACCATCGCTCTGGCGGCGGCCGCCTTCGGACCGCAGATATCGCGCCTGGTGGATGTGCACGGTCAGCGCAGGGTGCTGCGCCCCGCGACACTCGTCGCGCTCGCCGCCGCGGCCGGACTGCTGCTGGCCGCGCACTTCGAGTGGCCGGACTGGGTGCTGTTCGTGTGCGCCGCCGGGATCGGTTCCGTGCCGAGCCTCGGCGCGATGATCCGGGCCCGTTGGGCGGCCCTGTACCGGGGCACGCCACAACTGCACATCGCGTACTCGTTCGAGTCCGTCGTGGACGAGGTGTGCTTCATCTTCGGGCCGATCGTCTCCATCGGCCTGTCCACGGCCTGGTTCCCGGAGGCGGGACCACTGCTGGCGGCCGGCTTCCTCGCCGTGGGCGTCTTCTGGCTGACCGCTCAGCGGGCCACCGAGCCCGCGCCGCACCCGCGCGGGCAGCGCGGCGGCGGTTCCGCCCTGCGCTCGCCCGGACTCCAGGTCCTGGTGGCCACCTTCGTGGCTACCGGAACGATCTTCGGGGCGGTCGACGTGGTCACCGTCGCCTTCGCCGACGAGCAGGGCCACAAGAGCGCCGCCAGCGTCGTCCTCGCGCTCTACGCGGCCGGTTCCTGCGTGGCCGGGCTCGTGTTCGGCCTGCTGCGCCTCAAGGGGGCGCCGGAACGTCGCTGGCTGCTGGGCGTGTTCATGATGGGCGTGAGTATGATCCCCCTCCTACTGGTCGGAAACTTGCCGTCTCTGGCCGTGGCGCTCTTCTTTGCGGGTCTGGCCATCGCTCCGACGATGATCACCACGATGTCCCTCATCGAAGAGCACGTACCACGCGCACAACTGACCGAGGGCATGACCTGGATCAGCACCGGGCTCGCGGTCGGCGTCGCGCTCGGGTCCTCCCTCGCCGGCTGGGTCATCGACGCGGCGGGCGCACAGGCCGGGTACGGGGTTCCGGCGGTGTCCGGAGCCGTCGCGGTCGCGGTCGGTTTCCTGGGGTACCGCCGGCTGAGCAGGCCGGCGCCGGGTCGGGGAGGCACCGTTGAGCAGCACAGCGAGCGGCAAGAACGCCACGTGGCGTAACTGGGGCGGCAATGTCGCCGCGCGGCCGGCGCGGGAGGTCACGCCGGCCTCCGTCGACGAGCTGGCCGAGGCCGTGCGCCGGGCCGCCGAGGACGGTCTGAAGGTGAAGGCCGTGGGCACCGGCCACTCCTTCACCTCGATCGCGGCGACCGACGGTGTATTGATCCGACCTCAACTGTTGACCGGTATCCGCGACATCGATCGCGACAACATGACCGTCACGGTCGAGGCCGGCACCCCGCTCAAGAGACTCAACCTCGCTCTCGCGCGCGAGGGCCTGTCGCTCACCAACATGGGCGACATCATGGAGCAGACGGTGTCCGGGGCCGTCAGCACCGGCACACACGGCACCGGCCGCGAGTCCGCCTCGATCGCCGCCCAGATCAAGGGACTCGAGCTCGTCACGGCGGACGGGTCGGTGGTGACCTGCTCGGAGAAGGGGACCGACGAGGAGCGCGCGCTCTTCGCCGCCGCCCGCATCGGCCTGGGCGCCCTCGGCATCGTCACCGCGATCACCTTCGCCGTGGAACCGATCTTCCTGCTCACCGCGCGGGAGGAACCGATGCCCTTCGACAAGGTCCTCGCCGACTTCGACGAACTGTGGGCCGAGAACGAGCATTTCGAGTTCTACTGGTTCCCGCACACAGGGAGCACCAACACCAAGCGCAACAACCGCAGTGCGGGCCCCCGCGAACCGGTGAGCCGGGTCTCCAGCTGGATCGAGGACGAGTTCCTCTCCAACGGCGTCTTCCAGGTGGCGCAGTGGGTGGGCCGGGCGGTCCCCGCCACGATCCCGACCATCGCGCAGGTGTCCAGCAAGGCGCTGTCCGCGCGCACCTACACGGACATCCCCTACAAGGTCTTCACGTCTGAGCGCCGGGTGCGCTTCGTGGAGATGGAGTACGCCGTTCCGCGCGAGGCGGTGACCGAGACGCTGCGCGAGCTGAAGGCGATGCTCGACCGCTCGGGCCTGCGCGTCAGCTTCCCCGTGGAGGTGCGCACCGCGCCCGCCGACGACATCACGCTGTCCACCGCCTCCGGTCGCGACAGCGCATACATCGCCGTCCACATGGTCAAGGGCACGCCCTACCAGGGGTACTTCACCGCCGCCGAGCGCATCTTCACCGCCCATGAGGGCCGGCCGCACTGGGGCAAGGTGCACACACGGGACGCCGACTACTTCGCCGGCGCCTATCCGCGCTTCGGCGAGTTCACGGCGCTGCGGGATCGGCTGGACCCTGATCGCCTGTTCCAGAACGACTACTTGCGGAGGGTGCTGGGGTCGTAGCCGACTCCGTGGGTACGGGGACCGCCGGGTCGTCGGTCCCCGAACTGCCCACCGTGGCCGTGGGAGTCGGCGCGGTCCCGGCCGTCGTACCGCCGGGGTCCTCCTCCGCGTCCTCCCCGCTGCCGCTCGCCGACGGGGAGACCCCGCCCGAGGCAGCCGACCCCCCGGCCGAAGGCGAGGAGGGCGACGACGAGGAGGCGGGCGCAGAGGTGCTGTCCGACTCCGCGCCGGAGGGGCCGGGCGACGAACCGGACGAGGAACCGCCACCCGTGACCGCCTCGGTGACCGTCGTGCCCCGGTCGCCGCTGAAACTGTCGCCCGACACCAGCTCGTACGTGGTGATCCCGGCCATCGCGACCCCGAAGACGAGCGCGGCGGCCGCCACCGGCCGCTTGCGGCGCCCGCTCCGGGCGCGGTGGACGGTGCCCTCGGTGAACTCGCCCGGCGCGGGCGGTGTGCGCACCCTCGGTTCCGCGGCCACCCAGGTGTCGCGGACCCGTGGCTCGCGGACCTGTGGCTCGCGGACCTGAACTTCGCGCAACTGCTCCCCGGTACGCCTGAAGAAGTGCTGGAAGAGCGATCCGCCACAGGTGGCGACGACACTGACCAGACCCGCGCCGAGGATCGTGCCGTAGACCCCGAAGTACGAGGCGAGTTTCGCGGCCACCACCGCGGCCACGGCGCTGCCGGCGACCTGAGGCACGCTCAGGTCGAGCCGCTTGCGTTTCACCTCCTCCCCGGCAGTCGACTCACCAACGGATTCGGGCCTTTCACACATACCGGGAGCTTGCCTTCCTTTCCCGCACTTGATCAATCATCTGCACGAGAAGGGGACGTACGGACGAAACCGATAGTTCCTTTTCGGGAGATTGCGTGAACTACGCCACGCCCAAGATCGCGAAATGCCCGCCGCGGACGGTCAAGTCCCACGCCTCCCCCGAAGTTGGATGGCGCGCCAATCCACGCACGTGGCCCAAATGGAGTACTGTTGCGAGCCCTGGGCCCGGTCTCCCTCCAGGATGTCCGGAGCCTCGCTGGACCGCTTGTGGGGGGATGAGTTGCACAGGGTGACGGGGTTGGTCACTCAGCGTGACGAATAGGTAACCGTGCCATAACGGCGAGGCAGGACCTGTGCCCGACACGCCGGGCAACTCGGCAAGGTTGTGGCAGGCTGCACCCGGGCAGGCCACACTCGACTAGCGGAAGCAGCGACGCACGTGACGTCGGCAGGCACCACCCGGGAGGTCCCCATGCCCGAACTGCGTGTCGTGGCCGTCTCGAATGACGGCACACGGCTGGTGCTGAAGGCTGCGGACAGCACGGAGTACACGCTTCCGATCGATGAGCGTCTGCGCGCCGCCGTCCGCGGCGACCGTCCCCGCCTCGGCCAGATCGAGATCGAGGTGGAGAGCCATCTCCGCCCCCGTGACATCCAGGCGCGTATACGTGCCGGTGCCACCGCCGAAGAAGTCGCCCAGATGGCCGGCATCCCTGTCGACCGGGTGCGCCGCTTCGAGGGCCCCGTGCTGGCCGAGCGTGCCTTCATGGCCGAGCGAGCCCGGAAGACTCCGGTCCGTCGGCCCGGCGAGAACGCCGGCCCCCAACTCGGCGAGGCCGTCCAGGAACGTCTGGTGCTGCGCGGCGCCGACAAGGACACCGTCCAGTGGGACTCGTGGCGTCGCGACGACGGCACCTGGGAAGTCCTGCTGGTCTACCTGGTCGCGGGCGAACCCCACTCGGCGAGCTGGACGTACGACCCGCCCCGGCGGCTCGTCCAGGCCGTCGACGACGAGGCCCGTTCGCTGATCGGCGAGTCCGACGACCTGGCCGCTCCCGAGCCCAGTTTCCCGTTCGTCCCGCGCATCGCACGGCTTCCGCGCGACCGTCCGCTGGACCGCGCGCTCGACCGGCCCAGCCTGCCGGCCCAGCCGTCCGAGCCGGCCGAGGAGAGCACCGGCGAGCGGGAACGCGACTCGCTGACCAGCCTGTTGGAGGCGGTGCCGAGTTTCCGTGGCGACATGGTCGTGCCGGAGCGCCCGGCGGATCCCGCCGCGGAGGAGCCCGAGGAGCAGGAGCCGGTCACCGAGGAACCCCCGGCGCCGGCCGCCTCCGCCGGATCCGCCTACGCGGACGTCCTCATGCCGCGCTCGGTGGGCAGCCACCGCGATCGCCTCATCGGCGCCACCGACCGGCAGGCCGAGGCGGACGGCGTCCGTCCGGGCCGCCGGGCCGCGGTGCCGAGCTGGGACGAGATCGTGTTCGGCACGCGGCGGAAGAAGCAGGAGTAACCGGCCCTCGGGCAACTCGCCCGGGGCGTCGGCCGGTTCGCGTAATCCGGTGAACACACCCGTAGATACGTGGGGGAGGGCCGCATCTGTTCGATGCGGCCCTCCCCCACGTCTCCACGCGGCCGGACTACCGGGGATCGGGGCCCACGGCGACCGGCCGGGCCGGGTCCGAGGACCACTCCGACCAGGAGCCGACGTACAGGGCCGCCGGGATCCCCGCGACCGCCAGGGCCAGCACCTCGTGGGCGCCGGAGACGCCCGAGCCGCAGTACACGCCGACCTCGGTGCCGTCGGACGCCCCCAGCCCCTCGAAGCGGTCCCGCAGGTCCTCGGCGGCCAGGAATCGGCCGTCCGGGCCCACGTTGTCGTTCGTGGGCGCGGAGACGGCACCGGGAATGTGCCCGCCGACCCGGTCGATCGGTTCGACCTCACCCCGGTACCGCTCCCCCGCACGGGCGTCGAACAGCACTCCGGAGCGGGCGAGAGCGGCGGCCCCGTCGGCGTCGAGAAGCCCCGTGGCGCCCGGCACCGGCTCGAAGTCGCCCTCCGCGCGCGCGGGGACGTCACGCGAGAGATCCCCCTGCCACGACGGCAACCCGCCGTCGAGGACCCGCACGTCCGGGTGACCCGTCCAGCGCAGCAGCCACCACGCGCGGGCCGCCGCCCAGCCCTGCCCGCCGTCGTACACGACCACCGGCCGGCCCGCCGAGACACCCGCTCGGCGCATCGCGGAACCGAACAGCGCGAGGTCGGGCAGCGGGTGCCGGCCACGACCGCCCGGCGCTCCCGCGAGCTCCCGGTCCAGGTCGACGTAGACCGCGCCGGGCACATGTCCGGCCTCGTACGCGGCGCGCCCGTCGAACGGCGGCTCCCCCGCCGCTTTCGCCACGCTGAGCTGCCAGCGGACGTCGAGGACGACCGGCGGGTTCTCCCCCGCCAGGTCGCCGGTCAGTTCCGATGCGGTGATGATGGCGTTCATGGTCACCATCCTCGCTCACGGGGTGGCCCCATCGCTCATGTCCGGCTACTCTGCTCGGCCGGACAGGCTCGATCACTGGGCGTGCGGGATCGAGCACATGCCGTACAGGCGATCGACATACGGCGACAACCGCGCGTAAACCAACGAGAAACCCCCTATCAGGCATCCTCCGAGGGCGGAAGCGACACGGCACCTCAGGGGGCCGAGGAGAGAGTGACGATGACCGAGGCAGGTGGGTCGGCCGGCCCGATCGGCGCAGCACACGCCCGCTACGCGCCCGGTACACCCTGCTGGGTGAGTCTGATGGCGCACGGGTTGACCGCGACGCAGGAGTTCTACGGCGAGCTGTTCGGCTGGGAGTTCCGACCCGGCCCGCAGCAGCTGGGCCCCTACGCGCGGGCGCTGCTCGACGGGCGCGAGGTGGCCGGCATCGGTCAACTGCCTCCGGACCGCCACCTCCCGGTCGCCTGGACGCCCTACTTCGCCTCCGACGACGTGGACACGACCGCCGAAACGGTCCGCCTGTGCGGCGGCACGATCGGGGTCGGCCCGCTGGACGCCTCCGACGCCGGGCGGCTGGCCATCGGCTCCGACCCCTCCGGCGCCGTCTTCGGCGTCTGGCAGGCGGCTGCCCACGTCGGCACCACCCTCACCGGCGTGCCCGGCACCCCGGCCTGGAACGAGCTGACGACCTACGAGGCCGCGAGCGTCCGCAAGTTCTACGAGACGGTCTTCGGCTACGAGGAGACGGTGGTGTCCGCAGACTTCGACCACCTGACCCTGCACGTCGCCGGCCGCCCGGTCGCCGGCATCCACGGGGTGGGCGCCGCGTTGCCCCGGGACCGGGGGCCGCACTGGACGACGTACTTCGAGGTGGCCGACACGGACGCGGCGCTCGGCCGGGTCGTCGATCTCGGCGGGCGGATCCTCGAGCCGGCCCAGGACAGCGAGCACGGGCGCGTGGCGAGCGTGGCCGACCCCGAGGGTGCCCGGTTCTCCCTGATCCAGGGGCCTCGGTGACGGCGCTCCCTGAGGCCGACGGAGGCTAGACCTGCTGCACCGGCAGCACGTCCGGCGACAGGGCCGCCGCCCGGGCCGACGCCGAGGTCATACGGCGGCGGTGGTGGCGCCTGCACAGGACCTCGTAGCCGACGGTGTCCGCCCGGTCGACGTCACCGACGACGACCTGGGCGCCCTCCACGACCATGACACCGCCCACCGTGCGGGCGTTGTGCGTGGCGCGGGCGCCGCACCAGCACAGCGCCTCGACCTGGAGGACCTCGACGCGGTCGGCGAGCTCGACCAGCCGCTGCGAGCCGGGGAACAGCTTGGAGCGGAAGTCGGTGGTGATCCCGAAGGCGTAGACGTCGATGTCCAGGTCGTCCACCACGCGCGCGAGCTGGTCGATCTGCTCCTCGGCAAGGAACTGCGCCTCGTCCGCGATCACGTAGTCCGCGCGGCCGCCCTGCGAGAGGTGGTCGACGAGGGAGGCGTAGAGGTCCTGGCCGTCCTGGACCTCGACCGCGTCGGTGACCAGGCCCAGGCGGGAGGAGAGCTTGCCCTCGCCCGCGCGGTCGTCCCGCGTGAAGATCATGCCCTGCAGACCGCGCGAGGAGCGGTTGTGCTCTATCTGCAGAGCCAGCGTCGACTTCCCGCAGTCCATGGTTCCGGAGAAGAACACCAGCTCGGGCATGGGAAGTTGAGCGCCTTTCGGTGACGTTGACAGTGACGGTGTCGGTGAGAGGGAACGGTCCTGGGCGTCAGGAGCGTACTTCGAGCAGCGGGACCAGCTGCTCGGCAGGGGTCATCGAGCCGTGGTTGCCGACCATCGCCGACTCCTTGGGCTCCCGTTCGGACGCGATGATCAGCACGTCGTCCCGGGCGGCCGCGACCACGTCGCCGAGACGGGCGTACACCCGCTCGTCGATCTGCGGTCCGAACCAGCCCGCGGCGATCGCCTCGTCGCGGGAGGCGATCCAGAACTGCTCGCCGAGCACCTCGCGCCAGCAGGTCAGGACGTCGTCCTCGGCGCCCGGCACGGCGTAGACATGGCGGGCGCGGCCCTCGCCGCCCAGCAGGGCGACCCCGGCACGCAGCTCCCAGTCCGCGTCGAAGTCGATGCGGTGCTCCTCGTCGAAGGGCACGTCGACCATGCCGTGGTCCGCGGTGACGTAGAGCGCGCTGCGCGGGGGGAGCTGCTCGGCGAGGCGCTGGACGAGCCGGTCGACGTACATGAGCTGGCCGCGCCAGGTGTCGGAGGCGACGCCGTAGCGATGCCCGGCGCCGTCCAGTTCCGCGTAGTACGTGTAGACGAGGGAACGGTCGCCGGCGGCCAGTTGCTCGGCGGCGAAGTCCATGCGCTCCTCGCCGGTCAGCCGCCCGTGAAACGTTCCGCCGCTGAGCGCGACCTTGGTCAACGGGGTGTTCTGGAACGTGGGGGACGACACCTGCGCGGCGTGCACGCCCGCCTCGTGGGCGAGCTGGAAGACGGTGGGGTACGGCTGCCAGGCGCCCGGGGCCGTCCATGGCTGCCAGCGGAGCTGGTTCATCAGGGCGCCGGTCGCCGGGTTGCGCACGGTGTAGCCGGGCAGGCCGTGCGCGCCCGGGGGAAGGCCGGTGCCGACGGAGGCGAGGGAGGTCGCCGTGGTCGCCGGATAGCCGGCGGTGAGCGGACGTCCGGTGCCGCCGCGCGAGCTGCCGAGCAGCGCGTGGAGGTAGGGCGCCTCGTCGGGGTGGGCCTTGACCTGCTCCCAGCCGAGGCCGTCGATCAGGAAGACGCAGTTGCGGTCGGCCGGCGTGAGCTCCGGGATCGCCGCGGTCGTACCGGGTACGCCCATGCCCGCCGCCAGCGTGGGCAGCAGGTCGGCGAGGGATCCGGAGCCGTACTCGGGGACGGGGGCGGAGCCGACGGCGAGCGGTTCGGGGAAGTCCCAGGAGGCGGAGCCGTAAGGGGCGTCCGCGGGGCGCCCTCGGTCATGGGCGGCGGGGGGATGCGGGTGGGACATCAGCGGGGTACGTCCACTGTCGCCTCGGAGAGCGCCTGCGCGAAGACCAGGGCCTGGCGGACCGTCTCCGGGCCGTCACCGGCCTCGCTCACCCGCAGGCTGAGGTCGTCCGCCGTCGAGCTGCCGGTGTAGCCGTGGTCGGCGTCGCAGTTGGGGTCGCCGCAGGCGGCAGGCTCCAGGTCGATACGGGAGACGGCGCCCCAGCCGATGGTCAGCACGACCTCGCGCGGCAGAGTGCCCGGCGTGTACGACTCGGGGTTGGCGACCACCCGACTGAGGACGACGGACGAGATCCGGCCGATCTTCACGGATTCCGTGGACGTCGTGGCGTACGGCGTCGGGGAGGTGGTGTCGGCTGCCTGCTCGTCGGTGTGGCTGACGATGAAGCGGTTGCCGGTGAGCACCAGCACGGTCACGTGCCGGCGCACCTCGTTCTGGTCGAACGTGGTCTCCTGGTGGACCAGGAACGACCGGATCGGCTCGCCGCCCACAGCGGCCTCCACCGCCTCGGCCACGAGGGCCGGGTAGTAGCCGCTGCGCTCGATCGCCGCGCGCAGCCCCTGGGTCGTCGTACTGGTCTTGGCCATGCCCTCCATCCTACGGGGACCCACTGACTGCGAGGCACCGCTCAGGAGCGCTTCGGTACGTCGGCGCGGGCCGGGCTGTGCGCCGTCGGCGCCCCGCCGACGCTCCGGGGACCGCGCCACGGGGCGGGCCGCCGCCCGGGCTGCGTGTCCTCGCGCGCGTGCCGCACCGTGTTCCCGGACGGACCGCTCAGCCGGCCGGCCGCCGGCAGATCCGCAGTCGGTAGGTCGGCAGTCAGTAGGTCGGCAGCGTCCTCGGTCCGAGGTCGTCGCGCGCCGGCGGCGGCGAGAGGCGTACGGAGGCGCCGAGCACGCTCAGGCCGTGCGGGGCGACGACGACCGGCTCCAGGGTGACCGCGACGACCTCGGGGTGGTCGTCGACCAGCCGGGAAACCCGCAGCAGCAGCTCCTCCAGGGCGGCGGTGTCGACCGGCGTCGAGCCGCGCCAGCCGAAGAGGAGCGGGGCGGTCCGGATGGACCGGATCAGCGAGGTCGCGTCGCGGTCGGTTACCGGAACGAGCCGGTGCGCCATGTCCCCGAGCAGCTGGGAGGCGGCTCCGGCGAGCCCGAAGGACAGCACGGCTCCGGCCGCCGGGTCGATGACCGCGCGGACGACCGTGTCGACGCCGCGCGGCGCCATCGCCTGGACGACCGGGCGGATCTCCTCCGGCTTGCCGAAGAGCTCGGTCAACTCGGCGTATGAACGGCGCAGTTGCTCCTCGTCGGCCACATCGAGCCGTACGCCGCCCAGGTCGGCGCGATGGCGCAGGTGCGGCGCGGTGGCCTTGAGGGCGACGGGGTAGCCGAGGGCGTCCGCGGCCCGCGCGGCCTCGTCCGGGGTGGGGGCCGCGATGGCCCGGCGGGTGCGGATGCCGTAGCGGCCGAGCAGCGCGCACGTCTCGTCGGTGCCGAGGGTCAGGCCCTGCCCGCGCGCGAGGAGCCCGCCGATCAGCTCGGCGGCGCCCTTCTCGTCGATGTCGTCGTACTCGGGCACCTTGCCGGCGTCGGCCGCCTCGCGCCGCCACTGGGCGTACTTGACCGCCTCCGCGAGCGCGCGGACGGCGCGTTCGGCGGCGGGGTAGGCGGGGATGAGATGCGTGCCCTCGGCCGGCTCGACGGCGGTGGGCACCGGCCGCCCGGCGTCGGCGGCGTCGGCACGCGCGCGGGGGGCCGCTTCCGCGCGCGGCGCGGTGCTCGTCGCCGCGGACAGCGCCGTGGCGAGACCGCCGAGTTCCACGTGCACGACGAGCACGGGTTTGGCCGGAGCGGCCGCCGCGGCCGACCGCAGGGCCTCCGCGAGTTCCGCGTCTCCGGGCGACCCCTCACCGATCGCCGGGATCGCCGTCACGACCACCGCGTCGCACGTCTCGTCGGCCAGCGCCCGGGCCAGCGCCGCGTGGAAGTCCTGGGCCGACGCCTCGGTCGTCAGGTCCAGCGGCGGCATCGGGCGCAGCCCTTCCGAGAGACAGGCGTCGTACGTCAGCAGGCCGAGCGACTCGGAGTTGCCGAGGATCGCCACCCGCGGGCCCGTCGGCAGCGGCTGACGGGCGAGCAGCAGGCCCGCGTCGACCAGTTCGGTGATGGTGTCCACCCGGATCACGCCGGCCTGCCGCAACAGCGCCGACACGGTCGCGTGCGGCAGCCGGGTCGCCCGTACGGCGTGCCCCTGCGGGGCGGAACCGGCGCCCTGGACGACGACCAGGGGCTTGGCGGCGGCCGTGCGCCGCGCCAGGCGGGTGAACTTGCGCGGGTTGCCGATCGACTCCAGGTACATGAGGGCGACGTCGGTGTCGGGGTCGTCGTACCAGTACTGCAGGACGTCGTTGCCCGAGACGTCCGCGCGGTTGCCGGAGGAGACGAAGGTGGACACGCCTGTGACGCCGGTGACGCCTCCGCCACGCCGGTGGAGGCGGGACAGCAGGGCGATGCCGATGGCGCCGGACTGCGCGAACAGACCGATCCGGCCGGGCCTCGGCATCTCCGGGGCCAGCGAGGCGTTCAGCCGCACCTCCGGGGAGGTGTTGATGACGCCGAAGGCGTTGGGGCCGATGATCCGCATGCCGTACGCGCGCGCGTGGCGGACGAGTTCACGCTGGCGCTCCCGCCCGTCGGGGCCGCTCTCCGCATAACCGGCGGAGATGACCACGAGCCCCTGCACGCCGTGCTCGCCGCACTCGGCGACGGCCTCGGGGACCTGCTCCGCCGGGACGGCGACGACCGCGAGGTCGACGGGCGCCGCTATGTCGCGCACCGAGCGGTGGGCGGGTACCCCGTCCAGCTCCTTCAGGTCCTCGGGAAAGGCCTTGTTCACCGCGTACAGCCGTCCGGTGAAGCCCGCCTCGCGGAGGTTGCCGAGGACGCTTCGGCCTACACCGCCGGGGGTGCGGCCGGCGCCGACGACGGCCACGGAGCCGGGCGCCAGCAGCCGACCCACGGAGTGCGCCTCGGCGCGCTGTTCCCGCGCGCGCTGCACGGCGAGGGAGCGTTCGGTGGGTTCGAGGCCGAACTCCAGGTGTACGACGCCGTCCTCGAAGCTGCGCTTCTGGGTGTAACCGGCGTCCGTGAACACCTTGATCATCTTGGTGTTGGCGGGGAGCACCTCGGCCGCGAAACGGCGGATGTCCCGTTCGCGCGCCACGGCCGCGATGTGTTCCAGCAGCGCGGAGGCGACACCCCTGCCCTGGTGGGCGTCCTGGACCAGGAAGGCGACCTCGGCCTCGTCGGCCGGCGCCGAGGCGGCCATGCCGTCGGCACCAATGCGGTCATAGCGTACGGTGGCGATGAACTCGCCGCCGACCGTGGCCGCGAGTCCCACCCGGTCCACAAAGTCGTGGTGCGTGAAGCGGTGGACGTCCTTGTCGGACAGGCGCGGGTAGGGCGCGAAGAAGCGGTAGTACTTCGACTCGTCCGAAACCTGCTCGTAGAAGCTGACCAGGCGCTCGGCGTCATCGACGGTGATGGGGCGGATGCGCGCGGTGCCGCCGTCGCGCAGCACCACGTCGGCCTCCCAGTGGGCGGGGTACTCGTGCCGGTCCGACGCGCTCTGCATGGGGCCCAGAGTACGGCTCGCGTACGACAACGGCGCGAGGCAGTCTGTCTGTGGGGGACGCACGTCGGATCGAGGCCGCGATCCGACCACCACGTCGGGAGGGACACGTGACCCCTCCCTCACACGCTTCACGTGTGGAACACTGGTCTAGACAACCTGAACACTGAAGGGCAGCATCACATGGCTGAGCGCCGCGTCAACGTCGGCTGGGCCGAGGGCCTTCACGCCCGCCCCGCTTCCATCTTCGTCCGGGCCGCCACGGCCGCAGGTATCCCGGTGACGATCGCCAAGGCCGACGGCAACCCCGTCAACGCGGCCTCCATGCTGGCCGTTCTCGGCCTGGGCGCCCAGGGCGGCGAGGAGATCGTCCTCGCCTCCGAGGCCGACGGCGCGGACGCCGCCCTCGACCGTCTGGCGAAGCTGGTCGCCGAGGGTCTCGAGGAGCTTCCCGAGACCGTCTGAGCACACGGCCCCCTTTGCGCGTCCGAACCGGCACCGCTCTCGCGGATGTGGTCGCGCATCACGGGGATCGCTCGATCGACGGTAGCGGTGTTCGTCGCCTCGAAGGTGCCGCACCGCTGACATTGAAGGGCTCGTCCGAATTATCGGGCGAGCCCTTCGCATTTCCCGTTCACGGGCAGCAGAAATAATCCCCCGCGAATTACCCCCTCTTTGTATACGGCCCTCGTGTTAATGCCGCAGACCCGTCATGTTTACGGGAGGTTGCGAACTCCTCACACGGTCGGTCCGCTCGGAACCGCCGGAAAAGCGCAGCCGGTGCGCGGCCGTCGCGCGCTCGGTGTGCAGCGCCGTTATCGTCCGCGCGCGCTCGCCGTCGCCGCGCGCCACCGCGTCCACGATCGCGCCGTGCTCCGCCCAGGACTCCACGGGGTCGGCCGGGGCCTCGACCGCGTACATCCAGGCGATCTTGTGGCGCAGCTGGGTGAGCATCGACGTGAGGGCGTGGCTTCCGCAGGACTGGGCGAGCGTCTCGTGGAACCAGCCCCCCAGCGAGCGCAGATCCTCGCTGTTGCCCCGCCTGGCCCGCTCCTGGCCCAGTCGGACGAGACCGCGCAGCACCTTCAGATGGGCCTCGGTGCGCCGCTGGGCGGCGCGGGAGGCGCCGAGCGGCTCCAGGAGCATCCGCATCTCCAGCAGGTCCGCGGCCTCCTGCTCGGTCGGTTCCGCGACGCACGCGCCCGCGTGCCGCCGGGTGACGACGAAGCCCTCGGCCTCCAGGGTGCGCAGCGCCTCTCGGACGGGGACGCGGGAAACGCCGTAGCGGCGGGCGAGGAGTTCCTCCGTGAGGCGGCTGCCGCGCTCGTAGACACCCGCGACGATGTCGTCCCGAATGGCCGTGCACACCGAGTGCGCCGGAATACGCATGACGGACCTCCGCCTTAATCCCCGTGAAACGTCGACGATTGACGTGTGTTCCGTGACTCTATTGCAATGAGCGGGAATTTCCGATGGCGGGCCGGAATCCGGGGATATTTTTTGGACAGCGAGGCCCCGAAAACGGCGAAAGCCCCGGCCGGAAGGGCCGGGGCAAGACGATCCGTCGCCGTGGGGTCGTCAGACGTTCACGCCGTGGTTGCGGAGGTAGGCGACCGGATCGATGTCCGAGCCGTACTCCGCGGTGGTGCGGGCCTCGAAGTGCAGATGCGCGCCGGTGACGTTGCCGGTGGCGCCGGACAGGGCGATCCGCTGCCCCGGGGCGACCTGCTGGCCCACCGACACCTCGATGGACGACAGGTGACCGTACTGGGTGTACGTCCCGTCGTTCATCTTGATGACGACCTGGTTGCCGTACGACCCGCCCCAGCCGGCCTCGACGACGGTGCCCAGCCCGACCGCGTGCACCGTGGTGCCGCTGGCCGCGTGGAAGTCGATGCCGGTGTGGCTGCCGGAGGACCACAGGGAGCTGCTGGCCTGGTAGCCGGTGGAGACGTAGGAACCGGTGATCGGCAGCACGAAGGTGTTGAGGCGCTTGCGCTCGGCCTCACGGGCGGCACGCACGCGTGCCTCGCGCTCCTCGACGGCCTTCTTGGCCGCGGCCTGACGGGCGGCCTCCTCGAAGGCCGCGTGCTTCTGCACGGCGACCTGGTCGTCGACCTGCTCGGCGACGGCCGCGGAGGCGGTGACGACGGGGATCAGCCCGGTCTGCTCGGGGCTGGGTTCGGCGGCGAGAGCCGGAGTGGAGGCGACGGTGGCCATCACACCGGTGGTGGTGAGCGCCGCGACGCCCGCCGCGCGAGCGGTGGTCCGCTGCATCCGGCTGGGCCGACGGTGCTTACCGGGCGCGCAGGTGAACGCCATGAAGTCGTGGGTGTCCTTTCCTTCCCTCTCGCCTACCGGGTTAGCTGACGGGTTCGGAGCAGGAAGGTCTCCTACGGACCCCCTCGCGTTCACGCGCGGGCGTCCGATTCACCCCAGGGACTTCACAAGTGGGTCCCCGGCTCCCCTGGCTCGCGCCGTACGGGGACTCGGCGATGACTGTCCGGTGCCGCGGCTGCGGCGCACTGCCTGACGAACAGCCCGGATGACGCTAAGCGGCGCGGGTTTCAATCCTCAAACGAATCCCGGGTTTTGTAGCGCATCCCACAGGGCAGACGGGCAACCTCCGCATCAATTCGGACATACGGAGGCCCTGGTGACGCTTTCGTCGACCAGGGCCCCCGCACGCGTGCGCCGTTGCCGGGACCTACTCGGCGGACACGACCTTCACCTCGCCGATGCCGAGGGCTTCGACCGGTTCCTTGATCTGGGCGGCGTCCCCGACGAGAACGGTCACCAGGCGGTCCACCGGGAAGGCGTTGACGGCCGCCGCGGTGGCCTCCACCGTGCCGGTCGCGGCCAGCTGCTGGTACAGCGTGGCCTGGAAGTCGTCGGGCAGGTGCTGCTCGACCTGGTCGGCCAGCGTGCCGGCGACGGCCGCGGCGGTCTCGAACTTCAGCGGCGCCACACCGACCAGGTTCTGCACGGCGACGTCACGCTCGGCGTCGGTCAGCCCCTCCGCCGCGAGGGTGCGCAGCACCTTCCACAGGTCGTCCAGGGCGGGACCGGTGTTCGGGGTGTCGACGGAGCCGCTGATGGCGAGCATCGCGGCGCCCGAGCCGTCCGGGGCGGACCGCAGGACCTGCCCGAACGCGCGGACACCGTAGGTGTAGCCCTTCTCCTCCCGCAGGACACGGTCCAGCCGGGAGGTGAGGGTGCCGCCGAGGCAGTACGTGCCGAGCACCTGCGCGGGCCACACGCGGTCGTGCCGGTCGGCGCCGATGCGGCCGATCAGCAACTGCGTCTGGACGGCGCCGGGACGGTCCACGATGACGACCCGGCCGGTGTCGTCGGCGGTCACCGGCGGCACGGGCCGCGGCTGGGCCGAGGAGCCCGTCCAGGCGCCCAGGGTGTCGCCGAGGAGCGCCTCCAGGTCGACGCCGGTGAGGTCGCCGACGACCACGGCGGTGGCCGTGGCGGGGCGGACGTGCTTCTCGTAGAAGGCGCGTACGGCCGCGGAGTCGATCTTCTCGACCGTCTCCGCGGTGCCCTGACGGGGGCGCGACATCCGCGCGGTGGCCGGGAAGAGCTCCTTGGAGAGCTCCTTGGCGGCGCGCCGGGAGGGGTTGGCCAGCTCGTGCGGGATCTCGTCCAGCCGGTTGCGGACCAGGCGCTCGATCTCGCTGTCGGCGAACGCGGGGGCCCTGAGCGCGTCGGCCAGCAGGCCGAGGCCCTTGGACAGGCGCGAGGCCGGCACTTCGAGGCTCAGCCGGACGCCGGGGTGATCGGCGTGCGCGTCCAGGGTGGCGCCGCAGCGCTCCAGTTCGGCGGCGAAGTCCTCTGCGGAGTGCTTGTCGGTTCCCTCCGAGAAGGCCCGCGCCATGATCGTGGCGACGCCGTCGAGGTTGGCCGGTTCGGCGTCCAGAGGTGCGTCGAGGAGGATCTCGACGGCGACGACCTGCTGGCCGGGACGGTGGCAGTGCAGCACGGTCAGGCCGTTGGCCAGCGCGGTGCGCTCGGGCGCCGGGAACGCCCACGGCTTGGCCTCGCCCGCCCGGGGCTGGGGGTGGAAGTCCATCGTGGCGAGCTCGGTCACCGGGCCGCCTCCTCGTTCTCGTCCTGGTCGGCGGGGGCTTCGGCGGCGGTCGGCTCGTAGACGAGCACCGCGCGGTTGTCGGGGCGCAGGCGGGCCTTGGCGATCTCCTGCACCTCCTCGGGCGTCACGTCCAGCACGCGCTGGACGGCGGTGAGGGCGAGCTGCGGGTCGCCGAACAGGACGGCGAACCGGCACAGTTCGTCGGCGCGGCCGGCGACCGTGCCGAGCCGGTCGAGCCACTCGCGCTCCAACTGCGCCTGAGCCCGCTCCATTTCCTCCGCCGTGGGCCCCTCCTCGGCGAACCGGGCGAGTTCCTCGTCGATGGCGGCCTCGATGACGGGCACCTCGACGTCACCGGACGTCTTCACGTCCAGCCAGCCCAGGGAGGGCGCTCCGGCGAGCCGCAGCAGGCCGAAGCCGGCCGCGACGGCCGTACGGTCGCGGCGCACGAGCCGGTTGTACAGGCGGGAGGACTCGCCGCCGCCGAGGACGGTGAGCGCCAGGTCGACGGCGTCGCACGCGCGCGTGCCGTCCTCGGGCAGCCGGTAGGCGGCCATCAGCGCACGGGCCGGTACCTCCTCCTCGACGATCTCGCGCAGCTGTTCGCCGATGACGTCGGGCAGTCCGCCGTCACGGGGGGCGGGCTTGCCGTCGTGGCCGGGGATGGAGCCGAAGTACTTCTCGACCCAGGCGAGGGTCTGCTCCGGGTCGATGTCACCGACCACGGAGAGGACCGCGTTGTTGGGCGCGTAGTACGTGCGGAAGAACGCGCGCGCGTCCTCCAGGGTCGCCGCGTCCAGGTCGGCCATCGAGCCGATCGGCGTGTGGTGGTACGGGTGGCCGTCCGGGTAGGCGAGAGCGGTCAGCTTCTCGAAGGCCGTGCCGTAGGGGACGTTGTCGTAGCGCTGGCGGCGCTCGTTCTTGACGACGTCGCGCTGGTTCTCCATCGACTCGTCGTCCAGCGCGGTGAGCAGCGAGCCCATGCGGTCGGCCTCCAGCCAGAGGGCGAGCTCCAGCTGGTGGGTGGGCATGGTCTCGAAGTAGTTCGTGCGCTCGAAGCTCGTGGTTCCGTTGAGCGAACCACCGGCCCCCTGGACCAGCTCGAAGTGGCCGTTGCCCTTGACCTGCCCGGAGCCCTGGAACATCAGGTGCTCGAAAAGGTGAGCAAGACCCGTACGCCCCTTGACTTCGTGGCGCGAACCGACGTCGTACCAGAGGCACACCGCCGCGACCGGGGTCAGGTGGTCCTCCGAGAGCACCACGCGCAGGCCGTTGGCCAGACGGTGCTCGGTCGCTGTCAGGCCCCCGGAGCCTGCCTGGGCTGTGGCCGTGTGACCCATGGGCATGTACGTCCCTTCCGATCGCGGACGCGGTCGTCGAAACCGCGGTTTTCCTGCCGGTCCTGCCACTGTATGCAAGCGTGCGGACGGTCCGCGAAGTTCCCGGACGACATACGCCGAGAGCGAGATCGCGTAGCCTGCGGACAGCCGTGGAGGAGATGCCCCTGCGTTCGGGCCGGACGGCCGACGCCGGGTCCTCGCCCGCGCTGTCAGTGCCACGGTCCACAATGGTCCGCGTCAGATCCCGTATCACGCCCCAGCAAGGAGCCGGCAGCGATGGCCCGCCGCAGCACGAAGACCCCGCCGCCCGACGACTCGTACGAGGAGCGGATCCTCGACATCGACGTCGTCGACGAGATGCAGGGCTCCTTCCTCGAGTACGCGTACTCGGTCATCTACTCCCGCGCCCTGCCGGACGCCCGTGACGGCCTCAAGCCGGTCCACCGCCGCATCGTCTATCAGATGAACGAGATGGGCCTGCGCCCCGAGCGCGGCTATGTGAAGTGCGCCCGGGTCGTCGGCGAGGTCATGGGCAAGCTGCACCCGCACGGTGACGCGTCGATCTACGACGCGCTGGTGCGGATGGCCCAGCCCTTCTCGATGCGCGTGCCGCTGATCGACGGCCACGGCAACTTCGGCTCGCTGGGCAACGACGACCCGCCGGCCGCGATGCGGTACACCGAGTGCCGCCAGGCCCAGGCGACGAGCCTGATGACGGAGTCGATCGACGAGGACACGGTCGACTTCTCGCCCAACTACGACGGCCAGGAGCAGGAGCCGGTGGCACTGCCCGCCGCCTTCCCGAACCTGCTGGTCAACGGCGCGTCCGGGATCGCGGTCGGCATGGCCACGAACATGCCGCCGCACAACCTGGGCGAGGTCATCGCGGCCGCCCGCCATCTGATCCGCTACCCCGGCGCGGATCTGGACGCCCTGATGAAGTACGTTCCGGGCCCCGACCTGCCCACCGGCGGCCGGATCGTCGGCCTCTCCGGCATCCGGGACGCCTACGAGAACGGCCGCGGCACGTTCAAGATCCGTGCCACCGTCGCGGTGGAGACCGTCACGGCCCGCCGCAAGGGCCTGGTCATCACCGAACTGCCCTTCACCGTCGGACCCGAGAAGGTCATCGCCAAGATCAAGGACCTGGTCGGCTCGAAGAAGATCCAGGGCATCGCCGACGTCAAGGACCTCACGGACCGCGCGCACGGCCTGCGTCTGGTCATCGAGATCAAGAACGGCTTCGTGCCGGAGGCGGTCCTGGAGCAGCTGTACAAGCTGACGCCGATGGAGGAGTCCTTCGGCATCAACAACGTGGCACTGGTCGACGGCCAGCCGCTCACGCTGGGCCTCAAGGAGCTCCTGGAGGTCTACCTCGACCACCGCTTCACCGTGGTGCGCCGTCGCAGCGAGTTCCGCCGCAGCAAGCGCCGTGACCGGCTGCACCTGGTGGAGGGCCTGCTGACGGCGCTCGTCGACATCGACGAGGTCATCCGGCTGATCCGCTCCAGCGACAACAGCGCGGAGGCGAAGCAGCGCCTGATGGAGCGCTTCTCGCTGTCGGAGATCCAGACCCAGTACATCCTCGACACCCCGCTGCGCCGGCTCACCAGGTTCGACCGCATCGAGCTGGAGGCGGAGAAGGAGAAGCTCAACGAGGAGATCGCCGAGCTGACCCGGATCCTGGACTCGGACGCCGAGCTGCGCAAGCTGGTCTCGGCGGAACTGGCCTCGGTGGCGAAGAGGTTCGGCACCGAGCGCCGTACGGTCCTGCTGGAGTCGTCGGGTACCACGGCCACCGCCGTGCCTCTCCAGGTCGCGGACGACCCGTGCCGTGTCCTGCTGTCCTCCACGGGCCTGCTGGCCCGCACGGCCAACGGCGAGCCCTTCACGGAGAACGCCGAGGACGCCGAGGACGGGGACGGGGACGGCAAGCGGACCAAGCACGATGTGATCGTCTCGGCGGTGTCGGCGACCGCGCGCGGGGAGATCGGTGCGGTCACCTCCTCGGGCCGTCTGCTGCGGATCAACGTCGTCGACCTGCCGCAGCTCCCGGACACGGCCTCGGCGCCGAACCTCTCGGGCGGCGCCCCGCTGGCGGAGTTCGTCTCTCTGGAGGGTGACGAGACGGTGGTCTGCCTGACCACGCTCGACGAGTCGTCCCCGGGCCTGGCCATCGGCACGGCACAGGGCGTCGTCAAGCGGGTCGTGCCCGACTACCCGACCAACAAGGACGAGCTGGAGGTCATCACCCTCCGGGACGGCGACCGGATCGTCGGCGCCGTCGAGCTGCGCACCGGCGAGGAGGATCTGGTCTTCATCGCCGACGACGCCCAGCTGCTGCGCTACCAGGCCTCGCAGGTGCGTCCGCAGGGCCGCGCGGCGGGCGGCATGGCGGGCATCAAGCTGACCGAGGGCGCGAAGGTGATCTCGTTCACGGCCGTGGACCCCGCGGTGGACGCGGTGGTCTTCACGATCGCGGGCTCGCGCGGAACCCTGGACGACTCCGTCCAGACGACCGCCAAGCTCACGCCGTTCGACCAGTACCCGCGCAAGGGCCGTGCCACGGGCGGTGTGCGCTGTCAGCGGTTCCTGAAGGGTGAGGACTGCCTGTCCCTGGCCTGGGCGGGGCCCGTCCCCGCCAAGGCGGCGCAGAAGAACGGCCTGCCGGCCGAGCTGCCGGAGATGGACCCGAGGCGGGACGGCTCGGGCGTGTCGCTGACGAAGACCGTCTCGGTGGTGGCGGGGCCGGTCTAGGCCTCGGCGTCCCCGAAGGCCTCGTCGTCGGGGGTCTGCACGTAGCGCAGGACGCCCCACATGCCGTGCTCGTCGGCGTATGGGGCGTCGTCCTCGCACGCCTCGAGTTCCTTGCCGAGGGCGACGGTGTCGATGCCGGAGCCGATGAGGACGAGCTGGGTCCGACGGGCGGCGGCGGCCGGCCAGGGCTCCGGGTAGAAGCGCAGAAAGCGTCCGACGGCGTGCACGGCGTACCGGTTGGCAGGGTCGTGCGGGCCGAAGTCGACATACCCCTTGATCCGGTACAGCCCCTCGGGCCGGCTGTCGAGGAACTCCATCAGAGCCCGGGGGCCGAGCGGCACTTCGGAGGTGAAGGAGAGGCTGTCGTAGGAGCTGTGGAGGTGGTCCGCGTGATCACCCCCCGAGCGGTCGTGCAGGTCGTCGAAGGAGAGCTGCCCGACACGCTCCTCGGCCGGCCGGCAGTCGAAGAGGAACTCCGGGTCGATACGGCCATAGGTGGCGGGGACGACGGCGGCCCGGTCGGTGAGGGAGCGGACGAGGCCGAGGACCCGCTCGGCGTCGGGCGCGCGGTCGAGCTTGTTCACCACGACGAGGTCGGCGAGGACGAGGTGCCGGTCGATCCCGGGGTGCTTGGCCCGGGTCTCGTCGAACTCCGCGGCGTCGACGACCTCGACGAGCCCGCCGTAGACGATGCCGGGATGCTCACTGGCCAGCACCATCCGCACGATTTCCTCGGGCTCGGCGAGACCGCTGGCCTCGATGACGATGACGTCGATGCCGACGGCGGGCCTGGCGAGCCGTTCGAGGTACACGTCGAGTTCGCCCGCGTCGACGGCGCAGCACAGACAGCCGTTGCCGAGGGAGACGGTGGAGTCGCCGAGCGCACCGGCCACGGCCATGGCGTCGATCTCGATGGCGCCGAAGTCGTTCACGATCGCCCCGATGCGGCTGCCTCCGCTGCGGTGCAGGAGATGGTTGAGCAGAGTCGTCTTGCCGGAACCGAGGAATCCGGCGAGGACGACGACCGGGATCTGCTGCGGACTGCGGCTCTGCGACACGTGCGACCTTTCCGAAACCTACGCGTGCACCGGCGCGCGGCCCCGGCGCGCGTACGAGGATTGAATGCCGCCCCAGGATACGAGCCGTGGTAATCACCGCGAAGTGAACGATTGTTAGCAGGCTGATCGGGGCAGACGTTGGGCAAGGCGCCCTGGCGTGCGACCCTCGCTTCCCTCCGTGCGCCTCCCCTCCGCCTCCCCCGCCGATCAGAGCCGCTCGGCACTCTGGGAGATGGCAAGCGCCGCCCACCGCTCGCCGGTCCCCGTCACGTCCACCCGCACCCCGACGACCGGCGCACGGCCGCTCGATCGGGGGTTTTTGACATGGCCACACAAAGGTTTGGGGTACGCGGACTCGGTGCCGTCGCCACGGCGGCGGCCGGCATGGCCGCGGGCGCCCTCGTCACCATGGCGGCCCAGCGCCATGCGCTGGGAACACTGCGGGTACGGCTGGAACACCTGGAACGGACCGCCCACTCCCAGCAGCACACCAATCTGGCCAACCAGCAGCGCCTCCACTGGGAATTGCTGAGCAAAGCCATCGACGACCCGGAACTGGCGGAAGTGCTGGACCTCTTCGAGGCGCCCGTGTCCACCAAGCAGCGGCGCCAGTACCTCTACGCCAACGCGCTCTACACGAACGCGCTGTTTTATTACCGGATAGGCAACATCTCCCGTGAGGAGTTCTTCGGATACATTCGAGGCATTCTCCAGAACCCCGTGGTACGGGAGTACTGGTACGCGACGAGACACCAGCGGGCGACCATCGCCGACGGTTCTGACGAAGCGGAACTCGGCCGTATGGTGGACGAACTCCTGACGCAACTCGAGGAGTCCGACGCCGACGAATGGTGGGTGGTGGGCGAGCCGCCGAGCCAGTGAACTCCCACCGGCCCTCGGCTCACTGCGGCAGCCGAGGGCTCACACTCCGGAGCTCGCACCCCCTCCTGCGGAATCACACCCTCGGCCCATTACGAAAAGGTCAAGTGGGGAGTTAGGCGGGGCGTCAGGGAGTTGACTCGCGCTTGATCGCGTAGAGGACCCCACAGATCGTCGCCTACGCCGCCGGATGACGAGCGACCCCACAGGGCCCGTCTTGCACCGCGCAGTCGTCGTGCGCAAATCAACGGACCCAAGGAAGCAACAGTGAGTCAGATCATCCGTCGGATCGGTGCATCTCCGCGCGCTCGGGGAAGCGTGAGCGGAGCGAATTGCCCCGATATTTTCGAACTTGCCGATGGTAATTTCGCCGTGATCGGCACGGATGCCACGGATTCACTGGACCCGGATCTTCCCTCCGATGCCTCACGCGGTGACCACGAGAGAATTGTCGTCATCACTCGCGAAACTCTGATTCGCGCCAAGGCCGATATTCCGGACCTTTAGGCTCCTTCGCGAGGGGGGCTCGGCCGGGATGTGCCGGGCCCCCCTCGCACACGGGTGCCGTCAGGGCGCTTTCAGGCCACCGCCGGTACCTCGACCGGCGCACCCGGCCCCACATACCGCGCGACCGGGCGGATGATCTTCGAGTCCTGCGCCTGCTCCAGGATGTTGGCGCTCCAGCCCACCACCCGCGCCGCCGCGAAGGTCGGGGTGAACATCTCGCGGGGCAGCCCGCAGAGCTCCATGACCACGCCCGCGTAGAACTCCACGTTCGTGTGCAGCTCACGGCCGGGCTTCAGTTCGGCGAGGATCGCCTCGACGCACCGCTCCACCTCGACGGCGAACTCGACCCGCGGGCCTCCGAATCGCCGGGCGATCCCGCGGAGCATGCGTGAACGCGGGTCCTCCGTCCGGTAGACGGCGTGGCCGAAGCCCATGATGCGCTCACCGGCGAGGACACGCTCGCGGATCCAGGGGTCGATGCGGTCCACAGTGCCGATCGCGTCCAGGGTGTCCAGGGCCCGGCTGGGCGCGCCCCCGTGCAGCGGCCCCGACAGCGCCCCCACCGCCCCCACGAGGCACGCTGCCACGTCCGCCCCGGTCGAGGCGATGACCCTCGCCGTGAAGGTCGATGCGTTGAAGCCGTGATCAATGGTGGAGATCAGGTACTGCTCGATCGCGCGGGCCCGCTCCGGATCGGGCTCGACGCCGGTCACCATGTAGAGGTAGTTGGCCGCGTACGGCAGATCCTCGCGCGGCTCGACGGGGTCGAGTCCGCGTCCCAGCCGGTACAGCGCGGTGAGCAGGGTGGGTACGGCCGCGGCCGCGACGACCGTGTCCGCACGGCGCCGGTCCGTGTCGACGTCGTACACCGGCCGGAAACCCTTCGCCGTGCCCAGCAGCGACAACGCCGTCCGCATCCCGGCCAGCGGATTCGCGTCCGCACCGGCCGCCGCCGCCAGTGCGGGCAAGGCGACGGCCACCTCCTCGGGCAGGCCCCGCAGTGCGGCGGTCTCGGCGGCGAAGGCCGCGCTCCGCCGTGCGTCCGGCAGCGCGCCGTGGACCAGGAGGTGCCAGACGTCCTCGAAGCGGCGGGTGCGCGCGAGGTCCACCGCGGAGTACTGGCGGTAGTGGTAGAAGCCCTCACGTCCTCGGACGTCGCCGACCTCCGTGTCGGCGACGACGACGCCCGCGAGTCCCCGCGGCACGTCTTCGGATGGGGCTGCTGACGGATTGACGGACATGAATTCCTCCTTGAACTTGATCCGACTGTCCATCCTTGACTCAGCCCCTGTCAATATTGACTTAATCAACCTATGCGTCTTGTGGATACGGTGACCCCCATGCGCGATCAGGAACCCGGCTCCGGCCACCCCGAACGACGGCTGAGCACCAAGGAGGCCGCCGAACTGCTCGGTGTGAAACCCGAGACCGTGTACGCGTACGTCAGTCGCGGCCAGCTGAGCAGCCGGCGTACGCCCGCGGGCCGGGGCAGCACCTTCGACGCCGGAGAGGTCGAGGCGCTCGCACGGCGCAACAGGCGGGACAGCAGCGGGAGTCCGGGCTACGGAGCGGAACTGTCCGTGCGCACCCGCGTCACCTTGATCGACCAGGACCACTACTACTTCCGGGGCGTCGACGCGGTCGAACTGGCCTCCCGGCACTCCTACGAAGAGATCGCGGAGTGGCTGTGGACCGGCCGGTTGCGGCCCGGCGTCACCTTCACCGCGCCCGACGAGTCCGTCGAGGCCGCCCGCCTCGTCGTCGAGGCGCTGCCCGAGCACACGGGTCCGACCGACCGGTTGCGGGTCGCCGCCGTCGCCGCCGCGGCTGCGGACCCGTTGCGGTTCGACCTGACCGAGGACGCCGTGCTCGGCACCGCCCGCATCCTGATTCCCACCCTCGTCGCCGCGCTGCCCCCGAAACAGCCCCTGCACGGTGACGAAGGCCCGCTGGCCCGGCGCCTGTGGGGCCGGCTCAGCGGACGCCTCGCGGAGGAGGCGCAGCTGCGCGTCCTCGACACGGCGCTCGGCCTGCTCGCCGACCACGACCTGGCCGCCTCGACGCTCGCGGTGCGCGTCGCCGCATCGGCCCGCGCGCACGCCTACGCGGCCGTCTCCGCCGGCCTCGGAGTCATCGAGGGACCGCTGCACGGCGCGGCCGGCGGGCTGGCCCACCGCCTGCTGCTCGACGTGCTCGACATCGGCAGTGCGGCCCCGGTGATCGCCGAGGAGTTGCGCGCGGGCCGCCGCATCCCGGGCCTCGGGCACCGGCTCTACTCCGGCGAGGACCCCCGCGCGCGTGCCCTGTTCGCTCTTCTGGAGGAGATCCCCGCTGCCGGGCCGGCGCTCGCCGCGGCCCGGGACATCGTGGCCACGACCGCCCGCCACACGCCACTGCACGCCAACGTGGACCTGGCGCTCGCCGTCCTGACCGCCTCCAGCGGCATGGAGTCCTCGGCCAGCGAGACGATCTTCGCCGTCGCCCGGACGGCGGGCTGGATCGCCCATGCCCTGGAGGAGTACGGCGAACGCCCTCTGCGGATGCGCCCGAGCGGACACTACGTGGGGCCGAAGCCACCCCAGCCGCTGCCGAAGCCGCACTAGGAAGCCGCGGAGGCCGTCGCGCGCGGGTCTGCGTCACCGCTCGGGGTGCCGCCTCTCCCGCGCGACCGGTACGGCTCCGCCCAGCGGCGACGCCGGGGCATCCCGACCCCCGCGGCACGCGTTCCCGGTACCCGCACGGCCGAGCACATGACCCGGCCGGAGTCGCGCTCCAACAAGTCAGGTTAGGCTCACCTCTGTGAGTACGTGCGCGACCGTCTCGCGGGACCTCGACGAGCCCATTTCCGGAACCGCGGCCACGGCAACGACCTGGCTCCTCCTGGAACAGCCCGGCCCCTGGGGTGCCGAAGCGCTGGTCTCGAGCCACCTGGACCCGGCCCTGGGCCGTGCCCTGGGTGCCGCCGCGCGGGACACGGGCGTGCGCATCGCGCTCATCCGCCGTCCCGGGCGCCACGCGGACTTCGGCGCGCCACCCCTGCGGCAGGTGTACGCGGCCCACACCGTGCCGGGAAACGTATGGCTGCGCAGCGCCACCACCCACGACCCGCGGCACCTGCTGGACCTCGACTTCGACGCACTCGGCAGGGGCGACCACCGCACCTTCGACACCGCACTGCGCGGCGGGCCCCACACGGGCGACCCGCTCGCCCTCGTCTGCACCAACGGCAAGCGTGACCGCTGCTGCGCGCTCCTCGGCCGTCCGCTGGCCGCGGAGCTCGCCGCCTCGGGGGTACGGGGCGCGTGGGAGGTCACCCATCTGGGGGGTCATCGCTTCTCCCCCACCCTGCTCGTCCTGCCGTACGGGTACGCGTACGGTCGCGCGGAGGCCCACACCGTCAAGGAGGTCCTGCACGGCGTCCAGGAGGGGCGGATCGTCATGGCGGGGTGCCGCGGACGTTCGGCCTGGGAGCGGACGGGCCAGGCGGCGGAGCTGGCGGTGCGCTCGGCGACCGGCGAGGACGCGGCGGATGCGCTCACCGTCGTCCGGACCACGGGCGGCGCACCGCGCTGGGAGGTGACCGTCGCGCACCTGGACGGGCGCCGCTGGCAGGTCGTCGTCACCCAGGCCGCTTCGCAGCCGCCCCGGCAGGAAAGCTGCGGCGCCTCGGTCCTCGGTTCACCTGCGCGGATGGACGTGGTGGCGGTACGCGAGCTGGCAGGAACGGCCCTGGTGGGGTGACGCACTTCCGTAGATGATCCGGCAGCCCCTCGCGCGGGCCACGGCCGAATCGTTTCCTCTTGAGTCGATCAAGAGATCCACACCACCCACCCCTACGGCTGTGCCGGTCCACCCACGTACCGTCTTGGGTATGAGCCCCAGTCCCCCCGCCCGCCGCCTGCGCCTCGGAATGCCGCGACGCATGTTCTCGCAGGTCCTGCTCATGCAGTTGACGATCGCCGCGGGAGTCGTGGTGCTCGCGACCGGGCTGTTCCTCGCTCCGCTCAGCGATCAGCTGGACGACCAGGCGATGCGCCGTGCCCTCGCCATCGCGCAGACCACCGCGGCCGTGCCGCAGATCGCCGAGGATCTCCGGAGCACGCGGCCGTCGGTCGACGGGCCGGTGCAGCGGGAGGCCGAGCGGATCCGCAGGGCCAGCGGCGCGGAGTACGTCGTGGTGATGGACCTCCACGGCACCCGCTGGTCGCACGCCGACCCCCGGCAGGTGGGTGGCCATGTGTCGACGGACCCGAGCCAGGCCCTGGCGGGCGAGGACGTCATGGAGATCGACAGCGGCACCCTGGGCCGCTCGGCCCGCGGCAAGGTGCCTCTGCGCGACGGTGACGACAGGATCATCGGCGCGGTCTCGGTCGGCATCGAGTACGACAGCGTGCGCGCCCGCCTGATCCACGCGATCCCCGGGCTCTTCGCCTACGCGGGCGGCGCCCTCGCCGTGGGCGCCCTGGCCGCCTGGCTGATCTCCCGGCGGGTCCAGCGACAGACCCGCGACCTGGCCTTCTCGGACATCTCGGCGCTGCTCGCCGAACGGGAGGCGATGCTGCACGGCATCCGGGAGGGCGTCGTCGCCCTGGACCGCGTCGGCCGCGTCCGCCTGCTCAACGACGAGGCGCAGCGCCTCCTCGGTATCGGGGAGGAGGTGGTCGGATCTTCTCCCGACGACGCGCTCGGCGGGGGACGCACGGCCGACGTCCTGGCGGGCCGGGTGACCGGCACGGACCTGATCGCCGTCCGCGGACAGCGCGTCCTGGTCGTCAACCGCATGCCCACCGACGACGGCGGAGCCGTGGCCACCCTGCGCGACCGCACCGAGCTGGAGCAGCTCGGGCGCGAACTCGATTCGACGCACGGCCTCATCGACGCGCTGCGCGCCCAGGACCACGAGCACGCCAACCGGATGCACACGCTGCTGGGGTTGCTCGAACTGGAGATGTACGACGACGCGGTGGATTTCGTCGGGGAGGTGGTCGGCGATCACCGGGCGACGGCGGAGCAGGTGACCGAGAAGATCGAGGATCCGCTGCTCGCCGCCCTGCTGGTCGGCAAGGCGACCGTCGCGGCCGAGCGCGGTGTCGCGCTGTGGGTCTCCGACCTCACCCGGCTGCCCGACCGCCTGATCGACCCGCGCGGACTGGTCACCGTCGTCGGCAACCTCGTGGACAACGCGCTCGACGCAGTGGCGGGCAAGCCGCACGCGCGCGTGGAGGTCGAACTGCGCGCGGAGGGCCGTACCGCGGTGCTGCGGGTACGGGACACGGGCCCTGGCATCCCGGCCGAGCAGCGCGAGTTGATCTTCACCGAGGGCTGGTCCACGAAGAAGCCGCCGGCGCACGGCAAGCGCGGCATCGGGCTCTCCCTGGTGCGCAGGCTCGCCGAGCGGCAGGGCGGCCACGCCACGGTGGACGAAGCGACCGGTGGAGGAGCCGAGTTCACCGTTGTCCTGCCCGAGGCGCTCACCGAACCCGACCTGGAACCCGCCCTCGCCGCACCGGCGCAGAGCACTGCCGAGGAGGAGTCGCGATGATCGAGGTCCTGGTCGTGGACGACGACACCAGGGTCGCCCAGGTCAACGCCGCCTACGTCGAGAAGGTGCCGGGCTTCCACGTCGCCGGCGAGGCCCACACCGCGGCCGACGCACTGCGTCAGCTGGAGTTGCTGCCCCACCTGGACCTCGTCCTGCTGGACCATTACCTGCCCGACGAGACGGGTCTCGAGGTCGTCCAGGAGATGCGCCGGCGCGGTCACCAGACCGACGTGATCATGGTGACGGCCGCACGGGACGTCACGACGGTGCAGGCGGCGATGCGCCAGGGCGCCCTTCAGTACCTGGTGAAACCGTTCGCCTTCGCGGGGCTGCGCGCCAAGCTGGAGGCGTACGCCGAGCTGCGCCGCACGCTGGACGGCGGCGGAGAGGCCGAGCAGGCCGACGTCGACCGCATCTTCGGCGCGCTTTCCGCCTCCTCGGAGCCCGGCCTGCCCAAGGGACACTCCCCCACCACCGCGGAACTCGTACGCCGGTCCCTGATGAACGCCGATGGGCCCCTGTCGGCCCAGGAGATCGCCGACCTGACCGGGGTGAGCCGCCAGACCGCCCAGCGCTACCTGAAGCTCCTGGAGCGCACGGGGCGGGCCCGGCTGACCCTGAAGTACGGCGACGCGGGCCGCCCGGAACACCGTTATGTGTGGGCGACCCGCGCCTGAAGGCACGGTCCTCGGGGGCGGGGGAAGGACCGTGCCCCTTCTGGGACACGGGTCCCGGCCCGCCGCCTGCTCGACCGTCAGCCCACCGCCTTCTCGACGAACTCGGTCGTGTAGGTCTTGCTCAGGTCCACGTCGGCGTTCTGGATGTTGGGATTGAAGGCCTTGAGGACCTTCTCGACCGTCTCGGGGCCGTTCTTGGGCATCACGCCGTCCTTGGTGAACATCGGCAGCGTGTTCTTGATGGCCACCGCGTACAGCAGCTTGTTCCCCTGCGAGTAGTCCGTCGGCATCTTCTCCGCGATCTCGGCCGCGCTGTGGGTGGACATCCACTTGAGCGTCTTGACGAATGCATTGGCCAGCTTCTGGACGGTGTCCTTGTGACCATTGACCCAGTCCGTCTGCATGTACAGGCTTGACGAGGGATACGGCCCGCCGAGCGCGTCCTCGGAGCCCTGGGGCGTGCGCATGTCCAGCAGGACCTTGCCGGCCTTCTTGTCCAGGATCGTCGCCACGGTCGGGTCGGTCGTCATACCGCCGTCGATGGCGCCCTGCTGGAGCGCGGCGATGAAGGTCGGCCCCGCTCCCACCGCGACCGGGGTGAACTCGCTGACCTTCACGCCGTTCTTGACCGCGAGGTATTTGGTGAGGAAGTCGGTCGAAGAGCCGAGGCCCGTGACGCCGAGCTTCTTGCCTTTGAAGTCCTTGGGCGAGGCGATGTCGTCCGCTGACTCGGTGGAGACGATCTCCACCTCACCGGGCGCGTGCGAGAACTGCACGACGGACTCCACCTCCTTGCCCTTCACCTGAAGGTCGAGGGTGTGGTCGTAGAAGCCGACGGCCCCCTGCACCTGACCGGAGACGAGTGCCGTCTCGGCCTGGACACCGGCCGGTTCGCTCAGCATCTCCACCTCGAGCCCCTGGGCGTCGAAGTAGCCCAGGCGCTGGGTGAGCATGGCGGGCAGGTAGATGACCTTGTCCAGGCCACCGACCATGATCTTGACCTTGGTGCCCTTGCCGTCCCCCTTGCCACCGGAGCCCGTGGACGCGGTGCTCGCCGCGTCGTCGGCACAGGCGGTGAGCGAGGAGAGGGCGAGCAGGCCGGCGGCGGCCAGGGCCGTGTATCTGACGGTTGTGCGCATGGCGGGTTCACGTCCTTGTGAGAGGGCGATGCGGAGGACAGAGCGAGCGGAAGGCGGGAGAACGGTCGACGGGGCCCTGAGAGCCCTTTCGCGGGGACGGCTCATCGGGGGATCGTTCAACGAGGGGTCAGCTGTCGGAGCCCGAGGGCTTCCACCGGAAGATGCGCCGCTCGGCGAAGGTCAGCAGCCCCTCCGCGACCAGTGCGACGACGGCGAGGATGACCATCGCGGCGTACACGCCCGCCGCGTTGAACGTTCCCTGGGACTGCGCGACGAGCAGCCCGATGCCCTTCGTCGCGCCGATGTACTCGCCGACGATGGCGCCGATCAGAGCGAAGCCGAAGCTCACGTGGAGGCTGGTGAAGATCCAGGAGGTGGCGGACGGGACGACCACCTGGAGCGTCACCCTGCGGTCGCTCGCGCCGAGGATGCGGGCGTTGGCGACGAGATTGCGGTCCACCTCGCGGGCGCCCTGGAAGGCGTTGAAGAAGACCGGGAAGAACACCAGGACGACGGCCGAGGCGACCTTGGAGGCGGGGCCGAGGCCGAACCAGATCACGAAGATCGGCGCCAGCACGATCCTGGGTATGGAGTTGAGCACCTTGATGTACGGACCAAGGATGTCGGCGAGGAAGGTGATCCGCCCCAGTGCGATACCGCACACGACACCGGCGACCACACCGATGATCCAGCCGAGCAGCGCCTCGTAGAGCGTGTACCAGATCTGCTCGCCCAGAGAGCCGAGCGCGGTTCCGTGCGTCACCCAGGTGTGGATCTGGTCCCAGATCTTCGTGGGCATCGAGAAGTTGAAGGGATCGATCACCTCGGCCCGGGAGAGTGCCTCCCACAGGGCGAGTACGGCGACCAGGAGCAGCACACGGGACGCCGTCACGACGGCCTTGCGTCTGCGGGCGGCACGCGCACGGGAGTGTGCGCGGTCGGGCGCCTTGGCCGTGTCGACGACGGGCGTGCTGAGAACCTCAGGCGACACGGGCGGCACCTCTCTCGCGGGTGATGCGGACCTCTTCGCCGAGGGACTCCCAGATCTCGCGGTAGATCTCGATGAACCGCGGCTCCAGACGCACCTGCTCGACCTTGCGCGGCCTCGGCAGGTCGATGTCGTACACCTGCTTCACGGTGGCGGGCCCGGCGGTCATCACGACGACCTTGTCGGCGAGCGCGATGGACTCCTCCAGGTCGTGGGTGACGAAGACGACGGACGTGCCCGTGCCCTCCCACAGCTCGAGAAGCTCGTCCGACATCAGGGCCCTGGTCTGAACGTCGAGTGCCGAGAACGGCTCGTCCATGAGGAGGATCTCGGGGTCGTTCACAAAGGTCGCGGCGAGGGCCACGCGCTTGCGCTGCCCGCCGGAGAGCTGGTGCGGGTAGCGGTCCTCGAAGGCGGTGAGCCCGACCCGGGCCAGCCACTCGCGCGCCTTCCGCTTCGCCTCCGCCTTGGGCACACCGCGAAAGCGGGGGCCGGCCATGACGTTGGACAGGACCGTGCGCCAGGGGAAGGTGGCGTCCTGCTGGAACACGAAGCCGACCTTGTCGCCGACGCCACGCACGGGCCGCCCCGCGACCATCACCTCGCCCTGGGTGGGCTCTTCCAGGCCGCTGACCAGGGTCAGCGTGGTCGACTTGCCGCAGCCGGTCGGGCCGACGACGGCCACGAACTCGCCACGCCCGACAGTGAGGTCGAGTTCCCGCACGGCGGTGTGCGGGGCCCCCGAGGGGGTCCTGAAGACCTTGCTCGCGCCCCGCAGCTCGATGGCGGGGCTGGTGTGTGCGCTCATGGCCGGGGACGGTAGAGGCGACCCGGGAGACGGCATCAGCCTTGTGGGCGCATGCGCTTCTTTTGCTTGCAGTAGCCTGTTGTGCTCGTTTTGCTCGCGCTAGAACTGCGAAGCCGAAACACGGGCTCACCGCCCGCCTGGCCTTGACGGAGAGAGGCCCGATGATTGACGTCCTGGTGGTGGACGACGACTTCCGTGTCGCCGAGATCAACGCCAAGTACGTGGGAAAGGTTCCCGGCTTCCGGGTGGCCGCCCGCGCGCACAGTGCCGCCCAGGCGCTGGGAGCCATCGAGCGCGGACCCATCGACCTGGTGCTGCTCGACCACTACCTGCCCGACCAGACCGGTCTCCAACTCATCCACCACCTGCGCGAACAGGGCCATGGCACCGACGTCATCATGATCACGGCGGCCGGTGACGTCACGACGGTGCGGACCGCGATGCGCCTGGGCGCCCTGCACTACCTGGTCAAACCGTTCACCTTCGCCGCCCTGCGCACCCGTCTCGACTCGTACGCCGCCCTGCGCCGCACGGTGGACCGGGTCGGTGGGCACGGCATCGCCGGCCAGGAGCAGGTCGACCGGATCTTCGGCGCCCTGCGCACCGGACCCGCGCCGTCCTCCCCCGGCCTGCCGAGTGGCCACTCGGAACCGACCACGGACCTGATCTGCGACGTTCTGCACCGCGCGAAACAGCCCCTGTCGGCCCACGAGGTCGCCGCCCGGACCGGTCTGAGTCGCTCCACCGCCCAGCGTTATCTCCGCCACCTGGAACAGGCCGGACGCCTGCATCTCTCGCTCAAGTACGGCGACACGGGCCGCCCGGAGCACCGCTACGCCTGGGTGGCGCCGTAGCCGTGGGCCGGTGGCCCGACGCCGGGCGGCGATGAGAAGTCGCCCGCTACGCGGCTCCCGCCCCGGTCAGCGACCGCACCTCTGTCTCCGCGTGCTTGGCCTCGTCCGCCACCTCGGCCGAGGTGACCGTACCGAGCCAGCCCGCCAGGAAGCCCAGCGGAATCGAGACCAGCCCGGGGTTCTGTAGCGGGAAGTACTGGAAGTCCACGCCGGGGAAGAGCGAGTCGGGGCTGCCGGACACCACCGGCGACAACACGACGAGCACCAGGGCCGGCACCAGCCCGCCGTACACCGCCCACACGGCGCCCCGCGTGGTGAACCCCCGCCAGAACAGCGAGTACATCAGAACGGGCAGGTTCGCGGACGCCGCGACGGCGAAGGCGAGCCCGACCAGGAAGGCGACGTTGAGATCGCGGGCCAGCAGTCCGAGTGCGATCGCGACCACACCCACCCCCACGGCGGCCACCCGCGCCACCGCGACCTCGCTGCGGGGTTTCGCCTGCCGGCGGCGCAGGGAGGCATACAGGTCGTGCGCCACCGAGGCCGAGGAGGCGAGCGTGATCCCGGCGACGACCGCCAGGATCGTGGCGAAGGCGATGGCTCCCACCACCGCGAACAGCACCGCTCCACCGGTGGAGTCGGCGCCGCCGCCGAGGTCGAGTGCCAGAAGAGGAACCGCCGTGTTCCCGGCCGCGTTCGACCCGCGCACCGCCTCCGGGCCGACGATCGCGGCCGCCCCGAAGCCGAGGACGATCGTCATCAGGTAGAAGCCGCCGATCAGCCCGATCGACCAGACGACGGAACGACGGGCGGCCTGGGCGGTCGGCACCGTGTAGAAGCGGGACAGGATGTGGGGCAGTCCCGCCGTGCCCAACACCAGCGCGAGCCCCAGGCTCATGAAGTCGAAGCGCGCGGTCCAGTCCCCGCCGTACTTCAGTCCGGGCGCCAGGAACGCGTCGCCGTGCCCGCTGCGCTCGGCCGCCGTGCGCAGCAACTGGTCGAAGTCACCGTGGAAGCGCACCAGGACGAGCACGGTGAGCGCGATGGTGCCGGCCAGCAGCAGAACCGCCTTGACGATCTGGATCCATGTGGTCGCCCGCATCCCCCCGAAGGACACGTAGATCACCATCAGCGCGCCGACGCCGATGACGGCCCAGGACTGGGCCGCCTCGCCGGTGTTCCCGAGGAGCAGCGCGACCAGGCTGCCGGCGCCCACCATCTGCGCCACCAGGTAGAGAACGGACACGGTGACCGAGGAGGTTCCCGCCGCGATCCGCACCGGCCGCTCGCTCATCCGCGCGGCGACCACGTCGGCAAGCGTGAACCGTCCGCAGTTGCGCACCAGTTCGGCCACGAGGAAGAGCACCACCAGCCAGGCCACGAGGAAGCCGACCACATACAGCAACCCGTCGTACCCGAACAGCGCGATGAGTCCGGTGACACCCAGGAAGGAGGCGGCCGACATGTAGTCCCCCGCGATGGCAAAACCATTCTCCATCGGGGAGAACAGCCGGCCTCCGACGTAGAACTCCTCCTCCGAACCGTGCCGGTTGCGGCTCACCCAGGTCGTGATCCCCAACGTGACCGCGACGAAGGCGCTGAACAACAACAACGCCAGCGTCTGATGGTTGCCGGTCACGACGCACCGCCTTCTGCTCCCCGAGTCAATTCCTGCGTGTCCCAGCGCAGTTCGAGCGCGGCGCGGTCCCGGCGCAGCCGTGCGTGCCGGGCATAGGCCCAGGTGAGCAGGAACGTGCTGACGAACTGCCCCAGCCCGGCGAGCAGGGCCACGTTCACCGCGCCCGCCACCGGCCGCGCCATGAGTCCGGGCGCGGTCGTCGCGGTCACCACGTAGGCCACGTACCAGATGAAGAAACCGACGGCGGCGGGCACCACGAATCGGCGGTACCGGCTGCGCACCTCCTGAAAGGCCGCGCTGTGCTGCACCTCGAGATAGATCTGAGCCGCCGCACCGGTGCCGGTCTTCCGCCGACGTGCCGCGGGGACGTCGGCGGGAGTGCTCATGATGGCCGACTCGCCCCAGCCCGAGGCGAGCGCGTCGTACCACGGGTCCTCGTAGCGCACATCGCCTGGCGCCTCGGCGTACGCCTGGCCCTGTCCTTGATGAGGTTCGTGCACGTGTGGCGTGGGGGCGCCGCTCTCGGAACCGTCCCCGTCGGCGCGGGCACGACCGTTGCTTGACTGCATGCCCAAGGATGGACAGAACGGGAAGATCCCCGACTATTGTTCCCCGAACACTTCACCCCATCAGGTGACCAACCCGCCGTTCACCCCGCAGGCGGCCGGACCAGCCCCTTCCCGTACGCGTAACGCACCGCCTGGGCCCGGTCCTTGAGCCCCGTCTTGGAGAACATGTTGTTGATGTGGGTCTTCACCGTCGCGGTGGACACGCTCAGCCTGCGGGCGATCTCCTGGTTGCTGAGTCCCTCGGCGATCAGCACGAGCACCTCCGCCTCGCGGGATGTGAGCCCGTCGGGGACGACAGCGGGCGCGACCGGCTCCGGTTCCGGCGCCGACAGGCGCTCAAGCAGCCTTCGCTGGACACTCGGCGACAGTCCCGCGTCCCCGGACAGCACGCTGTGCACGGCCCGTACGATCTCCTCCCCGCCCGCGTCCTTCGTGAGATACCCCCGTGCGCCCGCCTTCAGCGCCGGGAAGAGGGATTCGTCGTCCGCGTAGGTCGTGAGGACCACGACCTGCGTTCCGGGATGCCCGGATCGGATACGCCGGGTCGCTTCCACTCCGTCACAGCGAGGCATGCGCAGGTCCATCAGCACGACGTCGGGAGCCAGTTCGGCGACGAGCCGCACAGCCTCTTCCCCGTCCCCGGCCGAGCCCACGACCTCGACGCCCGGCAGCAGCCCGAGCAGCATGACGATGCCTTCCCGGACGACCGTCTGATCGTCCGCGACCACGACCCTGGCGGGCTTCCGCTCCGCCTCCTTCGTCATACCGGCACCTTCAGCGTCACCACGAACCCTTCCTCGTCCGCCCCGGCGACGAGCGACCCACCCAGCAGTTCGGCGCGCTCCCGCATACCCAGCAGACCGTACCCGCCTCCAGCCTCGGCCAGTTCGCCCGGCGCACCACCCGAGTCCCGCACGTCCAGGGTCACTTCCTGCCGGCCGTAGTCCAGCCGTACACGGACCTTGGCGCCCGGCGCGTGTTTACGAGCGTTCGTCAAAGCTTCCTGAGCGACCCGCCGCACGGCCTGCGAGGCCTCGGCCGGCAGCGGTCTGCGTTCCCCTCCCACCTTGACCTCGGCGCCGTCGGACATGCGGACGAGGTCGGCCAGAAAGTCCTCCAGCGGTGTCAGCTCGCCGCGCAGCGCGCAGAGCGACTGCCTGGTCTCCTCGAGACCGTCGCGGGCCATCTCCCGTGCCGCGACCACGCGGCCGAGAATCTGCTCGCGGTCCGCGCCCCGCTCGATCAGCAGCCGGGCCGCCTCCAGGTGCACGAGCTGCGCCGAGAGGCTGTGGGCCAGGACATCATGAATCTCCCGGGCGATGCGGGCCCGCTCGGCGAGAGCGGCCGACTCGGTCTCGGCCACGCGCGCCGCCCGCTCCTGGGTGAGCAGTCGCTGTGCGGTGGCTCTGGCTTCGGCGTCCAGACGCAGGGCGTATCCGGCGAGAGCCATGCCCGCGCTGGCGACGGCCGACGTCGCCAGCGAATCGTCGTTGACGACGGCGAAGGCGGCGAACCCGGCCGAAGCCACCGGCAGCGCCGCCCCGAGAGGCAGTCGCTCCAGTGCCACGACGGCACAGCCACACCACAGGACCGCGGCCGGGGAGCGGAAGTCCGCGGCCTCGGCCCCGGCCGCCAGTCCCAGCAGCATCAGGAGAAGCGCCAGGGACGGCCACAGCCGGTGTGCGAGCGTGGTCCGGAAGAGAGCCCACGCCAGGCCGCCTGCCACGAGAACGCCGCCGACCCCGGCGACCGCGACCCACCCCTGGATGCGGCTGTCGTGGAAGGCGCTCCATCCGAGCGCGCCCCCGACCAGCAGCCTTACTGCCCAGGCCAGCAGCCGCCTGGGGCGCGAGATCCCTCTGGGGCCCAGAGCCTCCCGTGAGGGCCAGCGTGTCCAGGCGTTCTCCGTCACACGCGTTCCTTCCACGGGGACCGGGGCGCCTGGTCACCGTACGCCGCGGAGTGCACGACCGTCCGGTCCAGGAACTGCGCGCGCCGGACAAGGATCCCGGAACGGACCAGCAAGGTCACTGCGAGCCCCAGCAGCAGGGCCGCACTGTCCTGGCGGAGGCCCAGCAGTGCGCCGACTCCGAAGAAGCCGGCTCTCAAAGCGATGCCGACTCCCCATACGGCCACGCTCGCTCTGGTGCCCTTGCTCCATACCGCGCCGTCCGGCTCCACCCAGATGCGGGTGGTCCAGGCCCAGGCGGCTCCCATGGCCAGAGCGACGATCAGTTCGGCGCCGAGCACCAGGGCCGCCTCGGCGTGGTGACGACCGTCGAGCAGATCGGGTTCGCGCAGCGCCAGGACGGCCAGGATTCCCGGAAGGAGCCACCAGCGCCGGTCCGTGTCGACGCGGCCTGCGCGGAACTGCCGCACGATCACGAGTGCGGCCACGGCCGCGATCAACAGTGCGTCGACGAGCCCGGACATCACAGCCTCCGTGAGCGGGAAGGGGAGGCCGGCAGCGAGCGCTGCCGACGCCTTCGACGCTACGGAATCGGGCTGATCCGCAGATCGGAGCGGGGGTGGATCATGGGTGGATCTCCGGAAGCCGGGTTCTCCACCCGCGGGTGGAGAACGAACCCTCCGCCGACCTGCCCGGCCGGGCCTGTACGGCCCCGGCCGGATGTCCCGGCAACCGGCCGGGTGGATCCGGGACCCGGCCGGGGGGTACGGGACCCGGCCAGGGCCGGACAGAGCGCCCCGGTTACGCGTCGATACGGGACCGGTCCAGCGTCGCCGCCGAGCTGGAGATGAACTCCTTGCGCGGCGCCACGTCATTACCCATGAGCAGATCGAACACCTGCTCGGCAGCGTCCAGGTCGGAGAGGTTGATGCGCCGCAGGGTGCGGTGGCGCGGGTCCATCGTCGTCTCGGCCAGCTGGTCGGCGTCCATCTCACCGAGACCCTTGTAACGCTGGATGGAGTCCTTGTACCGGACGCCCTTGCTCTGGAACGCCATCAGCTTGTCGCGCAGCTCACGGTCCGAGTACGTGTACACGTACTTGTCCTGGCCCTTCTTGGGCTGGACGAGCTCGATGCGGTGCAGCGGCGGGACAGCGGCGAACACCCGCCCCGCCTCGACCATGGGCCGCATGTAGCGGTGGAACAGCGTCAGGAGCAGCGTCCGGATGTGGGAGCCGTCCACATCGGCGTCGGTCATCATGATGATCTTGCCGTAGCGCGCCGCGTCGATGTCGAAGGTGCGCCCGGAGCCCGCTCCTATGACCTGGATGATCGCGCCGCACTCGGCGTTCTTGAGCATGTCGGTGACGGACGACTTCTGGACGTTGAGGATCTTGCCCCGGATCGGCAGGAGCGCCTGGAACTCGGAGTTCCGGGCGAGCTTGGCCGTACCGAGCGCGGAGTCCCCCTCGACGATGAACAGCTCGCTGCGCTCGACGTCGTCGCTGCGGCAGTCGGCGAGCTTGGCGGGCAGGGACGAGGACTCCAGAGCCGTCTTGCGGCGCTGGGCGTCCTTGTGCTGCCGGGCCGCGATCCGCGTCCGCGCCGCTGCGACCGCCTTCTCCATGACGACCCGCGCCTGAGCTGCGGCATCGCGCTTGGCGGAGGTCAGGAACGCCTTGAGCTCCCTGGAGATCACCGTGTTCACGATGCGCCGGGCCGCCGAGGTACCGAGGACCTCCTTGGTCTGGCCCTCGAACTGGGGCTCCGCGAGACGCACCGTGACGACGGCGGTCAGGCCCTCGAGGGCGTCGTCCTTCACGATGTCGTCCTCGGCCACGCGCAGCAGCTTCTTGGCGCGCAGCACCTCGTTCATCGTCTTGGCGACCGCCTGCTCGAAGCCGGCGACGTGAGTGCCGCCCTTGGGCGTGGCGATGATGTTGACGAAGGACTTGAGGTTCGCGTCGTAACCGGTGCCCCAGCGCAGCGCCACGTCGACGCCGAGTTCACGGGTGACCTCCGTGGGAGTCATCTGCCCGTGCTCGTCCAGGACGGGGACGGTCTCCTTGAAGGTGCCCTGTCCGGTGAAGCGGAGGACGTCGCAGACGGGCTTGTCGGTGGCCAGGTACTCGCAGAACTCGCTGATGCCGCCGTCGAAGCGGAAGGACTCCTCGCCCTTGCTGCCGCCCTCGCCGAGGCCGTACTCGTCGCGGACGACGATGGTCAGGCCGGGCACCAGGAAGGCGGTCTGGCGGGCGCGCTGGTGGAGGTTCTCCAGGGAGAGCTTGGCGTCTTTCAAAAAGATCTGGCGGTCGGCCCAGTACCTCACCCGCGTGCCGGTCCGGTTCTTGGCGACCCTCTTGATCTTCCGCAGGCCGCCCGGCTCGAACTTGGAGTCGGGGCCGTTGCCTGCGAAGGCGCCGGGAACTCCACGCCGGAAGCTGATCGCGTGCGTGTGCCCGCTTCGGTCCACCTCGACGTCGAGACGGGCGGACAGGGCGTTGACGACGGAGGCGCCGACGCCGTGCAGACCGCCGGAGGCGGCGTAGGAGCCGCCGCCGAACTTGCCGCCGGCGTGCAGCTTGGTCATGACGACCTCGACACCGGACAGCCCTGTCTTCGGCTCCACGTCGACCGGGATGCCACGGCCGTTGTCACGGACCTCGACCGAGGCGTCGTCGTGGAGGATCACCTCGATGTAGTCGCAGTAACCCCCCAGGGCCTCGTCGACGGAGTTGTCGATGATTTCCCACAGGCAGTGCATCAGGCCACGGCTGTCGGTCGAGCCGATGTACATCCCCGGGCGCTTCCGCACGGCCTCGAGTCCCTCGAGGACGAGCAGGTGCCGCGCGGTGTAATTGGAACCGTCCCGGTCTGCTCCTGCCAGCAGCGCTGTGGACGGCACGGACGTTTCGGCGGTCACGCGGTTCGCTCCTCGCTGAATTTCACTTGAGGCCCTTCTGGGTAAGGGCGCGGCTTGGGTTGCCGCCAAGAGGGTACCGAGGCCTGGTAGAGCCGTTGTAACGCCACCCTTGCCCGCAACTGAGACTAGTCCAGCGTCGCATACGTGTTCGATCCCTCGATGGAGTGAAGTACATATCACGTTCCCTTCGGGGCATGAACCATTTAGGCTCCGGGCACGTCCTCATGAACAAACGGCAACCCAGCCGGGAGGATCGCACCATGACCGACAGCGCGAAACCGTAAGCACCACAGACCACGCAATACGGCACATTCGCCGCCAAACCGGCAGCAGACGGCCACCTCGGAAAAGATTTTTTCGAGGAGAAGCCACGAGCGGGAACGTTTTGGGCCTGGTTGGATGTTGACCCTGGTACGACAGCTCGTCGAGCTAGAGAAGAGGCGACGTGACTACTGTTCTGACCCCCGCGAGCCCGATGACGGCCGCTGACCGCTGCGACCGCTGCGGCGCCCAGGCGTACGTACGCGTCGTCCTGCTCAGCGGTGGAGAACTGCTCTTCTGCGCCCACCACGGCCGCAAGTTCGAGCCGGAACTCAAGAAGATCGCCGCTGAGATACAGGACGAGACAGAGCGGCTGACGACCGTTCCGGCCTCCACCCCGGAAGAAGAGCGCTGATCTGCGCGTCCACGACGAGCCAAGACCGGCACAGGCCGGTATACGGGCGGCCGCCCCTTCTCCCAGGGGCGGCCGCCCGCTCTCGTGACCCGCAGCTCGGCCCCGAGCGGCAGGACTCGCTCAGCCGCTCTCAGAGGGTGTCGCCGGGCTTCCGAGCGCCCGGGTCCAGCCGAGCGTCCTCACGGCGTCGGAGACCCGCGTGTAGACGCCCGGACTTCCCGGCCGACCACAACCACTGCCCCATGACACGAGTCCGATGAGCCGGCCCCGCGCGACCAGTGGCCCCCCGCTGTCTCCCTGACAGGCGTCGCGGCCGCCCCGCGCCTCTCCGGCGCACACCATGCTCCGCGCGTCGTAGGTGCCGTCGGAGGTGCCCGGATAGGCCCGCTCGCAGGACGCGTCGGACAGCACATGGACACGAGCCGCTCGCAGACTGTGCGCGTACGCACCGAAGCCGGTGCTGTCACCCCACCCGTAGACGACGGCCTCCGTGCCGGCCTGGTACGCCGGATCGCCTTCGGCGGCCATGCCGATGACCGCCGCCGCCGGAAGGGGCTGGGCAAGGGTGAGCACGGCGAAGTCCCCGGCGTTGCTGCCGCTGTCGTAGCCGGGATTGACCCAGACGCTACGCACGGTGACCTCCTGACCGGTGTCCCTGTACAGGTCCGTACGGCCCGCGACGACCTTCAGGTCGGCCAGCTCCCCCGGCGGCGCTCCCAGGACGTCCTCGCCCATGCAGTGGGCCGCGGTGAGTACGGTGGACGGGCCGACGGCCACGCCGCCGCAGAACTGCCCGGAGCGCATACCTCCGAACCGGTCACGACTGGACAGCGCGACCGCCCACGGGCTCTGGGAGACATCGACCGGGAAGCCGCCCACGACCACACCGTCGGAGGCTGCCGGTGCGGCGGAGCCCAAGGGTATGGCCACCGCCGCGGCCGCCAGGATCAACGGCCGGGACAGGGCCCGGACAAAGGGACGTCGCATGCGCGCTCCTCACTCTGGAGTGATCGGTGAACACCCAGAGTGATCCAGCGCGCGCCGCCCCGCACCCGCGCGTCCAAGCCGAAGGCCCGGCTCCCTCACGGGAGACCGGGCCTTCGGCTTCGTACTGCTACGACCTAGTCGAGGTAGTCGCGCAGCACCTGCGAACGGGACGGGTGGCGCAGCTTGGACATGGTCTTGGACTCGATCTGACGGATGCGCTCGCGCGTCACGCCGTACACCTTGCCGATCTCGTCGAGGGTCTTCGGCTGACCGTCGGTGAGACCGAACCGCATGGAGACGACGCCCGCCTCGCGCTCGGACAGGGTGTCGAGGACGGAGTGCAACTGCTCCTGGAGGAGCGTGAAGCTGACCGCGTCGGCCGGGACCACGGCCTCGGAGTCCTCGATGAGGTCACCGAACTCGCTGTCACCGTCCTCACCCAGCGGGGTGTGCAGCGAGATGGGCTCGCGGCCGTACTTCTGGACCTCGATGACCTTCTCGGGGGTCATGTCGAGTTCCTTGGCCAGCTCCTCCGGGGTGGGCTCGCGGCCCAGGTCCTGAAGCATCTGACGCTGCACGCGCGCGAGCTTGTTGATGACCTCGACCATGTGCACCGGAATACGGATGGTGCGGGCCTGGTCGGCCATGGCGCGGGTGATCGCCTGACGGATCCACCAGGTGGCATACGTGGAGAACTTGTAGCCCTTGGTGTAGTCGAACTTCTCGACCGCGCGGATCAGACCGAGGTTGCCCTCCTGGATGAGGTCCAGGAAGAGCATGCCGCGGCCGGTGTAACGCTTGGCCAGGGAGACCACCAGACGGAGGTTGGCCTCCAGGAGGTGGTTCTTGGCGCGTCGGCCGTCCTCGGCGATGATCTCCAGCTCGCGCTTGAGCTTCGGGGCGAGCTTGTCGGCGTTGGCCAGCTTGTCCTCGGCGAACAGACCGGCCTCGATGCGCTTGGCGAGCTCGACCTCCTGCTCGGCGTTGAGCAGCGGGACCTTGCCGATCTGCTTGAGGTAGTCCTTCACCGGGTCGGCGGTGGCACCGGCCACGGCGACCTGCTGGGCGGGCGCGTCGTCCTCGTCGTCGTCGGAGAGGACGAAACCCTTGTTCTCGGTCCCCTCCTCCTCCTCTTCGCCGGGCTTGACGTCCTCGAGGACCTCGTCCTCAGCGACCTCGGCATCGTCCTTGCCCGCGGTCGTCTTCTTGGCCGCCGTCTTCTTGGCGACGGTCTTCTTCGCGACCGCCTTCTTGGCGGTCGTCTTCTTGGCAGCCGCCTTCTTGGCGGGGGCGGCTTCGTCTGCGGAATCGTCCACAGCGGGAGCGGCCTCGGTGGCCGGGGCGGCCGTGGCGGTGGCCTTCCTCGTGGTCACCGCCTTCGCCGCGACCGTCTTGGTGGCGGTGCGCTTGGCCGGACTCTTCGCTGCGACGCTCTTTCGGGTGCGCTTGGGCTCCGCGGCACTGACCATCAGCGTCACACCCTCTTCCTCGAGGATCTGGTTGAGGCTGCGCAGTACGTTCTTCCACTGAGTGGCCGGAATCTGGTCAGCTTCGAAGGCCCGACGCACATCGTCGCCGGCGATCTGCCCCTCAGCCTTTCCCCGCTCAATGAGCGCCATGACAGAGACGGACTCGGCGATCTCAGGCGGGAGCGTACGGGATGTGCTGGCCGACACGAACAACCTCTCGGAACGTTGGAAAACGGCTTCCGGCCCCGTCCGTGAGGACAGGAGCCGACCACCGGCCTGGGGATGGGCCGACGGTGCGGGCGGGGGCCGGGAGGATTCACAGCGCCTTGAACGGCGTTCGTATTCCCTCCGCGGCGGTCACCTCTTAGGTCATCGCGTTGTTTCCACAAGCGTTACGCCCAATCTTCGTGGCCCGAGTCACACCACGTAAGCTTTCAAAAACGGTCAGACGCGGACAGATGAGGTCACCCGGAAGCCTACCGGTGCCGCCTGGACCGGTGCCGCCACATCGACCGTCGGACCCCGCAGGCCCCGGGGCGGGTTCTGCGGGGTCCGACGGGAGTGGCAGGTGGAGCGGCGGCCGAGGACGACGCGGGAGGGGGAGGCCCCCCGACCGTCCCCCGCGCGGGTGCGGTCAGTGTTCGCGCGGCGCCGGCACGACGCGCTCCACCTCGGGATGAACGATGAGCAACTGTCGCATGGCCGTCTCGGCGGCGGTGGCGTCGCCCGCCGCGAGGGCGTCGACGATCCGGCCGTGGTGCCCCAGCGACGCGTCGTTCGGCCGGTCACAGCCCGTGGCCGGGCCGCCGGAGACCTGCAGGGCGGACGACACGATCCCGGAAAGGTGTTCCAGCATGCGATTGCCGGCGACCTGGATGAGCAGCGAGTGGAACTCGGCGTCGGCCCGGGAGTAGGTGAGAGCGTCACCCTGCCCCATGGCGTGCGCCATGATCTCGACCATGTCGGACATTCGCTGCTGGATGTCGGCGCGACCGTGCCCTGCGGCGAGGCGCGCGGCAAGCGGCTCGATCGTCCAGCGCAGCTCGTTCAGCTCACGCCGCTGATCATCGCGCTGGGGACCGAACGCCCGCCACTCGATGATGTCCGGGTCGAGAAGGTTCCAGTCACTCACGGGACGCACACGCGTGCCGACGTTCGGCCGGGCACTGACCAGGCCCTTCGCCTCGAGGACACGCAGCGACTCGCGGACGACGGTGCGGGACACCTCGAACCGCTGACCGATCTCCTCGGGTACCAGCGGTCGGTCGGCGCCCAGGTCGCCCGAGACGATCATCTGACCGAGCTGCTGGACGAGTTGGCCGTGCAGTCCGCGTCCGCGGCTGCCCGCGGCGCGACGGCCCACGCGGCCCAGCTCGGGTTCCGCGGAGTCCCATACGGGGGCTCCGACGCGTTCGGCCACAGGGGGCTCGCCGAAGGGATAGCGGTCGAGTTCGCCCGGGCCGGCCAGACCGGAGTCGGTGGAGCGGGCGGCGGTCATCATGGTGTGCGCAAGGATACTCACGGATCCTTTGTCGGCGCTGCTCCCAACTCCCTTGAGGTCTTTGGTGAAAAGCACACGAAAGGGTGATCGCTCACCCCGTCGCAATTGACGCCTTATCGGAAAGAAATGGGCTTTATTCGGGGAGTTGCGCACACACCGGGATCGGATCGGCCCAGAGATGGTCGTCAGACTCTGCTACGCAGGGTCACGAGCAGGTACGCGCACAGCAGAGCCGTCAGCGACAACGCCATTGCCCCGCCCACGGGTTGGGCGATCACGCGTGCCGCGGCGGCCACATAGCGCTCTCCGCCGAAGGGCCACTGCACCAGGACCAGCTCGCGCAACCGCACCGAGAACCCCGCCGCCGACCGCACGGACATGCTCTCCACGGTCTTCTGTACGACGGGCAGCACGGCGACGGGCATGGCGACCACCGCCGCCAGCCCGGCCGTGGTGGATCGGAAGACGCCGGCGGCCAGCACGCCGGTCCAGGCGCAGCCGATCACCAGGCCGACCCAACCCGCGCCGAGTGGAAGCCAGTCCGCGGGAACCTGTGCGACCTCCCGTCCGTAGACGAGGTAGAGCGCTTCGGCGTCGCAGCCCACCGTGAGAAAGGCCAGCATGAGTGCGGTGAGAGCGGCGACGAGGAGTTTGGCGGTGAGTACGCCCAGTCTGCGGGGCACGGTTCCGCGGTCCGCGGCCAGGGCGGGGTGGCGGAATTCGTCTCCGAAGGCCAGCGCGCCGAGCAGGCCCGCACCGAGCGCCGCGGGTGGCAACGGGAGTTCCGTGGGCCACGCGGCCAGCAACCGCGCCTGTGCGGTATGGCCCGCGCCGGCCAGGAGTACGGCGGTGAGAGCGGAGACGACCAGCACGACCGCGCCGGTGGTGAACCCGGTACCGATGCCGGTGGCGCGACGGAGTTCGTAGCGGAGGGGGCGCAGGGGGCTGGGGGCCGAGCGCACGGAGATGGGAGGCGGCAGGGCGGACAGGGTGTCGACCCCACGGGACGCGAAAGGGCGGATGGCGTGCTGGGGCGAGGACATGACAGAGGCGGCCGGGGGACGGGCGGCGGCGCGGTGGGCGTCAGAGGTGGCGCGGCCGGTGGCGTCGGCGGTATCGGCTTCCAGGGGCTGCCGAGGTGCCTCGACGATCGCGCTTGCGGAGGCGGCCGCTCCACTGACAGGGCGCCATTCAGGAGCAGCGGAGTGCCCCGCGGAAGCAGTCGGGGAGGCCGGTGCATCCGCGGTGTCCGCGGCCCGGGCGGCGGCGGCCGGTGCCATGAGAGCGACCGGGGAGTCGCCGCCGCAAGTCGGCATGCCGTCGCGAGGCGCCGCCTCGACCGGCCGGTACGGCGCTGGGGACGGCGACAGCTCATCACCGGGGCCGCCCGGCGCGTCCACGGCGCCCGTGTACGGGGATTCGCTCGCCGCACGTGCCCCTTCCGACAGGTCCGCGCATGCCCCTTCCGACAGGTCCGCGCATGCCCCTTCCGACAGGTCCGCGCATGCCCCTTCCGACAGGTCCGCGCATGCCCCTTCCGGCAGGTCCGCGCGTTCCGAGCCCGGTTCGGAGGAAGCGACAGTGGGCGGTTCTCCGCCCGCGGGTTCCTGACCCGCTCGCCTCGTGGGGCCCGGGCCCGGCTCTGCCGCGGCGTGCGCCCGCTGCCGTGCCTCCGCTCCCGCTCCGGGCCCCATGTCGCCGGTTTCGTCGGCGAGTTGGTGGACCAGGATGTCGTGCCGGAACGCCGTCTCGCCGACATGGGCGCAGCTGCTGCCGTACACGGAGAGCCGGTTGCCGTCCTCCTGCACCACCTCGACGGAGCGTTGCCCGGCTCGGGCCTCCCTGGTCAGCAGGGCGGCCAGGCGGGTGGCGTGCGGGCTGCGGACGGCCACCCGGGGCCTCAGCCGGGTGCGGGCGAAGTCGGCTGCCTCCTGGTCGGCGACCACGGCGCCCCGGTCCAGAGTGACGACCCGGTCGGCGGTGCGCGCGGCCTCCTTGGGGTCGGTCGTGGTCGTCAGGACGGTGCCGCCCTGGTCCGCGTGGGCACGCAGCATGCCGTACAGCCAGCGGCTCTCGCGCCCGGAGAGCCCGTCGGCGGGATCGTCGAGGACGAGGGTGTGCGGATCCGCCAGGAGAGCGCAGGCCAGGCCCAGGCGCCGGTCCATGCCGCGGGACAGGGTGCCGAGGCGTTCGTCGCGGAGGCTGACCAGACCGACCACCTCGAGCACTTCGTCGGCGCGCCGCGCCGGGACTCCGGCGGCCGCGCACAGCATGCGCAGGTGGCCCCGGACCGTGCGGGCGGGGTGGCCCGGCACATCGCCGAGGAGGACGCCGACCTCACGCGAGGGATGGGCGATGCGGTGCAGCGGACGGCCGCGGAAGTAGGCGAGCCCGCGGCCCTGTTGAAGTCCGAGCATGAGTCTCAACACCGTGGTCTTGCCCGCGCCCGGCGCTCCGAGCAGCACGGTGACGCGGCCCGCGCGCGCCTCGAAGGAGACGTCGTCGACGGCGGGCGGAAGCGCCTTGCGGGAATTACTGGTCAGTCCGAAGGCCTGGATCACCCGTAGCAAGATAGCGCGTTATATCCCTTTTTTCCGTTCACCGCACGGTGACGCCGTGCGGCCGGTCACCCGGCCACGGCAGACCGGCTCGGGGTTCTCCCCTCCTGCCGGTGGGCGACGCTGTCGGCCGGCGTCACACCTCGGGCCGCAGCATCGGCGGGTTGAGCAAGGTCGCGCCGCCCGCTCGGAACAGCTGCGCCGGACGTCCTCCCTGCCGAGTGGTGGTGCCACCCGTGGGCACCAGGAAGCCGGGCGTGCCCGTCACCTTGCGGTGGAAGTTCCTCGGGTCGAGCGCCACACCCCACACCGCCTCGTAGACCCGGCGAAGCTCGCCGACCGTGAACTCGGTGGGGCAGAACGCGGTCGCCAGGGACGAGTACTCGATCTTGGAACGGGCACGCTCCACTCCGTCCGCCAGGATCTGGGCGTGGTCGAAGGCGAGCGGTGCGACCGGTTCCCCGTCGCGGCCGTAACCGCCGTGCTGAAGCAGTTCCTCGACCGGTGCCCAACGCGCGTTGCTGGCGTCTCCGCCCGCTCGCGGCGCGGGCAGGTCCGGGGCGAGCGCCAGGTGCGCGACGCTGACGACGCGCATCCTGGGGTCGCGCTTGGGGTCGCCGTACGTGGCGAGCTGCTCCAGATGGGCACCGTTGTCGTGAGCCGGGGCCGAGGGGTCGTGCGCACGCAGTCCGGTCTCCTCGGCCAGTTCGCGCGCGGCGGCCTGGGCAAGGTCCTCGTCGCCCCGTACGAAGCCGCCCGGGAGCGCCCACCGCCCCTGGAACGGCGCCTCACCCCTGCGCACCGCCAGCGCGCACAGGGCATGGCGGCGCACGGTCAGCACGACCAGGTCCACGGTCACGGCGAAGGGCGGAAAGGCTGACGGGTCGTAGGGCATGCCGCGATCATAGTCGTCTCCCTGACGATAAACACTCCCTTCGTCGGCCGCTTCGATGGCTGGTCCAGTGCGGTGCCGCACGGCTGACCTCGTCCACCGTGCCGACGACCGGAGCCGCGTCGTTCGAGCTCACACCCCCAATTGCAGTCCGTCGGCCGCTTCCTCCACCATGGCGAGACCCAGTCGGCTGACCCGTACCGAGAAGGGGGCGCCGGCGACTCGCAGCCCGGTCAGGCCGATCTCTCCCAGGGGCGCGCCGCGCAGGGGACGCAGGGTGACGGTTCCCGCCGGAGCGTCGGGCCGGACGCCTGCCAGGGTGGTCAGCAACAGGACCCCTGCCGCCGCCGCGGTGGCCGCGGGGCGACAGGCGGCCGGGTGCGGGAGCGGCGTTCCCCCGTCACCGCGTTGCTCGCCCGCGTACATCTCCGGCAGGCGGTGCTCGAAGGCCTCGGCCGCCGTCAGTACGCCTCGCAGCAGCGCGGTGCCCTCCTTCTCGTAGCCCGCGGCGGCCAGGCCGGCGACGGCGATCGCCGTTTCGTGGACCCGGACGGCACCACTGCGGTGCCCGAAGGGGTTGTAGCCGACCTCCTTCGCTCCGAGGCCACGAAGTCCCCAGCCGGAGTCCATGACGGGACTGCCGAGCAACCGGGCGAGCTGCTCGGTCTGCACCCGGTCCAGCAGCCCGGCGGCGTGGGCGCCGCCGCCCAGCAACCCGGTGTCGAGCAGATGGACGGCCGTCGCGCAGAGGTGGGGCAGTGGCCGCCCGTCCGGGGTACGGGCGGCCGCGGGCCGGCCGCCTGCGGGGTCGTCGATCCAGAAGTCCCGCCGGAAGGTGGCGCGCAGCTTCCTGGCCCACTCCCGCAGCCCCTCCCCACCCCGTCTGCCGCAGGCGTCGAGCAGGTCGGCGCCGAGCAGTGCGGCCCGGTGGGCGTGGGCCTGGGACTCGCAGCGCACGGGACCGCCGGGCCGGGGGTCGCTCAGGTAGGGCCCGTCACCGACCGTCGTGCGCAGCCAGGTCAGGCAGCGCTCGGCCGCCGGCAGCAGTTCCTCCGTCTCCTGGTCGGGCAGGCCCCATCGGCGGGCCTCCGCGAGGAGCACCGGAAAGAGCAGGGTGGCCTCGGTCCCGGTGCAGCCCGGCGGGAGGTGCGCGCCCGCGTCCCGGCGGGGGCCGGGGATCATGCCGCACCGTGGACCCGGAGCCGTGATCTGCGTCCGGGCCAGGGTGCGCAGCGTGCCCACGGCGAGGCGGGTCCCGAGCGGCAGCGTCATGCGGGCCGCGGCGAGCGCGTCGGCCGGCGCCAGGCCGCAGCGCCACGGCGCGCCTGCCGCGAAGTGGGTGTCCGCGGGATGCGCGGGATCCCGCAGCAACAGGGCCTGAAGGTCCGCGACGCTCGTCGCCATGAGCGGTCGGACGCGTGGATCGTCGCCCGTCGCCTGTGCCGCAGCCAACGGGCCGGCGGCCGCCCTGCCCACGGCCCGGACCGGTCCCGCACCGTCCAGGCGGACCCTCAGTTCCACACGTACGGTGCCGCCGGGAGGCACTTCGAAGTCCCAGCGCAGCAGGCCCGCGGAGGCGATCGCGTCGGACGGGGGCGGGTCGGCCGTGACGCTCGAGGCCCCGGCGGCAGAGGACCACCGCAGTCCGGAATCGTGGACGCTGGCGGCCAGTTCGGGGCCCACGGCGCCGGACGCGATCGCCCCCAGGTCGGCCAGATCGGCGCCGAGCGCCACCTCGACCGGGAGGCGCAGCGGCCGAGTGGCGGCGCTGTGCAGCGTGATCAGCTCCGTGCCGTCCGCGGAGCGGGTCCGCTCGACGACGATGTCCGGGTCCGGGCCGCCGTGCGGTGTGACACGGAGCGTGCCGACGAAACGAGCCCGGTCGGCCGAGGTCATGCGGGCCTGGACAGCCAGCGGTTCACGTCCGGCCACCCTCACCTGGCAGCGGGAGAGGATGCGCCTGCCCGCCCGGTAGAAGCCCTCCAGCCCATGTCCCGTCAGCTGCCCCTGCTCCGTCGAGATGGCGAGGCCCGGCAGAGCGACGCAGATCATCGCCGTGTGGGTGGGGGGCAGGCCGACGGAGCGAGGCCGGGCCGGCGTCCCGGGCGGAGGTCCGGCGCCTCTGGACGACGGCGGCGGAGGACGACGCGCGGTGCCGGCCGATGGGACGGCCGTGGTGCCGGGGACACCGGGGCCGACGGCCGGGCGCGGGCCTTCCTCCGACCTGATGAGCGGGGAGGGCGGCGAGGTGTGCCGGTCCTCGCCGGTAGATCCGGGCCGTTGCGGACCTGGCCCGTCCGCAGGCGGTGGGACGGGCCCCGCGCCTGGAACCGGCGTCGGGTTGTCGAGGCGGGAGCGTTCGTCGGCAGCGGAGGGCGGAGTCGGCTGATGCATGCGGTGACTTCTTCTGCTCTCTTTGCGCCTCGGGCATGGTCGAGGCCGGGTGGACGGCTCCGGCAGGGCGGGTGCGCTGCGGCGGCACGACCCGTGCAGGCGTTCCGCCACTCAGGTGAACGGGGCGGGACTCCCCCAGGTCACGCCCCCGGGACACAGGCCACACCGAATGGCGGTCGGATCCGAACAGACCGGACCGACCTCGGGGCACGCTCGGGCACGATGGCCCGGTTCGCGGTCACGCCGGAGCGGCGTCGGACGATGTCCGGCCGACGGCCGGCGGTGTCCGAGGTGGCCGGCCACAGGCCTTCACCGGACGGGGCAGGTGCCGGTGGGGATCCGGTCGTCGTCGACCGCCCACGCCGGCCACCTCCCTCCAGTCCGGTGGCAGAACGGCGTCACCCCTTACCCGTCACCCCTTCCCCGCGGTGTCGCCGCTGTCGGAGCGCAGGCCTTCCGGGCGGTCGTCACGGCGGCGAGTGACGGCCTTCCCCACAGGACGGGTTCGGGATCCTCCACGACTCGGCGCGGCAGGACGTGTGACGTGCGACTTCCGCGGGTGAGCGCGAAGCGCGTTCGTTTCCTGTGCGCGCAACTCCGGTTCCTGGCCTTCCTCCGCTGCGGACACAGCCTGTGCGTGACCGGCGCCGGCACTGGTGGGGCGGACACGGCGACGCCTGCGCGCAGTCGTGGGGGCGGCCGTCGGCACAGGGCCTGATGTGTGGGTGGGTGGAGTATGCGGCAGTGCACCGGAGGGGCGGCCTTTCATCCCGCCGACTCGGCCCTCGTGTTCGACCTCGCCGGAGTCGCTCACGTCGTCAGGCGTGCCGGAGCCCGTTCCCTCGCCGGAGCAGCTCCCGTGATCGGGCCGACTTCCCCGGCCGGAATGATGCTCCGCCTCCGAACACCGGAGGTCGGTGGAGGCATCTCCCCTCTCGGTTCCGCACAGATCTGCGCCGAAATCCGCCGCGGGCGGGTCCTGGGGCCCCTCGAAGCCTTCCAGGTCCTCGGCCGCGGCCCCCTTGCCCGGCATCTCCGCTGCCGTGAGCAGCCCACGTCCCCCGCGCTCGGCGCGCAGACAGCGTCGCACCGACTCGGGGTCGAGACCTTCGTTGCAGGCCTGGTGCAGGAGGCGGGCGAACAGGTAGTCCGGATCGGCGCCCAGGGCCATGGCAAGGGCCTCCCTTGCCTCGAGTTCATCCCCGCTGGACCAGGCGACCCAGCCCGCGAGGGTCAGGGGGGCCGCCGCGTGTTCGCCGTAGGGTCCGACGCAACGCCGTGCCAACGCCCGCCACAGACGCAGGGCGGGGGCCGCCTCGTCGCCCTCCATCCACCCGGCCGCCCGGTCACGCGTCACCCGGTCCTGGAGGCCGAGGATCAACGCCGCTGCCTCGTCGAATCCGAGCAGTTCGTCGTCTCGGCGGTCGGCGCTGAGGGCACCCGGCACGACGGGCGCCTCCGCGAGGCGGCGAAAGACCCGTCCGGCCAGTTCCAGCGTCTCCTCCGCGACCGTCGCGCGACTCGTCTCGTCCAGGATCCGCGGGAGAAGCGCCATACCGGCGGCGTCCAGGGCGACTTCCTGCTCCAGCGCGGCACCGGTCTCCAGGGGCAGCAGTCGGGCACGCAGCTCGCGCAGGGTGCCGCGTACCTGGATCCCCGCGTAGGTCGCGGCCGCGGCCAGTACGGAGGTGCCGGGCAGCCCCATCGCCACCCCTTCGACCGGGCAGCAGCCCTTGCCCCCGCAGCAGTACGACCAGAAACGGCCGTCGGCGATGCAGAGCGCCTCGATCACCGGGACATCGAGGCGGCCGCATTCGAGACGCAGCCGGTGGGCCAGCGGCTGAAGCCGTTCCATGACCTCCCGGCCCGTCTCTCCCCTCCCCGGCTCCTGGCAGAGGTAGGCGACCATGCTCGCGGGAGGGGTGCCGCGGCGTTCGCTGCCCTTGACGAGCCCCTGCGCCAGCTGCCGGGCAACGGCTTCCCAGTCGTCCGGGTTCGCGGGAATGCCGAGCCGGGCCCGGCCGCCGAACCGGCCTCGTCCGCCGCGGTCGTGCAGGGCGACCAGGACGATGCTGTCCTCCGGCCGGTACCCGAGCAGGTAGGGCAGGGCGTCGGCCAGCTCCGCCGGAGTGCGCAGGGTGACCTGGTGGTCGGCCGGGGCTGTGCCGTACGCGATGTCTGCGTCGTATGTCGTGTGGCTGACATAGGCCGGGTGCTCACGCCCGTCCCGTCCGGAGATGTCGCTGTTTTCGGAGGATCCAGTGGTTTCGCCGTGATTCGTCATGCGCCGACGATCTCGCGGATCTTGAGCTTCCGCTTAACCTGTGGATAAGTCCGATCAGGGTCATGCCAGAAATGCGGGTCGACGGGTCACCGGGCAGGCGGCTGACGCCCCGCCCCCTCCCGTCACTGACCGGATTGTCAGTGCCGTCCTGTTGTATGGGGGCATGGAGCACACGAACAACGCGGATCTCCGGGCCGACGCCGACGCCGTCCTCGCCCGCCTCGTCGGTGACGCCACCGGCGTGACCAGGCTGCGCGAGGACCAGTGGCGGGCGATCGAGGCGCTGGTCGCGGACCGGCGCCGCGCCTTGGTCGTGCAGCGGACGGGCTGGGGCAAGTCCGCGGTCTATTTCGTGGCGACCTCTCTGCTCCGCGCCCGCGGTTCGGGCCCGACGGTGATCGTCTCTCCGCTGCTCGCCCTGATGCGCAACCAGGTCGAGGCCGCGGCCCGGGCCGGTATCCATGCGCGGACCATCAACTCCTCGAACACCGAGGAATGGGCCACCGTGCAGGACGAGATCGCCGCGGGGGAGGTCGACGTCCTGCTGGTCAGCCCGGAGCGGCTCAACAACCCGGATTTCCGGGACGAGGTGCTGCCCGCCCTGTCGGCCGCGACCGGACTGCTCGTGGTCGACGAGGCCCACTGCATCTCCGACTGGGGCCACGACTTCCGCCCGGACTACCGTCGGCTGCGGACCATGCTCACCGATCTCCCAGCCGGCGTACCGGTGCTCGCGACGACCGCAACCGCCAACGCGCGCGTGACCTCCGATGTCGCCGAACAGCTCGGCACCGGCGGCACCTCGGACGCCCTGGTGCTGCGCGGCCCGCTCGACCGCGAGAGCCTCAGCCTGAACGTGCTGCGGCTGCCCGACGCCGCACACCGGATGGCGTGGCTCGCCGACCATCTCGACGACCTGCCCGGATCCGGAATCATCTACACGCTCACCGTCGCCGCCGCGGAGGAGGTCACCGCCTTTCTCCGGCAGCGCGGCCACATCGTCGCCTCGTACACCGGGCGCACGGAGAACGCCGACCGCCAGCAGGCCGAGGAGGACCTGCTGGCCAACAAGGTCAAGGCGCTGGTCGCCACGTCCGCGCTCGGCATGGGCTTCGACAAGCCCGACCTCGGGTTCGTCGTGCACCTCGGCTCGCCCTCCTCCCCCATCGCGTACTACCAGCAAGTGGGCCGCGCCGGACGCGGTGTGGAGCACGCGGAGGTCCTCCTGCTGCCGGGGAAGGAGGACGAGGCGATCTGGGAGTACTTCGCCTCGCTCGCCTTCCCGTCGGAGGAGCTGGTCCGCCGCACACTGGATGTCCTCGCGCACGCGCAGCGGCCCGTGTCGCTGCCCGCCCTCGAGCCCTTGGTGGAACTGCGCCGCTCCCGCCTGGAGACCATGCTCAAGGTTCTCGACGTGGACGGGGCGGTCAAGCGCGTCAAGGGCGGCTGGCTCGCGACCGGGCAACCGTGGCAATACGAGACCGAGCGATACGAATGGGTCGCCCGGCAGCGCAGGGCAGAGCAGGAGGCGATGCGGCAGTACGCGTCGACGACGGACTGCCGGATGGAGTTCCTCCAGCGCCAGCTCGACGACGAAGGCGCCAAGCCCTGCGGACGCTGCGACAACTGCGCAGGGGCGCGCTACGCCGCCGAGACGTCCACGGCCGCGCTGGACGCCGCCCGTGTGGACCTGGGCCGCGCGGGCGTCGAGGTGGAGCCCCGCCGGATGTGGCCGACCGGACTCCCGGCGATCGGCGTGGAGCTCAAGGGCCGCATCCCGGCCGGTGAACAGGCTTGGACGGGGCGCGCGTTGGGCCGTCTCTCCGACATCGGCTGGGGTAACCGGCTGCGACCGATGCTGACCGCCCAGGCTTCCGACGAGCCGGTTCCGGACGATGTGGCGAGCGCCGTGGTGGGAGTGCTGGCCGACTGGGCGAAGGGTCCCGGCGGCTGGGCCTCCACGGTGGCCGACGCCTCACCGCGCCCGGTCGGCGTGGTCACCATCGCCTCCCGCACCCGACCCAGGTTGATCCACTCGCTGGGCGCGCGCATCGCCGAGGTCGGCCGACTGCCGCTCCTGGGCTCGGTGGAGTACACCGCTGACGCCTCGCCGATCTCCCGAAGCAACAGCGCGCAACGCCTCAAGGCGCTGCACGGCATGCTGGAGGTACCGCCCGCCCTCGCCGCCGCGCTCACGGAGGCTTCGGGGCCCGTTCTGCTCGTGGACGACTACACCGAGACGGGCTGGACTCTCGCGGTCGCGACCCGGATGCTCCGTCGCGCGGGCGCACACGGGGTGTTGCCGCTGGTACTGGCTGTGCAAGGCTGACCACAGGTGGCGACCTAGGAAGTCGGCCCGAGCGTCGCCGGCCGCCTCCCGGTGGCCCCTCGACCTCGTTGTGCCGGAGCTCCTGCGCTTCGCATCCGCAGCCCGGGAAGCGCATACGAGGCGTGAGCTGTCGGCTCACGTGTCCTTCCGCGAATCAGTGGGTAAGGATATAAGTCACTCATCGTCACATAACGGTCGGTGGCCCCAATTGCTCGTTGCCGCATCCAAGTTCGGCAGGAAGAATTGAGTTCCGCTCCCCGCACGGCTCGCCCGTAGTCCGGTAGGGCTCTGCTGCGGCGTGCGCTCCCCCGAATCCGACCCGCCCGCAGTGTGGGCCGTAGCCGAAGGGAGGATCGTGACCTTCGGATTCGCTCCGTCCTCGGCGGCATCGTTGTCGACGTCCACGTCCGCCACCTCCGCCACCCGCTTGCTCGAACCCGCCGAATGGGCAGCGGCCGGCATTCCGCTGCTGCGCAACCCGCGCGAAGTCGTCAGCGGACTGCACTCACGGCACCGACCGCGGCCGGCCACCGCGATCGTGGCCGTGCTCGATCCTGACGAACGGGTGCGGGCGAGCGCCTCGTTCACCCGGCGCCAGGCATCGGCCGACGGGTGGATGTTCCGCAACGCCCTGCTCGCCCAGCTGCGCCGGGTCATCCCGCACGACCTGCGGCTGCGCACACCCGTGCGCACCGCCGTGCTGCTGTACTGCCGGGACGGCGACGCGCGCTGGACGGAGGAGGACGGCGCGTGGATGTGGGGCCTGCGAGACGCCTGCACCCTGCACGGGCTGCGCTGTGGGGCGTACATCACCCTCACCCGGGACGGCTGGCAGGTCCTCGGTGAGGGCCGCGGGGGCAGGCGGCCCCACGCCGACTCGGCTCCGGAACCCTTCGCCCTGTCCGAGGCCCCGCCTCCGCTGCCCCGGACCGGCGGTGCCGCCTCGGACGTACTGCGTCGCGCGGCCGCCCGCTGAGAGACGGCCGGACAGCCGGAACCCCTTACGAACGGCGGCCCTCGGGAGGTGTGAACCTCCCGAGGGCCGCCCGCACATCGCCGCGCGCCGGGACCCGGCCGTCCGCGCACGCGAGAGGTCGCGCAGCCGGGGCACACCACGGAGGCGCCGCAGCAGCGACGCCTCCATGACCCCGGGCTACCGAAGCCGGCTCAGACGCCCGCGGCCAACGCCGCGTTGATCTGCTGCGGGTCACCGCAGACGATCAGCAGGGCGGCGGCCCGAGCGCGAGCCAGCGGGAGAACGGTGGCGGCAACGGTGTCCGGACCACCGTTGACGGCGACCACGACGACGGGACGCACGCCCGCCCGCTCCACCGCTGCGGCATCGGCGTAGAAGACGTCGTCTCCCGCGTCGTGCTGCGCCCAGTAGGGCGCTTCACCGAAGGACAGTTCATGGGTGGCCCAGGGGTGCCGCTCGCCGGTGGTGATCACCAGCACGTCCCCCGGAGTGCGACCCGAGTCCAGGAGGAGGTCCACGGCCTCCTCGGCGGCGTCCAGCGCGCCCTCGGCCGAAGCCGGGATCAACTGGACCTGGGGGGTCGCCGAGGCGGACGCGGCGACGGCAGGGGCGGCCGGGGCCGAGGGCCCGGGCATGGCGGCCGCGTCACGCGGCGCGCGTTGCGCCGGCGGCGTGGGCCGGACGGGTCCGGGACGACCGGGACGCGACGGAGCCGCGGGACGGGGTCCGGGTACAGGTCGAGGGGTCGGCGCTGTGCGGCCGCTGGCCGGAGTGGCGCGGGGACCCTGGGCACTCTCGTGAATCTGAGGCTCCTGGGGAATGAGAGGCATGAGCTGTTATCTATCAAACGCCGGCGCGGCAAGCGCCAGCGGGTGGCACATCAGTGCGACCGGGATCGTCAGAAGTCGAAGCCGAGTTGACCTTCGACCCCCGCAACGCTCCCGTTCGCCCCGGTACGGGCCTTCTTGAGGTGCCGCCACCGAGGCAGCGCATCAAGATACGCCCACGACAACCGGTGGAACGGAGTGGGTCCCCGCTCCTCCAGTGCGGCCTTGTGCACGGGCGACGGATACCCGGCATTGTCCGCAAAACCGAAGTCTGCATGGTCGATGCCCAGTTCGGCCATCATTTTGTCGCGCTGCACCTTGGCGATCACCGAGGCCGCCGCGACCGCCACACAGGACTGGTCGCCCTTGATCACCGTGCGGACCTTCCAGGGAGCGCCGAGGTAGTCGTGCTTCCCGTCGAGGATCACCGCGTCCGGGCGGACCGGAAGGGCCTCCAGGGCCCGCCCGGCGGCGAGCCGGAGCGCGGCGGTCATCCCCAGGTCGTCGATCTCCTCCGGTGAGGCATGACCCAGGGCGTGCGAAGTCACCCACGTCAGCAGCTCCCGGGAGAGCTCGTTGCGCCGCTTGACGGTGAGCAGCTTGGAATCGGTGAGGCCTGCGGGAGGCCGACGGAGCCCGGTGACGGCGGCGCAGACGGTGACGGGTCCGGCCCAGGCGCCCCGGCCCACCTCGTCGACACCGGCAACGACCTTCGCTCCGGTCGTGGCGCGAAGGGAGCGCTCGACGGTGTGAGTGGGTGGTTCGTACGGCATGGCGCCCCTAGATTACGCCGCCCGCATCCCGTCGCGACACCCCGGTCGGCACCGGGCCACCACGGACCGGCCGCAAGGTCGCCGAATCCGCGCTCAAGGCAGGTCCGGCCGCAGCAGCGGCAGCATGAGCCGGTCGATCATCTCGTCGAGTTGGCGATCATTCCATTCGCACCCGCACATCTTTGATCGATACATCATCATGGCCGGAATGACATCGAAGACGTAACCGTTCGCCGCGTCGGGCCGCACCTCACCTCGCTCGATTCCACGGGTGACAACCTCGTGCAGCAGTTTGACGGTCGGCTCCACCACTCCCTCGACGATCAGGGCGTGGAAGCGTTCGGCCTGGATCGGATCGCATTCGTGAATGATCGAGCGCAATGCGAAACCAGGGCGGGAGTACATCGCGTCCCGCGCGTCACGGCACAACGCCATGAGGTCCTCACGCACGCCGCCCAGATCTGGCACGGCATCGAGCCGGGGCAGTCCGGCCCGCAGGGCGTCCGCGACAAGCGCCTCCTTCGACGGCCAGCGGCGGTAGACGGCGGCCTTGCCGGTCTGGGCTCCGGCCGCCACTCCTTCCATCGTGAGGCCGTTCCAGCCGACGGTGCCCAACTGCTCCAGCGTGGCGTCGAGAATCGCACGTTCGAGCACGGCGCCGCGCCGGCGGGGAGAGGACGCCCGAGCGGGGGCGGCCGTCCAGCGCGAAGTAACCATCCGAGTGTCTCCAGCGAGCAGAGGAAGCGGGGATCAGGGTGCGGAGCGAGGATCTGCGCGACCGCGACGGGGGACACGCCGAGAGGCGACGCCGCAAGTGAACGCTTGCGTTCACTACGAAGAACTCACTACCGTTGACGGGCCAGTGAACGCCATCGTTCACTAATGCTCTTGTGGGGGACTCATAGTGACAACCTCTCAGCTGACTCAGAACCAGAAATCCGGGGCCGCCCGCCGGGAGGGACATCCCGGCATCGCACTCACCGTGATCGCGGCCTGCCAACTCATGGTGGTGCTCGACGCGACGATTGTGAACATCGCGCTCCCGCACATCCAGGACTCGCTCAAGTTCAGCACCACCGATCTCACCTGGGTGGTCAGCGCCTATACGCTCACCTTCGGCGGTCTGCTGCTGCTCGGCGCCCGAGCCGGCGACATCCTCGGCCGGCGACGCGTGTTCATGGCCGGCATCCTTCTCTTCACCTTCGCCTCGCTCCTGGGCGGACTGGCCCAGGAGCCCTGGCAGTTGCTCGCCGCACGCGCCCTCCAGGGCGTGGGAGGCGCCATCGCGTCGCCCACCTCGCTGGCGCTCATCACCACCACGTTCCCCGAGGGACCGGAGCGGAACCGGGCCTTCGGCGTCTTCGCCGCGGTCTCCGCGGGCGGCGGCGCCATCGGCCTGCTCGCGGGCGGCATGCTCACCGAGTGGCTCGACTGGCGCTGGGTGCTGTTCGTCAACGTGCCCATCGGGGTCCTCATAGCCTTCCTCACGCCGCTCTACATCAGCGAGTCCGAACGCCACCCCGGACGCTTCGACATAGCCGGCGCCTTGACCTCGACACTCGGCATGGCCTCCCTGGTGTACGCGTTCATCCGCGCGGCGGAGGAAGGCTGGCGGGACGGTCTGACCGTCGGCGCCTTCGCGGTCGCGGTGGTCCTGCTGGTGGCCTTCGTGTTCACGGAGACGCGGGCCAAGGAGCCGATCACTCCGCTGAAGATGTTCGCCGACCGCAACCGCTCCGGTACGTACGTGATCATGTTGAGCCTCGCTGCGGCCATGTTCGGCATGTTCTTCTACATCGTGCTGTTCGTCCAGAACGTCCTGGGCTACAGCCCCATCCAGGCGGGCCTCGCCTTCCTCCCCGTCACGGTAGCCATCGCGGCGGGTGCGGGTCTGTCGCAGCGGTACCTGCCCACCGTCGGCCCCAAGCCGTTCATGCTCGTGGGTTCCGCCCTGGTCGCGATCGGCCTCACCTGGCAGGCCTTCATCAGTCCCGACAGTTCCTACGTCGGCGGCATCCTCGGACCCATGGTGGTCTTCGCCTTCGGCATGGGTCTGAACTTCGTGACGGTGACGGTCACCGCTGTCTCGGGTGTCCCCCCGCATGAAGCGGGCGCCGCGTCCGGCCTGCTCAACGCGACGCAGCAGGTGGGAGGTTCGCTCGGTCTGTCCATCCTGACGACCGTGTTCGGCACGGCCAGCAAGGACGAGGCGGAGAAGCAACTGCCGAAGTTCCTCACGGACGCGACCCCGGAGCAGAAGGCCGAGTTCGCCAAGACGCACCAGTTGCCCGCCCCATGGGGGCATGAAGTACTCGCGCACGGCATTTCGACGGCCTTCGTCCCGGCCGCCGCGATGGCCGCACTCGCCCTGGTGACGGCCTGGTTCGTCATCCGGATCAGCAAGAGCGACCTGGAAGCGCTGTCCGGCACGGCAGGCACCCCGATCGTCTGACGGGACGGCGCCACCGGCCGACCCGGGAGCGTCACCGCCTGTCACGCCGAAGGCGCGCTCATCGCTACCGGGCCGGTCCGCCCGGCTCCTCGGCACCGCCCCCGACATGGTCATCAATACGCCGGATCGCACATCCACCCCCCAAGTCGTCTCCCGGTCACCCGCCCACCCAGCACGCCCCGGGTCGCACCGGTCGCACAGCGGATGCCCGAACAACGCCCGGACAGTCACACAGAGTTCCCATCAAGCACGCTGAGTCGCCACGGGCTGCCGTGCCGCCATGTCCGGCGTGACGCCGCAAGCCCACGGTGAGACGTCAGCCCTCAAAGTCCGGCCGTCAGCCGTCAGCCGTCGGGCGCCAGCCGTCAGGCATCAGCCGTGATTCCGGCTTCAGGCGTCGGGCCACATCTTCAGGCTTCGGGCGTCCCACGGAGCGCGGGCATCCACGCCGGCAGCGCCTCGACCTGACGTGCCCACGACTCCGGAGGAGCCCCCGCCTTGCCCGACGCGAGTATTCCGCCCACGATCGCGCAGGTCGTGTCCACATCGCCGCCGACCTGCGCGGTCGTCCAGAACGCCGCCTCGTAGTCACCGAGGGCGCGCGCCGCCGACCAGATCGCGAAAGGCACGGTGTCGTGGGCCGACGTCCGCCTCCCACAGCCCAGCACTGCCGCGACGGTGGCCGCGTCGGCGTAGTCGAGCATGTCCCTGGCGCGCCGCAGACCGGCGCCGACGGCGCTCTTCGGGACGAGGGCGACGACGCCGTCCAACAACGCCTCGGCGCCGGGCGGCCCTCCGGGGGCGCCGGCCAGCGCGGCGGCCGCGGCGACGGCCATGGCCCCGACCACGGCCTCCCGGTGCTGATGCGTGGGGTAGGCGGAGATCTCGGCCTGGTGCGTCGCCTGCTCGGGATCGTCCGCGTAATAGGCCCCCAGTGGGGCGACCCGCATCGCGGCGCCGTTGCCCCAGGACCCCTGCCCGTTGAACAGGGCGGCCGACAGCTCCCGCCAGTCGGCGCCCTCCCTGACCAGCCTCAGCAGCCGGTTGACCGCGGGACCGTACCCGCGGTCGAAGTCGTGGTGCTGGGCGAAGGACTGGGCCAGCGCGTCCTGGTCGATGCGGTGGTGGGCGGCCAGGACGGCCACGACGGAGCAGGCCATCTCCGTGTCGTCGGTCCACTGCCAGGGGCCGGGCGGCAGCTCGTGGCGCTGGAGCAGCGGGTAGTTCACCGGCACGAAGAACTGTGAGCCCAGCGCGTCGCCCACGGTGAGGCCTCGCAGGCCTGCCAGCGCGCGCTCCAGGCGACGTTCGGGAGAGGAGTCAGCGGTCATCGCTCTGCCACTCTATCCGGTGATCCCGTACGGTTCCGGATCTCGCCAGCGGTTGAAGGGCCGGTCGAGCGTGTACCTGTCGTCGTCCCCGAGAACGAGCATCCGCATCTCGGCGTTCCCCGGGTTCGCGAGGGACTCGAAGTCCGCGACCGTCCAGTGGAACCAGCGCATGCAGAACAGCCGCATCGCGAGGCCATGGGTCACGAGGAGCACGTTCGGCGGGTGGTCGGGAGCCTCGAAACTGCGGAAGAGGCTCTCCAGGAAGCCGCCGACCCGGTCGTAGACGTCGGCTCCGCTCTCGCCCTGGGCGAAACGGTAGAAGAAGTGCCCGTAGGCGTCCCGGTAGGTCTTCTGCAACCGTACGTCGTCGCGGTCCTGCCAGTTCCCCCAGTCCTGCTCACGCAGCCGGGGCTCCTCCCGTACCCGTATGAGCTCCTGGTCCAGGTGGAAGGCCCGGAGCGTCTCGTGCGTACGCCGGTAGGGGGAGACGTACACGCTGACCCGCTCGCGGCCGAACACCTCCCGCAGGGTCTTTCCCGTCTCCTCGGCCTGCTGCCACCCTCGCTCGGTCAGGGCCAGTGCATGGTCGGGTTCACGCTCGTAGACGGTGTCATCAACATTGCCCGTTGACTCCCCGTGCCGGACAAGGACGATGCGCCGTGGTCGTGCCATGCCAAAACCCTAGATCGGGTGACGGCCGATGGAGCACTCGTACGGCCTCCATACAGCGTAGGTCACACAAATTCTGCAGGAGTAAGCGCATACGGAGCACGATCGGCGAGCGCTGAGGCGGGTCCGGTTCTCAAACTGTCCAGGTCGACTCGAGCTCGACGATGTCACCGGTGAGGGCGGATATGTCGGCCTCCGTCTGGGCGCGCAGCGCGAGCCGCTCCACCCGTTCGGTTCGGTACTTGCCATGCTCGGCCTGCTGGCGCCACATCGAAAGCACCATGAACTCGTGCCCCGGCGCCTCCGCGAACATCCCCCGGATCATGCCGGGAGAGCCGGCCATGGCGGGGTTCCACACCTTCTCCTGCATGAGGGTGAAGTGCTCGGCGCGTTCCTCGTGGACCCGGCACAAAGCAACTCTCAGCAGGTCGGAGTCGGTGAAGCGCGGCTCGAAGCCCGTCTTCACATCGAAGCGGTAATCGAACAGGCGTACCTGGGCGTCCTTGAACGTGCCCGACTGAGCCGAGGCCAGCCGGTCGTGGGAACGCGCCATGAAGGAGTCGTAGAAGGCGCGGCTCTCCCAGAACGCGAAGACGTGCGCGACCGAGGGCCGCCCCCTGCTCCAGCCCCCGCCCTGCCCCCGGAACCCCGGCTCCCCCAGAAGCCCCGCCCACTTTCGCTGTCCCCGTTCGAAACCGCGGCGGTCCACCACGGTGCAGCGAATCCACTTGACCAGCACGGCGCCATGGTAAGGCCAGTGGGCGTGGCGTTGGTCACGCTCGTTCACAGAGCCTCGCTGCGATGGCGCACGCGCGCGTGGCAGGATGGACAACCGGCCCTAGGAGTCGGCCGGTTCGGGGCGATGCCTGACGGGGAAACGGGGAGGGGAATTCCGGTGAGCGGTCTCAACAAGGGAATCCGCAAGGTCGAGATGGCTCTGAAGTGGGACCCGAGTCCGGCGGGGCAGCCGCCCACTGACCTGGACATCGTGGCCGCGACCTACCTGGGAAGTGATCCCCATGGTGTCCCTGCCTACGTGGTGCACTTCGACAGTCGCTCCCCCGACGGAACGATCTATCTCAACCGTGACAGCAAGGACGGCAAGGGCTTCGGCTGGGACGAGGTGATGACGCTGGAACTCGACCGCCTGGACGCGCGGTACGCGCGCGTGGTCGTCGGTGTCGTCATCCAGCAGAACCCTGAGCACCGGACGTTCGCCGGTGTCCTCAACCCCGCGTTCCGGATACGCGAGGGCTACACCGTCCTGGCCGAGGACGACTTCGCCGATGTCCTCGGCGCGACCGCGGCGACGGTCGGGGAGTTCGTGCGCGAGTCGTCCGACGGATGGTCGTTCCACCCCGGCGTCCAGGGCTTCGAGGACGACCCGGCGACGTTCACCAGGACCATGGGCCAGGTGCGCCACTCCTGAGGACGCGTGGGACGCCACCGAACCCTCGGGGACGGTGGAACCCCCCGGAAAGCACCGAGGGCGGTGGAGCCGAGAGAACCGGCTCCACCGCCCTTCGTCAGATCATCGCGACCTGACCGGCACGGCTGTGATCAGCTGCAACCGCTGGTCGAACCGCAGCCCTCGCAGATGTAGCAGGAACCGGCCCGCTGCATCTTCGTACCGCAGGAGAAGCACAGCGGGGCGTCGGCCTGGATGCCCAGCTGCATCTCCACCAGCTCGGCACTGGTGTGGGCCTGCTTCGGGGCCGGCTCGGCAACCTCGACGTCCGCCTTGGGAGCGGCGACGGCCTTCAGGTCCGTCTGACGCGGAGCGGACTGCGCGAGCCCCTCGACGTCCACGTTCTCCTCCTCGAAGGTCGGCTCGTACGAACCGGTCTCCAGGTGGCGCTGACGCTCCTCGGCGGAGTGGATGCCGAGCGCGGAACGCGTCTCGAAGGGCAGGAAGTCCAGCGCCAGGCGGCGGAAGATGTAGTCGACGATCGACTGCGCCATCCGCACGTCCGGGTCGTCCGTCATACCGGCCGGCTCGAAGCGCATGTTGGTGAACTTCGAGACGTACGTCTCCAGCGGCACGCCGTACTGGAGACCGACGGAGACCGCGATGGAGAAGGCGTCCATCATGCCGGCGAGGGTCGAACCCTGCTTGGACATCTTCAGGAAGACCTCGCCGAGACCGTCGTCCGGGTAGGAGTTGGCGGTCATGTAGCCCTCGGCGCCACCGACGGTGAAGGAGGTGGTGATGCCGGGACGGCCCTTGGGCAGACGCTTGCGGACCGGGCGGTACTCGATGACCTTCTCGACCGCGGTACGGATCGTCTCCTCGGCCTTCTCGGTGATCTCGGTCTTCTCCTTCTCCTTGGTCTTCGCGGAGAGGGGCTGACCGACCTTGCAGTTGTCGCGGTAGATCGCGAGCGCCTTGACGCCGAGCTTCCAGGCCTCGAAGTAGATCTCCTCGACCTCCTCGACGGTCGCCGTCTCCGGCATGTTGACCGTCTTGGAGATGGCACCGGAGATCCAGGGCTGGATCGCGGCCATCATGCGGACGTGGCCCATCGGGGAGATGGCGCGCTCGCCCATGGCGCAGTCGAACACCTCGTAGTGCTCCGGCTTGAGGCCGGGGGCGTCGATCACGTTGCCGTGGTCGGCGATGTGGGCGACGATCGCCTCGATCTGCTCCTCCTGGTAACCCAGGCGGCGCAGGGCCTGCGGAACGGTGCCGTTGACGATCTGCATCGACCCGCCGCCGACCAGCTTCTTGAACTTGACCAGGGCGAGGTCGGGCTCGACGCCGGTGGTGTCGCAGGACATCGCCAGACCGATGGTGCCGGTCGGGGCGAGCACGGACGCCTGGGAGTTACGGAAACCGTTCTTCTCACCGAGCCGCAGGACGTCCTGCCAGGCCTCCGTGGCGGCGGCCCAGACCGGGGAGTCCAGGTCGTCCATGCGGACGGCCGTCCCGTTGGCGTCGGAGTGCTGCTTCATGACGCGGTTGTGGGCGTCGGCATTGCGGGCGTAGCCGTCGTACGGGCCGACGACGGAAGCCAGTTCCGCCGAGCGGCGGTAGGCCGTGCCCGTCATGAGGGAGGTGATGGCGCCGGCCAGCGAGCGGCCGCCGTCGGAGTCGTAGGCGTGGCCGGTGGCCATCAGCAGGGCGCCGAGGTTGGCGTAACCGATGCCGAGCTGGCGGAACGCGCGCGTGTTCTCGCCGATCTTCTGGGTCGGGAAGTCCGCGAAGCAGATGGAGATGTCCATCGCGGTGATGACGAGCTCGACGACCTTCTGGAAGCGCTCGGCCTCGAAGGACTGGTTGCCCTTGCTGTCGTCCTTGAGGAACTTCATCAGGTTCAGCGAGGCGAGGTTGCAGGACGTGTTGTCCAGGTGCATGTACTCGCTGCACGGGTTCGACGCGGTGATCCGGCCGGACTCGGGGCAGGTGTGCCAGTTGTTGATCACACCGTCGTACTGGATGCCCGGGTCGGCACAGGCCCACGCCGCCTCGGCGAGCTTGCGGAACAGCGCCTTGGCGTCGACCTTCTCGATGATCTCGCCGGTCATACGGGCGCGGAGGCCGAACTCGGTGCCGTTCTCGACAGCCGTCATGAACTCGTCGTTCACGCGGACGCTGTTGTTGGCGTTCTGGTACTGGACGGACGTGATGTCGTCGCCGCCCAGGTCCATGTCGAAGCCCGCGTCGCGCAGAGCGCGGATCTTCTCCTCCTCCTTCACCTTGGTGGCGATGAAGTCCTCGACGTCCGGGTGGTCCACGTCGAGGACGACCATCTTCGCCGCGCGGCGGGTGGCTCCACCGGACTTGATGGTGCCGGCGGAGGCGTCGGCGCCACGCATGAAGGAGACCGGGCCGGAGGCGTTGCCGCCGGAGGAGAGGAGCTCCTTGGAGGAGCGGATACGCGAGAGGTTCAGGCCGGCGCCGGAGCCGCCCTTGAAGATCATGCCCTCTTCCTTGTACCAGTCGAGGATCGACTCCATGGAGTCGTCGACGGCCAGGATGAAGCAGGCGGAGACCTGTTGGGGCTGCGGGGTGCCGACGTTGAACCAGACGGGGCTGTTGAAGCTGAAGATCTGGTGCAGGAGGGCGTACGCCAGCTCGTGCTCGAAGATCTCGGCGTCGGCGGGCGAGGCGAAGTACTTGTGGTCCTCACCGGCCTTGCGGTAGGTCTTCACGATGCGGTCGATCAGCTGCCTGAGGCCGGTCTCGCGCTGGGGGGTGCCGACGGCACCGCGGAAGTACTTGCTGGTGACGATGTTGACCGCGTTCACCGACCAGAAGTCGGGGAACTCGACGCCACGCTGCTCGAAATTGATCGAGCCGTCGCGCCAGTTGGTCATGACGACGTCACGACGCTCCCAGGCCACCTCGTCGTAGGGGTGCACGCCGGGGGTCGTGTGGATGCGCTCGATACGCAGGCCCTTGGTGGTCTTGATTCCCTTGGCTCGGGAACCTCGTGCCGGACCGCTCGCCGTCTCTGTCATGCCGCCTCCCTCTACGGGCGAAAACGCCCTGAAATGCCACGTTGTTCCCGTGACACGATGTTCTGTCTTGTGCTGTGGGCACCCATGCGCCATCGCCCACAGCAGGTCTTGGTGCGCCGCCGTCGGCCGCCCCCGGACTCGAAACCCCGGTTGCGGCCCTTCGGTCAGTCGGCGGCGTGGGCGGGCTCGGGGACCTGCACGGTCCCTCCGGGCCCGCCTTCGTCTCCCCGGCTCCCCACGTCGGTCCCTGCAGCGCCCTTGCGGTCGTCGTCGTCCGCGGCGGGGCGTGCCGTCTGGTCCCTGAGTTCCACGATGGCGGCCTCGAAGTCCTCGAGCGAGTCGAACGCCCGGTAGACGGAGGCGAATCGCAGATAGGCGACGAGGTCGAGCTCCTGCAGCGGGCCGAGTATGGCCAGCCCCACGTCGTGAGTGGTCAACTCGGCGCTTCCGGTGGCCCGTACCGCCTCCTCGACCCGCTGGCCGAGCTGAGCCAGAGCGTCCTCGGTGACAGGTCGTCCCTGACATGCCTTGCGCACGCCGTTGATGACCTTGGTACGACTGAAGGGTTCGGTGACTCCGGACCGCTTCACCACCATGAGCGAGCACGTCTCCACGGTCGTGAAACGACGGGAGCAGTCAGGGCACTGGCGGCGCCTGCGGATCGACGTGCCGTCATCCGTCGTACGGCTGTCGACGACACGGCTGTCGGGATGCCTACAGAAGGGGCAGTACATGAACTCCAACCCTCCTCACAGCAGACTCAATGGCCTCGCCAGACCTCATGGGCCCCTCGAAGCAGCCCCAAGCATAGGGGATCCATGAGCATCCGAAGACACCGGGGACCACAACTTCTGGGCCGCTGCTGCAATCCAACCACTACATATGGGGGCTTGGCTCATAAAGCCAGGCTGCATCGCGTGTCGCGTCCGACGGCTTCACCCCATGCGATCCCGCCGTCACACCGAGCACCCGGAAGCCACCGGTTCACGCGCGCGTGCATCCGTATCGGCGCGCCGGATACGGCGATACCGTGGGCGCCGCAGGGAGGAGAGGTGGGACTCTCGCGCAGAGCGGGCCGGATCCCCGATCCGCGGGCCGCCGGATGGCAGACTGGGACCACGCCTCACAAGGTCATCCGTCTCGGCGGGGAAGAGTACAACAATGTGCTCTTGCGACCGCCGGGCGGCGCGTTAGCCATACACCCAGACACATGATCAAGTCAGGCTATCCACGCTTTTTCACTCGAACGTGTGTTTGGCGCAACCTTTCGAAAGCAACTACCGTTGTCCAGCAGGGAGACAATCGAGAGGGGCCGACGTGACCACCACCGCAGACAGTGCCACCATCACTGCCCAGGACCGCTCCCAGGGCCGACTCGAGCCGGTGCATGCGATGAACGAAGCCATGAATTCCGAGGTGCACAAGCGCTCTCTGCCTGGGCGACCTCCAGGCATCCGCGCGGACAGCTCGGGACTCACCGACCGGCAGCGCCGAGTGATCGAGGTCATCAGGGACTCCGTACAGCGGCGCGGTTACCCGCCGTCCATGCGCGAGATCGGGCAGGCGGTCGGCCTGTCCAGCACGTCCTCGGTCGCCCACCAGCTGATGGCACTGGAGCGGAAGGGCTTCCTGCGCCGCGACCCGCACCGGCCGCGCGCCTACGAAGTGCGCGGTTCCGACCAGGCCAGCTCCGTGCAGCCCACGGACACCGCCGGCAAGCCCGCCGCGTCGTACGTCCCTCTGGTCGGCCGCATCGCCGCCGGTGGTCCGATCCTCGCCGAGGAGTCGGTCGAGGACGTCTTCCCCCTCCCCAGGCAGCTGGTGGGTGACGGCGAGCTGTTCGTCCTGAAGGTCGTGGGTGACTCGATGATCGAGGCCGCGATCTGCGACGGCGACTGGGTCACCGTCCGCCGCCAGCCCGTCGCTGAGAACGGCGACATCGTCGCGGCGATGCTGGACGGCGAGGCCACCGTCAAGCGTTTCAAGCGCGAGGACGGCCATGTGTGGCTCCTGCCGCACAACGCGGCCTACGAGCCGATCCCGGGTGACGACGCGACCATCCTCGGCAAGGTGGTGGCCGTACTCCGCCGCGTCTGAGCACGGCGGTGGACGGGACGCCTCCGTCCGCCTCCCTGAACTGGGCCCCGGGATCCCTGCGCCGGTTCCGGGGCCCTGTGCTGTGCCCGATGATCCATGGAAGGAGGGGCCGTCCCGGAAGCGGGACGGCCCCTCCTTCACGCTGTCTCCGCCTGCTTGTCCTTCACGCTGTCTCCGCCTGCTTGGCCACCGCGTCGATCGCGGCGAGCGACCTGCGGACCTGATTGCGGTCCGTGGTGTACCAGAAGTCCGGCAGGGACGCCTTCAGATAACTTCCGTAACGGGCCGTCGCCAGCCGCTGGTCCAGTACGGCGACCACGCCGCGGTCCCCCGACGCGCGTACCAGCCGACCCGCTCCCTGGGCCATCAGCAGCGCCGCATGGGTGGCCGCGACGGCCATGAAGCCGTTGCCGCCGGCGTCCTCCACGGCTTTCTGGCGGGCGCTCATCAGGGGGTCGTCCGGACGCGGGAACGGAATCTTGTCCATGACCACCAGCTGACAGCTCGGACCGGGGACGTCGACCCCCTGCCAGAGCGACAGGGTGCCGAAGAGACAGGTCTTGGGATCCGCCGCGAAGTTCTTGATCAGCTCGCCGAGTGTCTCCTCGCCCTGGAGGAGGATCGGGAATTCGGGGAGACGGGTGCGCAGTTCCTCGGCGGCGAGCTGAGCGGCCCGCATGGAGGAGAACAGGCCGAGCGTGCGTCCGCCGGCCGCCTGGATCAGTTCGGTCAGTTCGTCCAGCATGTCGCCGCGGTCGCCGTCGCGCGCGGGACGCGACAGGTGTTTGGCCACATAGAGGATGCCCTGCTTGGGGTAGTCGAAGGGCGACCCCACGTCGATGCCCTTCCACTGGGGGACGTCCTCGCCCTCGGTGCCCTCCGGGGCCAGCCCCATCGAGGCGCCCACTCCGTTGAAGTCCCCGCCCAGCTTCAAGGTCGCCGAAGCCAGCGTCACGGAGCGGTCGGCGAAGAGCTTCTCCCGGAGCAGGCCCGACACGGACATGGGCGCCACCCGCAGGGAGGCGCCGAAACGGTCGTGCCGCTCGTACCAGACGACGTCGTACTCGGAGCCGTCGACGATCCGCTCCGCCACGTCGTGCACGGCCTCCACGGACGCGAGGGCCTGCTTGCGGACCGCGTCCTCGTCCTGGACGGACTTGTCCCGGGTCGCTCCGATGGCCGAGATGACCGTCCGCGCCGCGTCGCGCAAAGCCATGAGGGCGTACCCGAGATCCTCCGGGATCTCCTCCAGACGGCCGGGCAGTGCCAGTTCCATGAGCCGCTCGAAACCCTCGGCGGCGGTCTGCAGCTGGTCGGCGGCCTTCTCGTTGGCCAGCTTCGCCGCCCGGCGTACGGCCCGGTTGACCTGTCCGGGAGTGAGTTCGCCGGTGGCCACACCGGTCACCCTCGACACCAGCTCATGCGCCTCGTCGACGATCAGCACCTCGTGCTGCGGAAGGACCGGCGCACCCTGGATGGCGTCGATGGCGAGCAGCGCGTGATTGGTGACGACGACCTCGGCGAGCTTGGCACGCTCGCGCGCCAGTTCCGCGAAGCACTCGGCGCCGTAGGCGCACTTCGTGGCGCCCAGACACTCCCGGGAGGACACCGACACCTGCGCCCAGGCCCGGTCGGAGACACCGGGCGTGAGGTCGTCCCGGTCCCCGGACTCGGTCTCGTCCGACCAGTCCCGCAGCCGGAGCAGGTCCTGGCCCAGCTTGCTGGTGGGTGCGGCCGCCTCGAACTGGTCGAAGAGGCCCTCCTCCTCGTCCTGCGGGACGCCTTCATGGAGGCGGTGCAGGCACAGGTAGTTCGACCTGCCCTTGAGCATCGCGAACTCCGGGCGGCGGCGCAGCAGCGGGTGCAGCGCGTCGACCGTACGCGGCAGGTCCCGCTCCACGAGCTGGCGCTGGAGGGCCAGCGTGGCGGTCGCGACCACGACGCGCTCCCCGTGGGCGAGGGCGGGCACGAGGTAGCCGAGCGACTTACCGGTGCCGGTGCCGGCCTGGACCAGCAGATGGGATCCGTCGTCGATCGCCTCGGCGACGGCTTCGGCCATGGTCACCTGGCCGGGGCGCTCCGTGCCACCGACAGCGGTGACGGCAGCGTGCAGGAGTTCGGGGAGTGAGGGCTTCGTCATAGCGCGACCACCCTACGGCGCGGCACTGACAAACGTGTGGTCACGGTGGACGGGAGGCAAGGGATCAAGACGGTGGGTTTCTCGGTGGGGGCGGAAAGACCGGACTCGGTCGATTGCGGGAACCGATGCGCCGCGAGAGGCGTTCCATGTGTGACGGCGTGATTACACAGCGTCATGACAGATCACGAGGAAAACGGTCCCGGATCATGAGGGCGGCTCGCTTGCCGGGCAGGTCGATCTCTGCGACGGACCGGAACCCCGCGCTCGAGAAGGTGGCGATGGACGGAATGTTGCGCAGGTCGGGTTCGGCGACGACGCGGGCACAAGCGGGTCTCCTGTCGAGGACAAGGTCGGCGACGGCCCTGAGCAGACGGCTGCCGAGGCCTCGCCCCCGGTCCGCGCCACCGCCGATGAGCAGATGGATGCCGGTGTCGTGTGGTCGGGCCGGATAGTGGCCCGCCAGGGGGTCGAGGTCTGCCCGGTAGATCTCCCAGTAGCTCATGGGCCGGCCGTCCAGCACTCCCAGACAGGGGACGCTGCGCCCGTCGTCGGCGATCTGACGGCGCAGATGCAGCGCCGTCAGGGATTCGGGTCCCGCCAGTTCCCAGAACGCCGCGACCACGGGGTCGTTCATCCAGCGGCAGACAAGGGAGACGTCCCGATCAATCTGTACGGGGACCAGGTGGAACACACCTACCGGGGTGGCGGTGGGCCCCCAGCCGCCGACGCCGTCGAGCAGGTCGCGGGCGGCCGGAGGGATACGGCTGTCGGCGGCTGTCTCGGCGAGAGCCACGGCAGCTCCTCTCAGCAGATCGGGCGGGACGGGTTCCGTGGCGAAGCGCAGAGGTCGGCGGCCGGTGCAGTGAGGGCTCAGGAGCACAGGGGGTTGGCGATGGTGACGTAGACGGACTGGGTGTCCACGGGACCGACGAGTTCGTCGAGGCCGTGCAAGCGGGTCAGCAGATTGGCCTTGCACCGCAGGCGGGGCGAGTCGAGCAGTCGGGCGGGCAGCGAACCGCGCATTCGGCGGGGGCCGGCGGCGGCTTCGGCGAGGAAGCGCCGGAAGGCGGCGAGCAGCAGTTGCTCGTCCGCGAGCCGCTGGGAGCCGAACGCGCCGATGAGTCCGAGCACGTTGTTGATGCCCAGGTAGTAGGCGAAGCGCTCGTCGGTGACGTCGTCCGAGACGAAGGTGTCGCTGTGTTCTCCGATGCCGGGAAGCAGGGCCGTGAGTCCCGCGCGGTGGGACTCGCGGAAGTAGTAGCCCTGGTTGTCGCGGTAGCGGCCGCCGGTGGGCCAGCCGTCGGCATCCAGCAGGAGGAGCGTGTTCTGCTGATGTGCCTCCAGGGCGATCCCTGCCTCGCCGTCGAGCCACAGGACGGGGCGGACGACCTGCTCCAGGTAGCGCAGGAACCACTCGGCGGAGACGGCCGACGACGGCCGGCCTGTCCGTGCGGAGAGGTGCCTGACGATCGCGGCCAGTCGCGAGCGGTGGGCGGATGCCATGTCCGGCCGGGGTGCGACGAGTCCTGCGATGCAGGAGACGTCGTCCTCAGGAGCGAACGGGTTGTGCCGGATCATCACGTCGAGGCCGGTCAGCGGAAGACCGTCGGCACCGTCGACCGCGAGCCAGGCCGGATCGCGGACGATGTCGAAGCCCGGGTGGACCGCCTGCCACTGCTCGGCCAGGCCCGCACGCAGAAGACGGTGTACCTCGACACCACGGTGGAGTTCTTTGCGGAGGTTCTCACGACGGGAGTTGGTGATGCGCAGAGCCAGCGACAGTTTGAGCATGGCGGGGGCTCCGGGCCGGTGGACGGTGCGTACGGAGGAGGTCGGATGCCACAAGAGGCCGTGTGTGCCCAGGTCCTGGAGGAGTCCGGCGTCGAACAGTGCCTCGACCTCGGGACGGTGACGCACCTCGCGCAGCTGCCAGGGGTGCACCGGCAGGGCGGCGAATCCGGTCGGCACCGGCAGCCCGGCGCCGCCGAGCCGGGCCGTCACCCTGGCGGCGGGGACGGGACGGCCGCCTTCGGTCCAGGCGGAGTCGGTGGCGACCACGGAAGGATCGACAGCGATCCAGCGAAGGGGGAAGGAGCCACGCGACTCGGGTGAGTAGCGGCGCGCTTCGCCGTCCGAGAGGCCTTCCCGGCTCTTCGGCGTCGGGTGCAGCGGATGTCCGAGCAACAGTGCCTGTTCGGCGGTCAGGAAGAGGTCGGGTTCGTTGCCGGGGCGTTCCCGGCGCTCGTCGATGAACACCGCGGTACGGCGGACGGAGTCGGCGACGCGGGCGACGAGGTCGATGCCTTCACCGCTGTTGATGTTCCCGCAAGCCGGACGGGGCGTCCGCTCGGGAGTGGTGGCGCGCTCCACCGGGTCCGTGCCCTTGTGGGCCGCCGCCACGGCTTCGGTGGACCCGTCGGGCGCGCCGCCGTCCCGGTGCGTCTCGCGGGCCAGGAGGGCCGCGACCATGACGGCGTCCGCGGGCGGGGAGAGGTCGGGTGCGCCGGCCAGACGTGGGGGGCCGAACCGGTGCCAGCCGGTCGGGGACCAGTAGTGGACGGGGGTGAGCAAGGTGATGCCGCTGGCGCGCAGCGGCAGGCGCAGGACGCCGTCCTGGGGTGCGGGCAAGCCCGTCTCGCGCACCCAGCAGCGCAGCAGGTTCTCCACGGCGGCCGCGTCGGCGGCCGTGTGCGGGTCGGGATGGTGCAGCAGATCGGCGGCGCGGCTCGGCGGCGCCACGGAGGCGGCGTCTCCCTGTTGGTGGGGGACGGGAGAGGTGAGGAATGTGGGCTGGTGGGAGGAGGTGGTCAAGGTCGTTCCTCGTGAAGTGGTGGAATCGGCCGCGAGCGGGCGGCGGCGCGGGACTCGAGCGCCCACAAGGGCGCGTGGGCGTCGCACACCGAGGCGAAGGTCGGCACCGGTACCGCCGACGCCCGTGGTACCGAAGTGACGCCGGCGGCTGCCCGGGGCTACCCCGCCCACTCGGCATCACCGTCGCAGTGCCGGTCCGCATCCGGCGGCCGACTCGGCCTGTCCTGGGTCTGGTCCTGGGGCCGGTACTCGGGGCTGTCCTCCTCAGGCGGGCACCCGGGCCTGTCCTGGGGCGGGCATTCGGGCCTGCCCTGGAGCCCGCACTCGGAGCTGTCCCCGGGCCGGTACTCGGGGCTGTCCTCGGGCGGGCACTCGGGCCTGCCCTGGAGCCGGTACTCGGGCCTGTCCTGGAGCCGGTACTCGGAGCTGTCCTCGGGCCGGTACTCGGGGCTGTCCTCGGGCCCGCACTCGGGGCTGTCCTGGAGCCGGTACGCGGGGCTGCCCTGGGGCCGGTCCTCGGGCGGGCACTCTGGGCGGTATTCAGGTCGCGGTTGATGGTTCGGCTGGTCGGGCACTCGTCGGTACGCGCCTCGGCTGTGGCTGCGGGACACCGCCGCCATCGCGTCCGCGAGTCGGTCGAGCACCGCGACGGCCTGCTCGTCGGTGATCGTCAAGGGCGGAAGCAGCCGTACGACGCTGGCGTGACGTCCGCCGAGTTCGACGATCAGACCCCGCCGCAGACACTCCCGTCGCACGGCGGCGGCCAGCGCGGGGGCGGCGGGACGGGGGGCGTGCCCGGGAGCCGAAGGCGCCGTCGGGGTGCCGATCGCGCCGGACCCGCTTTCCCCCTCGGGGTCCACCATCTCGACCCCGATCATCAGCCCGCGCCCCCGGACGTCCCCCATGCACGGGAAGTCATGGGAGAGACGGCGGAGCCGGCCCAGCATGCGGCTTCCCAGGGTGGCCGCGCGTTCGGCGAGGCGGTTCTCGCGGACGTAGGCGAGGGTGGCCGTACCGGCGGCCATGGCGAGCTGGTTGCCGCGGAAGGTGCCCGCGTGGGCACCGGGTCGCCAGACGTCGAGGGCGTCACGGTAGACGACGACGGCGAGCGGCAGGCTGCCTCCGATGGCCTTGGACAGGACCATCACGTCGGGCACGACCCCGCTGTGTTCCACCGCCCAGAAGGCGCCGGTCCGGCCCACGCCCGTCTGGACCTCGTCGGCGATCAGGGGGATCGAGCGCTCGGCCGTGATCTGCCTCATGCGCCGCATCCAACCGTCCGGAGCGGGAATCACACCGCCTTCGCCCTGGACCGGTTCGAGGATCATCCCGGCGGGGTGCCGCACCCCCGACTTGGGATCGTCGAGGACGGACTCGGTCCATCGAGCGGCGAGTTCGGCGCCGCGCTCGCCGCCGACACCGAACGGACAGCGGTAGTCCTGCGGGTAGGGCAGCCGCGCCACCCGCACGTCGAAGGCGCCCCCCGACACTTCGAGGGATCCGGCGGTCATCCCGTGGTACGCACCGGTGAAGGCCAGGACACCGGTGCGGCCGGTGGCGGCCCGGACCAGCTTGAGGGCGGCCTCCACGGCATCCGTACCGGCCGGTCCGCAGAACTGCACGCGCGCGTGGTCGGCGAGACCGGGCGGCAGCGTCCGGAAGAGTTCGGTGATGAAGGCGTCCTTGACGGGGGTGGCGAGGTCGAGGACGTGCAGCGGCGCTCCCGAGTCGAGGACCTTGCGGATGGCCTCCAGCACAACGGGATGGTTGTGGCCGAGCGCGAGCGTCCCGGCTCCGGAGAGACAGTCGAGGTAGCGGCGGCCGTCCGCGCCCTCGATGGTCAGCCCACGTGCCCGTACCGGCACGATCGGCAGAGCACGCGCATAGGTGCGCGCCGCGGACTCGCGAGCAGTCTGGCGCCGCAGGATCCCCTCGTGCGCCGGCCGGCCACCCGTCCGGTCGCCCTTGGCCGCGGTTCCGGCGACAAGGGCTCCCGCGACGGGAGTTCCGGCGCCGGAGCCTCCGTCGGGGCGGGTTCCGGTGGTACGCCCCGCGGGAGCCTCCTCTGGTACTGGCTCGGTCTCTGCCACGCCTCCCCTGTCCTCCCGCCGGTAGAAGGGCGAGCACACACGGTCGCGCCCATCGCTACCAACACCGGACGGCCTTGCCGGTTACGGGCGGTGGGGAGAATGACGGTGCCCGCGCCCATGTCTGCGCGCCCCCGCCGCCGGGGCCGCGCCCAACACCCGGCTGCGCACGCACTTTGCCGCCGCCACCGCGTCCGCACCCCATCGGCCCCGTCGAGGCTCTGTGGCGGAACAGTTGCCATTCGGTCGGGAGTCCCCCGCGGCGACCGCATATCGTGTGGTGGCATCACAGATGGCCGTGAGACCCGCTTGAACTCGTTGTGAGATCACCATGAGTTCCGCTCCGCGGGGTCGGCCGGCACTTCAAGTTCGTTCACAGCAGGGGGAGTCAGATCATGCGATCCATACGGCCGTCGTTCACCGCTCGGCGGGGGAGGAACGCGCGCCGCAGAATCTCCCCCGTGCTCGGCGCCGTGGCCCTCGCCTCGGTGCTCGCGCTCACCGCGACCGCCTGCGATTCGGGCGGCACCGACGCGGACAGCCAGGCCGGCGCGACGGCGTCGACCGGCAGCGACGGCAAGATCACGATCCCGGACGACATCAAGGACAGGCTCAAAGAGCACGGGATCGACCTCGACAAGTGGAAGAACGGCGCCTGGAAGAACTGGGACAAGGACGACTGGCTGCGTGAGGCGCAGGACTACGTCAACCCGATCATCGCGGGGCTGTGGGACCCGGACCGGATGCGCGAGGCCGAGGACCCGGACCGGAGCGTCGACGAGAACGACCTCTCCGGTGACCAGGGCGTGACCGACGCGACGCCGCAGGCGGTGGACGCGAAGGCCGTCCCGCCCTCGTACCACGAGAACGCCGCCGAGGCGGGCAAGGTGCTCTTCGACTCGCCGGAGGGCACGATGGTCTGCTCGGCGACGGTCGTGAAGGACCCGGCTCACCCCGGCAAGTCCAACCTGGTGTGGACGGCGGGCCACTGTGTGCACGCCGGCAAGGGTGGCGGCTGGTACCGCAACATCGCGTTCGTGCCGTCGTACAACGACTCGGGCCTGTCGGCCGAGGAGTTGGAGACGGCCACCAAGGAGCAGGTCGCTCCGTACGGGGTCTGGTGGGGCGACTGGACGAAGACGTCCGACCAGTGGATCGCGCAGGGCGGCCAGACCGGCGGTGACGGCGCCTCGTACGACTACGCCGTCATCCACGTGACGCCGGAGGAGGGCGGCACGGGCAAGTCGCTGGAGGAGACGGTCGGTTCGGCGCTCCCGGTGAACTTCAACGCTCCGGCGGTGCCGAAGGTGAGCAGCATCACCGCGACCGGCTACCCGGCGGCGGCACCGTACGACGGGCAGACGCTCTACCAGTGCCAGGACAAGCCCGGTCGGTTCTCGCTCAGTTCCTCGGACCCGACGATGTACCGCATCGGCTGCACGATGACCGGTGGTTCGTCGGGCGGTGGCTGGGTCGCGACGGGGTCGGACGGGAAGCCCGCGCTGGTGTCCAACACCTCGATCGGCCCGGTGAAAGCGGGTTGGCTCGCGGGACCGCGGCTGGGTGAGGTGGCCAAGGGTGTGTACGACTCGGTGAGCGACAAGTTCGCCGGTCAGTAGCTTGACCGGCGGTGGGACGCCTGACGGGAACCTTCACCGTCCCACCGCCGTTCGTCCCGAAATCCCGGGGCATAGTGGGGTGTTGCCTGCGAGCGAACGGGGCGTCGACTCGGTCCTGTGCCTGTCAGGCCCATGACATCGCTAGCATCGCGCGCTCCATGAGCCCTTCGTTCGACCGTCCGTACGTGCGACCATCCACCTCTTCGGCTAGCCGCACGTTCAACAATCCGCGCATTCGGCAAGCAACACGCTCAGCGATCCGAGCGTTCCATGACCCACCACGTCTCACTTCACACGCTTCAACGGGGGACATCGCACCATGCGTTCCATACGTACACCCGCCGAGCGCCCACGCGGCCGCCGGCGGACCCTGCTCGCGGCCGGACTGGTCACCGCCCTGGCTCTGACGGCAACCGCGTGCAACGGCTCCGAGGACACCGGGGCCGACGCGACCGCCTCCGGGACGGCCACCGGCTCCGTCTCCGGCTCCGCTGACGGCAAGGTCCGGGTCCCGGCCGACATCGCCGACAAGCTCGAGAAGCACGGCGTCGACGTCGACAAGTGGGCCGACGGCGGCTGGCAGGACTGGGGCAAGGACAAGTGGCTCAGCGCGGCCAAGGACTTCGTCAATCCGGTGATCGAGGGGCTGTGGAAGCCCGAGCGGATGCGGTCCGCGAAGGAGGCGAACAAGACCGTCACCACGAAGGACGCCGCCGCCGACCAGGGTGTCAGCGACCCGGATCCCACGGCCGTGAAGGCTGAGGCCGAGAAGACGCCCTACCACGAGAACGCGGCCCCGGTCGGCAAGGTCTTCTTCGACTCGCCCGAGGGCACGATGGTCTGCTCCGGCACGGTCGTCAAGGACGTGAACCACCCGGGCAAGTCCAACCTCGTATGGACGGCCGGGCACTGTGTGCACGCCGGAGGCGACGGCGGCTGGTACCGCAACCTCGTCTTCGTCCCGGCCTACAACGACCTCGGCAAGTCCGAGGCCCGGCTCGGCGACGCCACGGCCTCGGAGATCGCCCCCTACGGCAACTGGTGGGCCGACTGGGCGTCCACGTCGAACGAGTGGATCGCCGGCGGCTCGGACACGGGCGGCGCGGGAGCCGCGTACGACTACGCCGTGCTGCACGTGACACCGGAGCAGGGCTCCAAGTCGCTGGAGGAGACGGTCGGCGCGGCGCTGGACGTGGACTTCTCCGCGCCGGCCGCGACCGCGGTCACCTCCATGGGCGCCTGGGGCTACCCGGCGGCACCGCCCTACAACGGGCTGAAGATGTTCAAGTGCCTGGACCGGCCCGGGCGGTTCTCCCTCGATGCGTCGCTGCCGACGATGTACCGCATCGGTTGCACGATGACCGGCGGTTCGTCCGGCGGCGGCTGGTTCCGGGTGGTGGACGGAAAGACCGAGCTGGTCTCCAACACCTCGATCGGCCCGGCCGACAACAGCTGGCTGGCGGGGCCCCAGCTCGGCCAGGAGGCCGAGGCGCTCTACGAGAACATGAGCAGGACGTACGGCGGTCAGTGAGCCGAGCACGCCGAAGGCCCGCCCCCGCGAAAGGGGGGCGGGCCTTCGGGCGCTCAGCCGGCTGTGACGGCTCAGGCGAGCGGAGCAGGTACGTACGGCGCGAGGTCCGCCGCCAGCTCCTCGTGCACCCGCACCTTCAGCAGGGTGCCCTCCGCCGTGTGCTCCGCGGAGATCACCTCGCCCTCGGTGTGGGCGCGGGCGACCAGGCCGCCATGGGTGTACGGCACGAGCGCCTCGACCTCGACCGACGGCCGCGGCAGCTCGTTGTCGATCAGCGCGAGCAGCTCGCCGATGCCCTGGCCGGTGCGGGCCGAGATCGCGATGGAACGCTTCTCGTTGCGCATGAGCCGCTGGAGCGTCAGCGGGTCGGCCGCGTCCGCCTTGTTGATCACGACGATCTCAGGCACGCCGGTGGCGCCGACGTCCCGGACCACCTCGCGTACGGCGGCCAGCTGCTCCTCCGGGTTCGGATGGGAGCCGTCCACCACATGCAGGATCAGATCGGACTCGCCGACCTCTTCCATGGTGGAACGGAACGCCTCGACCAGATGGTGCGGCAGGTGCCGGACGAAGCCGACCGTGTCGGCCAGCGTGTACAGGCGGCCGCTCGGGGTCTCGGCCCGGCGCACGGTCGGGTCCAGGGTCGCGAACAGGGCGTTCTCGACCAGGACGCCCGCGCCCGTGAGGCGGTTGAGCAGCGACGACTTGCCGGCGTTGGTGTAGCCCGCGATGGCGACGGACGGCACCTTGTGGCGCTTGCGTTCCTGGCGCTTGATCTCGCGGCCGGTCTTCATCTCCGCGATCTCCCGGCGCATCTTCGCCATCTTCTCGCGGATCCGGCGCCGGTCCGTCTCGATCTTGGTCTCACCGGGGCCTCGGGTGGCGAGGCCGCCGCCCTTGCCGCCGCCCATCTGCCGGGACAGCGACTGGCCCCAGCCGCGCAGCCTCGGCAGCATGTACTGCATCTGCGCGAGCGCGACCTGCGCCTTGCCCTCTCGGGACTTGGCGTGCTGGGCGAAGATGTCGAGGATCAGGGCCGTACGGTCGATGACCTTGACCTTGACGACGTCCTCGAGGTGGATCAGCTGTCCCGGGCTGAGCTCACCGTCGCAGATGACGGTGTCCGCGCCTGTCTCGAGCACGATGTCGCGGAGTTCCTCGGCCTTGCCGGAGCCGATGTAGGTGGCCGCGTCGGGCTTGTCACGGCGCTGGATGACGCCGTCGAGCACCAGTGCGCCCGCCGTCTCCGCGAGGGCGGCCAGTTCCGCGAGGGAGTTGTCCGCGTCCTGTGCGGTCCCCGTGGTCCACACGCCGACGAGCACGACCCGCTCCAGGCGGAGCTGGCGGTACTCGACCTCGGTGACGTCCTCGAGTTCGGTGGAGAGGCCCGCCACGCGGCGCAGGGCCGCGCGCTCGGACCGGTCGAGCTGATCGCCGTCCCGGTCTCCGTCGATCTCGTGGCTCCAGGCGACGTCCTCTTCCATCAGGGCATCGGCCCGGAGGCCTTCGGGGTAGGCGTGCGCAACGCGCGGGGTGTCCTGGGAAGGGGAAGAAGAGGAGGTCATTGGGTCCTTACGTCGTTGGATGCCAGTACGGCGGGTTACATGATGGTCAACGCGCGAGCACCCCGGGAGATTCCCGTGTCCCGCGCTGCACCGACCTCACGATGGTCGCACGGTACGGCCCGTCTCGTCACGGCCTTATTTCGTGGCCCGTGCTGCCGGCCGGGCGACCTTCGGCGCGGCCTTCGGTTCACCCTTGGCGACCGGCGCCGCCGGCTTCCAGTCCGGGTGGCCGGGCATCACCGGGGTCTTCTCGCCGTACAGCCAGTCCTTGAAGAACCGGGCCAGGTCGCGTCCGGAGATCTCCTGGGCGAGGTTCTCGAAGTCGGCCGTGGTCGCCGTGGAGTCCCGGTGGTTGTGGACCCACGCCCGTTCCAGGTGCTCGAACGCGGTCCGGCCGATCTCCTGACGCAGGGCGTAGAGGACGAGGGCGGCGCCGTCGTAGACGTTGGGCCGGAAGATGCTGATCTTCTGCCCCGGGTTGGGGGCCTTGGGCCGTGCCGGCGGGCCGCCCGTGGAGCGCCAGCGGTCGGAGGCGCCGTACGCCGCCTTCATCCGCGCTTCCAGCGTGCGCCCCGCCTTCTCCTCCGCGTACAGGGCCTCGTACCAGGTGGCGTGTCCCTCGTTCAGCCACAGGTCGGACCAGGTGCGCGGGCTGACGCTGTCGCCGAACCACTGGTGGGACAGTTCGTGCACCATGATCGACTCGACGTACCACTTGGGGTAGCCGGGCTCGGTGAAGAGGTCCCTCTCGAAGAGGGAGAGGGTCTGCGTCTCGAGTTCGAACCCGGTGGAGGCCTCCGCCATGAGCAGGCCGTAGGTCTCGAAGGGGTAGGGGCCGACCTTCTTCTCCATCCAGGCGATCTGGTCGGGGGTCTTCTTCAGCCACGGTTCGAGGAGCTCGCGGTCCTTGGTGGGCACGACGTCCCGTACGGGCAGTGCGTGCGGTCCCTCGCGGTGCACGACCGTGGAGCGCCCGATGGACACCTGGGCGAGCTCGGTGGCCATGGGGTGCTGGGTGCGGTAGGTCCAGGTGGTCGCCTCGCCCGCCCGCTCGACCCCGGTCGGCAGCCCGCCCGCGACGGCCGTGTAGCCGTTGGGAGCGGTGATCCGGACGGTGAACATCGCCTTGTCGGACGGGTGGTCGTTGCACGGGAAGACCAGGTGCGCGGCGTCCGCCTGGTTGGCCATGGCGAGGCCGTCCGCGGTCCGTACCCAGCCGCCGTCCCGGCCGTCGGTGCTCACGGGATCGCTGGTGTGCCGCACGGTGATCCGCATCCAGCTGCCGGCGGGCAGCGCGTCCTCCGGGGTGACCACCAGGTCGTCGCCTGCGCTGCTGAAGGTGGCAGGTTCGCCGTCGACCTCGACGGATTCGACCTTCCCCTGGGCGAAGTCGAGGTTGATCCGGTCCAGAGCGGTGGTGGTCCAGGCGTCGATGGTGGTGACCGCCTGGAGGGGCTTGGTATTGGTACCGGGGTAGCTGAAGGCGAGGTCGTACGAGGCCACGTCGTATCCGGGGTTGCCCAGGTACGGGAAGAGGCGGTCGCCGAGACCGAGCGGGACCTCCGGGGCGCTCGCGGCGACGAGGCAGACGGAGACGGCCGAGGCGAGGAGTGCGGATTTCAGCCGGGCGCGAGGGGTGAGCAGCATGCACCACCGCTACCAGCGCGCACGTCCGTCGCGTCGGCGACGCGCGCCCGGCCCACTCGAACGGGTTGCGCACGCGCGCGTGCGGTGACGTTCGGAAGGACACCCGCACGACGCGCCGTCCCTCCACGCGCGCGTGGAGGGACGGCGGTGCTCACCTCACGCGTGCGCAGGCACGGCCTACCCGGCGTCCGGGGAGGCGGAAGCGTGGTGCTGCGCGCGGCCCACGTCGTAGACGCCGGGTACGTTCCGCATGGCGCGCAGGAGGGTGGGCAGGTGGCCGGCGTCCGGGAGCTGCACGGTGTACGTGTGGCGGACCCGCTGCTGGGTCGGTGGCTCGACGGTCGCGGAGACGATCTCGGCGCCCTCCAGTGCCATGGCCTCGGTGAGGTCCGCGAGCAGATGGGGGCGGCCGAACGATTCGGCGACCAGGGTGACCCGGCATCCGGTGGTGTCCCCCCAGCGCACGTCGACCTCCTCGCGCCCTGCGTTCGCCATGCGGGCCACGGCAGAACACTCGGCGCGGTGCACGGTCACCACTCCCCCGCGCACCGCGAAGCCGGTGACCTCGTCGAGGGGCACCGGCGTGCAGCACCCGGCGAGCCGGACGCTCGCGTCGGGCCGGTCGACGACGGTGATCGCGGCGCCGGGGCGCGAGGCGGGGGCGTCCGGCGTGGCCGGGTCGGCCGCGGACCGGGCAGTCGCCTCGGCGGCCTTCGCGGCCCCGGGGTCCTCCGCCGTCCCGGCGCCGCCCTCGTGCTCGGCCGGGGCCGGGTGCGTCGCCAGCCACCGCTGGATGGCGATGCGGGCGGCGGGGGTGTGGGCGTGCTCCAGCCACTCCCTGGAGGGCTCCGAGGCGGGGTCCTGGCCCATGAGGAGCTGAACCATGTCGCCGTCCCGCAGAACGGTGCTCAGGGTCGCCAGGCGGCCGTTCACCCGGGCCCCGATGCAGGCGTGGGCGTCCTCGCCGTACTGGGCGTACGCGGCGTCGACGCAGGTGGCACCCTCGGGCAGGCCGAGCGTGCCGCCGTCGGGGCGGAAGACGGTGATCTCGCGGTCCTGGGCGAGGTCCTCGCGCAGGGTGGACCAGAAGGTGTCGGGATCGGGCGCGGCTTCCTGCCAGTCCAGGAGGCGGGAGAGCCAGCCGGGCCGGGTGGGGTCGACGCGTTCCTCGTCGGCCGGCACCCTCCCCCGGGCCTGCTCCTCCGCGGGAGCCGTGTAGGGATTGCCGAGGGCGATGACGCCGGCTTCGGCGACCTTGTGCATCTGGTGGGTGCGGATGAGGACTTCGGCGACCTGGCCGTCCTCGCGGGCGACGGCGGTGTGCAGCGACTGGTACAGGTTGAACTTGGGTACGGCGATGAAGTCCTTGAACTCGGAGACGACCGGCGTCATACAGGTGTGCAGTTCGCCCAGGACGGCGTAACAGTCGGCGTCCTCGTTCACCAGCACCAGCAGGCGGCCGAAGTCGGCGCCGCGCATGCGGCCGCGCTTGCGGGACGCGCGGTGCACGGAGACGAAGTGCCGCGGGCGGATGAGGACTTCGGCCTGGATGTCGGCGTCGCGCAGGACCGCGCGCATCGCCTCGGCGAACTCCGCGAGCGGGTCGTCCGCGCGGGAGGCGTTGTCGACGATCAGCGCGCGGGTGTGCTCGTACTCCTCCGGATGCAGGATCGCGAAGACGAGGTCTTCCAGTTCGGTCTTGAGGGCCTGCACACCGAGGCGTTCGGCGAGCGGGATGAGGACGTCGCGGGTGACCTTGGCGATGCGTTCCTGCTTCTCGGGGCGCATCACACCGAGGGTGCGCATGTTGTGCAGCCGGTCCGCCAGTTTGATCGACATCACGCGGACGTCGTTGCCGGTGGCGACGAGCATCTTGCGGAAGGTCTCGGGCTCGGCGGCCGCACCGTAGTCGACCTTCTCCAACTTCGTGACGCCGTCGACGAGATAGCGCACCTCGGCGCCGAACTCCTCACCGACCTGATCGAGCGTCACATCCGTGTCCTCGACGGTGTCGTGGAGCAGTGAGGCGGTCAGTGCCGTGGTCTCGGCGCCCAGTTCGGCGAGGATCAGGGTCACGGCGAGCGGGTGGGTGATGTAGGGCTCGCCGCTCTTGCGCATCTGTCCGCGGTGCGAGGACTCGGCCAGCACATAGGCGCGGTGCAGCGGCTCGAGGTCGGCGTCGGGGTGGTGGGCGCGATGGGCCTCGACCACGTGACCGATCGCGTCGGGCAGCCTGCCGCGGGAGGCCGGGCCGAGCAACGCGGCCCGGCCGAGGCGACGCAGGTCGATCCGGGGGCGACTGCGCCTGCGGGGCGCTGAAGGCACTACCGGGCCTGGGGTCGCGGGATTCGTGGCCTCCGCACTCATGGGCACCTCCGGCTGCGTGGACCGGCGGACGGGGTGTCCCAGGGCGGACACGGCTCAGGGGACTGGCGAACGGTTCCCCGTCCGGGCCGGTGCTTGATGCTACCGAGCCCATCACGCGCGACTGACCGCCTCTCGCCGAGCGTGAAACGGATCACCCATTCGAGCGAAGGATCGGGGGTTTACGAATTCGAGCCACCTGACCTGATCTCGATCGTGGAATCGAGCCCCGCAGCCGGATCCCGGTGACCACCCCTCCGGGTCGTCGGGCCGCTCCTGCCTGCGATGCCAAGCCCCAGCGGATTCAGCGGGCGACTGTTTCCAGCCACTCCGGGTCGATCTCCCCTGTGGCGACGATCACTGCGGGCCCGGTCATCTCGATCTCGCCGTCGGGCCGTTCGGTGATCAGCAGACGGCCGCCGGGTACGTCCACGACGTACGTCGCCGGCACACCGGTGGCCGCCGGGTCGGCGCCGTCCCGGCGCGCGGCCGCCACGGCTACGGCACACGCACCCGTGCCGCACGAGCGGGTCTCGCCGGCCCCGCGCTCGTGCACGCGCAGGGCGACGTGCCGTGGGCCCCGGTCCACGACGAACTCGACGTTGACCCCGTCCGGGTAGGCCGAGGCGGGACTGAACGGCGGCGCGGCGGACAGGTCGCCCGCGTGCGCGAGGTCCGCCACGAAGGCGACGGCGTGCGGGTTGCCCATGTTCACGTTCCGCGCGGGCCAGCTGCGCTCGCCGACGCTCACCGTGACGTCCCCTTCGGGCAGGCGGGCCCTGCCCATGCCGACGGTGACGTCACCCTCCTTGTCGAGGTGCGCCCGCTTCACGCCCCCGCGTGTGGCGATCGCGAGATCACCATCGGTGACGAGCCCGGCGTGCTGGAGGTAGCGCGCGAACACCCGGACGCCGTTGCCGCACATCTCCGCGACGGAGCCGTCGCCGTTGCGGTAGTCCATGAACCACTCCGCCTCGGCCGCCATGTCCTTCGCCTCGGGGTGCGCGGACGACCGCACCACGTGCAGCAGCCCGTCACCGCCGATGCCCGCGCGGCGGTCGCACAGGGCGGCGACGGCGGCCGGAGAGAGGTCGATGGCGTTCTCGGGGTCCGGGACGATCACGAAGTCGTTCTCGGTGCCGTGCCCCTTGAGGAAGGCGATCCGCGTGCTCATCCCCCGATCGTACGGGGTGGGCCGGGACACCCCGTCCGGGGCGGCGGCGCCGGTGAGCACGCGCGCGGGGCGCTCAGCGCAGCCGGGCGACCCGCCAGACGGCCAGGGCCACCACCGCGGCGACCATCACGACGTACGCGAGGACGACCCGCCAGTCGGGACGGCGTCCGGAACCGCGCGGGGGCACGCCGGGCCACGTGTAACCCACGCGACGCGCGGCCATCATTCCCCAGCCGGCCGCACAGGAGCAGATCAGCAGCCCCAGCATGGCGATCACGGCGCCGCTGTCTCCGAAGTCGAAGGCGAGCGGGAAGGCGAACATCAGGGAGCCGCCCGCTGCCAGCGCCACGATGGGCGCGAGCTGCCAGATCCGGAGCCGACGCTGAGGGCGCAGCTCGACCTCGACCTCGGGCCCGCCCGCGAACATCTCCTCGGGCTCGGGACCGTCGTCGATCACACCGTCCCGGGTGTCGTCCACGTCCGGCCCGTCGGGGCTCAGACGGCCTTCCTCGGGCTCCGTTTCACCACGCTCGGTGGTGAGGTGCTCGGTGCCTTCTGCGGTGTCGCGAGGGCCGGCCTCCATCGCCACGCGCCCTCCCAACTCGGTTCCACTTGGTCGATCGAAGCTCGATGATGGCACGGCACCGGATGCCCGGATGACGGCCTGGGCGTCCCGATGCCAGGACGTGATCAGGCTGTAACCGGTCGTTCCACCAACGCCAGCGCGAGCTCCGGAAGTTCTGCGAGGTCAGCCGCGGCCCCACTCAACCAGTGCACCCGCGGATCGCGCCTGAACCACGAATCCTGACGGCGCGCGAAGCGCTTGGTGGCACGGACCGTCTCGGCACGCGCCTCCTCCTCCGTGCACTCGCCGGCCAGGGCGGTGAGGACCTGCTGGTAGCCGAGCGCTCGCGAGGCCGTGCGCCCCGCGCGCAGGCCCTGCGCCTCCAGCGCGCGGACCTCGTCCACCAGCCCCGCGTCCCACATCCGGTCGACGCGGCGGGCGATGCGCTCGTCGAGTTCGGGGCGCGCCACGTCGACCCCGATCTGGACGGTGTCGTAGACCGAGTCATGACCGGGCAGGTTGGCGGTGAAGGGCTTGCCGGTGATCTCGATCACCTCGAGGGCCCGGACGATACGGCGGCCGTTGCCGGGCAGGATGGCCTGCGCGGCCTCGGGGTCGGCTGCGGCCAGCCGGGCGTGCAGCGCACCCGATCCGCGCAGCGTGAGCTCCTCCTCCAGCCGGGCCCGGACCTCGGGATCCGTGCCGGGGAACTCCAGGTTGTCGACGGCGCCGCGGACGTACAGCCCCGAGCCGCCGACCAGAACCGGCCAACGGCCCTCGGCGAGCAGGGCGTCGATCCTCTCGCGGGCCAGCCGCTGGTACTCGGCGACGGAGGCGGTTTCTGTCACCTCCCAGACGTCCAGGAGGTGGTGCGGGACGCCGCCGCGCTCTTCGGGCGTCAGTTTGGCGGTGCCGATGTCCATCCCGCGGTAGAGCTGCATGGAGTCGGCGTTGACGACCTCGCCGCCGAGCCGCTGGGCCAGGAATACGCCCAGATCGGACTTTCCGGCCGCGGTCGGTCCGACGACGGCGATGACGTGGGGGACGGGGGGTGCGCTGCTCACGGCACCAGTCTCGCAAACCTCGACCACCGCCCTCGAACGAGTTACGTGACGACGCCGCAGCGACGTCGTTGCCCGTTGCGAGATTCCCGTCACCCGTCCCGGGGGCGGCGACCCCGGTGACGCAGACGGACGCACCGGCCAACGCGGGGTTTCGCCCGCACGAGTACCATATGGAGTGGAAATGGGAGTATTGGCGCGAATTTTTCGGAGGTCGAAGGCCACGGAGGAGGCGACGGCGGAAACCGTGAGCGCCGCCGACGCGCCGACCGGTACGTCGGCCGACGACGTCGAGGCGGAGCCGACAGGTGAGCCGACGTCGGCGCAGGACCCGGTCGAGGCCGAGCAGGCCGGGAACGCCGCAGGGCCGGAGCCGGAGAAGACGCCGGAGCTGGAGAAGACAACGGAACCGGTTGCCGTACCCGCCGACGACGGGGTCGAGATCCCCCGGCAGCAGTCCGCCGAAGAGGCGGCCGACAGCGAAGCGGGCGAAGGCGCTCGCGCGTGACGGAACCCGCGAGGAAGGTGCCCCCATGGGTCTCTTGGACAATTTGAAGGCCAGACTCTCCCCGGCCAAGGGCAAGGTCTCGGGCCTCGCGCAGCAGCACGGGGACAAGGTCCAGCACGGCCTCGACAAGGCCGCGAAGGTCGTCGACGAGAAGACCAAGGGCAAGTACAGCGACAGGATCCAGTCGGGCACCGGTAAGGCCAAGGGCGCCATGGACCGGCTCGCACACAAGGACGAAAGCGCCGGAGGCGGCGACACCTTCACGCCGCCGAAGACTCCCCCGCCGGCCTCCTGAGCCGCACCTCGGCCGGACCATCGATCGGCGGACGGCCGCGCAGCGGAAACGCTCGCGGCCGTCCGCCGTTCCACCGGCAGGCGCCGCTCACCGGGGACCGTGCACGGCGGCCGTGCGACGCGGCCGCACGGCCGCCTACGACCAGGTCGCGACCACGTATCCCACGCCGTAGGGCGCGTCCTCGTACAGCAGGGCGCCCGTCAGTCCGGCGCCCTCGGCGGCGCCTGCGAGGACCTGCCAGGGCGCCCGGCCCGAGGCCTTGAGCTCGTACGCCAACTCGGCGTCCAGCGCCCCGAGGGCCGCGAGGTCCGCCGTTCCGAGCGCCCTCGCGACCTCGGCGTCGAACGGTGCCGCGCGCTCGTCGAGATAGCCCGGAGCCTTCAGCGTCCGGCAGGCGCTGGCGTCGCCCATCACCAGCAGCGCGACCCGCTCCGCCGCCGCGCCGATGCTCCGGCCGACTTCGGCGCACCGCTCGGCCGCGAGCGGTTCCCCGACGCCGAGTCCCTCGACGGGGGCGGCCGCCCATCCGGTCCGCTCGAGCAGCCAGGCGGCGACGGCGAGCGACGACGGCAGTTCGCGTGCGGACGACGCCTCGCCGTCCTGCCCGAGCCGTACGGCGAGATCCACCCCGTAGCCGGCGAACGAACCCCGCGCGCCCTCCGGATGCGGGCCACGCCCCGGCTCCTCGGCCGGTCCGACGACGACGAGCCGGTCGGGCCGGGCGGCGGCCAGCACGGCCAGCGCGTCCGAGCAGGCGGTTCGCGCGGCATCCAGCTCGGCAGCGGCGCCTGCGGCGACCTCGGGTACCAGCAGGGGCGGACAGGGACAGACTGCGGCGGCGACAAGCATGATCGGCAGGGTAACCCCGTGCGAGAACCACGGGGCTGCCGACCGGGCGTCGCGTCGCCCGTCAGTCGCAGCCGCAACCGCTGGCCGCGGCCACCGGCAGCGGCGCGGGCACGCCGATCTTGGGCAGCCCGAGCAGGACGCCGGCCGGCTTCGCCGCCTTCTCGGCGGTGCGCTTCTCCCAGGCGTCCCCCGCGCGCGTGCGGCGCACTTCCAGGACGGGGCCCTCGGCCAGGAGATGGTGCGGGGCCGCGTACGTCACCTCGACGGTCACGACATCGCCGGGGCGGACCTCCTGCTGCGGCTTGCTGAAGTGGACCAGGCGGTTGTCCGGGGCACGGCCGGAGAGGCGGTGGGTGGCGCCGTCCTTGCGGCCCTCGCCCTCGGCCACCATCAGCTCCAGGGTGCGGCCGACCTGCTTCTTGTTCTCCTCCCAGGAGATCTCCTCCTGAAGGGCGACGAGACGCTCGTAGCGCGCCTGCACGACCTCCTTGGGGATCTGGTTCTCCATGGTCGCGGCCGGGGTGCCGGGACGCTTGGAGTACTGGAAGGTGAACGCCTGCGCGAAACGGGCCTCGCGGACCGCGTGCAGGGTCTGCTCGAAGTCCTCCTCGGTCTCGCCGGGGAAGCCCACGATGATGTCGGTGGTGATCGCCGCGTGCGGGATGGCGGCCCGCACCTTCTCGATGATGCCCAGGTAGCGCTCCTGGCGGTACGACCGGCGCATCGCCTTCAGCACCGTGTCCGAGCCGGACTGCAGGGGCATGTGCAGCTGCGGCATCACGTTGGGCGTCTCGGCCATGGCCGCGATGACGTCGTCGGTGAAGTCGCGCGGGTGCGGGGAGGTGAAGCGGACGCGCTCCAGGCCCTCGATCGCGCCGCACGCGCGGAGCAGCTTGCTGAACGCCTCGCGGTCGCCGATGTCGGAGCCGTAGGCGTTGACGTTCTGGCCGAGCAGGGTGATCTCGGAGACGCCCTCACCGACCAGCGCCTCGATCTCGGCGAGGATGTCGCCGGTGCGGCGGTCCTTCTCCTTGCCCCGCAGAGCCGGGACGATGCAGAAGGTGCACGTGTTGTTGCAGCCCACGGAAATCGACACCCACGCCGCGTAGGCGCTCTCGCGCCGGGTCGGCAGGGTGGAGGGGAAGGCCTCGAGCGACTCGGCGATCTCGACCTGGGCCTCTTCCTGCACGCGCGCGCGTTCGAGCAGGACCGGGAGCTTGCCGATGTTGTGCGTACCGAAGACGACGTCCACCCAGGGCGCCTTCTTCACGATGGTGTCGCGGTCCTTCTGGGCGAGACAGCCGCCGACCGCGATCTGCATGCCCGGCCGGCTCGCCTTCCTGGGCGCGAGCCGGCCGAGGTTGCCGTAGAGGCGGTTGTCGGCGTTCTCGCGCACCGCGCAGGTGTTGAAGACGACGACGTCCGCGTCCCCGTCGGACCCTTCGGGGGCGCGCACATACCCGGCTTCCTCCAGCAGCCCGGACAATCGCTCGGAGTCATGGACGTTCATCTGGCACCCATAGGTGCGGATCTCGTAGCTCTTGGGGGTGTGAACGTCCACTGCGAGGCTCCGGTCGCTGCTGCTGGTCATGGCTCAAGGGTAGGCGCTCCCCGAGCAAGGCCTGCCTGCCTCCGTTCGAGGGACCGGCACCGGCCCGGCACCCTCTCCGTCGCTCTTCCTCGACCACCGCGTCGCCGCCGTCGGATTCCCGGCCGTGCGGCGGGGGCTCCTCGGTGCTCGGGCACGGCCGCGACCCTCGCCAACGCGATCGGCGAGTACCGCGCGCACCCGCGCAGGGCGTCACGGATCGACGAGGCCCGCGCGGATCGCGTAGCGGGTGAGTTCCAGACGGTCGCGCATGCCGAGTTTGTGCAGCAGGTTCGCGCGGTGCCGCTCCACAGTCTTGGCGCTGATGAACAGCAGCGCGCCGATCTCCCTGGAGGTGTGCCCTTCGGCCACGAGTTTGAGGATCTCCTCCTCGCGCTCGGTGATGGGCCGCTCGGGCAGCCCGTCCACACCGTCCCCGCGGTGCAGCCGGTCCAGGTACGAGCGGACCAGGGCCCGCTCCGCGCCCGGGTAGATGAACGGCTCGTCCCGCACCACCGCCCGGCACGCCTCGACCAGGTCCCGGTCGGCGACCGACTTCAGGACGTACCCGCCGGCTCCTGCCTTGAGCGCCTCGAAGAAGTACTGCTCGTTGTCGTACATCGTCAGGATGAGGATGCGCAGGCCCGGAAGGCGGCGGGACAGTTCGCGGGCCGCCTGGAGGCCGGTCATGCGGGGCATGGCCACGTCGAGGACCGCCAGGTCGATGTCACCGGCGCGGGCGCGCTCGACCGCCTCGGCGCCGTCCCCCGCCTCGGCGACCACCGTCAGATCGGGCTCGCCGTCCAGGATGAGCCGTACCCCGCGGCGTACGAGGGTGTGGTCGTCGGCGAGCAGGACCCGGGTCGGCGAGGGCGCGGGCCCCGGTGCGGCCGGTGCGGCGCCGTCCGCCATCAGCGGTCTCCGACAGGGGTCGCCGTGTCCGCCCCGCCCGTCCACGCGTCCGCCCGCAGCCGTATGTCCGTCCCGCCGCCGTCCGCCCTCGACGACACCGTGAGGGTCGCGCCGATCAGCAGGGCCCGCTCGCGCATCCCCCGGATCCCGGCCCCCTCCCCGGCCCGCTCGCCCAGGCCCCTGCCGTTGTCCTGTACGAGGAGTTCGACGCCGTCGGTGACCGGGCGGAGGCGGAGCTCGGCGCGGTCGGCGCCGGCGTGCCGGGCGGTGTTGGTGAGGGCCTCCTGGGCCACGCGGTAGAGCACGAGTTCCGTCTCCTCGGTCAGCGGGGGCAGGCCGGCGCGAAGGTCGTGGCGCACCGTCAGTCCATGGGTGGTGAACTCGCCCGCGAGCGAGCGCAGGGCGCTGAGCAGTCCGAGTTCGTCGAGGACTCCGGGGCGCAGCCGACGGGCGATACGGCGGATCTCGTCGAGGCCGGACCGGGTGGCCTCCTGTGCCTGGCCGAGTTCCTCGCGCAGGTCCTGCGGGGCCCGGTTGGCGACCCGCTTGAGCTGCAACAGCACGGCGGTGAGGGTCTGGCCGACCTCGTCGTGCAGTTCCCGGGCGATGCGGTGGCGCTCGCGCTCCTGGGCGGACAGCGCCCCGGCCGCACTGGCGGCGCGCTCGGCCTCCAGCCGGTCCAGCATGGCGTTGTACGTCGTGATCAGTTCGGCCGTCTCGACCGGTCCCGAGACCACGGCACGGGCCCCCGGGTGCAGCAGGTCCGCGTCGGCCATGGCCCGTCCCAGCCGCCCCAGCGGGGCCAGCCCGAGACGCAGCACGACCGCGTTGACGGTCAGCAGCGCGGCCAGACCCGCGACCACGACGAGCACCTCGCCCGGCAGTATGGGCGTGGAGACGGTGACCGGGCCCAGCAGCAGTGCGGCCGCGACGATCAGACCGGCGGCGTCGAGCACGAAGATCCGCCAGAACAGTGACATGTGCGCGACCCCTCCTCGTCCGACTCCCACAACTCCCCCTACTCGGCGGACAGCCGAGTCTCGTCCGTCTCGCCTTTCTCGTTCGTCTGGTTCGCCTCGTAGGTCTCGTACATCTCGTTCGTCTCGTACGGCTCTTGCCACGTCTGCGGCCTCTGCGGTATCTCCCCGCCCTGCGGTTCCCGGCTCCTGTCGTACGCCGGAACGGCCCCGGCCGCGTCTCCATGGCACTGCCGTGACCAGCCTCTCCGCCCGCCGCCGGCCCTGTCCATCCGTCACGACACCCATGTCGTCACCGTACGGCGGGATGGCAGCATGGCGGTTTTGGGCACTCGTCCCAGACGTCGCAGGAAACGACCAGCAACCACCAGCAAGGGGAAGAAACGTGTCTGCTCCACGCCTACGGACGACACCGCTGCCAGGCATCGGAGTCCAGTACGACCTCGTGACGCGGGAGCAGCGCCACCTGTCCGTGGTGGCCCACCGCGACGGCTCGCGGACGGTCGGCCTGTACCAGGCGGACGACCCCGACTCCTGTGCGCACTCCCTGCGGCTGACCGGCGCCGAGGCGGGCTCGCTGATCGACGCGCTGATGCCGACCCACCACAGCGCGAGCCTGCTCTACACCACGGACCTGGGGCTGGTCGCCGAGCGCGTCGAGGTGGCGGCCACCTCGCGCTGGAACGGGCGGCTGCTGGGCGACACCCGGATGCGGACGGAGACCGGCTCCTCGATCGTGGCGGTGCTGCGGCGGGCCGAGGCGATCCCGTCGCCTGCGCCGGACTTCCGGCTGGCGGGCGGGGACACCCTCATCGTCATCGGCACCCGCGAAGGCGTGGACGCGGCCGCGGCCATCCTCGGTCGGGAGTGATCGAGTGCACTCCGCGGTCCTGCTGATCGAGTTCGGTTCCATCATCCTCGGCCTCGGCCTGCTCGGCCGGTTCGCCGCCCGGTTCCGGTTCTCGCCGATCCCGCTGTACCTGATGTCCGGCCTGGCGTTCGGTGAGGGCGGACTGCTGCCGCTCGGCGCGAGCGAGGAGTTCGTGGCCACCGGTGCCGAGATCGGCGTCATCCTGTTGCTGCTGATGCTCGGCCTGGAGTACACGGCGAGCGATCTGGTCTCCAACCTCAAGGCGCACTATCCGGCCGGTCTCGTCGACTGCGCCCTCAACGCCCTGCCGGGCGCGGCCGCAGCGCTGCTGCTGGGCTGGGGGCCGGTGGCGGCCGTGGTGCTGGCGGGCGTCACCTGGATCTCGTCGTCCGGTGTGATCGCCAAGGTGCTGGGCGACCTGGGCCGGGTCGGCAACCGGGAGACCCCGGTGATCCTCAGCGTGCTGGTCCTCGAGGACCTGGCCATGGCGGTCTATCTGCCCATCGTCACCGCCCTGGTGGCCGGGGTGGGGCTGGCGGCCGGCAGCGTCACCCTGGCCATCGCGCTGGGCGTCGCGGGGCTCGTGCTGTTCGCGGCGGTGCGCTACGGCCGGGTCATCTCCCGGTTCGTGTCCAGCGACGACCCGGAGAAGCTGCTCCTCGTCGTGCTGGGGCTCACCATCCTGGTCGCCGGAGTGGCGCAGCAGCTCCAGGTGTCGGCGGCCGTGGGGGCGTTCCTGGTGGGCATCGCGCTGTCCGGGGAGGTCGCCGAGGGCGCGCACACGCTGCTGAGCCCGCTGCGTGACCTGTTCGCCGCCGTCTTCTTCGTCTTCTTCGGGCTGCACACCGACCCGGCGAGCATTCCTCCCGTCCTGCTGCCCGCCCTCGCGCTGGCCGTCGTCACCGCCGCGACGAAGATGGCCACCGGTTACTGGGCGGCCCGGCGGTCCGGGATCTCGGTCAAGGGGCGCTGGCGGGCGGGCGGCGCGCTGGTGGCGCGCGGAGAGTTCTCGATCGTCATCGCGGGGCTGGCCGTCACCGCCGGGATCGAGCCTTCCCTCGGACCGCTGGCCACGGCGTATGTACTGATCCTGGTCGTCCTGGGACCGCTCACCGCCCGCTACACGGAACCAGTGGCGGCTTGGTGGGCGCGGCGCCGGGCGCCCCACGACCAGGGCACGGCGGAGCGGCTGCCCGAGGCGATGACCCAGACGCCGGTGCGCGACTGAGGCGCGGTGGCTCCGGTCATGGACGCCGCCGGTCCGGTCCCCGGGCCGTGTACGGCGGCGTCGACCAGAGCGGCACCCTGCGGCCCCAGGTGACGCTCTTCGGTCCTCACGTGCTCCAGCGCGAGCGGGACACCGCGCCGGACACAGTGCTCCGGGCGCGGAAGCCGATCACCTTCCCGACCGGTTCCTACGCCTCAGGCCGCGCCGCCGGGGTCCAGCCCTGGCGGCGCAGCACGGCGGCCACGTCCGGTATCTCGTAGTGCTCGCCCTTGAGCACCTTGCCGTCGGCACGGCGGGCGACCTGGCCGCCCGGACCCAGCTTGGTCATGTTGGACCGGTGGATCTCGGCGAGGACCGCGTCGAGATCGATGCCGTGCACCAGGGCCGTGCCGTAGGCGACGTAGACGACGTCGGCCAGCTCGTGCGCGAGCCGGTCCAGCGGGCCGCTCACCGACACCTCGGCGACCTCCGCCGCCTCCTCGGCGAGAAGCTCACCACGCTGTGCGGCGAGGCGGGGCGACACCTCCGTCGGCGTGCTGCGGGCATCGAGTCCGAAGGCACGGTGGAACTCACGGACCAGGTCGGCGGGCGAGGAACTCATGCACCGACTGTAACGACGGCCACTGACACCGCCGCCCCGAACCGGCCCTGTGAGCCCCGCCCTGGTCAGCACCGCGTTCCGGCTGGCAGGATCGCGCGCATGTCCCCGTTGTTCTCCCGTATCGGCAGGCGCCGCGCGCTCCAGGGCACGGCTGCCGGTGTCGTCGTCCTCGGGCTGCTGCTGTGGTGGCTGCTGCCCCTGGGCGAGGACCCGCCGAGCGGGTCGATCACCTTCAGCACGGGCACGACGAGCGGCGTCTACTACGAGTACGGCAGCCGCCTGCGCGCCGAGCTGGCCAGGGACATGCCCGACCTGGACGTCAAGCTGTCGACCAGCAACGGATCGCAGGAGAACGTCGCGCGCGTGGCGACCGGCGAGGCCGACTTCACCATCGCCGCGGCCGACGCCGTGGAGACGTACGAGCGGCAGCACCCCGGCTCGGCCGCCCGGCTGCGCGGGGTGGCCCGCCTGTACGACGACTACGTCCAGCTCGTGGTGCCGCGCGACTCGGACATCCGGTCCGTCGCCGACCTGCGGGGCAGAACCGTGGCGACCGGGCTGCCCCGCTCGGGCGTGCGACTGATCGCCGAGCGGGTGCTCAAGGCGGCGGGCCTCGATCCGGCGAAGGACATCACGGCCGCGTCGCAAGGCATCGACACGGGTCCCGAGGAGCTGAAGAAGGGCAGGATCGACGCCTTCTTCTGGTCCGGCGGGGTGCCGACGGCCGGCCTGGAGAAGCTCGCCGACACGTTCACCTTCCGGTTCGTGCCGATCGGCCCCGATCTCGTCGCCAAGATGCACGACCAGGACGACTCCACCGGGTTCTACCGGGCCACGAACATGCCGGAGTCGGCCTACCCCACCATCCAGAACGGCTCCACCGTGCCGACGATCGCGGTGTCCAACCTGTTGATGACCCGTACGGACATGGCGCCCCGGCTCACCGAATGGCTGACCCGGACCGTGATCAAGAGCCGCGACGGGATCGGCGCGCATGTGCATTCCGCGCAGTTGGTCGACCTGCGCACGGCCATCTACACCGACCCCCTGAAGCTGCACGAGGGCGCCCGGCGCTACTACCGCTCCGTCAAGCCGTAGGACCCTGGCTACGACGTCGGCGATCTCGGGACCGACACCGTCGCCGTCAGTCCGCTGGGCTCGTGATGGTCGTAGGAGAGGGAGCCGCCGCCCGCCGCGAGCAGGGCCCGGGAGATGGACAGGCCCAGCCCCGAGCCCTTGACGTTCTGGTGACGGCCGCTGCGCCAGAAACGGTCGCCCACGCGCGTGAGCTCCTCGTCGGTCAGCCCGGGGCCGTTGTCGGTGACGACGACGGTCGTGGTCGCGCCGTCTGCCGCGACCGTGACCGTGACGCTCTCCCCCTCCGGGGTGAACTTCACCGCGTTGTCGATCACGGCGTCCAGCGCGCTGGACAGCGTCACCGGGTCGGCCCATGCCGTGGTGGGCGGGCAGTCGCCGACGAGCCGGACGCCCTTGGCCGCGGCGGTGGGCGCCCAGGCGGCCACGCGCTCGGCGGCCAGCGCGCCGATGTCGGTGACCCGCAGGTCGGCCTCCGCGTGCTCGGCCAGGGCCAGGTCGAGCAGGTCGTCCAGGACCTGGGCCAGGCGCTTGCCCTCGTTCTGAACCGAGGCGATCTCCTCGTTGCCCTCCGGGAGCTCGTACCCGAGCAGTTCGATGCGCAGCAACAGGGCCGCGAGCGGGTTGCGCAGCTGGTGCGAGGCGTCGGCGACGAAGGCGCGCTGCTGCTCCAGCACGTCCTCGACGTTGTCCGCCATCTCGTTGAACGCCCCGGCCAGCCGCCGGAGTTCCGGCGGCCCGCCGGCCACCGCGACCCGGGACTTCAGGCGGCCGCTCGCGATCTCGTGGGTGGTGGCGTCCAGGACCCGTACCGGCCGCAGCACCCAGCCGGTCAGCCGCAGGGCGGCGCCGATGGCCAGCAGCATCGCGGCGATCTCGCCCGCGCCGACGACGAGCCAGCCGTGCAGGATCCGCGACCGCATCGGTCCCGTGGGCGAGTCGGTGACGACGACGGCGACGACGTCACCGTCCCGGATGACCGGCGAGGCCACGACGAGCCGGTTGCGCTGCCACGGCCACACCTGGCGGGGGTCGTGGCTGCGACGGCTGAGCAACGCCTCCTCGAAGGCATCCCGCACCTCCCCCTTTTCGGGGAGGTACCAGTCCCTCGGGGCATGAGCCATGGGGGTGTCGGTGCCGTAGAAGACACCGGCACGAATGCCGTAGACGTCGTAGTAGCTGTCGAGCTCCCGGCTGAGCGTCGCGCGTCGCTCGTTCGTGGCCGACGCGGAGTCGTTGACGCCCGAAGACGCGGTGACGAACTGGGCGAGCGCCGCGAACCGCGCGGTGTCGTCGATGCGGTCGACGACCACGCTCTGCTGCTGGGCGCCCGCCACACTGACGGCCAGCGGCACCCCGAGGGCCAGCAGTACGGCCGCCATCAGCACGATGAGCAGCGGCAGGAGACGGGTACGCAACCGCGGTCCCCGCTATGCGCCGGGAGCGACGAGCCGGTAGCCGACGCCGCGTACGGTCTCGATCAGCGCGGGCATGCGCAGCTTGGCGCGCAGCGAGGCCACGTGCACCTCGAGGGTGCGCCCGGTCCCCTCCCAGTTGGTGCGCCACACCTCACTGATGATCTGTTCCCGGCGGAAGACCACACCGGGACGCTGGGCGAGCAGCGCGAGGAGGTCGAACTCCTTGCGGGTCAGTTGGACTACCGAACCGTCCACCGTGACGCGTCGGGTGGGCAGCTCGATGTGCACCGGGCCCAGGCGCAGCGCGTCCTCCCCGCCGGCCTCCGCGTCCTCGTGGACGGTGCGGCGGCTGACGGCGTGGATGCGGGCGAGCAGCTCCCCGGTGTCGTACGGCTTCACCACGTAGTCGTCGGCGCCCAGGTTGAGGCCGTGGATGCGCGAGCGGACGTCGGAGCGGGCGGTCACCATGATCACCGGCGTGGCGGTGCGTTTGCGGATCTTGCCGCAGACCTCGTACCCGTCCTGGTCGGGGAGGCCGAGGTCGAGCAAGACGACGCCGAAGCCGGGGCCCTCCGGGACGAGCGCCTGGAGCGCCTCCTCGCCGCTGCGCGCGTGGGTGACGTCGAAACCGTGCCGCTTCAGGACCGCGGACAGGGCGGCGGCGACGTGGTTGTCGTCCTCGACGAGCAGCAGTCTCACGCCGGCCTCCTCCGATTGGTCGGGCATACGGTCTGACTCACTAAAACAGGCGTTCGGTTCTCCGGTCGGGAAAACGCGGGCACACGCGTGTGTGCATCATGGCAGTCACGCTGATGGACGAGGACGCAGTCAAGAGGGTTCCGGTTGCGCCCGGCTTCCGTTATCCGCCCGATACGCCCGCAGGTCACAAGTGCTACGACACGTGTCCGATTGCTATCGGATCGTGATGCTCAGATTCCCCTCAGATGTAATGACGCTGGTCGCGACAGGTCACTACTGTCCTCCGAAACCGAGGAGGACGGAGCACCAGAGCGATGACCGAAGTATCGGTGACCAAGGAAGACGCGGTCGCGAGCGGTGAACTGGTCGTCCTGAGGAGCGTCAACAAGCACTTCGGCGCGTTGCACGTTCTCCAGGACATCGACCTCACGATCGACCGCGGCGAGGTCGTCGTGGTCATCGGACCCTCCGGGTCCGGCAAGTCGACCCTGTGCCGCACCATCAACCGCCTGGAGACGATCGACGAGGGCGCGATCACCATCGACGGGAAGCCGCTGCCCCAGGAGGGCAAGGCGCTGGCCCGGCTGCGCGCCGACGTCGGGATGGTGTTCCAGTCGTTCAACCTCTTCGCGCACAAGACCGTGCTCGAGAACGTGATGCTCGGCCAGATCAAGGTCCGCAGGGTCGACAAGAAGAAGGCCGAGGAGAAGGCGCGCGCGCTCCTCGACCGGGTCGGCGTGGGCACCCAGGCCGAGAAGTACCCCGCGCAGCTCTCCGGCGGTCAGCAGCAGCGCGTCGCCATCGCACGCGCGCTGGCGATGGATCCGAAGGTCATGCTCTTCGACGAGCCGACCTCGGCTCTGGACCCCGAGATGATCAATGAGGTCCTCGAAGTCATGCAGCAGCTGGCCAGGGACGGCATGACCATGATCGTCGTCACCCACGAGATGGGTTTCGCACGATCGGCTGCAAACCGCGTGGTGTTCATGGCGGACGGACGCATCGTCGAAGAGGCTGCGCCCGACCAGTTCTTCAGCAATCCGCGCAGCGACCGTGCCAAGGACTTCCTGTCGAAGATCCTGCACCACTGATCTGCATCACTGACGGAACCCGCGCCACACGCAGTACTTCACCACTCTTCTAAGGAAGTTCCATGAAGCTTCGCAAGGTCACCGCCGCCTCCGCCGCAGCCCTCGTCCTCGCCCTGACCGCCACCGCCTGCGGCGGCGACGACAGCAAGGACGACACCGGCAGCAGCAGCTCCAGCGGCGGCAGCGGTGGAAAGATCAAGGTCGGCATCAAGTACGACCAGCCCGGCCTCGGCCTGAAGAAGCCCGACGGGTCCTTCGCCGGCTTCGACGTGGACGTCGCGACCTACGTCGCCAAGCAGCTCGGTTACAAGCCGGACCAGATCGAGTTCGTCGAGACCAAGAGCGCCGACCGCGAGAACGCCCTCGCGCGCGGGGACGTGAAGTTCATCGCGGCCACCTACTCGATCAACGACGAGCGCAAGCAGAAGGTCGACTTCGCCGGCCCGTACCTGCTGGCCCACCAGGACCTGCTGATCAAGTCGGACTCCGACATCTCCAAGGCCACGGACCTCAACGGCAAGAAGCTGTGTTCCGTGACCGGCTCGACGTCGGCGCAGAACGTCCAGAAGTCGATCGCCCCGAAGGCGAACCTCAAGGAGTACAGCTCCTACTCGGAGTGCATCGCCGGTCTCCAGAGCGGCGCCGTGGACGCGGTGACCACCGATGACTCGATCCTCGCCGGCTTCGCCTCCCAGGACCAGTACAAGGGCAAGTTCAAGCTCGCCGGTCTGAAGCTCAGCAACGAGAACTACGGCGTCGGCGTCAAGAAGGGCGACTCCGCGACCGTCGACAAGATCAACAAGGCGCTGGAGCAGATGGTCAGCGACGGCTCGTGGCAGAAGGCGGTCGACGCGAACCTCGGCCCGGCCGACTACAAGAACGAGCCCGCCCCGAAGATCGGCGTCATCGTCCCGAACGCCTCGTAACGACAGTTCACCCAGCGGGGTACCTGCGGTGCGCCGCCGTCCGTCGCGATCACGGCGGCGGCGCGCCCCGCCCTCCTCATAGGCCACCCACCCGGAAGCGCGGGAGATCGTGTTCGACTTTCTTGATGGTTACGACGTCCTAGGGGCGTTCTGGATGACGGTGAAACTCACCGCCCTCTCCGCCGTGGGTTCCCTGGTCTGGGGCACCCTGCTGGCCGCGATGCGGGTGAGCCCGGTTCCGCTGATGCGCGGGTTCGGCACCGTCTATGTCAACGTCGTCCGGAACATCCCCCTGACGGTCATCATCCTGTTCAGCTCGCTCGGCCTCGCCGACGTCTTCGGTGTGACCATGGGAAGCGACGACTTCAAGGTCCAGGGCTTCCGGCTGGCCGTGCTCAGCCTCATCGGCTACACCGCGGCCTTCGTGTGCGAGGCGATCCGCTCCGGCATCAACACCGTGCCGCTCGGCCAGGCGGAGGCGGCCCGGGCCATCGGCCTGAGCTTCAGCCAGACCCTGACGCTCATCGTCCTTCCGCAGGCCTTCCGCTCGGTCATCGGCCCGCTGGCCAACGTCCTGATCGCGCTGACCAAGAACACCACGGTGGCGGCCGCCATCGGCGTCGCCGAGGCCGCCTACCTGATGAAGACGATGATCGAGAACGAGGCGCAGACGCTGCTCATCGGCGCGGTCTTCGCGTTCGGCTTCGTGGTACTGACCCTGCCGACCGGCCTCATCCTGGGCTGGCTCAGCAAGCGACTGGCGGTGAAGCGATGACCTCGGTCCTGTACGACACTCCCGGCCCCCGCGCCAAGCGGCGCAACGTCCTCTTCTCGGTGGTCTTCACCGTCCTGCTCGCCCTGCTCCTGTGGTGGGTGTGGCAGAAGATGGACGAGAAGGACCAGCTCACCTCCGCGCTGTGGAAGCCGTTCACCGAGTCCGAGGCCTGGACGACGTATCTGCTGCCCGGCCTCGAGAACACCCTCAAAGCGGCCGCGCTCTCCATGGTGATCGCCCTTCCGCTGGGCGCGGTCTTCGGTATCGCGCGCCTGTCCGACCACCGTTGGGTGCGCGCCGTGTCCGGCACTGTGGTCGAGTTCTTCCGGGCGATCCCGGTACTGCTGCTGATGCTGTTCGCCAACGAGTTCTACGCCCGCTCCACGGACGTCAGCAGCGAGGACCGGCCGCTCTACGCGGTCGTCACCGGCCTGGTGCTCTACAACGCGTCGGTCCTCGCCGAGGTCGTCCGGGCCGGCATCCTCTCGCTGCCCAAGGGCCAGACCGAGGCCGCGTACGCGATCGGCCTGCGCAAGGGCCAGACGATGACCAGCATCCTGCTTCCGCAGGCGGTCACCGCGATGCTCCCGGCGATCGTCAGCCAGCTGGTGGTCATCGTGAAGGACACCGCACTCGGTGGTGTGATGCTCGGATTCCCCGAGCTGCTCAACTCCCGCGGCACGCTGGCGGCCAACTACGCCAACGTGATCCCGAGCTTCATCGTGGTCGCGGTCATGTTCATCGTGCTGAACTTCATCCTCACCAGCTTCGCGAGCTGGCTGGAGCGCTACCTGCGGCGCAGCAAGCGCAGCACGGGCGCGGTGCTCGGCGTCGACAAGGTCGACGACCTGAACGCCGCCGAGGTCGGCGGCACCTACGGCACCGGCGCGGGCGGCAGCATCTGACGCGACATCAGGCGATGTGACCTGTACGGAGGCGGTGGCGTGCGCGCCACCGCCTTTCGTCACTTGACGCAAGCAGCGGCAATAGGTTGCATACGTTCTGTGATCGTGCACCCTGCTCCTACCTCTTGTTCCCTTACGTCCCTGAGGACACCGTCGTGGGCAGGGGGCGGCACGCCGTGGACCCGGTGATCATCGTCGGAGCGGGGCCGGTGGGGCTCACGCTCGCCCTGGCGCTGGCGCGCCAGCAGGTGCCGTCCGTGGTCCTCGACGAGGGCCCCGGCAAGGACGAACCACGGCTCGCGCGCACCGTCGTCCTGCGCGAGGACACCGCCGCCCTCGTCGAGCGGCTGACCGGAGTGTCCCTCGACGAGGCCGGGGTCCACTGGGCCGGATGGCGGTCGATGCGGCGCAAGCAGGTGACCCGCGAGGTCAGATTCGACGACGCGACGGATCCCGCCCCCCTGCACCTCGCCCAGCATGTGCTGACGGGCGTGCTGCGCGCCGCCGTCGCAGGTCAGCGGCTGGTGAAGATCGCCGTGGACAGCCGCCTGGACTCCATCGAGCAGGAACCTTCCGGCGTCACGGCCCACACCCGCGGTCCCCGGGGCACCTGGTGGCGCGGCAGCCACCTCGTCGGCTGCGACGGCCCGCGCTCCACGGTCCGCAAACTCCTCGACATCCGCTTCCCCGGCCGTACGGCGGTGGAGCGACACGCCGTCGCCGCGCTGCGCACGGAACTTCCCTGGGCCGACGAGGCGTTGCTCCATCGGACACCGCCGTGGCGGGTGTCCGGCCCCTCCGCCGGGGAAGTCACCGGACGCCCGCTGCCGGACGGTGTATGGCGCCTGGACTGGCTGCTGCCGCCCGGCAAGGACCTCGTCACGCCCGAGCTGCTCGTGGCCCGTATCCGCGAGACCCTGGCGGGCTGGAACAGCGGTTCCACGCCCCCTTACGAACTGCTCGACACCGGCGTCCACACCGTGCACCACCGGTTGGCCCGCCGCTGGCGCGTGGGGCGGGTCTTCGTCGCCGGGGACGCCGCCCACCTGCTCGGCGCGTTCGGCACCCAGGGCCTCGACGAAGGCCTGCGGGACGCCGACAACCTGGCCTGGAAGCTGGCGCTGGCCTGGCACCACGGCTCGCACGAGGCGTTGCTCGACAGCTACCAGGCGGAGCGGCGCGCGGCGGTCGCCGCCCGGCTGCGCGCCGCCGACCAGGCGCTGCCGGTGCTGCGCGGCGGCGCGGGCATAAGGGCGTACGTGCCGGGCACGGCGCGCGGTCACGACCTGCTGCTCACCGACGGCCATCTGGGCCGCGGCCCGTTGGGCGCGCCGGGCACCTACGACGGCTCGCCGCTCGCGCCCCGGCATCTGGAGGCGGAGGTGCCGGTGGACACGCCTCCCGGCGCGCCCGTCGAGGACGTCCGTGTGACGGCGGAGGACGGTTCGTTCGTACGGCTGCGGGACCGGCTGGGACGCGGCGCGCTGCTCGTCCTGCTGATCGCGCCGGGCACCGGCGTGTGGGAGCGCAGGCACTGGGTGGGCGCCGGGATCATGCCCCGGCTCGCCGCCGCGGTGACGGCCCTGCCGAGCCCGGCCGAGCTCCTGGTGGCGGAGAGCTATCCGGGTGCGGCCGCGCACACCGTCCTGCTGATCCGGCCCGACGGCCATCTGGTCACCGCGCTCGACGGGGTTCGCGCGGCCGACCTGTACGCGGCGGCGGAGGCGACGGTGGGCGGACCTGAGGGGGCACGCGAGACCTCCGAAGCGGGGGCCACGGCCGGCTCCGCGACCAAGTGACGGTATGGCCGCCCCGCCCCGCCCCGCCCCGGCGCCCGCCCGCGCAGGCCGATACGAAGCCCGGCCGACAACCGGCCAGAGGTGAGCCGGGGGCGAGCCGGGGGCGAGCCGGACGAAAGTCGGGTGCGAGCCGGCCGAGAGTCGCACGCGAGCAGGGTGCGAGCAGGGTGAAAAGCGCACGATCGCACCGGCCGTGACCGTGCGGTCCGCATGGTGACAGTGAGTTGACCGGGGTGCACCGGCATGGTGTACTCCGGATCGTGACCGACACCGATGTGCGCCTGTGGCGGAGGGTCCATATGGACCTCGTCCGCTATGCGGGCTGCGTGTGTCGCCCGTCCTGCTGAATTCGCATCCCCTTTCCCCACCGGCGCGCGCCGCCGATGCGCACCTCACCTCGTGCGCCGCCGCGTGCTCCCCGCGAACCTTCCCAGGACGGTATCCGTGTCTGTCTCCCCCTCCTCCGTGCCCACCGCCGCCCCCGTCGCCGCCGCGCCCACCCAGGCGGAGCTTCTCGACTTCGTCCGGCGCACGGCCGCCGACGCCGAGCTGATCGCCTCGCTCCCCCTCGACCCGGAGGGCCGTACCTGGGTGCGCCTGGAGGGCCCCGGGGGCAGTGAGGCCTGGCTGATCGGCTGGCCGCCCGGCACCGGCACCGGCTGGCACGACCACGCCGACTCGGTCGGCGCCTTCCTGACCGCGCGGGGCGAGCTGAAGGAGTACTCGCTCGCCGCGCGGCTGCCCACCGACGGCTGGAAGACCCTCGAGCTGACGGAGGACGTGGACCGGGAGCGCACCCTGAGGGCCGGCCAGGGCCGCTCCTTCGGACGTCACCATGTCCACGAGGTCCTCAACCGGTCCACCGAGGAACACGCCGTCTCCGTCCACGCCTACTACCCCCCGCTGCCGCGCATCCGCCGCTACAGCCGTACGGGCCACGTCCTGCGGCTGGAGCAGGTCGAGCGTCCGGAGGACTGGCAGTGAGCGGCTCGGGCGCACCTCGGGAGGCACGCCCGGTCGGCGCACGGCCGGTCGACACACGACCGGTCGACACACGACCGGTCGACACACGGCCGACAGGCGTGGACGAGCTGCTCGAGCGGATCCGCACGGGGTACGCGCGCGTGGAGGCCCGGGAGGCGTACGAGGCCGCACGCACGGGCGACGCGCTGCTCGTCGACATCCGGTACGCGGCCCTGCGCGAACGGGACGGCCTGATCCCCGGCGCCCTGGTCGTCGAGCGCAACGAACTGGAGTGGCGCCTCGACCCCCAGGGCAGTCACCGCCTCCCCGAGGCCACGAGTCACGAGGTGCGGGCGGTCGTGATCTGCAACGAGGGCTACGCGTCGAGCCTGGCCGCCGCCTCCCTGCACCAACTGGGGCTGCACCGGGCCACCGACCTCGTCGGCGGTTTCCAGGCGTGGCGGGCGGCGGGGCTCCCCGTGACGTCGTAGCGGGGCCGTGGCGTGCCGGGCTCAGTCCCGCGGCGGGCAGTACAGCGGGGCCGTGTCCGCGTTGTCCCGGGTGACCAGGCGGACGGGCGTCCTGTCGATCCTGTCGGCCCGGTCGTCCTTGCGGAGCAGGGAGACGACGTTCTGCACCGCCAGTTCGCCGGTGTCCGCAGCCGAGTTGGAGACGGTGGCGGCGAGGCTGCCGGCCTTGAGTGCGGCCAGTGCCTCGTCGGTGCCGTTCACCGTCACGATCCTGACGTCCTCTGCACCGGCCGTGTCGAAGGCCTTGCGGGCGGCGAACGCCATCTCCTCATTGGCGACGAAGGCGTAGTCCAGGCCGGGACTGTCTCTGATCACGGCCGCTGCGACCGTGCGCGCCTTGACGGGGTCGTACATGCCGGGCCGGCTCGCGACCACCTCGGCGTTGTCCGGCAGCCGCTCGGTGAACGCCTTGGTCAGCAGGTCGGAGGCGGCACCGGGGGCACCCGCGATCACAGCGACGCTCACCTCACGACCGGCGGCGTCCCGCTCGATCCACTCGGCGTCGAGCTCCCCCACCTCCTTCAGATCGACCACGACGGCCCCCAGGAGGCCGGACGTGTCGTCGGGGGCGACCGAGGTGAGGAAGATGGGGACCCCGGCGGCCTTCGCCTCGGCGATGTCCCCCTTGAGGACGTCGACGTCGACGGTCTGGACGATCAGCGCGTCCACCTTGCGGGCGATCATGTCCTCGATGTTGGAGACCTCCGTGTCGCCGTCCTGGCGCGAGTTGGCCGTGAACAGATGGACGCCGTTGTTGCGGGCCGTCCGCTCGACGGACTCCTGGAGACACGTATGGAACTCGGTGGTACCGCCGTTGACGAAGCCCAGCGTGATCCTGCCCGTGACCGCCCCGGCGGGCGCCGTGGCCTGCGAGGGCCAGACTCCGCAGCCGGTGAGCAGCAGACCGGCGCCGAGGACCGGGACGACGAGCGGTCTTCGGGAGCGGGTGGACACGGGCATGGCAAGGCCGCCTTTCGGAAGTGCGGGAGACGATCCCCGCGGACGGGACGGGGGTGCCGGGCGGCAGCAGACAGTACCGGCAGCCCGGACGAGCTCACCCTTCCGGGAGCGCAAGGTAATCCTGCGCTCCCCGGGGGGCCCGGAGATCACGCCTTCCGACAGGGTGCGGAGCATCGCTCACGCCTTCCGACAGGATGTGGAGCGTCGCTCACTCCCTCGCCGTCGCCACCGTCGCCCCCGCGCGCACCCTCAATGCCACGCGTCCCGGCACCACGGTGGCGTACCCGAGCGGTATGACGGCCGGGGCCGCCCGCCCGGTCCTTCCGACGCTGAACGCGGTCAGGACCGCCAGGGAGAGGGCCCTGCCCAGGGCGACGGCGAGGAGCAGTACCGCCAGCGCCTCGGTACGCATGCGCAGCACCTGGCGACGGGTCGCCCCCGCGCAGCAGCGCGAACTCCCGCACTCGCTCGGCGACCGACATGGCGAGCGTGTTGACCACGGCGATGGCCGTGAACGCCGGCACCAGTCCCATGGCCAGGAATATGACCTCGGCGTTCGCCTGCTCCCGCTCGGCCCGCAGCGAGTCGGGCGGCGGCACGGCGAGGTCGCCGAGTTCGACGGGAGCCGCGGACGCCGGTTCCGCTTCCGGGGGCTCCTCCGCACCGGGTTCCGTGGCTTCGGGATTCTGGGACACGCGTACACACTCACCTGTGCACAGACGCCCTTGTGCACTGCGGTGATCCGGACTCCTCAGTGGGGGTTGTCCCCACCCCGCTGCGGAAACCGGCTGTTCAGCACCCGTTCTTCAGCGCCCGCGTCTGTACAGGGGTAAGACGCCGGCGACTCGTCGAGAACCTCTCGTTCAGAACCCTTCGCCGTCCAGGAACTCCGTCTCCTGACCCTCCGCCTCCAGTGCCTGTCGGACCACCCGCAGGGCCATGCCCTCGGGGTAGCCCTTGCGCGCGAGCATGCCGGCGAGTCGGCGCAGCCGTTTGTCACGGTCGAGGCCGCGGGTCGAGCGCAGCTTTCGGGCGACGAGCTCGCGCGCCGTCTCCTCTTCCTGCTCGGAGTCGAGCCGGCCGACGGCCTCTTCGATCAGCTCCGAGTCGACCCCCTTGGTCCGCAGCTCCTGGGCGAGGGCCCGCCGGGCCAGCCCCCGGCCGTGGTGCCGGGACTCCACCCAGGCGTCCGCGAAGGCACCGTCGTTGATCAGCCCGACCTCCTCGAACCGCGAGAGCACCTCCTCCGCCACGTCGTCCGGGATCTCCCGTTTGCGCAGCGCGTCGGCGAGTTGCTTCCGGGTGCGCGGGGTCCCGGTGAGCAGGCGCAGGCAGATAGCCCGTGCCCGCTCAGCCGGGTCCCCTGAAGACCCCTCCTGCTCGGCCCTCGACGAGGAAGAGGTGCCTTCGTCCTCGGCGGACGGTTCTCCGAAGCCGCGCCGACGTCGTCCACGACCACCGCGTGGACCTCCATCGCCGCCGCGCCGCCCCCGGCCACCACGGGGCCGGTCGTCGTCGTCCGTCCCGTCACCGCGGTGCGGGTCGCCGTCCGTCCCGTCACCGCGGTGCGGGTCGCCCTCCGGCCGGTCGTCGTCGGCCTGGGCGGGGCCGCCGTCGGCCCCGCCCCTCGTCCCCCGGGGCGTGTCGGGGTAGACGTACTCGGCCCAGTCCGTTCGTCGCGTCACGGATCAGCTCTTGGCAGCCGCGGCCTTGGTCTTGGCGGTCTTGGCCGCGGTGGCCGGAACCGCCTTGGCAGCGTCCTCCGCGGGGGTGCCCGCGGCAGCCGGGGCGACCGCACCCGGCTCGGCGGCGGGCTCCTCCGGACGCACGCCGACGCCCAGCTTCTCCTTGATCTTCCTCTCGATCTCGTTGGCGAGGTCGGGGTTGTCCTTCAGGAAGTTACGGGCGTTCTCCTTGCCCTGTCCCAGCTGGTCGCCCTCGTACGTGTACCAGGCGCCGGCCTTGCGGACGAAGCCGTTCTCCACGCCCATGTCGATCAGACCGCCCTCGCGGCTGATGCCGTGCCCGTAGAGGATGTCGAACTCGGCCTGCTTGAAGGGCGGCGCAACCTTGTTCTTGACGACCTTGACGCGGGTGCGGTTGCCGACCGCGTCGGTGCCGTCCTTCAGGGTCTCGATGCGACGGATGTCGAGACGCACCGAGGCGTAGAACTTCAGCGCCCGGCCACCGGTCGTGGTCTCCGGGGAGCCGAACATCACGCCGATCTTCTCGCGGAGCTGGTTGATGAAGATCGCGGTGGTCTTGGACTGGTTGAGCGCGCTGGTGATCTTCCGCAGTGCCTGGCTCATCAGACGGGCCTGGAGACCGACGTGGCTGTCGCCCATCTCGCCCTCGATCTCGGCGCGCGGGACGAGCGCGGCGACGGAGTCGATGACGATGAGGTCGAGGGCGCCGGAACGGACCAGCATGTCCACGATCTCGAGAGCCTGCTCGCCGTTGTCCGGCTGCGAGAGGATCAGGTTGTCGATGTCGACGCCGAGCTTCTTCGCGTACTCGGGGTCGAGGGCGTGCTCCGCGTCCACGAAGGCGACCTGTCCGCCGGCCTTCTGCGCGTTCGCCACGGCGTGCAGCGTCAGCGTCGTCTTACCGGAGGACTCCGGCCCGTACACCTCCACCACGCGGCCGCGTGGCAGCCCGCCGACGCCGAGGGCGACGTCGAGTGCGGTCGACCCGGTGGGGATGACCTCGATGGGCTCGTTCGGTCGCTCGCCGAGACGCATCACGGCGCCCTTGCCGAACTGCCGTTCAATCTGTGCGAGTGCGGCATCCAGTGCCTTCTCGCGGTCGGTTCCTGCCATGGGTTCCACCCGGTTTGCTTGAGTCGATCGCTTCACGTCAAAGACGCTAACGCCTGCCACTGACAATGCGCCCCGACGCCGGTCCGGCCTGTGGATAACTCGGGTGCTTCTCCGCCCAAACCGGGACGGAACGCCCGACCAGAGTCTCACCGGAGCCCTAATAAGAATGGATGTTCGATTTCTGTGTCAAGCGCACCACGCGGCACTTCCGAGGCTACGTTCACCTGCCTGCCACGCCTCCGGTCCGGCTCACGCGGGCCTCCTGTCCACGTGCTCCCGACCACTTCCCCCGGCGACTACTTCCCCCGGCGTACGGCGGGTGTCTTCGGCAGGACGACGACGGCGTACGACACGGCCGGGACGCTCGACGCATGGACCAGCAGAAGACCGGGCACGCACGCGGCGAAGCGGAGGCCGGGCACCCGATCCCGCATCCGCCACCGCATCCCCCTCCGCACCAGCACCTCATGGACAGCCAGTCCCCTCAGCACGTCCGGTACCCCCAGTACCCCCCAAACGGCCTGTCCCACCAATACCGTCTCTACGAAGCGACGGCACTTGTGCTGATCCTCTCCGGGCTCGTCCACCTCGCGGTGTTCGCCGTCGACGGCGGCCCCTGGAGCGGGCCCGTCTCCTGGCGCAAGCCGGTGACCTTCGGGCTCTCCTTCGGGGTGACGCTCCTCGCGGTCGTCCGGGTCACTTCGTATGTGCGTGTCGGACCACGGCTGCGCGGCGCGCTGCTCGGGGTCTTCGCCGCCGACTGCGTCGTGGAGGTCGCGGGCATCACCCTTCAGGCGTGGCGCGGCGTGCCTTCGCACCTGGACATGGAGACGCCCTTCGACACGGCCGTGTCCATGACGCTGGCGGTCGGCGGCGGGATCCTGGTGATGCTGCTCGCCGGGTTCGCCGTGGCGTCCTTCCGGCACCGGCCGGCAGGTCCGGCCGGGATGGCTCTCGCCGTGCGCTCCGGCTTCGCGATCCTGCTCGTCGCGCTCGCCTCGGGGGCGGCGATGATCGCGCGTGGTGTCGTGCTCACCCGCACCGGCCATCAGGAGGCGGCGTACCACTCGACGGCCTGGCTCAAGCCCCTGCACGGGGTGAGCCTGCACGCTGTCCTGGTGCTGCCCGCCCTGACCTGGCTGCTGTCCCGCACGCCCTGGAGCGAGGCCGTGCGGCGGCGGATCGTGGCGGCGGCGGTGGGTTGCTACGCGGCCGCCGTCGCCGCGGCCGGTGTATGGGCGGTCCTCAGGTACTGATTGCCGCTCCCCCTCAGCGGGACTCGCCCCGCGACCCGTCCCGCCGATGCCGTACCTGCCTCCACAGCCCCCGCGCGCGGGTGAGCGGTCCCGGCCCGTCGCTGCGTCCCCGGTGTCCGTGGACACGGGGATCGTCCGTGACGTCGTAACGCTTCACGTAGGCGCCCAGGAACGCCTGGAGGGTGGCGATCGCCGGGATGGCGACCAGCGCGCCGACGGCGCCGAGAAGGGCGGTGCCCGCGATGACGGAGCCGAAGGCGACGGCGGGGTGGATGTCGACGGTCTTCGAGGTCAGCTTGGGCTGAAGCATGTAGTTCTCGAACTGCTGGTAGACCACGACGAAGATGAGTACCCACAGGGCGTACAGGGGCGAGACCGTGAAGGCGATCAGCATGGGCAGGGCGCCGGCGAGATAGGTGCCGATGGTGGGGATGAACTGCGAGACCACACCCACCCAGACGGCGAGCACGGGCGCGTACGGGATACCGAGCGCCTCGAGCAGTACGTAGTGCGCGACGCCGGAGATCAACGCCATCAGCCCGCGCGAGTACAGATAACCGCCGGTCTTGTCGACGGCGATCTCCCACGCCCGCAGCACCTCGGCCTGCTTGGCGGGCGGCAGGACGGAGCACAGCCCGCGGCGCAGGCGGGGACCGTCGGCGGCGAAGTAGAACGAGAACAGGGCGATCGTCAGCAGCTTGAAGAGGCCGCCGAGCACCTGTGTGGAGACGTCCAGGACGCCGGCGGCGCTGTTCTGCGCGTACTTCCTCAGCCAGTCGGAGTGAAGCAGTCCCTCCTGGACGTCCACACGCCTGAGGTCCGTGTGGAACGTGGTGTTGACCCAGTTGATCACCGAGTCGAGGTACTCCGGAAAACCCTCGATCATCTTGATGATCTGACCCGCCAGCATCGAGCCGAGCAGCGTGAAGAAGCCGGCGACCACGATCAGCAGGCCGAAGAAGACCAGGAAGGTGGCGAGCCCCCTGCGCATCCCGCGGGCGGCCATCCGGCTGACCGCCGGCTCTATCGCCAGCGCCAGGAAGAACGCGATCAGGATGTTGAGCAGCAGGCCGATCAGCTGGTGGAAGGCCCAGGTGCCCAGCTGGAACGCACCGATGAGAGCGAGTGCGAGCACCATGGCGCGCGGAAGCCAGCGCGGCATGCGCGCGCCCTGCTCGGCGCCGCCGTCGGCCGGGGGCGGCCCGGTGGGCGGCGTAGCGCCGAGCGGGGATGGGTGCCGGGCGACCTGCCCGGTCTCGTCAGTGGGTGCCACGGACCAAGTCTCGCCTACGCCACCGACAATCGGAGCGCCGCCTACGATCTTCTTGTGGGATCAGCGCATCTCCTGGGGAACGTTCATCACCGTGCACACCACGCGCCACACGTCCTTGGCCTCCCAGCCGTCCGCCAGCGCCCCGTGCACCGTGCGTCCGCCGAGTTCCGCCATCACGTGATCGCGTGCGAACGTCTCGGCGTATCCCGCGCCGAAGTGCTCGTCCATCCGCTGCCAGAAGACCGTCAACCGCATGACACCAGTATCCCGCGCGCGGGGGTGGCCCTCGCAGGGGCCGCCTGCCGAGACCGCTTTCCGCCCTACGGTCTGACGCATGGCCGAATCCGGAGCATCCCCACTCCCCCCGACGCCCCCGGCGCGCTCCCCGCTCTTCCGCGCCGAGCACTTCGTCTGGCTCACCGCACGCGTGCTGGAGCAGCGCCTCTTCGCACACGACTTCCTGCACGGCGCCGCCGACCCCGTCGAGACCGCCCTCGACGCCTACCGCAACGAGGACGGCGGATACGGCCACGCGCTGGAGCCCGATCTGCGCGGTCCCGTGAGCCAGCCCCTGCACACCGCGCGGGCACTGCGCGTCCTGGACTCCGTCGGTCGCCTCGGCGGCCGGCGCGTGGAACAGGTGTGCCGCTACCTGACCTCGGTCTCCACCGGCGACGGCGCACTGCCGGCGATCCATCCCAGCCAGCGCGGGTACCCGGCGGCCCCGTTCATTCCGATCGTGGACGACCCGCCCAGCGAGCTCCTGTCCACCGGGCCGGTGGTGGGCCTGCTGCACGGCAACGACGTCTGGCATGCCTGGTTGTTCAGGGCCACGGACTTCTGCTGGCAGGCGGTCGACTCCCTGGAGCGGTCCCATCCGTACGAGATCCAGGCTGCCGTGGCCTTCCTGGACTCCGCCACGGACCGCCCGCGCGCGGAGGCGGCCGCCGACCGGCTGGGTCGGCTGGTACGCGCGCAGCGGCTCGCCGCGCTGGATCCGGACCACCTGGACGCGTATCCGGTCGCCCCCGGGTACGCACCCGGCGAGCACCACTTCCCGTACGACTTCGCGCGGACACCGCACTCCCTCGCGCGGGCGTGGTTCACCGACGACGAGATGGCACGCTCCCTGGACCACCTCGCCGGCGATCAGCAGCAGGACGGCGGCTGGCCCGTCCGGTGGCGTCGCTGGGCGCCCGGCACCGCCCTGGAGGCCCGCCCCATGGTGACGATCGAGGCCCTGCGCACCCTCAGGGCCTACGGCCGCGCCATCGGCTGATCCCGCGCCGGCCGGCCCTCACCTGGACCGCCTCCTCGTTCTCACCCGCCCAGGGCCCGCACCCCCGCCGTCACCACCACCGCGGCCGCGACGACCAGCAGGAAGGGAGCCCGCAGCATGAGGGCGACGACGGCCGCGGCGAGCCCCGCGGCCCTCGCGTCCAGCACGAGCGCGTGCCCGTCCGCGAAGGTCTGCTGGGCGGTGAGGGCGGCGAGCAGGGCGACGGGAAGCAGGGCGGCGAACCGCCTGACGAGGGGCCGTTCGAGAAGACCGGCGGGGACGAGCAGTCCGGCGAGCTTGACGGCATAGCAGCCGAGAGCGGTCGCGCCGATCGCGAGCCAGATGTTCATCGCTCCTCCTCCCCCGTGTCGACCCGGCCGGCCGCCCCGCGGCCTCGGCGCCGGCCATCGAGGTACAGGACGACCGGCGCGGCGAGCGCGGCCGTCAGCACGGGCACTCCGGCGGGCAGCACGGGCAGCAGGCCCAGCCCCAGGAGCACCGCGAGCCCGGCGACGGCCCGCTCGGCGGTGGTCTTCAGCATGGGTGCGAGCAGCGCCAGGAAGACGGCGGGACCGGCCGCGTCGAGCCCCCACGCGTCCGTGTCCCCGATGGCCTCCGCCCCCAGGGCGCCGCACAGCGTGGTGAGATTCCACAGGACGTACAGAGACAGTCCGGTGACGCCGAAGCCGATGCGCGCGGCACGCCGCCCGGGCTGAGCGAGGGAGACCGCCGCCGTCTCGTCGATCACCCATTGGGCGGCGAACGGGCGCACCGCGCGCGGGAGCGCCAGCGACTGCGACAGACGCAGACCGTAGAAGGCGTTGCGCACACCCAGGAAGAAGGCGCCCGCGGCCGCCGTCAGGGGGTTGCCGCCCGCCGCCAGTGCCCCGACGAGCGCGAACTGGGACGCCCCCGTGAACACGAGGAGACTGAGCGCGCAGGTCTGCCACACCGAGAGTCCGCTGCCCGCCGAGGTCACCCCGAAGGCGAACCCGGAGAGTCCTACGGCGACCCCGACCCCGAGGGCGTCCCGTACGACGGCGGCGTCCGGCCGTCCCCCGCCGTCGGCGCGTATGTCCGTGAGTGCTGTCTGTTCTGCCACGACCACGAGGGTAGGAGCAGCCCACCGGGCGGGTCTTGTACGTTCTTGCGCTCACGCTGGTACGCCCCCGGAGGGACTCCGACGATCCGGGCGAAGTGGCGGTTGAGGTGCGGCTGGTCGGTGAACCCGACCGCGACGGCCGCCTCCGCGGGCGCGGTCCCCGCGTCCAGCAGCCGCCGCGCCCGCCGCACCCGGGCATCCGTCAGCCAGGCATGGGGCGGCAGCCCGTACATGTCCCGGAAGGCCCGCAGCAGCGCGAACGAGCTGGTCCCGAGGTCCGCGGCCAGCTCCTCCAGCGTCGGAGGGTCGATCAGCCGCTCCTCCAGCACGCCACGCGCGCGTGCGGCGATCCGCGCCCCGGCCGACCGCACCTCCCGCTGCGGCAGCGGTCCGCCGTTGAGCCGCAGCAGCCGCGTCACAGCCACCCGCAGCAGTGTGTCGGCGGCCAGCGCGTTGCCCTCCTCGGCGGCCCGGAGCACCTGATGCACCAGCCCGACGGCGTAGGCATCGTCCAGCACGGGACGGACGAAACCCGGAGTGCCACGAAGGGTCGTGGTCTCGGCCGCGATCCCGGCCACCACGTCGGGCGAGGGATACACGGCCCCGTACCGCCAGCCCTCCGGCACCCCGGCGCGTCCGGTGTGCGGCGTGTCCGGGTTGACCAGCGCGAGCGCCCCCGCGCCCGCGTACTGGTCGGCCCCACGGTGGTGAAAGACCTCCACCCCCTCGGCGATGGCGGCGATCACGAAGTGCTCGTGGGTGTGCCGCACGAAGGCCTTGTGGACATAACGGGCGCGCAGCAGATCGACACCGGGCAGCTCCGCATACCGCCAGTGCCGCGCCAGCTCAGCCGAACCGGACCTCGAACTCCCCACACACCCATTCTCCGCGACCCACCACGGGCCCACCGGCCCACCGGCCCACCGGCCCACCGGCCCACCGCGTCAGAGGATCCCGTGCCACACGACTCCGCCATCGCGCGCTGCCGCGTCTCGCCCCGCCGTACGGCCATCGCCCCCGCCGTGCCTGGCCCAGCCCCCCCGCCACACGGCGACCGCCCAGCCCGCCACACGGCGTCCCCCACCGCCGGGGCGCGGCGGGGGACGCCGTATCCGCGCAGGTCAGGGCAATTGTCAGTGGCCGGGTGCAGGATGGACGCATGGTCAGCTCCGCACACCGAGCCCTCGACGGCTTCTCCCCCGCGACCCGCGGCTGGTTCACGGGGGCGTTCTCCGCGCCCACCGCGGCCCAGGCGGGCGCGTGGCGGGCCATCGGCGAGGGCTCGGACGTGCTGGTGGTGGCCCCGACCGGCTCCGGGAAGACCCTGGCCGCCTTCCTCGCCGCCCTGGACCAACTCGCCTCGACACCCCCTCCCGCCGACCCGAAGAAACGCTGCCGAGTCCTCTACGTCTCCCCCCTCAAGGCCCTCGCGGTCGACGTGGAGCGCAATCTGCGCAGCCCCCTGACCGGCATCCGCCAGGAGTCCGTCCGTCTCGGCCTGCCCGAGCCGGAGGTCAAGGTCGGCATCCGCTCCGGCGACACCCCGCCCGCCGAGCGCCGCGCGCTGTCCACCCGCCCCCCGGACATCCTGATCACGACTCCCGAATCGCTGTTCCTGATGCTGACGTCGGCCACTCGGGACGCGCTGACGGGCATCGAGACGGTGATCCTGGACGAGGTGCACGCGGTGGCGGGCACCAAGCGGGGCGCGCACCTGGCGCTCTCCCTTGAGCGGCTGGACGAACTGCTGCCGAAGCCGGCCCGCCGCATCGGCCTCTCGGCCACGGTCCGGCCGGTCGACGAGGTGGCGCGGTACCTCTCCCCGCACCGCAAGGTGGAGATCGTCCAGCCGAAGTCCGGCAAGGAGTTCGACCTCTCGGTCGTCGTCCCGGTGGAGGACCTGGGCGAGCTGGGCGGCTCCCCGGTCGCCGAGGGCTCCGAGGGGGCGGAGCGCCCGTCGATCTGGCCGCATGTCGAGGAGCGGATCGCCGACCTCGTCCAGGCCCACCGGTCCACCATCGTGTTCGCCAATTCCCGCCGGCTCGCCGAACGCCTGTGCAACCGGCTCAACGAGATCGCCTACGAGCGGGCCACCGGCGAGCCGTTGGACGAGCACCACTCGCCCGCTGAGCTGATGGGCGGCTCGGGTGCGGCCCAGGGCGCCCCGCCCGTCATCGCGCGCGCCCACCACGGTTCGGTCTCGAAGGAACAGCGCGCACTCGTGGAGGAGGACCTCAAGGCGGGCCGGCTGCCCGCCGTGGTGGCGACCTCCAGCCTGGAGCTCGGCATCGACATGGGCGCGGTGGATCTCGTCATCCAGGTCGAGTCACCGCCTTCGGTGGCCTCGGGCCTCCAGCGCGTCGGCCGCGCGGGCCACCAGGTGGGCGCCGTGTCCACCGGCGTGGTCTTCCCGAAGTACCGCGGTGACCTCGTCCAGGCGGCGGTCGTCACCGAGCGGATGCGCACGGGCTCGATCGAATCCCTGAAGGTCCCCGCCAACCCGTTGGACGTCCTGGCGCAGCAACTCGTGGCCATGACCGCGCTCGACACCTGGCAGGTCGACGACCTGCTGACCACCGTCCGCCGTGCCGCCCCGTTCGCGTCCCTCCCGGAGTCCGCGTTCACGGCGGTCCTGGACATGCTGGCGGGCCGCTACCCGTCCGACGCCTTCGCCGAGCTGCGTCCGCGCGTGGTGTGGGACCGCGTCGCCGGCACGATCACCGGCCGTCCCGGCGCCCAGCGTCTCGCCGTCACCTCCGGGGGCACGATCCCCGACCGGGGCCTGTTCGGCGTCTTCCTGGCGGGCTCCGACCCCAAGAAGGGCGGCGGCCGGGTCGGCGAGCTCGACGAGGAGATGGTGTACGAGTCGCGCGTGGGCGACGTCTTCACGCTCGGCACCAGTTCCTGGCGCATCGAGGACATCACACGCGACCGCGTCCTGGTCTCCCCCGCCCCCGGAGTCCCGGGCCGTCTGCCGTTCTGGAAGGGCGACCAGCTGGGCCGCCCGCTGGAGCTCGGCCGCGCGGTGGGCGCGTTCCTGCGCGAGGTCGCCTCCCTGCCCAAGGACGACGCCCGGCTCCGGCTGCTCACCGCGGGCCTGGACGCCTGGGCGGCCGACAACGTGCTCTCCTACCTGGACGAGCAGCGCCAGGCCTGCGGACACATCCCGGACGACCGCACGATCGTCGTGGAACGCTTCCGGGACGAACTGGGCGACTGGCGGGTCGTCGTCCACTCACCCTTCGGCGCCCAGGTCCACGCCCCCTGGGCCCTTGCGCTCGGCGCCAAACTCTCCGAGCGCTACGGCATGGACGCCCAGGTCATGCACGCCGACGACGGCATCGTCCTGCGTCTGCCGGACGCCGATCTCATGAGCCTGGACCTGCTCGACCAGGAGCCGCTGAAGGCGGGCATCGAGTACGACGCCGAGCAGGCGCCGGTCGGCGCGGCCGACGTCGTCTTCGACAAGGGCGAGGTCGATCAGATCGTCACCGACCAGGTCGGCGGCTCGGCCCTGTTCGCGGCCCGCTTCCGCGAGTGCGCCGCCCGCGCGCTGCTGCTGCCGCGCCGCAGCCCCGGCAAGCGCACCCCCCTCTGGCAGCAGCGCCAGCGCGCCGCCCAGCTGCTCCAGGTGGCGAGCGAGTTCGGCTCGTTCCCGATCGTCCTGGAAGCGGTCCGCGAGTGCCTCCAGGACGTCTTCGACGTTCCCGGACTCGTGGAGCTGATGGGTGACCTGGAGGCCCGCAAGGTGCGCCTGGTCGAGGTCACCACCGCGGAGCCGTCCCCCTTCGCCCGCTCGCTGCTCTTCGGCTACGTCGCCCAGTTCCTGTACGAAGGGGACTCCCCGCTCGCCGAGCGCCGCGCGGCCGCCCTCTCCCTGGACTCACGTCTGCTGGCCGAGCTGCTCGGCCAGGCAGAACTGCGCGAACTGCTCGACGCCGAGGTCCTCACGGAACTGGAGCGGGAACTCCAGTGGCTCACCGAGGACCGCCGGGTGAAGGACATCGAAGGCATCGCGGACCTCCTGCGCCTTCTCGGTCCGCTCACCGACGCCGAGCTGGCCGAGCGCGGCGCCGAACCGCACTGGGCGCAGGAGCTTGCCGCCGCCCGCCGTGCCATCCGGGTCCGGATCGCGGGTGTCGACCACTGGGCAGCGATCGAGGACGCGGGGCGCCTGCGCGACGCGCTCGGCACGGCGCTGCCGGTCGGTGTCCCGGAAGCCTTCACGGAGCCGGTCAAGGACCCGCTCGGCGACCTCCTCGCGCGTTTCGCGCGTACGCACGGCCCGTTCACCTCGGCGGGCGCGGCCGCCCGCTTCGGCCTCGGCGCGGCGGTGACCGAGGGCGCCCTCCAGCGGCTCTCGGCCGGCGGGCGCGTCGTGCAGGGCGAGTTCCACCCGGCCGGCATCGGCCAGGAGTGGTGCGACGCGACGGTCCTGCGCAGGCTGCGCCGTCGCTCCCTGGCCGCCCTGCGGCACGAACTGGAGCCCGTCCCGCCGCCCGCGCTGGCCCAGTTCCTGCCCCAGTGGCAGCACATCGGCAAGGGCCACTCCCTGCGCGGCACCGACGGCCTGGTGCGCGCCGTCGAGCAGCTCCAGGGCGCTTCGGTGCCCGCCTCGGCCCTGGAGAGGCTCGTCCTGCCCTCCCGCGTGCGGGACTACGCCCCGGCGATGCTCGACGAACTCACCGCGGCCGGAGAGGTGGTCTGGGCCGGAGCCGGCGCCCTGCCCGGCAAGGACGGCTGGATCTCCCTGTATGTGGCGGACGCGGCGCCCCTGCTCCTGCCACCGCCCCACCCCCTGGAGCTGACGGCGCTGCACCAGTCGGTCCTGGACGCCCTTTCCGGGGGTTACGGCCTGTTCTTCCGCCAGATCGCCGATCAGGTCCGCGCCACCACGCATCCCGAGGCCACCGACCCGCAGCTCGCCGACACCGTGTGGGACCTGGCCTGGTCCGGCCGGCTCACCAACGACACGCTCAGCCCCCTGCGCGCCCTGCTGGGCTCGGGGCGCACGGCCGGTTCCACGGCCCACCGCGCCAAGCGCAGTGTCCCGCGCGGTCGCTACGGCTCGCTGACGGCGGCGGCCCGACCCGCTTCCCGCAGCGGCCCCCCGACCGTCGCCGGGCGCTGGTCCCTCCTGCCGGCCCACGAGTCCGACCCCACGGTCCGCGCCCACGCCCTCGCCCGTACGCTCCTCGACCGGCACGGCGTGGTGACGCGGGGCGCGGTCGCGGCCGAGGGCGTCGAAGGCGGCTTCTCGGCGACGTACCGCATTCTGTCCGTCTTCGAGGAGAGCGGTCAGGCCCGCCGCGGCTATGTCGTGGAAGGCCTCGGCGCGGCGCAGTTCGCGATGGACGGCGCCGTGGACCGACTCCGCGCGGTGGCCAACGCCCGTGACCGGGGCGAGCCGCTGCCGGGCCCGAACCCGACGACGAGCCCGTCGGACGGCTTCGATTTCCCCGACGGCTCCCCCTCCGACGACATCTGGGGCGTCCCCGGCCTCGACGCCCCGTCCTCCCCCTTCGACGCCCCGGCTGCCTCCGCCTCCCGCGACGAGTACGTCTCGCCCCGTGACTTCGGCTCTCCCGGCGCCGGCGGCCCCCGAGGGAGCGGCGGCTTCACCACCGGCTCAGGCGGCCCGGACGGCTCGGGCAGGCCGCACGCCTCGGGCTTCCCGGACCACCACAACCCCCGACGCGCCCAGAACCGCAACCGCTACGGCACGGCATCGAGCGTCTCCCGCGCCGTCGTCCTCGCCGCCGCCGACCCGGCGAACGCATACGGCGCAGCGCTGGGCTGGCCCGAGCCACCGAGCGGCGCCGGGCACAAGCCGGGCCGCAAGGCGGGCTCCCTGGTGGTGCTCGTGGACGGCGAGCTGACGCTCTACATGGAGCGCGGCGGCAAGACCCTGCTGGCCTGGCCCTCCACCCCCGACGGCGAGGGCGCCCCCACCGACGACCCGCGCCTGCACGCCGCCGCGGAGGCCCTCGCGGCGGCCGCGCGCGCGGGCTCCCTCGGCACGGTCACGGTGGAGCGCGTCAACGGCGCCTCGGCCCTGACCTCCCCCATCGGCACCCTCCTGGAAGGAGCGGGTTTCATCGCGACCCCCCGCGGCCTGCGACTGCGCGCATGACCGCCCCACCCCGTTCCCGACGACGCTCATGCCACCCTTGACCCATGCCCGAAGGTGACACGGTCTGGCAGGCCGCGAGGCGACTGCACGACGCCCTCGCGGGAAAGGTGCTGACCCGCTCGGATCTCCGGGTGCCGAAGTACGCGACCGCCGACCTCGTCGGACGCACCGTCCTGGACGTCACTCCGCGCGGCAAGCATCTCCTCACCCGCATCGAAGGCGATCTGACGCTCCACTCCCACCTGCGGATGGACGGCTCCTGGAAGGTGTTCACGAACGACCAGCGCTGGACCGGCGGCCCGGCGCACCAGATCCGGGCCATTCTCGGTACCCACGACCGCACCGCCGTCGGTTACCGCCTCCCCGTCCTCGAACTGCTGCGCACGGGCGACGAGTCACGAGCCGTAGGCCATCTCGGCCCCGACCTGCTGGGGCCCGACTGGAACCCCGAGGCAGCCCTCTCCAACCTCCTGGCGGAGCCCGCCCGCTCCCTCGGCGAGGCCCTCCTCGACCAGCGCAACCTCGCCGGCATCGGCAACGTGTACAAGAGCGAGCTCTGCTTCCTCCTCGGCGTCACCCCGTGGCTCCCCGTCGGCGCCCTTCCCGCCGATCGCGTCGCGAAGCTGCCCGCCCTCGCGAAGAAGCTCCTGGAGGCCAACCGCGACCACCCGGTACGCAACACGACGGGCCGTCGCGGCCCGAACCTGTTCGTCTACGGCCGCACGCCCCGCCCCTGTCTGCGCTGCGGAACACCGGTCCGGGTCGCCGATCAGGGCGACGGCTCCCGCGAGCGCCCGACCTACTGGTGCCCGGCGTGCCAGACCGGGCCCGCCCCGGCGCCGGGTTCCCCGCCGACGCGCCGCATCCGCCCTCGCACCGTCCGGTGAGTCCCGTCAACGACCGTTCTCCGCCCAGTCGTCGACGGGCCGTCTGCGGCCCCGCATCGACGATCCACCCGCGACATACGAACGACCCGTCGTAATCGACGAACGGTAATTGACGGACCGTCAGAAACCCTCGTACGGTCCCTTCATGCCCGTCAAGGCGTACGACCTCACCGGACGCACCGCATTCGTCACCGGCGCCGCAAGCGGAATCGGCCGCGCCTGCGCCGTACTCCTCGCCGAGGCGGGCGCCACCGTGCACGGCGCGGACCTCGACGCGCGCGGCCTGCACGAAACGGCGACCCTGATCAAGGACCGCGGCGGCACGGCCCGCACCCACCACCTCGACGTCACCGACCGCACCGAGGTGCGGCAGGCCGTCGAGTCCTGCGAGCGGCTGGACGTCATGGCCGCCGTCGCCGGGATCATGCACAGCAGTCCGGTCCTGGAGACCCGGGACGAGGACCTCGACCGGGTTCTGGCCGTCAACTTCAAGGGCGTGCTGTACGCCTGTCAGGAGGCGGCCCGCCTGATGCTGGCCCGCGACAGTGGCGGCAGCATCGTCACCATGGCCTCGGGCGCCGTGGACACCGGCGGCCCCGGCCTGCTCTGCTACGGCGTCGCCAAGGCGGCCGTGGTCCAGTTGACGAAGACTCTGGCGACGGAGGTCGGCCGGTACGGGATCCGCGTCAACGCCGTCGCCCCGGGCTGGATCCGCACCCCCATGACCGACCGCCACGACGCCGGCGCTCAGGCGCACACCGAGGCGCTCATGGCCCGCATGTCACCCCTGGGTCGGGTCGGCGAACCCGAGGACATCGCCCACGCCGTTCTCCACCTGGCCTCGGACGCGTCGGCGTTCACCACGGGCCAGATCCTCCGCCCGAACGGCGGCGTGGCGATGCCCTGGTAACCGCGCCCCAGGAGACCCCGAAGAGCACTTCGGTCGGCCTCACTCAGCCCCTCCCCTCCGGGTCCCCACCACGCCCGCACTCCACCCTGGGCCCGCACCCCGCCCTACGCCCGCACTCCGCCCTGGGCCCGTGCACAGCCGCCCCCAGCCCGAACCAACGCCGCCTCCCAGGCCCGTCGCGCCCGCACCCCACCCGACCCTCGCCCCCAGCCGTATCCCGGCCGCACCGCACCACAACATCCCGCCCTGAACCGGGCATCACGCGCACGGCGCGGAGTACTCCACAAGCGGCCTCGGCCTCCCCACGGATCCACCCCATGCAGACCCCCGGTGGACCCGAGGGCACCAAGCCCTCTCTCGAGCCTCCGGTCGGCAGCCGGCAGTCGGCAGCCGACACGTCCAGCCGCCGGTACCGCCCGGCACCCCACCGGGTCCACGACCTCTGTCCAGCGGTGGCGAAAGTCGCTCACCGGACATCGCTCACCGGACAAGGCTTCGGCCAGTCATCGGCCCCGGCTCGCCACCGAGCGCGAGGGCGGCGCTGCCCAGCCGCCCTCCTCGCCCCGCCTTACAACGCCCGACCCCCGCCCCCTCCGCCGGAAGACACCTACCCCGACACCTCCTCCGCGGTCCCGCCACCACTCGCCGCAGCACCTCACCGGCCCTCCGGCCACCCTCGACCCCATTCCCCGCACCACCTCAACCAGCCCTCCGGCCACCCTCGACCCCATTCCCCGCACCACCTCAACCGGCCCTCCGGCCACCCTCGACGTCACTCCCCGCGCCACCACCACCAGCCCTCCGGCCACCCTCGACCCCCCGCCAAGCGACTCTCCATCGCCCCTCCCCGACCGCCCCCACCGCACGCGCCTTGGCCACGCAGTGCACGGGCAGGAGGCTCAGCCCCCACCCCCCGGCGGCAACCGCTCCCTCCAGTACTCCGGCATCGGGGGCCACGGCGAGCCTCACCACGGCCCACCACCACGCCGTGCCCAACCCGAGGCCGAGCCCCAGCGCGACGCCTCGCCCCGCTATTCGCCTCACCACGGCCGTCACCTCCAGCCCGACGCTCACCACGACACCCGGTAACCTCACGCGCTTGCGAGAAGACCGACGCCAGACGCCCGACCCCGGCGTCGGCAGGGCGCGCGGGCGGCACACCGGCGCATCGGCCGAGCCGATCCGCCGCCCGCGCCCCCGCCGCCTCAGACGGTCTCCGCCTGGAACATCCAGTGATGCTTCTCGAGATCGGCGGTGATGCCGATGAAGATGTCCTGGCTCACAGGATCCGCGTCGCCCGTGCCCGCCACCCGCTCCCGCATACGGGTGATCGCCGCGCCGAGAGCGGCGACGAGCGCGTCCACCGCGTCGGAGTCCTTGACCCAGCCCGCCGGCACCGCACCGATCCCGCTGCCCGCCGCCACCGTCGCCGCACGCCCATCCGGCGAGACGCCGAGCGCCGAGGCGCGCTCCGCCACGGTGTCCGAGTGGGCGCGGGCGACATCCACGACCTCGTCGAGCTGGAGGTGGACGGACCGGAAGCGGGGCCCGACGACGTTCCAGTGGACCTGCTTGGCGACGAGCGACAGGTCGATCAGGTCGACGAGCGCGCCCTGCAAGGCCTCGGAGACGGTCTTCAGATCGGCGTCGGACAGGGGACTCTTCACGACGAACATCGGTACCTCCGGTGGTTGGCCCCCGCCGTGCCCCTTCACGATGCCCTCGGCGCCCCGCACCGGCAAACGGACGACGGACGCGAAAAACCCCGACCGCACCTCTCCGGGTCTTCCCGGAGAAACCCCGGCCGGGGCCTCACACTTGCGTTCCTGCGTGCCTGCGTCGCGTCACATGCCCACGCGTCACACGCCCGCGCGCGTGAATGTCACGCGGCGACCACGTCCACCGCCTCGGCGGGTGCCTTGATGGTCACCCGCTCCGGTGGCACACCGGTCACCGACACGGAACCCAGCATCGGGCGAACCGACGCCGGTACAGGCTCCCTGGGGGTGGCGGCAGCAGACTGAGCCAGCTCGGCGAGAGCGAGCTCGTCGCTCACTTCCCGCATGAGCTCGGACATCCGTACGTCCAGCGCGTCGCAGATGGCGGAGAGCAGCTCAGAGGAAGCCTCCTTCTGCCCCCGCTCCACCTCGGAGAGATAGCCGAGTGAGACTCGGGCGGACGAGGAGACTTCGCGCAGAGTACGGCCCTGGCGCTGGCGCTGCCGACGCAGCACGTCACCCAGCAGGCGACGGAGCAGAATCATCGGTGGCTCCCTCCTCGGACCGCGTAGCCGCATCCTTCACGCCCCACCGTACCGCCTTGCGCTGCGGCCGTGCGGGGAGCGATGTCGTGTTCACTCAGGGCTGCAAACATCAAAACCCCCCGTTCTGTTCCGTATCCTGTGCCCGCTCGTTCCCGGTGTGTTCGCCCGCAAGCTCTGTCAGGAGCAGTGCGAGTACGCTCCGTACACTCTCTCTACGAATTTCCGCCCGGTCGCCGTTCAACCGCAGGGCCTCCACTTTTCCGCCGCCGGCGGAACCGGACTCCGCCCCGGACGGGCCGTCCACCGCCACGAAAACCGTCCCCACCGGCTGTCCGTCCTGCGGATCGGGGCCGGCGACACCCGTGGTCGCGATGCCCCAGTCGGCGTTCAGCGCCTTCCGCACTCCGGCGGCCATCTGGGCCGCGACCTGCGCGTCCACGGCCCCGCGCGCGGCCAGCAGCTCCGCGTCCACCGCGAGCAGACCGTGCTTGAGATCGGTGGCGTAGGCGGTGACGGAACCACGGAAGACCTTGGACGCACCGGGGACGGTGGTGATCTCCGCGGCGACCAGGCCACCGGTCAGCGACTCGGCCACGGCGAGCGTCTGTTCCCTCACCGTGAGTAGTCGCACCACATCCGTGGCCGGGGAATTCACGCTTGCGTCTCCTCCAACGCGGCCTCGCGCTCGGCGATTCCCTGCCTGCGCAGCACAACGGCCTGCCTTATGTAATCGAGCCCGGTCACCACGGTCAGAACGACGGCCGCGGCCATCACCCACCACCTCATGGTGGCCAGCCAGCCCGTCAGCGGAAGGACGTACATCCCGACCGCCACGCCCTGGATGAGCGTCTTCAGCTTGCCGCCCCGGCTCGCCGGGATGACCCCGTACCGGATGACCAGGAAACGCAGCAGCGTGATCCCGAGTTCCCGGCCGAGGATCACGATCGTCACCCACCACGGCAGGTCACCGAGCGAGGAGAGGCAGACCAGCGCCGCTCCCATGATCGCCTTGTCGGCGATGGGGTCGGCGATCTTCCCGAAGTCGGTGACGAGGTCGTACGTCCGCGCCAGGTGCCCGTCGAACAGGTCGGTGATCATGGCGATCGCGAAGGCCGCCCAGGCGAACGCGCGCCACGCCGGGTCGTAGCCGCCGTCGGCCAGCATCAGCGCGACGAAGCCGGGCACCAGGATCAGCCGAAGCATGGTCAGCAGATTGGCGACGTTCCAGACGCTCGCCTGATTGACGGCGGCGGCCGCCAGCTTCGCGCCGCGCGGCGGCCGGCCCGCACCGCCCGGATCGGCGACCGTGGCCGCGTCGGCGGACCCTTCCACAGGAGTCACCACGGTCCTCGCCGCCTGCGAGGCCTGGGAACCGGGTGAGGTCTGCGAAGCCGGTGAGGCCTGCGAGGAGCCGCCCGCAGCCGATGCCGGAACACCCGTCATCTGCCCGCCTCCTCACTACACCCGGACGAGCCCGGCAGGGGCTCGGCCACCAGGTCGACGCCTTCGGTACCGACCACCTTCGCCTCGACCATACGACCGACGCTCAGGTTTTCGCCCGATGTGAGCAGCACCTGGCCGTCCGTCTCCGGAGCCTGGTGCTCTCCACGGCCGTACACGCCTTCCTCGTCGACCGACTCGACCAGTACGTGCACGGTCTCGCCGACGCGCTCCTCGGCCCGCTGCGAGACGAGCTCCTCGGCGAGCCGGGAGACCCGGGCGAGCCGCTCGGCCACGACGTCCACGTCGAGCTTGCCGTCGTACGTCGCGGCCTCGGTGCCGTCCTCGTCGGAGTAGCCGAAGACGCCGATCGCGTCGAGGCGCGCGCCGTTCAGGAAGCGCTCCAGCTCGGCCAGGTCCGCCTCGGACTCACCGGGGAAGCCCACGATGAAGTTGGAGCGCACACCGGCCTGGGGCGCCTTGCTGCGGATGGTGTCGAGCAGTTCCAGGAAGCGGTCGGTGTCGCCGAAGCGGCGCATCGCGCGCAGCACGCCGGGCGCCGAGTGCTGGAAGGACAGGTCGAAGTAGGGCGCGATCTTCGGAGTCGAGGTCAGCACGTCGATCAGGCCGGGCCGCATCTCGGCCGGCTGGAGGTAGCTGACCCGCACCCGCTCGAGGCCGTCGACGTCCGCCAGCTCGGGCAGCAGCGACTCCAGCAGCCGGATGTCGCCGAGGTCCTTGCCGTAGGAGGTGTTGTTCTCGGAGACCAGCATGATCTCCTTGACGCCCTGCTCGGCCAGCCACCGCGTCTCGTTCAGCACATCGCTCGGCCGGCGCGAGATGAAGGAGCCGCGGAAGGACGGGATGGCGCAGAAGGAACAGCGCCGGTCACAGCCGGAGGCGAGCTTGACCGAGGCGACCGGGGCGCCGTCCAGCCGGCGCCGCAGGGGCGCACGGGGGCCGGAAGCCGGGGCGACGCCCTCGGGAAGGTCGTTCGGCCCATGGCCGGGCAGGGCCACGGACGCGGCCGAGTCCTGGCGTTCCGCCGGGCTGACCGGCAGCAGCTTGCGCCGGTCGCGCGGGGTGTGGGAGGCGTGGATGCCGCCGTTCAGGATGGTCTGGAGGCGGTCGGAGATGTCGGAGTAGTCGTCGAAGCCGAGCACGCCGTCGGCCTCGGGCAGGGCTTCGGCGAGCTCCTTGCCGTACCGCTCGGCCATGCAGCCCACGGCCACCACGGCCTGGGTTCTGCCATGACCCTTGAGGTCGTTGGCCTCCAACAGGGCATCGACGGAGTCCTTCTTGGCGGCGTCGACGAAACCGCAGGTGTTGACGACGGCGACGTCCGCGTCCTCGGCGTCCTCCACGAGCTGCCAGCCGTCCGCCTCCAAACGGCCTGCGAGCTCCTCCGAGTCCACCTCGTTACGGGCGCAGCCAAGGGTGACGAGTGCGACGGTACGGCGTTCAGGCATGGGCTCAAGACTACTTTGTCCCACCGACACCGAACGTCGACGGGGTTGGCGATCTTCGCCAACCCCGTACACCCGAAGGCACGCCTGGCTCATCCAACCTGCGGGTCGCCCTTCGTGTACGTCAGCCGCTCCACGGCGCCGGGCCGGAAGTCGTCGTCGAGCTTCTTGCCGTTGACGTACAGATCGATCGCGCCGGCGTCGCCCAGGACGAGGTTGATCTTCTCGCTGTCCTGGAAGGTCTTGGACTCGCCCTTCTTGAGCAGACCGTCGAAGAGCAGTCGGCCGTTGTGGTCCTTGGCGGCGACCCAGCTGCGGCCGTCCGCGGCGCTGACCTGGACGGTCACCTTGTCCTGAGGGGCCGCGGCGATGGCGCTGTCGGAGGGTTCCGGCTTCTCGTCGACGGGCTTGTCGGTCTTCGTCGTGGGTGCGGCGGTCTTGCCGGTCGCGGGGGTGGCGCCGTCGGCGACCTGATCCTTCGAACCGTCGTCGTCGCCGCCCGTGAAGGCGGTGAAGCCGACGAAGCCGACCACCGCGACGATCGCGGCGACCATGGCCGCGGTCCAGTTCGGCCCGCGCCGCTCGGGGCGGATACGTTCCGCCTCGAAGAGGGGCGCGGCCGGCGTCGGCGCCGGACGGCCGCCGTGGGTGTCGTCGTACCGCTCGATCAGCGGGGCGGGGTCGAGGTGGACGGCCCGGGCCAGGGTCCGGATGTGCCCACGGGCGTAGACGTCCCCACCGCAGGGGGTGAAGTCGTCGGACTCGATGGCGTGGACGATGGCGATGCGGACCCGGGTGGCGGAACTGACGTCATCGACGGTCAGCCCGGCCGCGATACGGGCCTGCTTCAGGGCGCGGCCGATGGAGAGGGGGGCTTCCTCGGACGGGTCTTCGAACGGACGCTCGTCTTCAGGGGAGTTGCCGATGGACACGGGGGCGCCTTTCGAGCGTGTAGCCACCTGTGCTGGAGGTTCAGTCTAGGGGGGGTGCCAAAGGGAGGGGCAACCGGGCGGTACGACTTTGTACGCCATCGGTATGGCCGGTCACACCGATGACGGGCCGGTTTACGGCCCCGGCGGGGAGCCGCACCTGTCCTCTCGCTCAACTGGACGTACGCCAAAGGGAAACGGTTGCCCACTGCTCTCTAACGGGTGAGTCACGGTCGGCCTCCGCTTCCCTCGCTGACGTCTACCCCGCGGAATCCCCCCGGATCACGGCGAGCACGCCGTCCAACTCGTCCGGCTTCACGAGAACGTCGCGTGCCTTGGAACCCTCGCTGGGTCCGACGATGTTCCGCGACTCCATGAGGTCCATCAGCCGGCCGGCCTTGGCGAAGCCGACGCGCAGCTTGCGCTGGAGCATGGACGTCGACCCGAACTGGGTGGAGACGACCAGCTCGGCCGCCTGGCACAGCAGGTCGAGGTCGTCGCCGATGTCCTCGTCGATCTCCTTCTTCTGCTTGGTGCCGACCGTGACGTCGTCCCGGAAAACCGGCGCCATCTGGTCCTTGCAGTGCTGTACGACGGCCGCGACCTCGGCCTCGGTCACGAAGGCGCCCTGCATACGGGTCGGCTTGTTCGCGCCCATCGGCAGGAACAGCCCGTCACCCTTGCCGATCAGTTTCTCGGCGCCCGGCTGGTCGAGGATGACGCGCGAGTCGGCGAGCGAGGAGGTGGCGAAGGCGAGCCGCGAGGGCACGTTCGCCTTGATCAGTCCGGTGACGACGTCGACCGACGGACGCTGGGTGGCGAGCACCAGGTGGATGCCGGCCGCGCGCGCGAGCTGCGTGATGCGCACGATCGAGTCCTCGACGTCACGCGGGGCGACCATCATCAGGTCGGCCAGCTCGTCGACGATCACCAGCAGGTAGGGGTACGGCTGAAGCTCGCGCTCACTGCCCTCGGGCGGCTTGACCTTGCCGTTCCTTATGGCCTCGTTGAAGTCGTCGATGTGCCGGAAGCCGTACGCCGCCAGGTCGTCATAGCGCAGGTCCATCTCCCGTACGACCCACTGCAGCGCCTCGGCGGCCCGCTTCGGGTTGGTGATGATCGGCGTGATCAGGTGGGGGATGCCCTCGTAGGCGGTCAGTTCGACGCGCTTGGGGTCGATCAGGACCAGCCGCACGTCCTCGGGGGTCGCGCGGACCATGATCGACGTGATCAGGCAGTTGATGCAGGACGACTTGCCGGAACCGGTGGCTCCGGCCACGAGGACGTGCGGCATCTTCGCCATGTTGGCCATCACGTAGCCGCCCTCGACGTCCTTGCCGAGCGCCACCAGCATCGGGTGGTCGTCCTCGGCCGCGTCCGCCAGCCGTAGCACGTCGCCGAGGTTGACCATCTCCCGGTCGGTGTTCGGGATCTCGATGCCGACCGCGGACTTGCCGGGAATCGGGCTGATGATCCGCACGTCGGGGCTGGCGACGGCGTACGCGATGTTCTTCGCCAGCGCCGTGATCCGCTCGACCTTCACGGCGGGGCCGAGCTCGACCTCGTAACGGGTGACCGTCGGCCCGCGCGTGAAGCCCGTGACGGCCGCGTCGACCTTGAACTCGGTGAAGACGTTCGTCAGCGAGGCGACGACGGCGTCGTTGGCCGCGCTGCGCGCCTTGCCGGGACCGCCGCGCTCCAGGAGGTCGAGCGAGGGCAGCGAGTAGGTGATGTCACCGGACAGCTGGAGCTGCTCCGCGCGCGGCGGGAGCTCGCGCGCCTCCTGGGGGGCCTTGGTCAGGTCGGGGACCGCTCCCCCACCCGTCCTGAGCTTCTCCTGCCTGGGCCGGGGGGCCGGTGCCGGAACGGGCGTCGGCGTGGTCGGCTCCCCGTCGCCCCCGCTCACCCCCTGGGTGAGGTCCGCGACGATCCGCGAGGGCGGCATGCCGTGCAGGACGGCGCCGTCCAGGTCGGCCGCGGCGGCCGCGGCGATGTCCACCGCGTCCATCCGCCGGTCCATGGCCGGCTGCGGCACCGCGGAGCGCCTGGGACGGCCACGCCGCCGGGAGAGCGCCTCCTGCTCGGCGTCCTCGGGGTCGTACCCCTGATCGGACGCCGGGCGCCGGCGGGGGCGCCCGGGCAGCGCCTCGCGCCACTGCTCGTCGTAGCGCGTGTCGTCGTCGAAGTCCTCGTACGCGTCCGCCGCCGGGTCGTGCAGCACACCCAGCCGCACCCCGAGCTGCCGCAGCCGCTGCGGAATGGCGTTGACCGGGGTCGCCGTGACGACCAGCAGCCCGAAGACCGTGAGCAGCACCAGCATCGGCACGGCGAGAACCTCGCCCATGGTGTACGTCAGCGGGGTCGCCGCACCCCAGCCGATGAGTCCGCCCGAATCCCTTATCGCCTGCATGCCGTCGCTGCGGGCGGGCGCGCCGCAGGCGATGTGGACCTGGCCGAGCACACCGATGACGAGCGCGGACAGGCCGATCACGATCCGGCCGTTGGCCTCGGGCTTCTCCGGGTGCCGGACGAAGCGCACGGCGATGACCGCCAGCAGGATCGGCACCAGCAGGTCGAGCCGCCCGAAGGAGCCGGTCACCAGGATCTCGACGAGGTCGCCGACCGGGCCGCGCAGGTCGGCCCAGGTGCCCGCCGCGACGATCAGCGCGAGACCGAACAGCAGCAGCGCGACGCCGTCCTTGCGGTGCGCCGGGTCGAGGTTCTTCGCGCCGTTCCCTATGCCGCGGAACACGGCGCCGACGGCGTGCGCCAGACCGAGCCAGAGGGCGCGCACCAGCCGGTAGACGCCCCCCGTGGGGCTGGGAGCCGGCGCGGGCACGGGTTTCCTGGCCGCGGCTTTCCTGGCGGGCGCCTTCTTCGCCGGGGCCTTTTTGGCGGCGGCCCTCTTCGCCGGAGCCTTCGCGGGAGCAGCCGCCTTCCTGGCGGGCTGCTTCTTGGCTGCGGACGGACGTGAGGCCATGGGTGTGAGGTTACCGGTGGAGACCACTGGGGACACGTGTGCCCACTGCTTCACCCGTTCGTGTCGCCCTCCCGAGGACGCGGAACTGACACGTCGGCCTTGGGTGGAGGCGGAACTGACGCGCCCTCATGCGCAACTCGTCACGTCGCACGCGTCAGTTCCGTTCAGTTCGGTGACGACACCGCGGCCGTGCCGCTGCCGGTGCCCGGCTCCAGGGCGTCCAGCGCCCGGCGCAGGCCGGTGAGTTTGCGCTCGAGGTGCGCCGCGGTGGCCACCGCGGCCGCGTCCGCGGACTCGTCGTCCAGCTGCTTGGACAGGGCCTCGGCCTGCTCCTCGACGGCCGCGAGCCGCGCGGAGAGCTCGGCGAGCAGCCCCGCCGACTCCTTGACGCCACCGCCCGCGGCGGCCTTGCCGCCGCCACCCTCCAACTGCAACCGCAGCAGCGCCGCCTGCTCGCGCAGCTGGCAGTTCTTCATGTACAGCTCGACGAACACCGAGACCTTCGCGCGCAGCACCCACGGGTCGAACGGCTTGGAGATGTAGTCCACCGCGCCCGCCGCGTACCCGCGGAAGGTGTGATGCGGCCCGTGGTTGATCGCGGTGAGGAAGATGATCGGGATGTCCCTGGTCCGCTCCCGCCGCTTGATGTGCGCGGCCGTCTCGAAGCCGTCCATTCCCGGCATCTGGACGTCCAGCAGAATGACCGCGAAGTCGTCCGTCAGCAGTGCTTTGAGCGCCTCTTCCCCGGACGATGCCCGCACCAGCGTCTGATCGAGCGCAGAGAGGATCGCCTCCAGCGCCAGCAGATTCTCCGGCCGGTCATCGACCAGGAGGATCTTGGCCTTCTGCACCATGGCCCGCCCTCCTCGCCCCGGCAGTGCACCGGGCGCCGCCCCTGGGGACGACTCCTTTGCGCCGCCCTTCCTTGTGCCGGTCATGGTAGCCGCACCCCGACCGTCGCCACACCCTGTCACCGTGATGTCACTGTGCACGTAGCAGGAACGCAGCAGGAGACCAGAAGGTTCCCCGGAATCCACCCTGCTACACGACAACGGACACCCTGAGTCAGCAACTCCGGGCGCCCCGCGAAGGTTCCCGTCCCACCGCAGGTCACTCGTCCCGCATCCACTGCCGCATCACCGACAGCAGGTGATCGGGGTCGACCGGCTTCGTCACGTAGTCGGAGGCACCCGACTCGATCGCCTTCTCCCGGTCGCCCTTCATCGCCTTCGCGGTCAGGGCGATGATCGGCAGCCCGGAGAACTGCGGCATCCTGCGGATGGCCGTGGTGGTCGCGTAGCCGTCCATCTCCGGCATCATGATGTCCATCAGCACGACCGCCACATCGTCGTGCTGCTCCAGGACCTCGATGCCCTCCCGGCCGTTCTCCGCGTACAGCACCGACAGACCGTGCTGTTCCAGGACGCTGGTCAGCGCGAACACGTTGCGGATGTCGTCGTCCACGATCAGCACCTTCTCGCCGCCGAACCGGATGCCCGCGCGCGCGTGGGCCCCCGCCTCCTGCGCGCGGGCCGGCCACTGCTCCGGCCGCCCCACCTGCTCGCCGCCGCTCACCAGCCGGCGCCGGCGCCGGAAGAGAGCCGCGGGCCCGTTCTGCGCGTCCTGGTACGACCGCACCTCGGCCGGCATCTGGATCTCCGCGTCGGACAGCTCCGACATCTCGCGCGCCCCGCTCTCCGAGGCCACCAGGTCACCGGCCTCCAAAGCGGGCACGACCTGCTGGTAGCCCTGCGGCGGCAGCTCGCTGGGGTGCAGCGGCAGATAGAGCGTGAACGTCGAACCACGGCCCGTCTCGCTCTGCGCGTGGATCTCGCCGCCGAGCAGCTGCGCGATCTCCCGCGAGATCGACAGCCCGAGGCCCGTACCGCCGTACTTACGGCTGGTGGTACCGTCCGCCTGCTTGAACGCCTCGAAGATCACCCGCATCTTGCTCGCCGCGATCCCGATGCCGGTGTCGGTCACCGAGAAGGCGATCAGCGGCGCGTCCGCGTCGGTCAGCGAACCGGCCTCCAGCAACTGCTCCCGGATCGCCACCGGCACCTCCGCCCCGGCCGGCCGGATGACCAGCTCCACCGAGCCGGAGTCGGTGAACTTCACCGCGTTGGACAGCAGGTTGCGCAGCACCTGGAGCAGCCGCTGCTCGTCGGTGTGCAGCGTGGCCGGCAGCTCCGGCGACACCCGTACGGACAGGTCGAGGCCCTTCTCCGCGGTCAGCGGACGGAAGGTGGCCTCCACGTAGTCGACCAGCTGGACGAGCGCGATACGCGTCGGCGAGACGTCCATCTTGCCCGCCTCGACCTTCGACAGGTCCAGGATGTCGTTGATCAGCTGCAACAGGTCGGACCCGGCGCCGTGGATCGTCTCGGCGAACTCGACCTGCTTCGGCGTCAGGTTGGTGTCCGCGTTGTCGGCGAGCAGCTTGGCCAGGATCAGCAGCGAGTTGAGCGGCGTGCGCAGCTCGTGCGACATGTTGGCGAGGAACTCGCTCTTGTACCGCATCGACACCGCGAGCTGCTCGGCGCGCTCCTCCAGGACTTGCCGCGCCTCCTCGATCTCGGTGTTCTTCACCTCGATGTCGCGGTTCTGCCGGGCCAGCAGCTCGGCCTTCTCCTCCAGTTCGGCGTTGGACGCCTGAAGGGCCTTCTGCCGCTGCTCCAACTCGGCCGACCGCTCCCGCAGTTGCTCGGTCAACTCCTGCGACTGCTTCAGCAGCTGCTCCGTCTTGGTGTTGACGGAGATCGTGTTGACGCTGGTCGCGATCATCTCGGCGAGCTGGTTCAGGAAGTCCTTCTGGATCTGCGTGAACGGCGTGAACGACGCCAGCTCGATCACCCCGAGCACCTGGCCCTCGAACAGCACCGGCAACACGATCACCTGCGCGGGCGGCGCCTCGCCGAGCCCCGAGGAGATCTTCAGATACCCGGACGGGGCGTTCGCGACGAGAATCGTCCGCTTCTCCTCCGCCGCCGTCCCGACCAGTGCCTCGCCCGGCCGGAACGACGTCGGCATGGAGCCCATCGAATAGCCGTACGAGCCCAGCATCCGCAGCTCGTACAGATCCGCGTCGCCTTCCGCAGGCGGCATCGCCAGGAAGAACGCGCCGTGCTGCGCGGCCACCAGGGGGGGCAGCTCGCTCATGATCAGCGAGGCCACGTCCTGGAGGTCGCGTCGGCCCTGCATCAGGGCGGACACGCGCGCGAGGTTGCCCTTGAGCCAGTCCTGCTCCTTGTTGGCGATCGTGGTGTCGCGCAGGTTGGCGATCATCTTGTTGATGTAGTCCTGGAGTTCCTGGATCTCCCCGGACGCGTCCACGTCGATCTTCAGGTTCAGGTCACCACGGGTCACCGCGGTCGCCACGCGCGCGATGGCACGCACCTGCCGGGTCAGGTTCCCGGCCATCTCGTTCACCGACTCGGTCAGGTCGCGCCAGGTGCCGTCGACGTCCCGGACCCGCGCCTGACCGCCCAGCTGCCCCTCGGTGCCCACCTCACGGGCGACCCGGGTGACCTCCTCGGCGAACGACGACAGCTGGTCGACCATCGTGTTGATGGTCGTCTTCAGCTCGAGGATCTCCCCGCGCGCGTCGATGTCGATCTTCTTCGTCAGGTCACCCTTGGCGATGGCCGTCGTGACCATGGCGATGTTGCGCACCTGACCGGTCAGGTTGGACGCCATGCCGTTCACCGAGTCGGTGAGGTCCTTCCATGTGCCCGCCACACCCGGCACATGCGCCTGACCGCCCAGGATGCCGTCCGTGCCCACCTCGCGGGCCACCTTGGTGACCTGCTCGGCGAACGAGCTCAGCGTCTTCACCATGGTGTTGAAGGTGTCGGCGAGCTGCTGGACCTCGCCGCGCGCCTCGATCGTCACCTGCCGCGTCAGGTCGCCGTTGGCGACGGCCGCCGCGACCTGGGAGATGTTGCGCACCTGCATGGTCAGGTTCTTGGCCATCAGGTTGACGTTGCCGCTGAGGTCCTTCCAGATGCCCGTGACGCCCGGCACGTGCGCCTGGCCGCCCAGGATGCCCTCGGTGCCCACCTCGCGGGCCACCCGGGTCACCTGCTCGGCGAAGGACGACAGCTGGTCGACCATCGTGTTGACGGTGGTGACGAGCTCCAGGATCTCGCCCTTGGCGTCGACGGTGATCTTCTTCGACAGGTCGCCCTTGGCGACCGCGGTCGTGACCTCGGCGATCTGACGCACCTGGATCGTCAGGTTGTTCGCCATGAAGTTCACGGACTGCGTGAGGTCCTTCCAGGTGCCGGAGACACCCTGCACCTCGGCCTGGCCGCCGAGCTGCCCCTCCGTACCCACCTCACGGGCCACCCGGGTGACCTCCTGCGCGAACGACGACAGCTGGTCGACCATCGTGTTCAGGGTGTTCTTCAGCTCGAGGATCTCCCCGCGCGCGTCCACGGTGATCTTCTGCGAGAGGTCACCCCGGGCCACCGCGGTGGCGACCTGCGCGATGTTGCGCACCTGCGCGGTGAGGTTGCCGGCCATGCCGTTCACCGAGTCCGTCAGGTCCCGCCACACACCGGCCACGCCGGGCACCTGCGCCTGCCCGCCGAGCCGGCCCTCGGTACCCACGTCCCGCGCCACCCGGGTCACCTGGTCGGCGAAGGCGGAGAGCTGGTCGACCATCGTGTTGATGGTGTTCTTCAGCTCGAGGATCTCCCCGCGCGCGTCCACGTCGATCTTCTGCGACAGGTCGCCACGGGCCACGGCCGTCGTCACCTGCGCGATGTTGCGCACCTGGGAGGTCAGGTTCCCGGCCATCGAGTTGACGGAGTCCGTCAACTCCTTCCAGGTGCCCGACACACCGTCCACCCGGGCCTGCCCGCCCAGCCGGCCCTCGGTGCCCACGTCCCGGGCCATCCGGGTCACCTGGTCGGCGAACGACGACAGCTGGTCCACCATGGTGTTCACGGTGTTCTTCAGCTGCGCCATCTCGCCCGAGACGTCCACCGTGACCTTCTGCGACAGGTCACCGTTGGCCACGGCCGTGGTGACCTGCGCGATGTTCCTCACCTGTCCGGTGAGATTCCGGAACGCCGTGTTGACGGAGTCCGTCAGGTCCTTCCACGTCCCGGCCGCGCCCGACACCTGCGCCTGCCCGCCCAGCTCACCCTCGACCCCGATCTCGCGCGCCACGCGCGTGACCTCGGCGCCGAAGGCCGACAGCTGGTCGACCATCCCGTTGACGGTGTTCTTCAGCTCCAGCATCTCGCCGGCCACGTCCACCGTGACCTTCTGCGACAGATCACCGCTGGCCACGGCCGTCGTCACGGCCGCGATGTCCCGCACCTGAATGGTGAGGTTGCGGAAGACGGTGTTGACGGAGTCCGTCAGGTCCTTCCAGGTCCCCGCCGCGCCCGGCACGTTCGCCTGACCGCCCAGCTGCCCCGCGGCCCCCACCTCGTTGGCCACCCGCGTGACCTCGTCGGCGAAGGTCCGCAGCGTCTCCGTCATCTGGTTGATCGTGTCCGCGAGCTGCGCGACCTCGCCGCGCGCCGACACCGTCACCTTCTGCGACAGATCGCCGTTGGCGACCGCCGTCGTCACCTCCGCGATCCCGCGCACCTGGGCCGTCAGGTTCCCGGCCATGGTGTTCACCGAATCGGTGAGCTCCTTCCACACCCCGTCCACGCCGGACACCTGCGCCTGGCCGCCGAGGATGCCCTCGGTACCCACCTCGCGGGCGACCCGGGTCACCTCGACCGAGAACGCGGAGAGCTGGTCCACCATCGTGTTGACGGTGTTCTTCAGCTCGAGCATCTCGCCCTCGACGTGAACCGTCACCTTCCGGGACAGATCACCCTTGGCCACGGCCGTCGTCACCAGCGCGATGTCCCGCACCTGCGCCGTCAGCCGGTACGCCATCGTGTTGACGGACTCGGTGAGGTCCTTCCAGGAACCGGACATACCGCGCACCTGGGCCTGGCCGCCCAGCTTGCCCTCGGTCCCCACCTCACTGGCCACCCGCGTGACCTCGTCGGTGAACGTGGAGAGCTGGTCCACGAGGTTGTTGACCGTCCGCCCGACCTTCAGGAACTCACCGCGCAGCGGATGACCGGCCCCCTCCGGCGTGTGCGTCCTGAGCTCCATCCGCGGCGACAGATCACCCTCGGCGACCGCCGACAGCACCCGCCCGACCTCGGAGACAGGCCGTACGAGGTCGTCGACCAGCGCGTTCGAGTTGTCGATGGCCGTCGCCCAGGACCCCTCGGAGGCGCCCGTCTCGAGCCTCTCGGTGAGCTTTCCCTCACGTCCCACCATGCGCCGGACCCGCGACAGCTCACCCGTGAGGTGCAGATTCCGGTCCGCGACCTCGTTGAACACGGCCGCGATCTCCGACATCACGCCGTCCCCGGACACCGTGAGCCGCTTGCGGAAATTGCCGTCCCGCATGGACCCGAGGGCCCCCAGCAGCCGGTTCAGGGCTGCCGTGTCCACGACGGTCGTCCCGCCGCGTGGTGTGCGCGGCCTGCTCAGAGACTGTCCGCCTTTCGCGCGCGTCTTAGTGCCCCGCGTCGCTGCGCCAGACTCCACTTGTCCCTCCCGCAGGGATCGACCGATACCGCTGTGCCTGGGTGCTACTGCTCGCCGTACCTGTTGCCACTCGGCATCCCGCCCGATGAAATCAGGCGGACCCGGGGGGCTGCTGCCCCCTGTGCTCAGAAGACACCCAGTCTGCCCGGACCTTCACAACAAGCCTGCCCAGTGTTTCACCCTTGCCGAACCAGGCCATAACAGTTCGGCAGCTTCGCACATCGTCCGCACACCCTCGGGCGGAAACACTGGCGACCGGCATCCGTAGGGACCGGGAAGGTAAGTAACCTTGCATGCGGCTGTCCAGCCACGCCGGTCCGACCGGCCTGGGCGGTGGCACGAGCACGAGCGGGCATCGGAGGGGCGGCCGCACACATGACCACCGGACTGATCCCGGGGGGACAGACCCCGGACCCCCGGCCCTCCGGCACGCGCCCGCCCCACCAGCGTGGCGCCCTGACCGGCCAGGGCGCCCAGCACGTCGACGACCCGCAGAGGAGTCCAGTGATCACCGCGCGCGCGGCTGCCAGCTTCGAGCCCGTCGGGAGATCGGTGGCGACCGCCCGCTCCTTCGTCCGCGACACCCTCCAGGGCTGGGGCTTCTCCGACATCATCGACGACGCCGTGGTCCTCACCAGCGAGCTGGTCACCAACGCGGTCGTCCACGCGGGCACCCACGCCGACGTGCTGTGTCTGCGCAGCGCCGACGGCGTGCGCGTCGAGGTGTCCGACCGGTATCCCGAACGTGAGATTCCGCTCCAGGGCTCCCTCGCCACCATGGGCAGCCCGGACCGCGAAGGCGGCCGCGGCCTCCAGCTCTGCGCCGCGATCGCCGGCCGCTGGGGAGTCGAGTACACCCCCACCCACAAACAGGTCTGGTTCCAGCTCGACCTCCCCGACCGCCCCGTCGGCACTCGCACGGCCGGCCCCTCCCTCCCGGCCGACCTCCTCCCGCTCGCCGACAGCCGCGTGCGCGTGGCGGTCGTCCAGATCGACCGCACGGGCGCCATCTCGGCCTGGAACGAGGACGCCGAGGAACTCTTCGGCTACCCCGCCGACCAGGTCACCGGCAAACCCCTCACCGACCTCGCCGCCTGGCCGCACACGCCCGGCACGAGCACCGGCATCGTCGAGGCCCTCCAGCTCTCCCGCTGGGAGGGCAGCTACGGCATCCGCGGCGCCAACGGCCGCGTCACCCCCGTGTACGCCTCCCACCTCCGCGTCCGCGACACCGAAGGCGAGCCCTCCACCGTCTGCCTCCTCGTCCGCGACCACGAGCGGGCGGTCCTCCAGACACCGTCGCGCGGCCCGGCCACCGACCCGTCCACCGCCTCGGACGGCCAGAACACCGATCCCTTCGAGGTGTTCATCGGCTCCCCGGCCCCGGACGACCTCGACGGCCTCCTCCAGCGCACGGTCGAGCGCGCTCGCGACATGCTCGACGGCGACTCCGCCTTCCTCCTCCTGGCGACCGACGACGAGACGGAGCTCGAGGTCCGCGCCTCCACCGGCCTGCCCTCCGCCCGCCAGCGCTTCGCGCGCGTACCCGTCGAGGCGGGCCCCGGCCGCTACGGCTCGGCCCGCATGCCGGCCGTCCACGAGGACCTGCTGGCCGTTCCCGGCGCCGTACCCCTGCTGAACGGCACGGGCATGCGCTCGGTCGTCACGGTCCCGCTGAAGGTCGAGGGCCGGCTGACGGGCTCCCTCGGCGTGGCGGCGGAGGCTTCCGGCCGCTACTCCAACGAGGAGGCACTGCGCCTCCAGTTCGCGGCCGACCGTATCGCCCTGGCCGTGGAGTCGGCCCGCCTCGGCGAGTTGGAACGCCTGCGCCGCGGCTCCCTCAGTTTCCTCGTCGAGGCCTCCGACCTCCTCGCGGGCACCCTGGACCGCGACCAGACCCTGGCCCTCATGGCCCAGATGACGGTTCCGACCCTGGCCACCTGGTGCGCTGTCTACACGATCGCCGACCAGGCATCCGACCCCTACCTGTCGTACGTCCTGCACGAGGACGAGGAATTCATCGACGGCATCAAGTCACTGCTCTCGAAGATCGCGCCCCCCGACCCGGTCCCCACCCCCGGAGCGAGGGTCTGGGCGGCCCCGGCCGCCGCTGCGCACGACGCGGCCCTGCGCAGCTCCATGCGCAGCCTCGGCCTGACCGGCGGCCCGACCCACCAAGTGGCGTCCGGCGTCGGCCCCACGCTCGCCACCGCCTCGGCGGTGGGCGGCGAGACGGTCGTCCTTCCGCTGGTCGCCCGCAACCGCGTCATCGGCATGCTGACGCTCGGCAAGCCCACCGACGAACACTTCCGCCAGGAAATCCTCGAACTGGCCGAGGACTTGAGCCGCCGAGCGGCCCTCGCCCTCGACAACGCCCGCCTGTACTCGGAGCGCACAGCCATCAGCCAGGCCCTCCAGCGCAGCCTGCTGCCGCCGGAACTTCCCGAGATCGACGGCGTCGAGGTCGAGGTCATCTACCGCGCGGCCGGAGAGGGCAACGAGGTCGGCGGTGACTTCTACGACGTCTTCCCCATCAGCGACGGCGCGTACGGCTTCGCCATCGGCGACGTCTGCGGCACGGGCCCGAACGCGGCGGCGGTGACCGGCCTGGCCCGCCACGCCCTGCGCCTCCTGGCACGCGAGGGCCTCAGCGGCCCGGCCGTCCTGGAGCGACTGAACTCGGCCATCCTCGACGAGGGCGCCCGCAGCCGCTTCCTGACCCTCCTCTACGGCGAGATGCGTCCGCAGGAGGACGGCAGCGCCGAGCTGAAGCTGGTCTGCGCCGGGCACCCGCTCCCCCTGCGCCTGCGCCAGGACGGCACCGTCGAGCCGGCCGCCGAGCCCCAGCCGCTGCTGGGCGTCATGGAGGACCTGGAGCTCTACGAGCAGACGGTCACCCTCGACCCGGGTGACGTCCTCCTCTGCGTCACGGACGGCGTCACAGAGCGCCGTGAGGGCACCCGCATGCTGGGCGACGACGGCCTCGCCGACGTCCTCACCACCTGCACGGGTCTCACCGCCGGCGCGGTCGCGGCCCGCATCATGCGCGCGGTGGAGCGCTTCGCGTCCGACGCCCCTTCCGACGACATGGCAATCCTGGCCATGCGGGTGGCGTGAGAAAAGAGCGCACAGGGCATGAGAAAAGCCCCCGCCCGGAAGGGCGGGGGCTTTCTTTGTGGAGCCCTCTAACGGAATCGAACCGTTGACCTTCTCCTTACCATGGAGACGCTCTACCGACTGAGCTAAGAGGGCCAGTCGCCTTTTCGAGGTTTCCCTCGCGGCAACAGAACAGATCGTACCCCGAAGTGGCCGGTGTTCCCAAACTCGTTCAGAAGGCGGGCTGAAGCAGTCCGCCGAGCGCGTTGCAGGCGGTCACGATGCGCTGCATGTCCCGCTTGGTCAACGAGGCGTCCACCGGCAGCGCGAGGGTCTCGTCCGCCGCGAGCTCTGTCTCCGGCAGCGACGCGCACCGCCTGAACTCGGGCAGCCGGTGCAGCGGAATCTTCACCGGCACCCGGCACTCGACTCCCTTTGCCCGCAAGGCCCGCGCGAACGCATCCCGGTCGGGCCGGCCGTTCCCCGGCACCCGTACGACGTACTGCTGATAGGTGTGTCCGTCCCCGCCGTCCGGCATCCGCACCCCACGCAACCGCCCGTCCAGGTAGGCCGCCCGCTCCCGACGCCGCGCGATCTCGTCCTGCGACGCCTCGGACTCCCCCTGTTCCCACACCAGCAGCCCATGCCGCCGCCCCACACCGCGCAACTGCCCGACATCCGCCGTCCGGCCGAAGCGATGCACGACAACAACCGCTGCGGTACGCCGAGTTACGGCCGCTTCGACGGCGACCGGGTCCAGGCAGTACGTCACGGGATCGACATCGGCGAACACCGGAAGCGCACCCGCCAGAGCCACTGCTCCGGCGACTTCCACATTCCCGAAGGCCGGCACGATGACCTCGTCACCGACTCCGACGCCTGCGGCCCTGAGCATTGCAGCAGTACCCATGCCGTGGATGCTGGAGGCGGAACATGAACTTCAAGTGGCCGAAAACAAAAAAGGGTTGGTCCCTGAACCAAAGTTCAGGGACCAACCCTTTGAATAATTGTTCGGCGGTGTCCTACTCTCCCACAGGGTCCCCCCTGCAGTACCATCGGCGCTGTAAGGCTTAGCTTCCGGGTTCGGAATGTAACCGGGCGTTTCCCTTACGCTATGACCACCGAAACACTATGAAACACATGCAGCCGCACCATACCGTGACCATGGCATGGGGCCGTTCGTGGTTTCAGAACCAACACAGTGGACGCGAGCAACTGAGGACAAGCCCTCGGCCTATTAGTACCAGTCAGCTTCACCCATTACTGGGCTTCCACATCCGGCCTATCAACCCAGTCGTCTACTGGGAGCCTTAACCCCTCAAGGGGGTGGGAATACTCATCTCGAAGCAGGCTTCCCGCTTAGATGCTTTCAGCGGTTATCCCTCCCGAACGTAGCCAACCAGCCATGCCCTTGGCAGGACAACTGGCACACCAGAGGTTCGTCCGTCCCGGTCCTCTCGTACTAGGGACAGCCCTTCTCAATATTCCTGCGCGCGCAGCGGATAGGGACCGAACTGTCTCACGACGTTCTAAACCCAGCTCGCGTACCGCTTTAATGGGCGAACAGCCCAACCCTTGGGACCGACTCCAGCCCCAGGATGCGACGAGCCGACATCGAGGTGCCAAACCATCCCGTCGATATGGACTCTTGGGGAAGATCAGCCTGTTATCCCCGGGGTACCTTTTATCCGTTGAGCGACGGCGCTTCCACAAGCCACCGCCGGATCACTAGTCCCGACTTTCGTCCCTGCTCGACCCGTCGGTCTCACAGTCAAGCTCCCTTGTGCACTTACACTCAACACCTGATTGCCAACCAGGCTGAGGGAACCTTTGGGCGCCTCCGTTACTCTTTAGGAGGCAACCGCCCCAGTTAAACTACCCATCAGACACTGTCCCTGATCCGGATCACGGACCCAGGTTAGACATCCAGCACGACCAGAGTGGTATTTCAACGGCGACTCACCGTGAACTGGCGTCCACGTTTCAAAGTCTCCCACCTATCCTACACAAGCCGAACCGAACACCAATATCAAACTGTAGTAAAGGTCCCGGGGTCTTTCCGTCCTGCTGCGCGAAACGAGCATCTTTACTCGTAGTGCAATTTCACCGGGCCTATGGTTGAGACAGTCGAGAAGTCGTTACGCCATTCGTGCAGGTCGGAACTTACCCGACAAGGAATTTCGCTACCTTAGGATGGTTATAGTTACCACCGCCGTTTACTGGCGCTTAAGTTCTCAGCTTCGCCACCCCGAAGAGTGACTAACCGGTCCCCTTAACGTTCCAGCACCGGGCAGGCGTCAGTCCGTATACATCGCCTTACGGCTTCGCACGGACCTGTGTTTTTAGTAAACAGTCGCTTCTCGCTGGTCTCTGCGGCCACCCCCAGCTCGAGGAGCAAGTCCTCTCACCAGTGATGGCCCCCCTTCTCCCGAAGTTACGGGGGCATTTTGCCGAGTTCCTTAACCATAGTTCACCCGAACGCCTCGGTATTCTCTACCTGACCACCTGAGTCGGTTTAGGGTACGGGCCGCCATGAAACTCGCTAGAGGCTTTTCTCGACAGCATAGGATCATCCACTTCGCCACAATCGGCTCGGCATCAGGTCTCAGACTATGTGAACGGCGGATTTGCCTACCGTTCGTCCTACACCCTTACCCCGGGACAACCACCGCCCGGGATGGACTACCTTCCTGCGTCACCCCATCACTCACCTACTGCAAGTCTGGTCCGTCGGCTCCACCACTTTCCATTCCCCGAAGGGTCCGGAACGGCTTCACGGACTTAGCATCGCCTGGTTCAATGTTTGACGCTTCACAGCGGGTACCGGAATATCAACCGGTTATCCATCGACTACGCCTGTCGGCCTCGCCTTAGGTCCCGACTTACCCTGGGCAGATCAGCTTGACCCAGGAACCCTTAGTCAATCGGCGCACACGTTTCTCACGTGTGTATCGCTACTCATGCCTGCATTCTCACTCGTGAACCGTCCACAACTACCTTCCGGTGCTGCTTCACCCGGCACACGACGCTCCCCTACCCATCACAGCGGGCGTTGGCCCTATTGCTGCAATGACACGACTTCGGCGGTACGCTTGAGCCCCGCTACATTGTCGGCGCGGAATCACTAGACCAGTGAGCTATTACGCACTCTTTCAAGGGTGGCTGCTTCTAAGCCAACCTCCTGGTTGTCTGTGCGACTCCACATCCTTTCCCACTTAGCGTACGCTTAGGGGCCTTAGTCGATGCTCTGGGCTGTTTCCCTCTCGACCATGGAGCTTATCCCCCACAGTCTCACTGCCGCGCTCTCACTTACCGGCATTCGGAGTTTGGCTAAGGTCAGTAACCCGGTAGGGCCCATCGCCTATCCAGTGCTCTACCTCCGGCAAGAAACACACGACGCTGCACCTAAATGCATTTCGGGGAGAACCAGCTATCACGGAGTTTGATTGGCCTTTCACCCCTAACCACAGGTCATCCCCCAGGTTTTCAACCCTGGTGGGTTCGGTCCTCCACGAAGTCTTACCTCCGCTTCAACCTGCCCATGGCTAGATCACTCCGCTTCGGGTCTTGAGCGTGCTACTGAAACGCCCTATTCGGACTCGCTTTCGCTACGGCTGCCCCACTCGGGTTAACCTCGCAACACACCGCAAACTCGCAGGCTCATTCTTCAAAAGGCACGCAGTCACGACGCACCGAGTAAACTCGATGCGCGACGCTCCCACGGCTTGTAGGCACACGGTTTCAGGTACTATTTCACTCCGCTCCCGCGGTACTTTTCACCATTCCCTCACGGTACTATCCGCTATCGGTCACCAGGGAATATTTAGGCTTAGCGGGTGGTCCCGCCAGATTCACACGGGATTTCTCGGGCCCCGTGCTACTTGGGTGTCTCTCAAACGAGCCGTTGATGTTTCGACTACGGGGGTCTTACCCTCTACGCCGGACCTTTCGCATGTCCTTCGCCTACATCAACGGTTTCTGACTCGTCTCACAGCCGGCAGACTGTGAAAGAGAGATCCCACAACCCCGTACACGCAACCCCTGCCGGGTCTCACACGTATACGGTTTGGCCTCATCCGGTTTCGCTCGCCACTACTCCCGGAATCACGGTTGTTTTCTCTTCCTGCGGGTACTGAGATGTTTCACTTCCCCGCGTTCCCTCCACATACCCTATGTGTTCAGGTATGGGTGACAGCCCATGACGACTGCCGGGTTTCCCCATTCGGAAACCCCCGGATCAAAGCCTGGTTGACGGCTCCCCGGGGACTATCGTGGCCTCCCACGTCCTTCATCGGTTCCTGGTGCCAAGGCATCCACCGTGCGCCCTTAAAAACTTGGCCACAGATGCTCGCGTCCACTGTGCAGTTCTCAAACAACGACCAGCCACCCATCACCCCGAACCCTTACGGTCCGAGTGCACTGGGGCCGGCACTGAAGGCAGCCATACGGCCATACCCTCAGATACCCAACAGCGTGCCCGGCACTCCAGCCACTCGTGATCAGCTTTCCACGCTCCGAAGAGCAGTACTTGCAGCCCGAGATGACTGAAAATGCCGAATAATCAACGTTCCACCCATGAGCAACCAGCACCGGACGTACGCCGATGTACTGGCCTCTGACCGAGCGAACTCGGTAAGAAGTGCTCCTTAGAAAGGAGGTGATCCAGCCGCACCTTCCGGTACGGCTACCTTGTTACGACTTCGTCCCAATCGCCAGTCCCACCTTCGACAGCTCCCTCCCACAAGGGGTTGGGCCACCGGCTTCGGGTGTTACCGACTTTCGTGACGTGACGGGCGGTGTGTACAAGGCCCGGGAACGTATTCACCGCAGCAATGCTGATCTGCGATTACTAGCAACTCCGACTTCATGGGGTCGAGTTGCAGACCCCAATCCGAACTGAGACCGGCTTTTTGAGATTCGCTCCACCTCACGGTTTCGCAGCTCTTTGTACCGGCCATTGTAGCACGTGTGCAGCCCAAGACATAAGGGGCATGATGACTTGACGTCGTCCCCACCTTCCTCCGAGTTGACCCCGGCAGTCTCCTGTGAGTCCCCATCACCCCGAAGGGCATGCTGGCAACACAGAACAAGGGTTGCGCTCGTTGCGGGACTTAACCCAACATCTCACGACACGAGCTGACGACAGCCATGCACCACCTGTACACCGACCACAAGGGGGCGCCTGTCTCCAGACGTTTCCGGTGTATGTCAAGCCTTGGTAAGGTTCTTCGCGTTGCGTCGAATTAAGCCACATGCTCCGCTGCTTGTGCGGGCCCCCGTCAATTCCTTTGAGTTTTAGCCTTGCGGCCGTACTCCCCAGGCGGGGAACTTAATGCGTTAGCTGCGGCACCGACGACGTGGAATGTCGCCAACACCTAGTTCCCACCGTTTACGGCGTGGACTACCAGGGTATCTAATCCTGTTCGCTCCCCACGCTTTCGCTCCTCAGCGTCAGTAATGGCCCAGAGATCCGCCTTCGCCACCGGTGTTCCTCCTGATATCTGCGCATTTCACCGCTACACCAGGAATTCCGATCTCCCCTACCACACTCTAGTCTGCCCGTATCGAATGCAGACCCGGGGTTAAGCCCCGGGCTTTCACATCCGACGTGACAGACCGCCTACGAGCTCTTTACGCCCAATAATTCCGGACAACGCTTGCGCCCTACGTATTACCGCGGCTGCTGGCACGTAGTTAGCCGGCGCTTCTTCTGCAGGTACCGTCACTTTCGCTTCTTCCCTGCTGAAAGAGGTTTACAACCCGAAGGCCGTCATCCCTCACGCGGCGTCGCTGCATCAGGCTTTCGCCCATTGTGCAATATTCCCCACTGCTGCCTCCCGTAGGAGTCTGGGCCGTGTCTCAGTCCCAGTGTGGCCGGTCGCCCTCTCAGGCCGGCTACCCGTCGTCGCCTTGGTGAGCCATTACCTCACCAACAAGCTGATAGGCCGCGGGCTCATCCTTCACCGCCGGAGCTTTTAACCTCCACCCATGCGAGTGGAAGTGTTATCCGGTATTAGACCCCGTTTCCAGGGCTTGTCCCAGAGTGAAGGGCAGATTGCCCACGTGTTACTCACCCGTTCGCCACTAATCCCCACCGAAGTGGTTCATCGTTCGACTTGCATGTGTTAAGCACGCCGCCAGCGTTCGTCCTGAGCCAGGATCAAACTCTCCGTGAATGTTTACCGGTAATCCGGTCGACACCACGAGAGCGGAACAGCCAGGCGGAATAAGCCCGGCCGTTCACAGCGTCCTCGCTGTGTTTTTTTTCAAAGGAACCTCATCCTCGGCTATCACTGCCGGGGACGGGGTATCAACATATCTGGCGTTGATTTTTGGCACGCTGTTGAGTTCTCAAGGAACGGACGCTTCCTTTGTACTCACCCGAGAGACTCTCTCAGGCTTTCCTCCGGGCGCTTCCCTTCGGTCTTGCGTTTCCGACTCTATCAGATCTTTTCTCGACCCGATTTCCTCGGTGCTTTCCAGGTTCCCGCTTTTCTTTCGCGGTTTCCTTTCCGGCGGTTCCGACTTTATCAGAAGTTCTGAGTCGGATTTCCCGGCCCCTCTCGGTGGATCCGGCGCACGAAGCGTCCGGGGTTCCCGTTCAGGCGGAGACGTAAACGTACTGGAGCGGGGCTCCTCGATGCAAATCGAGGAGCCCCGCTCGGGGTTCACGCGTACGAGGGGCCGTGCGTCGGTCAGACCTCGACCACGACCGGCAGGATCATCGGCCTGCGGCGATAGGTGTCGGAGACCCACTTGCCCAGTGTGCGGCGGATGAGTTGCTGGAGCTGGTGGGGCTCGACCACACCGTCCTGAGCGGAGCGTTCCAGGACCTCGGCGATCTTCGGGGTGACGGCCGAGAAGGCCGAGTCCTCGATGCCCGAACCGCGCGCCTGGATGTGCGGACCTCCGGTGATCTTGCCCGTGGAGGAGTCCACGACGACGAACACCGAGATGATGCCCTCGTCCCCCAGGATCTTCCGGTCCTTGAGGGCCGGCTCGCCCACGTCACCGACCGAGAGGCCGTCGACGTAGACGTAGCCCGCCTGGACCTTGCCGGAGATCTTCGCCTTGCCCTCGACGAGGTCGACGACAACGCCGTCCTCGGCGATCACGATGCGGTCGTGCGGGACGCCGGTCATGGCGCCCAGCTCGGCGTTGGCGCGCAGATGGCGCCATTCGCCGTGGACCGGCATCAGGTTCTTCGGGCGGCAGATGTTGTAGAAGTACAGGAGCTCGCCCGCGGAGGCGTGGCCCGAGACGTGCACCTTGGCGTTTCCCTTGTGGACGACGTGCGCGCCCCAGCGGGTCAGGCCGTTGATGACGCGGTAGACCGCGTTCTCGTTGCCCGGGATGAGCGACGACGCCAGGATCACCGTGTCGCCGGGGACGATGCGGATCTGGTGGTCACGGTTGGCCATGCGGGACAGGGCCGCCATCGGCTCGCCCTGGGAACCCGTGCAGACCAGGACCACCTCGTGGTCGGGCAGGTCGTCGAGCGTCTTGACGTCCACGACGAGGCCCGGCGGGACCTTGAGGTAGCCCAGGTCGCGGGCGATACCCATGTTGCGGACCATCGAGCGGCCCACGAAGGCGACCCGGCGGCCGTACTCGTGCGCGGTGTCCAGGATCTGCTGGATGCGGTGGATGTGGCTGGCGAAGCTGGCCACGATGATGCGCTTGCGGGCGTTGCCGAAGACCGTGCGCAGGACGTTGGAGATGTCCCGCTCGGGCGCCACGAATCCGGGAACCTCGGCGTTCGTCGAGTCGGAGAGAAGGAGGTCGATACCTTCCTCGCTCAGACGTGCGAACGCGTGCAGGTCCGTGAGACGGCCGTCCAGCGGGAGCTGGTCCATCTTGAAGTCGCCCGTGTGGACCACCATGCCCGCCGGCGTGCGGATGGCGACGGCGAGAGCGTCCGGGATCGAGTGGTTGACCGCGATGAACTCGCAGTCGAAGGGGCCGATGCGCTCACGGTGTCCCTCCGTCACCTCGAGGGTGTACGGACGGATCCGGTGCTCCTGGAGCTTGGCCTCGATGAACGCGAGCGTCAGCTTGGAACCGATCAGCGGGATGTCCGGCTTCTCCCGGAGGAGGTAGGGGACGGCACCGATGTGGTCCTCGTGACCATGGGTGAGGACGATGCCCTCGATGTCGTCGAGGCGGTCCCTGATGGACGTGAAGTCCGGCAGGATCAGGTCGATTCCGGGCTGCTCCTCCTCGGGGAAGAGCACACCGCAGTCGACGATCAGCAGGCGGCCGCCGAATTCGAAGACCGTCATGTTCCGGCCGATTTCGCCGAGACCGCCGAGCGGGGTGACCCTGAGGCCGCCCGCCGGGAGCGGCGGGGGCGGGGCGAGTTCGGGATGCGGATGACTCAAAAGACTCTCCTCAACCACACGCGCCACGTACCGGTGGGCACGTGGCGCGCGTGACGTTCGTGCAGTAGCAGTTGTCTTGTGGATCGCAGGCGCCGGTGGCCTGCTATTCAGTTGTGAAGTCTGTTGTCAGAGCTGTACCCCGCCCGCGGCAAGATCGATCTTGAGCTGTTCGATCTCTTCGGACGAGCACTCGACCATCGGCGAGCGCAGCGGGCCCGCGGGCAGGCCCAGCAGGGTGAGTGCCGCCTTGGTGGTCATCACGCCCTGGGTGCGGAACATGCCCGTGTAGACCGGGAGCAGCTTCTGGTGGATCTCGGTCGCCTTCTGGATCTCCCCGGCGGTGAACGCCTCGACGAGGGCACGCAGGTCCGGGGTGACCACGTGGCCGACGACGGAGACGAAACCGACCGCGCCCACGGAGAGCAGCGGCAGGTTCAGCATGTCGTCGCCCGAGTACCAGGCCAGACCGGAGCGCGCGATGGCCCAGCTCGCGCGGCCCAGGTCGCCCTTGGCGTCCTTGTTGGCGACGATCCGCGGGTGTGCCGCGAGGCGGACCAGCGTCTCGGTGCTGATCGGGACACCGCTGCGGCCGGGGATGTCGTAGAGCATGACCGGCAGCCCGGCGGCGTCGGCGACGGTTGTGAAGTGCCGGTACAGGCCCTCTTGAGGGGGCTTGTTGTAGTACGGGGTGACGACCAGGAGGCCGTGTGCGCCCGCCTTCTCGGCCGCGCGGGCGAGTTCGACACTGTGGTGGGTGTCGTTGGTGCCGACGCCGGCGACGACGTGGGCACGGTCTCCGACGGCCTCCAGGACGGCTCGTACCAGGTCCGATTTCTCCGCGTCACTGGTGGTGGGGGACTCGCCGGTGGTGCCGTTGACGATCAGGCCGTCGTTGCCTGCGTCCACCAGGTGGGTGGCGAGCCGCTGTGCGCCGTCGAGGTCGAGTGCGCCGTCCGCCGTGAAGGGCGTGACCATGGCGGTGAGGACCCGCCCGAAGGGGGTCTGCGGAGTGGAGGTCGGAGCCATGGGTAACACGCTACTCGTTGCTCACCGTGGGGTCTGCCCGCGGGGGGTACGGAAAGTCATGACAAAGGTGGAACCCGGCACTGCCTGCTCGGGGGTTCAAGCAGTGCCGGGTCCGTTTGATCAGGCTAGATGAACTTCTCTAAATGCCGCAATACGGACACTTCGCGCGGATGATCCGTACATACGTCTCCGTAGCCCGATCTCCGTGGCACGTCTCCGTCGAGGCCGTCAGGGCGCGATTCGGCCGTTGGCGTTGAAGGCCGCGTAGGTGAGGGGCATGAGCCTGGCCCACTCCGCCTCCATCTTCTCGCCCACCATCTCGATCTCCCGCTGCGGGAAGGACGGGACCTTCGCCAGCTCGTGCTGGGTGCGCAGACCGAGGAAGTGCATCAGCGAGCGGGCGTTGCAGGTGGCGTACATGGAGGAGAACAGCCCGACCGGCAGGACCGCGCGGGCGACCTCGCGGGCGACGCCGGCGGCGAGCATCTCCTGGTAGGCCTCGTAGGCCCGGCGGTAGGAGTCCTCCATGGTGCGGTTGACGAGTTCCTGCTGGTCCTGGGTGCCCTCGACGAAGACGTACTTGCCGGGGCGGCCCTGCTGAACGAGTTTGCGGGACTCGCCGGGGACGTAGAAGACGGGCTGGAGCTCCCGGTAGCGGCCGGACTCCTCGTTGTACGACCAGCCCACGCGGTGACGCATGAACTCCCGGAAGACGAAGATCGGGGCGCTGATGAAGAACGTCATCGAGTTGTGCTCGAAGGGGCTGCCGTGCCGGTCCCGCATCAGGTAGTTGATCAGACCCTTGGAGCGCTCCGGGTCCTTGCCCAGCTCGTCCAGGGACTGTTCGCCGACGGTCGAGACGCGGGCGGCGAACAGGACGTCGGCGTCGGACGCGGTGTGCTTGACCAGTTCGACGGTGACGTCGCTGCGGAAGCCGGGCTTGAGGTCGTCGGCGGGGCTGTCGGTCACTGTGCGGGGGTCCTTCCGTCGCGTCTTCGGAGCGGCGCCAACTCTACGGGGGCCGTCGAGCGGGACCGCCCACGGGCGTGCCGCGGGGCGGGTGCGGGACGTCTGCCGATATGGGGCACGTTTTCGGGCACCCGCTCGTCTGTATCAGTGAAAGCGCCCGATCGCATGCCCCAGGAGGACGTACCCATCATGTTCCGCCGGCGCGAGCCCGTACCCTTCGCCTTCCTCGCCGAGGCCGACAGGTTCCGTAGCAATGTCACTCCCCCGCCCTCAGAGCACTCCTCCGCCGGTCAGGTAGCCGGGCGTTGGCTGTTCGGCCTCACCGTCGTGGCCGCCCTGGTGGGCTCTCTGGTCATCGGGATGCCGGCGCTGAGCCTGGACCATTCGTCGGGGGCACAGCAGTCGCAGGCGTCCCAGGGACGCTGACGTCTCCCACCGCCCGAATGGTGTGCCGGATACCCCCATGGCCCCCCGATGGTGGTGAGCCGGGACACAGGCGGATAGCCTCACCGGGCACAGCCCACGCATGGACGAGTGAGGACCAGCCGTGCCCCTGCCCTTCCTGACGGCCGACCGCTTCGAGGCGGCGGACGACGTCGCGCTGCCCTTCGAGGACCGTGAGCGCTGGCGGCGCCCCTACCGGCCCGGACCCTGGCGGGTCGGGGTGGCCGCGTTGGCGCTGCTGCTCGCCTCGTACGTGCTGTTCGCGGCGGTCATCATCGCGTTGACCGGGCCGATGTCCAGGGCAGGCGCCGTCTTCGGCTGCTCGGTGCTCGTGATCGGCGCTGCCCTGCGGTTGCTGCGTATGGGTGTGTGGGTGAGCGACCGCGGACTGCGACACGTGCGTTTCCTCCTCACCCGCACGCTGCCCTGGGAGCGCGTCGTGGCGGTGCGGACCGTGCAGCAGCCGGTGCGCTGGCTCGGGCTGCCGCGGACCGTCCAGGGACAGGCACTGACCCACGGACGGCGGGACCGCCCCGAGGAGGCCACGCAGCTGCTGACCACGCACGGGGCGGACTTCCTGGCGCGTCCCGAGGCGTTCGAACGGGCGGCCGACGCGATCGAGGCGTGGGCCGCGGAGAACCGGCGCGCCTGATCGCGCACGACCGTACGCCGAAGGGGCCGGTCCGCCAGGCGCGGGCCGGCCCCTTCGGCGTACGGCTCAGGCGGTCCGGACCGGCTTGCCGTCGTGCAGGCTGATCGCGCGTTGCATCGCCCTGCGGGCCCGGGGGGTGTCCCGGGCGTCGTGGTACGCGACGGCGAGGCGGAACCAGGTGCGCCAGTCGTCCGGGGCCGCCTCGGTCTCGGCCTTGCGCCGGCCGAAGACCTCGTCGGCCGAGTCGCGGTCGACGCGGCCGCCCGCGGTGCGCTTCAGTTCGTCCACGGGAAGGCCGCCCTCGGCGTCGAGTTCGGCGGCGAGGGCGTTGGCCCGGCGGACGAACTCGGTGTTCTTCCACAGGAACCAGACGCCGATGACCGGCAGGATCAGCACCGCCACCCCGAAGGTGACGGTCAGCAGTGTGCCGGACTGGATGAGCATGACGCCGCGGCTGCCGACCAGGACGAAGTAGAAGACCAGGACGGCGGCCGTGACGGCGTAGGAGAGCTTGGCACGCATGTCAGCCTCGGCCGAGGTCCAGGAAGTTCTCCAGGCCGAAGGTGAGGCCCGGAGTCGACACCACCCGGCGGGCGCCCAGCAGGATGCCCGGCATGAAGCTGCTGTGGTGCAGCGAGTCGTGGCGGACCGTGAGGGTCTCGCCCTCGCCGCCGAGCAGTACCTCCTGGTGGGCCAGCAGCCCGCGCAGCCGGACGGCGTGCACCGGGATGCCGTCGACGTCCGCGCCCCGCGCCCCGTCCAGAGCGGTCTCCGTCGCGTCCGGCGCCGGGGCGGTGCCCGCCTCGCGACGGGCCTCGGCGATGAGCTGGGCGGTGCGCGTGGCGGTGCCGGAGGGCGCGTCCACCTTGTTGGGGTGGTGCAGTTCGACGACCTCGACGGACTCGAAGTACGGCGCGGCGATCTGCGCGAACTTCATGGTCAGAACGGCTCCGATGGAGAAGTTGGGCGCGATGAGCACGCCCGTCCCCGGAGACTCGGCCAGCCGGCCCGTCAGGTGCGCGAGGCGTTCCTCGGTCCAGCCGGTGGTGCCGACCACGGCGTGGATGCCGTGCCCCACGCAGTAGTCGAGGTTGTCCATGACGGAGGCGGGCGTGGTCAGTTCGACCACGACCTGGGCGCCGCTCTCCGTCAGTGTCTCCAGCTTGTCGCCCCGGCCGAGGGCGGCCACCAGCTCCATGTCCTCGGCGGCCTCGACCGCCCGTACCGCCTCGGAACCGATCCGGCCCTTGGCGCCGAGGACCGCCACGCGCAGCTTGCTCATCTGTTGTGCTTCCTTACCGAAGTTGCCGAAGGCCTGCCGAAGAGGATCAGGCGACCGCGTCGTGCAGCCGGGAGGCCTGTTTGTCCTTGAGCGGGCCGATGACCGACAGCGACGGGCGCCGTCCCAGGATGTCGCGGGCCACCGAGCGGACCTCGTCCGGGGTCACCGCCGCTATCCGGGTCAGCATCTCGTCGACCGACATCTGCTCGCCCCAGCAGAGTTCGCTCTTGCCGATGCGGTTCATGAGCGCGCCGGTGTCCTCCAGGCCGAGCACCGTGGAGCCCCTCAGCTGGCCGATGGCGCGGACGATCTCCTCGTCGGACAGGCCGTGCTCGGCGGCCTGGTCGAGTTCGTCCCGGCAGATCTTCAGCACGTCGTGCACCTGGCTCGGGCGGCAGCCCGCGTACACGCCGAAGAGGCCGCAGTCGGCGAAGCCGGAGGTGTACGAGTACACGCTGTAGGCCAGGCCGCGCTTCTCGCGGACCTCCTGGAAGAGCCGGGAGGACATGCCGCCGCCAAGGGCGGTGTTCAGCACGCCGAGCGCCCAGCGCCGGTCGTCCGTGCGGGCCAGACCCGGCATGCCGAGGACGACATGCGCCTGTTCGGTCTTGCGGCCGATCAGCTCGACGCGGCCGGCGGAGCGGATCGCGCGCCGGCCGCCGCGCGGGGCGACGGGCGCGGCGTCCTGGTCGCCGAGGGCGCCCGCCTTCTCGAAAGCCGCGCGGACCTGGCGTACGACCTTGTTGTGGTCGATGTTCCCGGCGGCCGCGACCACGAGGTGGGTCGGGTCGTAGTGCTTCTTGTAGAAGCGGCGGATGCGGTCGGCGGTGAGGGCGTTGACCGTGTCGACGGTGCCGAGGACCGGGCGGCCGAGGGCGTTGTCGCCGAACATCGTGTGCGCGAACAGGTCGTGCACGCAGTCGCCGGGATCGTCCTCGGTCATCGCGATCTCCTCGAGGATCGCGCCGCGCTCGACGTTGACGTCGTCCTCGCGGATGAGGGAGCCCGTGAGCATGTCGCAGACGACGTCGATGGCGAGCGGCAGGTCGGCGTCGAGCACGCGCGCGTAGTAGCACGTGTACTCCTTCGCCGTGAACGCGTTCATCTCGCCGCCGACCGCGTCTATGGCGGAGGAGATGTCCAGCGCGGACCTGCGGGTCGTCCCCTTGAAGAGGAGGTGCTCCAGGTAGTGCGTGGCGCCGTTCAGGGACGGCGTCTCGTCCCGGGAGCCGACGTGCGCCCAGATGCCGAAGGTGGCGGAGCGGACCGAGGGGAGGGTCTCGGTGACGATGCGCAGGCCGCCCGGGAGGGTGGTCTTGCGGACGACACCGATGCCGGCCGTGCCCTTGATCAGAGTTTGGGTACGGGCGACGGCCCGCGCCTCCGAAGAGGTGCGGGCCGTCGCCTGGGAGCTACTCGACGTCACTTGTCGGAGTCGTCCTTCGTGTCCTCATCAGCTTCCTCGCCCTCGATCACGGGGATCAGGGAGAGCTTGCCGCGGGAGTCGATCTCGGCGATCTCGACCTGGACCTTGGAGCCCACACCGAGCACGTCCTCGACGTTCTCCACGCGCTTGCCGCCGGCGAGCTTGCGGATCTGCGAGATGTGCAGCAGTCCGTCCTTGCCCGGCAGCAGCGACACGAACGCACCGAAGGTCGTGGTCTTGACGACCGTACCCAGGTAGCGCTCGCCGACCTCCGGCATGGTCGGGTTGGCGATGCCGTTGATCGTGGCACGGGCGGCCTCGGCCTGCGAGCCGACCTGGGCACCGATGTAGATGGTGCCGTCGTCCTCGATCGTGATCTCGGCGCCGGTGTCCTCCTGGATCTGGTTGATCATCTTGCCCTTCGGGCCGATGACCTCACCGATCTTGTCCACGGGGATCTTGACGGTGATGATCCGCGGGGCGTTCGGGGACATCTCGTCCGGCGTGTCGATCGCTTCCATCATCACGTCGAGGATGTGGAGGCGGGCGTCGCGGGCCTGCTTGAGGGCCGCGGCCAGGACGGAGGCCGGGATGCCGTCCAGCTTGGTGTCGAGCTGGAGGGCGGTGACGAACTCCTTGGTGCCGGCGACCTTGAAGTCCATGTCGCCGAAGGCGTCCTCCGCACCGAGGATGTCGGTGAGGGCGACGTAGTGCGTCTCGCCGTTGATCTCCTGGGAGATCAGGCCCATGGCGATACCGGCGACGGGGGCCTTGAGGGGCACACCGGCGTTCAGCAGCGACATGGTGGAGGCGCAGACCGAGCCCATGGACGTCGAGCCGTTGGAGCCGAGGGCCTCGGACACCTGACGGATCGCGTAGGGGAACTCCTCGCGCGTCGGCAGGACCGGCACGATGGCGCGCTCGGCGAGGGCGCCGTGGCCGATCTCGCGGCGCTTCGGGGAGCCGACGCGGCCGGTCTCGCCGACGGAGTACGGCGGGAAGTTGTAGTTGTGCATGTAGCGCTTGCGGGTCACCGGGGAGAGGGTGTCCAGCTGCTGCTCCATCCGGAGCATGTTGAGGGTGGTGACGCCCAGGATCTGGGTCTCGCCACGCTCGAACAGCGCCGAGCCGTGCACGCGCGGGATGGCCTCGACCTCGGCGGCGAGCGTACGGATGTCCGTGACGCCGCGGCCGTCGATGCGCTTCTTCTCCTTGATCACGCGCTCACGGACCAGCTGCTTGGTGAGCGAGCGGTACGCGGCGGAGATCTCCCTCTCACGGCCCTCGAACTCCGGCAGGAGCTTCTCGGCGGCGAGCGCCTTGACGCGGTCCAGCTCGGCCTCGCGGTCCTGCTTGCCCGCGATGGTCAGCGCGGAGGCGAGCTCCGGGCGGACGGCGGCGGACAGCGCCTCCAGGATGTCGTCCTGGTAGTCGAGGAAGACCGGGAACTCGCCGGTCGGCTTCGCGGCCTTGGCGGCGAGGTCGGCCTGGGCCTTGCAGAGCACCTTGATGAAGGGCTTCGCGGCGTCCAGACCGGAGGCGACGACCTCCTCGGTCGGCGCCTCGGCGCCGCCCGCGACGAGCTGGATGGTCTTCTCGGTGGCCTCGGCCTCGACCATCATGATCGCGACGTCGCCGTCCTCCAGGACGCGACCGGCGACGACCATGTCGAAGACGGCGTCCTCGAGCTCGGTGTGCGTCGGGAACGCGACCCACTGGCCGTTGATCAGCGCGACGCGGACGCCGCCGATCGGGCCGGAGAAGGGCAGGCCGGCCAGCTGCGTGGACGCGGAGGCGGCGTTGATCGCCACGACGTCGTACAGGTGGTCGGGGTTGAGCGCCATGATCGTGGCGACGACCTGGATCTCGTTGCGCAGGCCCTTCCTGAAGGACGGGCGCAGCGGGCGGTCGATCAGCCGGCAGGTGAGGATGGCGTCCTCGGAGGGACGGCCCTCACGGCGGAAGAAGCTGCCGGGGATCTTGCCGGCGGCGTACATCCGCTCCTCGACGTCCACCGTGAGGGGGAAGAAGTCGAGCTGGTCCTTGGGGTTCTTGGAGGCGGTCGTGGCCGACAGCACCATGGTGTCGTCGTCCAGGTACGCCACGGCGGAGCCGGCGGCCTGCTTGGCCAGGCGGCCCGTCTCGAAGCGGATGGTGCGGGTGCCGAAGGTGCCGTTGTCGATGACGGCCTCGGCGTAGTGGGTCTCGTTCTCCACTAGCATTTTCTCCGTTACTTGTCGTCTTTCGTCCCTCGCTGCCCGTGTGGCAGGGGGACGGTGCGGAGAAGCGCTCCGTTCGGTGCGGGCCGGTCTTCGATCGAAGCCCTCGGGGATCTCTTTCCCGGGGGCCACTACCGAGGACCGGCGGCGGCAAGGAACGCTTCTCCTCGTTCGGGGTGCGTGGTGACGCTTACCCGCAGCGAGTACACGTCACCACGCTGTGTCGTACGTATTGCGTTGTGCTACCACACTACAAAGGGTTGGTGACACTCCGCACGTTTCCGCGCGACGCCAGGGTGTACGACGGTCCCTGTCACCGGTACCCACCGGTGAGTACAGCAAAGGGAGCGGTCCCGATCTTTCGGGAACCGCTCCCCTCACGGCGTGCTACTTGGCGCCCGCCGCACCGCGACGGATGCCGAGGCGGTCGACCAGCGCACGGAAGCGCTGGATGTCCTTCTTGGCCAGGTACTGGAGAAGGCGGCGACGCTGACCGACCAGGATCAGCAGACCACGACGGGAGTGGTGGTCGTGCTTGTGCGTCTTGAGGTGCTCGGTCAGGTCCGAGATCCGGCGGGACAGCATGGCGACCTGGACCTCGGGGGAGCCGGTGTCGCCCTCCTTCTGGCCGAACTCCGTGATGAGCTGCTTCTTCGTAGCGGCATCGAGCGGCACGCGTACTCCTCGTAGTCTTTGAGTGGCCATCGAGTGCCCCCGGTCTTGGTCTCGGGGGAGCTTCCGTTACTCGGATGGCGGGGATCCGCTGAGCGCGGCCTCCAGAACCTTCAGGGACTCCCTGAGGGTGTTTCCGGGGGTGCGTACACAAACGGCCGAAAGCCAGGGTAGCAGGCTGTCGCGTCGGGACCGCCCGGGACCTCGCGGCGGGCGGTCGGCCCGTGCCCTTGCGCGCGGGGGCAGTGTACGGGCGACGGCGCCGGTCCGGAACGTAAAGGAAGAACCTCTGAGCTGGGGGAACGCCGGCAAGTAGGGTAACGCCACAGCTTGTTGGAACAGTGTGAACCCAGGGGAAAGGGTCGGAGCCGACATGGCCGATGCCGAGGACGAGGACGTCAAAGCTCGCAAGGAGCGGGAGCGGGACGAGCTGTACGCGCTGGACATCTCCGGCGTCGAGTGGGAGTGCGCCCCCGGCACGGAGGAGCACGAGGAGCGCGTCGAGATCGCCCACCTGCCGGAGGGGGCGGTCGCGATGCGGTCGTCCCTCGACCCGGAGACGGTGCTGCGCTACACGGAGGCGGAGTGGCGGGCCTTCGTGCTGGGCGCGCGGGACGGCGAGTTCGATCTGGAGCCGGCGCGGCACGACGGGGAGTCCGCCGCCCGGTAGCCGGGCCGGCGGACGAGCGGCGGCCGGTCCGTGCCGGCCGCCGCTCGTCCGCACCTGATGCGGCGGTGGGCCCGACCGCACCCCGAGGCGGTGTGGACGGACCGGGGACCGGAGCGGGCGCCGGGCCTTCCGGCGCGGCCGGCGGCGGGTCAGCCCGTCATCGACCGGGCCGCCGCGTACACGTCGAAGACGGCCAGGGCCAGCGGGACCAGTGTCAGCAGGACGAAGCCTTCGGCCAGCTCCATGAAACGGCCCCAGAACGGTGTGAGGCCGCCCCGCGAGCTGATCAGGCCGATCGCGGTCACGATCGCGGAGGCCGCCGCGATCGCCGCGACGAGCCAGACGGTACGGATGTCCAGATCGCTCCGGTCGCCCGCCAGCGCGTCGCGGATCACCGCGTGCGGCGGGTTCAGTGCCAGGCCGAGGCCGAGCAGGACGAGGGAACCGAGGCCCGCGGCCAGCACGGGGGCGACCTGGGCGCTGTAGCGGAACAGCTGGGCGCGCATCAGCAGGGCGATGCCCGCCGCCAGGGCGAGGAGCCGGGCCCAGACGTCGTCGGAGAACCCGAGAACCGCGCAGGCGCCCACCGTGATCACCGCACAGCCGCCCACCAGGCCGACCAGGAGTTCGTGTCCGCGGCGGGCCTGGGCGGCGATCCGCTCGGCGTCGACCGGCTCCCGCGGGGCGGGATCGGCGCCGTACGCGCTGCGCGGCGCGGCATCCGGGGCGTCGAAGCCGATCGGCAGCCGCGCGAAGCGCATGGACAGACCGGGCAGGAAGGCCAGCGCGCCCACGCCGACGGGAGCGCACAGCGCGGCGGTCTCCGCCGGTGTCCAGTGGGTGAGGAGGGCAGCGAACACGGCGGCCAGGGCGGCGCCGGATGCGGCCAGGAAGGCGACGAAGGGGCCGTCCCCGCGCGGGGAACAGAGGGTGAGGAGCACCGCGGCGAGCAGCACCGCGGCGCAGGCCAGCAGGAACTGGAGCCTGCCGATGCCCTGTCCGTCGGCGAGCGGCAGGAGTCCGGAGCCCGCCACGCCCACGTTGGGCAGCGCGCCGAGCCCCAGGGCGACGGCGGAGCCCCGGTCGTCGTAGACACGGGCCCGGACACAGGCGAGGGCGACCAGCAGGACGCCGACGACCGCGGCGAGGACGCCGGGCAGGCCGTGCATGTCGTGGCGCGGGTCGCCCGACCAGGCCACGAAGGCGAGCAGGGCCGGCAGGACCCCTCCGCCGACGAGGCCCGCGGCGCGGGTCAGCTCGCCGCTCCACAGGGTGTGCTCGCGCGTCACGGCCGAGGCGACCGCCTCCGAGACGTCGTCGAAGACGGCGGGCGGCAGCGACTCGGAGAAGGGGCGCAGCGTGAGGAGCTCGCCGTCGAGGATGTGCTGGGCGGCGAACGAACGGGAACTGTCGAGGACGGTGCCGTCCCGGCGGACGAGGTGGTAGCCGACCGGGGCGCCCTCGGCGGGGCTCTGCCGGGAGAGCCTGAGGATCTCCGGGTGGATGTCGGCGACGGGCACGTCGTCGGGCAGCGCCACGTCGATCCGGCTGTCGGGGGCGACGATGGTGACCCGGCAGAAGCCGAGAGCCGTCCCCGCCGCGGGAGCGGCTCCGGTGCCGCGCCCTTCTCCGGTGGCTGCCGCGGAGGCCGCGATACTCACCTGCTGCTCCCCCTCAGTGATGGTTCCGCGTCGGCGTGTTCGGCGTCTGCCGGCGGTGTGAAGGTTCCGCGCCGGACGGTGCGTGGCGCGTCCCGCGGGTGTGCTCACGCGAACATCCGGCACCCTACCGCCCCTTGGTCGTACCGGCAGTCAGTAGGATCACGCGGCGGCCTGCGTCCGTCCGGCACGGGGCGGCGGACGAAGTCTTCGGGGGTCGCGCCAGGGGATTCGGGGCCTCGCAAGGGGATCGGTGAGCAGTGAGCCACATCGTCGTGAAGCGCCAGCCACGGGCTTGGCCGTCCGAGGTGCCCACCGGTGAGGTCGTCCTGCAGCCTCCGCCGGAGCTGCCTCGGGGCCATCAGGAGAGCGTGCTGATGCAACTGCTGCCGACGCTCGGCATGGGCGGCTCGGTGGTCTTCTTCTTCACGAGCGGGCAGCCGTTCATGCGCATCATGGGCATGGTCATGATCGCCTCGACCGTGGCCATGTCGATCGCGATGGTCGTGCGTTTCCGGCGGGGGTCGCAGGGGCAGTTGGCGGATCTGCGTCGCGACTACCTGAGCTATCTGGCGCAGACCCGGCGTACCGCGCTCGACACCGCGCGGGCGCAGCGGGACGCGCAGTACTACCTGCACCCCTCCCCGGAGCAGCTGTGGGCGCTGGTCGCCGAGGGCAGCCGGGTGTGGGAACGGCGGCCGGGCGACGAGGACTTCGCCCAGGTCCGCGTCGGCCTCGGCGCCCAAGCCCTCGCCACCCCGCTGATCGCCCCCGAGACCGGCCCGGTGCAGCAGCTGGAGCCGCTGACCGCGGGCGCGCTCCAGCGCTTCCTGGCCGTCCACGACAGCCTCGACGACCTGCCGATGGCCGTCTCCCTGCGCGCCTTCTACCACGTCACGGTCAGCGGTGAGCCGCGGTCGGTGCGCTCCTGCGCCCGTGCCCTGGCCGGTTCGCTGGCCGCGCTGCACTCGTCCGAGGACCTGGTTCTCGTTTTCGCGGCGGGCCGGGAGGAACTGCCGCACTGGGAGTGGGCGAAGTGGCTGCCGCACGTCCAGGCGGCCGGGGCCGTGGACGGGGCGGGCAGCCGCAGGCTGATCGGCGCCGACACCCGCGAGCTGGAGAACCTCCTCGGGGCCCGGCTGACGGGTCGCCCGCGGTTCCATCCGCACGCGACGCCGCTGCCCGACGAGCCGCACGTCGTCGTCGTCCTCGACGGGGTCTCCCTCCCCCCTGACTCGGTGCTGGCCAACGCCGAGGGCCTCCAGGGCGTGACGGTCCTCGAACTCGTCCCCGGTGAGCCGACGGGAGCCGGTGGCGAGCTCGACATCGTCGTACAGCCCGGGGTGCTGCGGCTGGAATCGGAACACGGCGCCGTCTACGAGGGGACGCCCGACGCGCTCTCCCCGGAGTCCGCCGAGGCGCTCGCCCGGCAGCTCGCCCCGTTGCGGATGGCCTCCGGCGGGGACGACGACGAGCCGCTGCTGGCCAACCTGGAGTTCACCGACCTGCTGAACCTCGGTGACGCTGCGTCCGTGGACACGCGGCGCACCTGGCGGCCGCGTTCGCTGGCGGAGCGGCTGCGGGTGCCGATCGGGGTGGGCGAGGACGGCCGTCCGGTGATGCTGGACCTCAAGGAGGCGGCGCAGGAGGGCATGGGTCCGCACGGGCTGTGCGTGGGCGCCACCGGCTCCGGCAAGTCCGAGCTGCTGCGCACGCTGGTGCTGGGTCTGGCGGTCACGCACTCCTCGGAGACGCTGAACTTCGTCCTCGCCGACTTCAAGGGCGGCGCGACCTTCGCCGGCATGGCGCAGATGCCGCACGTGGCGGCCGTGATCACCAACCTGGCGGACGACCTGACGCTGGTCGACCGGATGGGCGACTCCATCCGCGGTGAGCTCAACCGCCGTCAGGAGCTGCTGCGGGACGCGGGCAACTACGCCAACATCCACGACTACGAGAAGGCGCGGGCCGCGGGGGCCGCTCTTCAGCCGATCCCCTCCCTGGTCCTGGTGATCGACGAGTTCAGCGAGCTGCTGACGGCGAAGCCGGACTTCATCGAGATGTTCGTGCAGATCGGCCGGATCGGCCGCTCGCTCGGGGTGCACCTGCTACTGGCCTCGCAGCGCCTGGAGGAGGGCCGGCTGCGCGGCCTGGAGACCTATCTGTCGTACCGCGTCGGTCTGCGCACCTTCTCGGCGGCCGAGTCGCGGGCGGCGCTCGGCGTGCCCGACGCGTACTCGCTGCCGAACGTGCCGGGTTCCGGTTTCCTGAAGTTCGGCACGGACGAGATGGTGCGGTTCAAGGCGGCGTACGTGTCCGGGGTCCACCGCTCGGGCGCTCAGCGGACGGCGCCGGGGGGCGGCCCGCTGCCGGTCGACCGGCGGCCGGTGCTGTTCACCTCCGCGGAGGTGCCGGTGCGGTACGCGACCGTGCCACCGGCCCGCCCGTCCGGTGACGCGGAGGTCGACGACGCGCTGGCGGACACGGTGCTCGACGTGATCGTGCGCCGGCTGGAGGCACAGGGCCCGGCGGCGCACCAGGTGTGGCTGCCGCCCCTGGACAGCCCGCCGTCACTGGACGCGCTGCTGCCGGGGCTCACGGCGGTGCCGGGCCGCGGCCTCACCCAGCCGGGTTATGAGGGCGCGGGCCGGCTGGTCGTGCCGGTGGGTCTGGTGGACAAGCCGTTCGAGCAGCGCCGGGACTCCCTCTGGGTGGACTTCTCCGGTGCCGCGGGCCACATGCAGATCGTCGGCGGCCCGCAGTCCGGCAAGTCGACCCTGCTGCGCTCGCTGATCTGCTCCTTCGCCCTCACCCACACACCGCACGAGGTCCAGTTCTACGGCCTCGACTTCGGCGGCGGCGCGATGGCGTCGGTGGCCGGGCTGCCGCACGTGGGCGGGATCGCCTCCCGGCTCGACCCGGAGCGGGTCCGGCGCACGGTGGCCGAGGTGTACGGCGTGCTGACCCGCCGAGAGGAGTACTTCCGCTCGGCCGGCATCCCGTCGATCGCGGAGTTCCGGGCCAGGAGGGCCCGCGGGGACATCTCGGTCACGGACCAGCCGTGGGGGGACGTGTTCCTGGTCATCGACGGGTGGGGGAACTTCCGCTCCGAGTACGAGGCGATGGACCAGGTGATCCTCGACATCGCGGCGCGTGGGCTCGGCTACGGCGTTCACCTGGTGCTGACGGCCTCACGGTCGATGGAGGTCAGGGCCGCCCTCAAGGACCAGCTGATGAACCGCCTGGAGCTGCGGCTCGGCGACACGATGGACTCCGAGATCGACCGCAAGGTCGCCGCGAACATCCCGGCGGGCGTGCCGGGCCGTGGCCAGTCGCCGCAGAAGCTGCACTTCATGGCGGCGGTGCCGCGGATCGACGGCCTCGCCTCCGACACCGGCCTCGCCGACGCCACCCAGGCGCTGACCGCGGAGGTCGCCCGGCAGTGGCAGGCGGCGCCCGCGCCGGAAGTGCGGCTGCTGCCACGGGAGTTCCCGGCCGGGTCGCTGCCGCCGGGCGACCGGTTCCCGCGCCGCGGGGTCGCCTTCGCCCTCGACGAGGACCGTCTCGAGCCGGTCTACGTCGACTTCGAGCAGGATCCGTTCCTCCTCGTCTTCGGCGAGAGCGAGTCCGGCAAGTCCAACCTGCTGCGGCTGCTGATCAGGCAGCTGACCCAGCGCTACCCGGGCGACGAGTGCAAGCTGTTCGTGGTCGACAACCGGCGTTCCCTGCTGGGCGTGACGCCGGAGTCGCACCTGGCCGAGTACATCCCGATGTCCAACGCCATGGACCACCACATGGCCGCGCTGGCCGACCTGATGAAGCGCCGGACGCCGACGGCCGAGGTGACGGCACGGCAACTGCGCGACCGCAGTTGGTGGCGCGGACCGACGGTGTTCGTCGTCATCGACGACTACGACCTCGTCGCGACGTCGAGCGGCAATCCGCTGGCGGGCCTGACGGAACTCCTGCCGTTCGCCCGCGACGTGGGGGTGCGGTTCATCATCGCGCGGTCGACGGCGGGCGCGGGGCGGGCGTCGTACGAGGCCTTCATGCAGCGGATCAAGGAACTCGGCGCGCAGGGCGTGGTGTTGGCGGGCGACCCCGGGGAGGGGGACCTCCTCGGCGGGGTGCGGCCACGGCCGATGCCCGCAGGGCGGGGGATCTTCGTCTCACGGCGCCGCGGAAAGCCGTTGGTGCAGGTGGGGTGGGTGCCGGAGGAGACGTGATGAGCGGCGGTAGCCACCGTCCTTCCGAAAGGACTTGCGGGGCGCTGGAATCGACGGCCTCGCTGCGCCGCCGTCAAGTCGTACGGCGGTGAATCGGGAAAAGTAGGGTGAGATCCGTGAACTCACTTGAAACGGGTTGATGCATCTGGCCTGTTGAAGGCTCGACAGAACTGTCCCGTCGGACGGACGGGCTTCCTGTCCGGCAGGCGAGATTCACGGGGACACGGGGACACGGGGAAGGGGCTCACGCATGGCGTGGGAGGAGTGGGAGCAGCTCAAGGCGGACGCGGCCTCGAGTGCCGCGCCCCACATGCAGCTGAACCAGCTGGATCCAGGGAGCGGCCCGGTACGCCCCGCGCCGGATCCTGGTCAGTACGGCGAACTGAGGGCAAATCAGGGCGACCTGGCAAGGATAGGTACCAACGCCTTCAAGCTGTACAACGACCTCTGGGACAAGGGCCGCAGGGCGGTGCCCAGCAGCGAGAGCGCCGCCGGCGCCCTCACCAAGGACGGTTTCGCCCTGGGCAGTGCCCTCCAGCATGTGGCGCTGCGCTGGGACGAGCAGTTGGGTTCCCTCAGGGACGCGTGCGCGCACATCTCGAACCACATGACCGTCACCAAGAAGCTGCACGCCGGCGACGACCACTACATCCGCCGTCAGATGAGCAGCATCGACGTGCTGGACGCGGGCTTCGACGAACGAGTCGGCAGACCGGGCAAGCACAACCCGGTGTACGGCGAGAAGGACGACGAAAAGGGCAAGGAGTGATGGACCTCGACGCCCTTCGCAACGCCGACCTCAGCCTGTTGGACGACGCGGTCGAAGACTGGTCGACGATGGTCGGTGATCTGGAGACCTTGATGGACGCGGCCGAGAAGGGCCTTCGCGGCGCCGCGAACAAGGCGAGCTGGGCGGGATACAACGCCACCGTCTCCAAGGAGTTCATCGGCAAGACCGCTGGGGAGTTCACGGACGCGCACAGCCAGGCCTCGTCCATCCACAAGATCCTCCAGGACACCCGGGACGAGCTGAAGACGTACAAGGGGCAACTCCGCGACGCCATCGAGCGAGGCCGCCTGAAGAACCTCACGGTCATCGGCTACGAGGGCGGGTTCACGGTCACGACGAACGTCCCGCCAGAGGGCCGTGCCCAACAGGACCAGGACAACAAGGGCGAGATCACCGCGCTGCGGGACGAGATCCAGAACATCTTGGAACAGGCCACCACGAGCGACAACTCGGCCAACACCGTCCTCATGGCCATCGCCGACCAGAGCAGACTCGGCTTCTCGGACGTCGACTACGCCGACCGGGACTCCGCGGCCAAGGCACTCAAGGACGCCGAGGAACTGGCGGACCTGGCGAAGCAGAAGCCCGAGGATCTGTCGGTCGCGGAGTTCGACCGGCTCAACAGGGGGCTGAAGGAGAACGCCGACGACCCGCTGTTCGCGGAGCGCTTCGCCACGCGCCTGGGACCGCAGGGGACCCTCGACTTCTGGACGGGCATCAACGACCCGCACAGCGCGTGGAAGATCGGACAGCAGCGGGTCGACCAGTACGACGACCTCCAGAAGAACCTGAGCCTCACGCTCGCGACCGCGTCACAGAGCGACAACACCGGTATGACCCAGTGGAAGTCCACGATGATCGACCTGGTCGACAAGCCGGTCGGTCGCAACGGTGGCTTCCCCCTCGGCGGACAGGTCATGACGAACCTCATGCGATGGGGTGACTTCGACGACCGATTCCTCGTCGACTACGGCGACAAGTTGATCGAGACGGAGAAGCAGTTCACGGGCAACGGCCGGCACGGCGCTTGGCAGCGGACGGGCATGGACCCACTCCTCAATCGCACCGGCACAGACTCCGGCTGGGACCCGATGACCGGCTACCTCAAGGCCCTCTCCAACAGTCCGGACGCGGCCACGGAGTTCTTCAACGACACCTTCGTCACCAAGGACGAGGATCACGACTTCAAGAACGACAAGGGCAAGCGGGAGACGCTGACCAACTTCGACTACCTCTTCGAGGAGCGCGACTGGCCGATGGACCAGGACGACGAAGGCGAGGACAGCATCGCTGGTCGGAACTACCTGGCCGCTGCGCTGGAGGCAGCCACCACAGGGCATCCGGCGGGGGAGATGCCGACGTCGGACACCCCTCCGCACAACACGGAGCAGGTGAAGCTGATGCAGAGCCTGGTGTCGTCCGTCTCTGAACAGCCGTCACGCATCACCGACAACGGCTATATGGGCGACAGCATCGGTCAGATCGCCTCGGAATACCTTCCGGACATCAACCGGGCCATGACCGACGACTCCGACGGTGACACGGACCGGCTCTTCCCGATCGCCGGCGCCGAGGCGACGCTCGAACACCGTGACGTGACCCGGTTCCTGTTCACCGTCGGACAGAACCCCGAGGGATACGCCGCCGTGGAAGTGGGCCAGAAGGCCTATATGGGCAATCTGATGGAGTACCACCTCGACCCCCGTCTCCCGGCGAACGAGCGCTATTCCAACGATCCCCAATTCGTCGTCGAACAGATCGCGAGCGGATCGGGCGAAGTATCGGGAACGCTTGCTCAAGGCCGCGCGGAAGTCGTCGCCCAGGAGGGCGAAGAAAAGGACAAGGCCTACGAGCACTCCGTGGCCCAGTGGAAGAACGTGATCTCCGGGACGGTCGGCACCGTCACCGGTGTCGGAACAACCTTCATCGTCAGCCCGGTCGGGGGTGCGGCAGCCGGTGGTGTCGCAGGCACCGCGACCAGCGTGATTCTGGAAGAGCTCTTCAAGGACGCGGAAGGAAAGGCCAAGGGCAATGCCGGCCCTCTCATGGGTCAGTACTGGGAGAGCGGCCTCGACAGCAACAACGGCTACACCGAGAAGGCGGCGGAGACCGCGGCGACGAACCGCAGCAGGGCTGATCTCACGGACGTCGGAGAATGGGCCCGCGTCGGTGCAGAGCGCGGGTTCAAGGACTCGGGGACGAACGTCATTGCCATGGCTCCCGATCTCAAGACGGACGTCTGATGCGGGGCCCCAGCCGAATCCGCCGCATGCCCGCACAAGGATCCACCCGTCCAGAGAGGTCCCTGACCTTGAAGTACGCACCCCTCCCGCTCCCCACGACACTTCGACGCCTTGCCATCCTGACGGCATCGCTCGCTGTCGCTACCGCCTTGTCCGCATGCTCAGGCGACGAGGAGAGGAAGTACCCCCTTCCGCAGTCCCTGTGCGGGGTGTCCGTGGACGCCGACCTTCTGGCACCGTTCCTGCCGCCCGGAGAAAGGGTTTCCACCCGGCAGACCACACCCAACGGCGGAACCCAGCGCTGTAACGTGAGCGTCGACGGTGAACTCGCCCTGGTGGCAGGCCGATTGTGGTGGGACAAGACAGGAAACGTAGTCGACGTCGCCGCCGTGCATGCTCAGGTCGACAAGGGAGACGTGATCACCGGCGACGAGTTTCTCTATTCGGGGACCGGCGCGGTCGGGAAGGTCGAAGGATGCACGAATTCAGCGCATCCGGACCAAGCCCTCTTCACCGTTGTTCAGGTCTTCGCCTCCGGTCGGGAGAACTCGTCCACGATGAAGCGCCTCATCACCGAATACACCGGGCACGTGCGGAAGGGGCGTGAATGTAGCTGACCTCGGACTCGGCCCAACTCGCTCAGCCACACGACCGAGAGCGAAGAGTCCGTCGAGTGAGGAGCGTCGCCCATCGCCGCGACGGTGCTCGGCCTGAAGCGGGACCGCTGTCCAGGTAGGACCCTCGTCATTCTGGAATCGTCGTTCCAGGACGCCGAAGGCCACGCTGTCGACAAGGCCCAGGACATAAGCGGTCAGTTCTGGGCGGACGGACAGACGAGAAATCAGGCCATCGCTGAGGACCTCAACGACACGCTACAGCACAGGGTGGGCACCTCCCGTGCGTGCCCACCCTGGCGTTGTGACCTACGCGCGGCTACATGAAGTAGCTCGCGCCCTTCAGGTCGCCGCCGCGGTAGTCACCGCCGGCGCCGTGGACCTGGTGCGAGATCTGGAGCAGCGCCGCGTGGATGCCGCGGGCGTGCTTGTTCCACTCTTCGCTCTTGCTCTGGAACTGCTGGAACGCCTCGCCGCCCCAGCCCGAGGACACGTTGAGCACGGCCTGCCTCAGCGCCTCGAGGTCCTCCTCGAGCTTCCTGGCCTGGTCGCCGAGCTCGGTGGCGAGTGCGTCCATGGTGCCGTAGGTGACGGCGAGTTCCTCGTAATGTGCACCGGAAGGCATTTTCCCCTCGTTTCTCTGAAGACTTCAGCCGGACTTCGCCGGAGTGATGATCAGTAGCTGTTGAGCGCCGAAGTCTTCCCGCCGAGATCCTCGACCGAGATCTTGTTCATGTCGGCGGTGATTTGATCTTCGAGGTTCTGCTTGTCGGTCTTGGTCATGTGGATGCCCTCGAGGAAGTCGTCGAGCATCTTGCCGATCCCGACCATGTGGCCGTTGATCTCCGTCTGCTTGGTGTTGAAGGCGTTGGCACCCTGGCCCGTCCACGCCCTCTCGATCATGTCGATCGTGCCCTGCAGCTTCGCGAGGGAGCCCCGGATGTTGTCGTAGCGATCGATGACTTCCTTCTGAAGCTTCTGTACATCGCCGTCGTTTAGCTTGCGGTCGACCATTTCGGCTCTCCCTTTCGCTTCGTGAGCTGTGGTCGTCATGTGTGGGTCATGCGGCTCGCCGTGAGCGGATCACGACGAAGGCTCCGCCCCCGATCGCCAGGACGGCCGCCGCCACACCGAGCGCAATCCACATCGTGGTGTTGTCGGAGGTGTCCGAGGTTGATGCTGCCGCCGAGGTCCGGCCGCCTGCCGTGGCTTTCGGGGACTGGGGCGGGGCCGACGCGGATGCGGACGCGGAGGTCGAGGTGCCCGCCTCGTCCGTGACGCCCGTCGCGTTTTCCCTGGCGAGCGGGTCGGTGGCGGCCGGTCCGGGGTTGAAGTTGCTTTGCTCGAGCACCATTCGGGGGCGGATCAGTCCGTAGCCGAGGTACGTGCTCGGGTCGTCCTTCGCCCAGTCGCGTCCTGCGGTGTCGATGAGGCTGGCGAGGACCTGGTTCGCGGTCCAATCAGGGTGGGCGGACCAAACTAGGGCTGCGGAAGCGGAGGCGATGGCGGTGGCTTGGCTGGTGCCTTGGCTCGTGCAGTAGGAACGGAACGTGTTGTCACACCAGGTGGGGACTTCGAGCCCCGGGGAGGCCAGGTCGACGTAGTTGCCATGTTCAGAAAATTTTCCAACCCTTCCGGACTTGTCCGAGGCAGCAACGCCGACCACATAGGGATAGGCCGCCGGGTACCCGATGAAATTCTTCTCCTGGGCGTCATTACCAGTGGCAGAAACCATCAATTTACCCTTGGATTCTGCGTACTTGACGGCCGCAAGAACATCCGACCTTTCGACGTCTTCACCGAAGGACATGCTGATGATTTTGACATCACTGTCGGCGATCGCCCTGATCACGTCCGGTAGTTGAGGAGCCTTTTCCTTCTCGCTCCCGTCCTTCATGTCTTTCATCGCGAGCCGATAGGGAACGATCTTTGCTCCCGGTGCAAGTCCTTTCAGACCGTCTCCGGCACCGGTACCGGCGATGAGTTCCGCCATGCTCGTCCCGTGACCGTCGTAGTCCTCAGTCGCCTTGTAGCCGACGGCTCTCGGCACCTCACCGGCGAGCACCTGCCCTTTCAAGGAGGGGGTGTTGGGGTTGACTCCGGTATCGATGACGGCCACCTTGACGCCCTTGCCGGTACTCACCTTCCACATCTCGTCGGCCTTCATCGCCGACAGGTACCACTGCTGGGACTGGACATCAGCGGCTGATGCGCTCGGAACCAGACCTGCAGACAGAACGGTCAAGGTACCGATCAATGAGCAGGCGGCGATAACTCGTCTGCCGTTTCGTACCGCGAAGGACGCGCTCCACCTGCCGCGTCGGCTGATCCCTGGCACCATGCCTACGTCTGTCCTCGCTCTTGTTCCGTCACTCGCTCGCCGACGCGTCATCCCGCCGTTTGTCACGGCTCGAGCGTGCCTCGGTGGCATCCTGATTGCGTGTAGAACCACGCGCCGCCCCCGGGCCGCCGGTCGTGTTTCCCTTGTTCTTACTTCCGGAAACTCGCCCCTTCGGCTTTCCGGCCACACCGTCAGGGCTACCAGCAGGACGTCGAGCGGCCTTTCCCGCGCCCGTCGTCGAGCCAGACGTCCCGATAACACCGCGCTGACCGGGCTTCTCGCCTCCGGCCCGCGACGCGGGCGCTCTCTCACCACCGACAACCGTCCCGCGCGGCAACCTGGAAACTTTGCCGCCGGCCGCACCCTCAGCGACAGGCCTCCCGCCGACAATGCCATCGCCTGTGCGTCCGGCGCCGGTGCGCCCACTTCCTGGGCGTCCGGGATTCGCGGCGCCCATGCCTGTGACGGGACCGCGCGGGACACCACCAGTACGTCCTGCCGCCTGCCCACCCGTCTTCGCCGCTCCGCCGACCACACCTCGCCCCACGGGACCAGTAGTGCGACCGCCCGCCTTCCCTGCTGCTGCGGCACGTCCCGCCTGCCCCATGGGGCCAGTTCCCGTACGACCGCCAGCGGTGCCGCCCGGCACACCACCACCTACGCGCCCCTGCGCCGAGGTGGGAAGCCTGTTTGCCGGTACGCCACCGATTCCTGAAGTACGCCCGGCCGACCCTCGCAAGACGGGGGGTACGCCAGTGGGGGCAAACGGAGAAACCGTCCCCGCTGACGTTGCGCTGGGACCTGCCGTCGAGGACGGTGTGACAGTCGTCGGCTTGGCAGCGTCCTGCGGCGGCAACGTACCGACGCTGTCAATCTCCGTGCCCACGTGCTGCTCGGGAAGCCTGACCGTCTCGTCCCTGCTCTGGTGGGATGACGGCAAGTCCTCGGCACGAGGTCGCTCCACCCCGGTCACCACAGAGTGATGGCGCGTGGTTTCGGAATCGCTGGCAGACGAAAGCTGCCCTTGACCAGGCGGGTCCTTGAACTTCCCGTAGCCCGGCGGCGGCTCCGGCACCCCCACCCCCGGCATCTCCGGAAACACCGGCTCCTCCGCCAGCTCCATCATCCCGCTCGACACCGTGTAGAACGACGCCAGCCGGTACATCTGGTTGATGGCTTCCTGCCGGTCCTTCTCGGCCTTGACCGCTGCCGTGTACTCCTCGTTGCCGTCGACCCGTTGAGGTGTCGGGATGTCGTCGACCTTCTTGGGGACGATCCGGTTGTCACGCGGCGGCATCGACTTGCGTACGGAGGCGAGGCCGGCGCTTGCCGCCAGGACCTGGGTGCCCACCTCGTCGGTGTAACTGGCGAGCGCGAGGGCGGTCGTGGTGAGGTTCATGCCCCAGGTGTAGAAGGCGGTGTGGGCCTCGCCCTCCCAGTCGACGTCACCCAGGTTGCGGCTGAGCTCGTTGGCGGCGTCGTTGATGGCGTCGCGGGCGTCGACGAGGGCCGTGGCCGCGCTCTCCATGGTCTCGGGGCTCGCCGACTCGACGATGTCGATCATGGCATTGAGGTCGTAGCTCTCGAAGCTGGTGTTGCCGAAGCCGCCCGGGCTGCTGAGGGATCCGGGGCTGATCACCACAGCCTTGTTCACGGCGTCGTCCACGCCGGTGTTCTGCTGGGCTGCTTCCTGGCGTTCCGCCTGGTAGTGGTCCGGCTTCTTCTTGTCGCCGCTCATCAGTACCCCGCGTCGCTGTGATCGGCGTCGTTGGTCCGTTCGGTCTGCTTGGTCAGCGCCTCTTCACGGTCCCGGTTGACCTCGGTGCGGATCTCGTGGAACCGGTACCGGAGGTCGTCCTCGAGGTTGTCGAAGGTGACGTCCACGCCGTGCACGGCGATCTGCATGGCCTCCAACTGGAGGCCCAGCGACTTGGAGAGGCTCGTGATGCGTTCGTGGACGCGCTCGTACTGGAGGTGGAGCGTCTTTGCCTCCGGGAAGTTCCCCGCGCCGAAGGTGTGCTCCGCAAGGCTGTGGTCCGCCACCTTCGCCGAGCCGCCGGCGGATTTCTCGAACGCCGTGAGCAGGTCGTCCACCCGCTTCTTGAACGCCGAGAGCGCCATATAGCCGCGCCGTACGTCTGTGGGGCCCCCGCCCATGTCCGCAGGAATCACGCCAACCACTCTCCCCGTTTTCCGCCGCCCGTCCCGGACGGGAACCGCCCACGCCTTTCAAGTGTTCATGACCGCAACGCAACCACTGTAATGACTCCCTCTGACAGCCCCAACTGCCTTATGCAACAACCCTGCCACCAATGAAGCGCAGACCGCCCATTCTTCACGTTCGGGGTGTTTTCTCCTGCGTCCAGCGGCGCGCCCCGACTTCGTTCGGCACTCGCGGCAGTGAGCCGGGCGGTCAGCCAGCCGACGAGGTATGCGGCGAAGCCCGGCATGACGAGTGCCGCGAGGAGGGCCGGGCCACGTCGTGCGGCGGCCCGGCCCGGAGCGCGGCTGTCGTGGTCGCGAGGTGCCCGACTCCCGCTACTCCGCTCCCGCGACCCTCCGCCCCCGTCGCCGTGCGTCCCGGATCGCCACCGCCGTGCCGCCGAGGCCCGCGACCAGGACCGCCACCGCCACGACTGCGTACGTGGCGAGGCGGGTGTTGCGTTCGTCGGGGGTCTCGCCGGTGTGGAACTCGGCGGGGCTCGGGGCCTCGGCGCCGCCCAGGCCGTTCCTGGGGCTCGGGGACTCGATGGGGCGGTCGTCCTCCGTCAGGGCGCGGACCGGGTCGACGACGCCCCAGCCGACGAGTCGGTCGTGGCCCGCGATGGTGCGCTCCGCGGTCTGCTCGATCTGGGCGACGATCTCGCGCGCGGTCCAGTCCGGGTGCCGCGCCTTGAGCAGTGCCGCCACGCCCGCGACGTACGGCGCCGAGAAGCTCGTGCCGTTGTCGGAGCAGTGACCGCCCTGGGGGACCGTGGAGACGATGTCGACGCCCGGGGCGGCCACGCCCACGAAGTCGCCGGACTGGGAGAAGGAGGCGCGTTCGTTGTTGCGGTCCGACGCGGCGACCGCGAGGACCCCCTGGTAGGACGCGGGGTAGGTCTCCTTGACGTTGCCGCCCAGGCCGTCGTTGCCCGCCGACGCCACGACCACGACGTCGCGGTCCAGGGCCTCGTCGACGGCCAGCTCCAGGTCGGAGGTCGGCCGGACCGCGTGGGACGTGTCCTGGGAGATGTTGATGACTCCTGCCCCGGCCTGTACGGCGTAACGGATCGCCGCGGCCAGGGACTTGGTGTCGCCGTGGCCCTCCGCGTCGTTCTGCTGGATCGGGATGACGGTGGCCTCGGGGGCCAGTCCCACGAAGCCGGTGCCGTCGAGGGGGCGGGCCGCGATGATGCCGGCGACCTTGGTGCCGTGCCCCACGGTGTCCGTGGTGCCGTTCTCGGCGCCGCGCTCGATCGGGTCCCCGTCGTCGTCCTTGAGGTTCTTGGGGAGGAGGTTGCGGCCGGCCTTCGCGTCCACCGCGTCGGTGAGCTGCGGGTTCTTCACGTCCACGCCCGTGTCGATGACGGCCACGCGGACGCCCTTGCCCTTGGAGCGGCTCCACAGTTCGTCCAGGAGGACCCTCTGGAGGGCCCAGGGGCGGCCCGGGTACTCGCCGTTGGGAAACGTGCACTGGTCCGAGTAGGGCAGCTTGTCCGCCGCCGACGCGGGGGGCGCGAGAACCGTGGCCGTGGTGAGGAGGGTCGCCGTCGCGGACAAGGCGGCGCGCAGGAGCGGGGCCGTGCGCCGGGTCTGGGCCGTGCGCCGTGACTGGGTCGTGCGGGGCACCTGGGCCGTGCGGGGCACCTGGGCCGTGCGACGCGTCGTCGGCGTCCGCTGCACCGTCGTCCTCCTTCTCACGAGCCCTGTGGCTGGCGGGCCGCCGCCGTCGACAGGCGGGGGCCGGTGGGCAGGAACTCCGACCAGGCGGCGGGGATCGGCGCCGGGTCGACGTCCTTGTAGCCCAGCAGGGTCTGGGCCTGCTTGGCCTCCTGCCGCTGCTTCTCGCGCTGCTCGGCGGTGGTGCCGATGCCCGCGTCGTCCGTCGCGCTGTCACCGTTGGACTGGAGGACGTAGCGCAGGCCCGTGTCCGTGACGAGGAAGACCGGGCCGGTACCCGTCGCCTCGCCCTGGAACTGGCGGTAGAGCTGGCCGGAGCCGGGCGTCACATAGGCGCTGGAGGAGCCGGTGGGCAGCTTGGCGGGGAAGTCCGTGCCCGCCCAGGTGCTCAGGGTCGTGGCGCCCGAGCCGGAGTGCACGCCCCGCAGGACGTTGCAGATCGTGCTGCGGCTCCCCGCGGCCCCCGACGCCTCGTTGACCGGCTCGGGGTCCCCGGTGGGCCAGCGGTGCTCGGTGCCGAACGCCTTGCCCGGCACGATCGCGCCGGGGCTCAGCTCGCGGGCGTGCCCGGCCTGGCCGAGGGGCGCCAGTTCCTTGCTGAACAGCAGCAGCTGGGCGACGAAGGCGGACACGGGAGCGACGCGGCCGCTCAGCACCACGTAGTACTGCTCGGTGTTGTTGTCGAACGCCTTGAGCACCATGCCGACCCGGTCGGCCGACGTGTCCAGCTGGCCCGGCGCGCCGGCCGCCTCACCCGGCTGCCCGGGGATGTCGGGGAAGGCGATCGGGTCGCCCTGGTGCAGGGTCGCCAGCCACTCCGCGGACACCCGCTGGGGCTCCCGGCCGGAACCGACCACCGCGCGCAGCAGCAACTCGTCGCTGTTGCCCACCGGGTACGCCGTGCCGCCCGCGTCCACCACGTACCGCCTGCCGTCCGGGTCCGCCACATAGAGCAGTTGGCCGCCGCGCAGTCGGCCCGCGCCCTCGGTCGCGTCCTTCTCGCGGGCCGCGAGGACCAGCGCCGCCTTCTGGACCGAGTCGCCGCCCCCCGCGCTCGGCCGCTCGCAGACCGCCCAGCGCTTCGCCTTGCCCGCCTCGGACGCCGAGGGCAGCCGGTCGGGGGCGTACGGGATGCCGACGGTGACGCCGTGCGGGATCTTGCCGCTGTCGAGGACGGACTCGGAGACGGTCACCACGTCGCCCTGCCCCTCCTCGAGCAGCAGTTTGGCCGAGGCCATGTTGAGGACCGGGTGCAGCTGGACCTCCTCGCCGGTCCGCAGCACCACATAGCGGGTGGTCGACTTGCTCGCGACGATCACCTTGGCGTTGGGCGCGTCCCAGCCCTTGGGCGCGGTGGGGCGGAACATGCCCCACGCGCCGAAGACGGCCATCACGAGCACCCCGACGACGATTCCGGGCAGGATCGAGCGCAACGGCCGCGGCGCCCCTTCCTCCGAGCCGTCGGGCGACGACTGGAGGAAGGCCGCGAGCATCCGGCGCTTCGCGAAGGTGTAGGCGTTGAGCTGATCCCGCCGAGATGCCATCTGTGCCCGTCTCTCCCCGATTTCCGGCCGATCCGCGTGGCGCGCAGGGCGGTTGGCCGACTCCCCGTCTCCGATGTCGGAGCGGCCACCTACTATGCCCGGTAACCGTGCGGACTCGAGGAGCGGGTAGGGTTCCCGGGCCGTCGAGTGCCCTGTGCGGCGCTGGGACACGGGCGGGTCGTGAGCGGAACGGGGGGACGGAGTGAGGGTTTCGGGAACGGGCGTGCGCTCCGGCGGCCGAGCGCGGACGCGGGGTCCCTCGGCGACCGGTCCGCGGCCGCCCGAGCGGTCCGAACGGCCATCGGCGCCGGGCACACCGCATCTCAGGACGCGCGCGGGGCAGGGCGGGACGTTCCGGTTGCAACGCCTCGTCCTGCTGGAGATCGCGGCCGCCGTCCTGCTCGTCGGCTGGGTGAGCGGTCCCGTGGTGCTCGTCGTGGCGGCGGTGGTCGCCGCCCTGCTGGTGGCCCTCGCCTTCGTCCGCCGTCGCGGCCGCTCGCTTCCGCAGTGGCTGGCCACGGCACGGGAGCTGAAGACCCGTCGACGGTCGGCGGCGAAGCTGGAGATGCCTCCCGGGACGGAGCCGGGGTTCGGGCCCGCCGTGGAATGCGACCCCGGGCTGCGGACGTACGCCTACGGCGGCCGTGACCGGCGCCCCGTGGGGATCGTCGGGGACGGCACGTTCGTCACCGCCGTCCTCCAGGTGGAGGCGGACACGACCGCCATGCGGGCCGAGCGCGGCCGCCGGCCGCTGCCGCTCGCCCTGGTGCGGGACGCCCTCGAAGTGGACGGGATCCGGCTGGAGTCCGCACAGATCGTGCTGCACACCCAGCCCGCGCCCGCCCTGCACCTGCCCCCGCAGTCCGTGGCGGTGGCCAACTACGCCCCCTTGCAGGAACAGACCGGAGCGCCGGCGGTACGCATCACCTGGATCGCCCTGAAGCTGGATCCGGAGCTCTGTCCGGAGGCCGTCGCCGTCCGCGGCGGCGGCGCCGTCGGCGCGCAGAAATGCGTCGTGCGGGCGGTCGATCATCTCGCGAGCCGGCTGACCGGCGCCGGGTTCCGGGCGACCGTCCTCGACGAGGAGGAGCTGACGGCCGCCTTCGCCACGTCCGCCTGCGCCAACCCGCTGGTGACGGCCGAGGCCGGGCGGACGGGGACGGTGGAGCGGCGGACCGAGGAGACCAGCCGGAGCTGGCGCTGCGACAACCGCCGTCACACCACGTACTGGTTGCGCCGGTGGCCCGCGCTGGGCGGCGACGGCCCGTCGCTCCCGCAGTTCGTCGCCCTGGTCACGGCCGTCCCCGCGCTCGCCACCACGTTCAGCGTCACCCTCGCGCGCGGTGACCGGCAGGAGGTGTCGCTGTCCGGGCACGTGCGGGTGACGGGGCGCAGTGACGAGGAACTCGTGGCGGCCCGGCGGGCGGTGCAGGGCGCGGCCCGGCACACCGGCGCCGGGCTCGCCCGTCTCGACCGGGAGCAGGTGCCCGGCATGCTCGCGACGCTGCCGCTCGGAGGTGCCAGGTGACGGCGACGACGACCCAGGGAGCCGGCGCTTCCGGCGAACCGGAGCCGTCCGCCGGCCGGACCGGACGGCGCCGGCCGCGCAGCGGGTTCGGTCTGAGGGGGCCTCGGCACGGACGTCACTCGGTGTCCGCGGACCAACTGGCCGCGCTCGCCCTGCCCATCGGGGACGACGGTGTCGTCATCGGCGTAGGCGCCGAGGGCCGGCCCGCCGTCCTGGGGATCAACCGGCCCACGCCGTACGACGTCGTCCTGATCGGCGGGCTGTGGACCGCGCAGGTCCTCGCGCTCAGGACGGCGGCGACCGGGGCCCGGGTCGCCGTGGAGACGGGCCGGCCGCAGGCCTGGGTGCAGATGGTGCACGCGATGGGCGGCGGGCAGAACGGGCTTGCCGTGTACGAGGTCGGCCGGGTGCCCGCCCAGGGCGCTTCGGCGGGCACGCCGGTGCTGGTGGTGCGGGACTGCGGTATGCGCCCGCCGCGCGGCCGGGTCACCTCCGGGCCCTGGCAGTCCGTGCTGACGCTGCTGCCGTATCTCAGTCCGGTCGCCCCGCGGCTGGTCCGGCAGGCCCGGCTCGTCGGCGTCCAGCGGATCTCGCCGGACGAGGCCGCGGAACTGGGCCGCGCGTTGTCGCTGCCCCTCAGGGACGTGGAGGCGCTGCCCACGCTCGCCGACGGGTTCACCCTGTGGTGCGCCGACCGCGACCGGCAGTACGTGATGACGCAACCCACGGATGCGGAGATCGGGTTGCTGGGCACACCGAGACGGATGGACTGACGCTGCGGCTTCTCCCTTCACCTGTGCGGCACTTCGGGGGGTATGACCGTTTCGGCGAGTGATCTGAGGCGCGTATGCGGCCCTTTCGGGGGGTGCGTGACGTGGTGGACTGGTGCTGAGGGTGGGCGGGCCTGCCGAGGTGGGCCGTCTGATGATTAGGCTGGTACGGGGCGCGATACCGGAAACCATGGGGTGGACGTCGGCGTCTCCCGGGGGAAAGCCGCATCGGACGACGTCAGACGGCCTCGAACCATTCAAGGACGACAAGCGAACGGTCGCCCCGGCACGGCATGAGGGTGCTCGACCACACCAGGAGGAATTGTGAGCAGCGATCGGGACGGGATCCGCGGGGGCTGGGCCACACCCGGCGATGACCAGCCCGACGCGGAGTCCTCCGTCGAGGCGACGGGCGAGTTCACCATCGACTACGCGCCGCCGGCTTGGTACACGCAGAACACGGGCGGCGGTTCGAGCCCGGCACCCGGGGCGTCAGCCGGGCCGGCACCGGGAGTGACACCCGGAGCGGGGGCAGGCGCGGCAGCCGGCGCGGGGGCGACGAGTGCGCCCGGAGTACCGGTCGCTCCGCCCGCGGCGGACGCACCGCCCGCGCTGGAGGCCCCGTTCACGGCGGCCGCACCCCCGGCGCCGCCTGCGCCGGAGTCTGCGTTCACCTCGGCCGCACCCCCCGGATCGGAGGTCCCGTTCACCCCCGCCGCAGCCCCGGCAGCGCCTGCGCCGGAAACTCCGTTCACCCCGCCCGCGCCGCCCGCGCCGGACGGGGCCTTCCCCTTGGCCGCGCCGGGCGTGCCGGTCGCTCCGGTGGCGCCTCCGGTGGCGCCTCCGGTGCCTGCGACGCCACCCGCTCCGCCCGCCCCGGCGGCTCCCGCCGTGCCTCCCGGCGCGGGGTCGGGAGCCGTGCCGGGCCTTCCGGCGGGCAGCGGGTTCGAACCGCAGCCGCAGCCTCACCAGCAGCAGGCCGCGGCGCAGTGGGGAGCCCCGAGGGCTTCGGCAGGTGACGAGGAGAGCGGTTCCGGAAACGGGGACCTGGAGAGCGGTGCGACCATGCGCTTCTCCGCGGCCGCCCTCAAGCGGGAGATCGCGGAGCACGCCGCCGCGGTACAGCCCGAGCCCGGGACGCCCGCGGAGCCGGAGCCCGAGGCCGCGCATTCCACCTCGGCCGGTTCCGCGCCTTCGGAGGACGCGGATGCGCCGCACGCACCCGCCGATGAGGGCGTCACGGACGGCAGCGTGGGTACGACCGCCGCCGCCGATGCCGACGCCCACGCCGTTGCCGGTGCCGACGCCCACGCCGACGCCCACGCCGACGCCCACGCCGACGCCGAAGTCCTGACCGGCGGTTCGGCCGACGGCGGCACCGCACCGGGCGGGGAAGCCGTCTCCCCCGCTGCCGTGGACGACGAGTCGGCGGTGCAGGACGCCGACGCGGTGACCGGCCCGGCACCCGACGGCGCTGCCGTCGACGAGGGTGCCGCCCCGCAGAACGACCCCGCCGTCGAGGAGCCCTCGGACGCCGTCCCCACGGGTCCCGCGGCGCCGCAGGGCAACGTGCCCCAGGACGCTGTTCCCGCGGCGCAGCCCGCCTGGACCCCTCCGCCGGTCCCGCAGGGCGAACTGCCCCCGCTGCCGCCGTCGTACCAGCCCGCGGCCCCCGCACCGGCGGCCCAGTGGCCTGCACAGCCGCAGCCCGCCGATGCCGTGGCGCCCGCGCCCGGTGCCGTGCCCGCACAGCAGCCGCCCGGTCAGCCGCCCCTCCAGCCGCAGGCGGTCCCGCCCGCGCCGGTCGGCTGGAACCCGCCTGCCCCCGAGCCGGCGCCGGTCGCACCGCAGCCGGGCTACGGCTTCCCGCAGCCCCCCGCACCCGCCCCCGCAGCCCAGCAGCCTGCCGCTCCGCAGCCGGGTTACGGCTTCCCGCACGCCGGCGCATCCGCCTCCGCAGCCCAGCAGCCTCCCGCCCAGCAGCCTGCCGCTCCGCAGCCGGGTTACGGCTTCCCGCACCCCGGCGCCGATCCGGCCCCCGCGCCTCAGTCGCAACCGGCCCCTCCGGCACCCCAGCCGCCTGCCGACGCCCCCGCACCCGCACCCGCCGGTTACGGCTTCCCCCACCCCTCGGACGCACCGCCCGCCGCGGGCGGCTACGGCTTCCCCCAGCAGAACACGGGACCCGCAGCGCCGAACCCTGCGCCGCAACCGGCCCCTTCGGCTCCTCAGCCGCCCGCCGGCTACGGCTTCCCCCAGCCCACCGACGCACCTGCCGCCCCCGGCGGCTACGGCTTCCCCCAGCCCCCGGCACCCCAATCCCCGCAGGCCCCGCAGGCCCCGCAGCCTCACCCAGCGCATCCCGGCTTCCCGCAGCCGGGCGCGCCGCAGCAGGCGGACGGCCAGCCGTCGCCGGCGGTCTCCCAAGGGTTCCCGCAAGCAACCCCGCAGGGCTTCCCCGGGCAGCCGCCCCAGCCCCAGCCCCAGCCCCAGCCGCCGCATGCCGCTCAGGCACCGCCCGCCTCACATGCCCCGCACGCGGCCGTCCCCGACCCCTCGCAGGGCCCGCAGCCGCCCCAGCAGACCCAGCCGCCCGTCGACCCCCGCGCCGGGGCCGCCTGGCCGCAGCCGATCCAGCACGACCAGCGGCAGCCGGTCAACCCCGGCGCCGTGCCGCTGGGTTACACGGCCGCCGTCGAGCTGTCCTCCGACCGGCTGCTCAACAACAAGAGGCAGAAGGCGAAGAGCGGGCGGCCCGCCGCCGCCTCCTCCCGCTTCAAACTCGGCGGCAAGAAGGAGGAGGCCGAGCGGCAGCGCAAGCTGGAGTTGATCCGCACGCCGGTGCTGTCCTGCTACCGCATCGCCGTCATCAGCCTCAAGGGCGGCGTGGGCAAGACCACGACCACCACCGCGCTCGGCTCCACCCTCGCCACCGAACGCCAGGACAAGATCCTCGCGATCGACGCCAACCCGGACGCCGGCACGCTCGGCCGACGGGTGCGGCGCGAGACCGGGGCGACGATCCGTGACCTCGTCCAGGCGATCCCGTACCTCAACTCGTACATGGACATCCGGCGGTTCACCTCCCAGGCGCCGTCCGGCCTGGAGATCATCGCCAACGACGTCGACCCGGCCGTGTCCACGACGTTCAACGACGAGGACTACCGGCGCGCGATCGACGTGCTCGGCAACCAGTACCCGATCATCCTCACCGACTCGGGCACCGGCCTGCTCTACAGCGCCATGCGCGGGGTGCTCGACCTCGCCGACCAACTCATCATCATCTCCACCCCGTCCGTGGACGGTGCGAGCAGCGCCAGCACGACGCTGGACTGGCTGTCCGCGCACGGCTACGCCGAGCTGGTCTCACGGTCCATCACCGTCATCTCCGGGGTGCGCGAGACCGGCAAGATGATCAAGGTCGACGACATCGTGTCGCACTTCGAGACCCGCTGCCGCGGTGTCGTCGTCGTGCCGTTCGACGAGCATCTGGCCGCGGGCGCCGAGGTCGACCTCGACATGATGCGGCCGAAGGTCCGGGAGGCGTACTTCAACCTCACGGCGATGGTCGCGGAGGACTTCATCCGCCACCAGCAGCGCCAGGGCCTGTGGACCAGCGACGGCAACCCGCCGCCGGTGGCCGCCCCGCCGATGCCGGGCCAGCAGATGCCGGGCCAGCCGATGCCCGGTCAGCCCTATCCGCCGCAGGCGGGCCAGCCGTACCCGCAGGCCCCCCAGCCCGGCCCCGGGCAGCCGTACCCGCAGCAGGGACAGCCCGAGGGACAGCCGTATCCGCAGCCCCCGCAGCCGGGACAGCCGTATCCGCAGCAGCAGCCCCAGCCGGGGCAGGATCCGTACGCCCAGCCGCAGCCGCCGCAACAGCAGCAGCACCCGGGACATCCCCCGGCCGGTTATGGCTACCCGCAGCACCCCCAGGCTCCCCAGGCCCCTCAGCCAGGGCAGCCTCCGCAGCGGTGAGAAACGCCGAAGGGCGGCCGGTGTCCTGGGACACCGGCCGCCCTTCGGCGTTTCCCCGGCCGAACCGGGGCGGGACGGCTACCGCGCCGCCACCAGCTCCTTGCAGCGCTTCACGTCCTCGGCCATCTGCTCCAGCAGCCCGTCCAGCGACTCGAACTTCGCCTGGCCGCGCACGAAGGCGAGGAAGTCGACGGCCACGTGCAGGCCGTACAGATCGAGGCCGACACGGTCGATGGCGTACGCCTCCACCGTGCGCTCGGTGCCGTCGAACTGCGGGTTGGTGCCGACGGAGATCGCGGCCGGCATCGCCTCGCCGTTCACGTGCAGCCAGCCCGCGTAGACGCCGTCCGCCGGGATCGCGGTGTGGGGCAGGGTCTCGACGTTGGCGGTCGGGAAGCCGAGTTCCCGTCCCCGCTGCGCCCCGCGCACCACGACCCCCTCCACCCGGTGCGGGCGGCCGAGGATCTCCCCGGCGCCCGCGACATCGCCCTCGGCGACCAGCCGCCGGGTCAGTGTCGAGGAGAACGGCTGCCCGCCGCCCGCCTCACCGCACAGCACCAGGTCGACGACCTCGACGTCGAAGTCGTAGACCTTGCCCTGCTCGGCGAGGAACTCGACGTTGCCCGCCGCCTTGTGGCCGAAGCGGAAGTTGGGGCCCTCGACGACCGCCTTGGCGTGCAGCTTGTCCACCAGGACCTTGACCACGAAGTCCGCCGGGGACAGCTTCGAGAACTCCGTGGTGAAGGGCAGGATCAGCAGCGCGTCCACACCCAGCTCGGCCATCAGCTCGGCGCGGCGGTGGTGCGGGGCGAGCAGCGGCGGGTGGCTGCCCGGCCGGACGACCTCGCTGGGGTGCGGGTCGAAGGTGACGACGACGGCGGGAACGCCCAGTTCACGGGCGCGGTCCACGGCGTGCCGGATGATCAGCTGGTGTCCGCGGTGGACCCCGTCGTAGGAACCGATGGTGACGACGCTGCGTCCCCAGTCCTCGGGGATGTCCGCCAAGCCACGCCAGCGCTGCACTGTGACCGCTCCTCGAACCCGTGTCCGTATCTACATTGCCTGTTACGCAGGACTAAGGGTGCCATGCCGGGTGCTTCCGGCCCGCATCGGCATGGGGGCTGTGACCCGACCCACGTGAGACCGGCCACGTGAGACGGGCCACGTGGCACGAGCCGCGCCGGCGCCGCGCCATGGGAGCGGCGCGTCACGCGGGCACCCGGGTCCCCGCCAGGTTCTCGATCGTCCGGCGGGCGCTGGGTCCGACCACCGCCGCCCACTCCCCCGGCTCGTCCGTGAGCCAGTCGACCACCCGCGTGGCGAAGCCCGGGACGTGCCGGGCCAACTCGACCAGGCCTTGGTCGAAGCGGGTCGCGCCGTCGGTGGTGCGCACCAGCAGGAGGCCGGTGCGGTGCACGAGGACGCGCAGGTCCTCACCGGTGCGCCCGGCGGCCCCGTGCAGTACGGCGTCCAGGACCTCAGGGGCTCGTTCGTCGGTGAGCAGGTGCTCCAGCAGTTCGTCGCGCAGGGGGCGGGACTGCGCGGCGCCGGGGGCGGCCAGCACGCCGGCCAGCGCGGCCCGCAGCTGCTCCGGCCCGCCGTCCAGCAGTCCCGTGACCAGCGGCAGGAGGACGGCCCGGGCGGCGGGGCCGTGGTCGAGGCTCCGGTCGACGTACGCGGCCACCTGCCCGGCGGCCTCCGGTCGCCGCTCCACCGCCTCCCGGACGAGGGCGGCGACGCGCGGGGCCAGGGCGGGCGTGGTGACTTCGGCGAGGGCGCGCAGGACGCTGCCGGTGTCCGCGCGGTCGGGGCCGCGCAAACGGGACCGGAAGGCGTCCAGGACCGGCTCGGGGTGGGTGGCCAGGGCGGCGAGCAGCGCGCTCGGCGGCAGCTGCGGGTCCCCCGCCGTGAACCGCTCCAGCGCCTGCGGCAGGTGCCGGGAGCGAGTCTCCGGATCCCGGACCAGAAGGGCGAGCGCACCACCGTGCAGGGCGCGGTCGGCGGGCCGGGCCAGCAGGACGAGGGCCGCGCGGCGCAGCAACCGGTGGTCGGCGTCCGTCCGGATGTGCGGGGCGGCGCGCAGTCCGTACGTCATCGCCGCGACCCGCCGGGCCGGCCGCTCGTCGCGCGACCAGCGGCCGACGGCCCGGCACAGCGCGGTCGGCTCCTCCTCCGCCAGTACGGCGAGCAGTTCGTCGGCGCGGGGGTGCGCACGGTCGACGAGGGCCTCCGCGAGGTCGTCCAGCGCCCGGCGCCGGTGGGTGTGCAGCAGCGCCTGCGCCGCCGTCGCCACGGTGGCGTGCGGGGTCGCGGGCAGCGGTCGCTCGTCGTCGAACCACTCGGTCAGGCACCGCTGTACGACGGTGGGGTCGGCGGCGAGGAGCCCGGCGACGGCGTCGAGGTAGCGGGGCGCGTCCGCGTCGTGCGGGGCGCCGTCGGCGAGGACCAGACGGCGCAGCAGGTCGAGGCGGGCGTCGGCGGGAAGGGCGAGCCCGGTCCAGAACGCGGGACCGAAGTCCACGAACCGGCCGTGCGGCTGGGCCCCGGCGCCGATCAGGTCGGCCAGCAGGCGCAGGACGCCCGTGTACGGAGTCGCGTCCGGAACGCGCAGCAGGGTCTCGGTGAGCAGCCGAGCGGCCCACCAGGAGTCTGGGGCGGCGTCCAGCGCGTGGACCAACTCCCGCAGTCGCAGCGCGAGTCGGTGCGGGCCCTGCTGGCGGGCGAGCAGCAGCAGAGCCTGGACGACGGGACCGACCCGGTGGTGCGGGACGGGCAGCGGATGCCCCGCGTCCGGCGCGCGACGGCGGTGGACCAGGGCGCGCAGGGCCTCGTCCAGGTCGAGGTGGACGCCCTGGATCCAGTCGGCGAGTTCCTCGTGGGCGAAGCGGTAGCCGCGGCCCGCGGGCACGAGGAGGCCCACGGTGAGGACGGCGGACGCCCAGCCGGCACCGCCGCCCAGGCGGTCCGGCGCCGGCCCCCAGGGGAACACCGCCTCGAACGACGCCCGGTCCAGTTCGCCCTGGCCCGGGCCGAGACTGCGGCGGGCGGCCTCGTGCACCTGGCCGGCGACCTTCGCCGCGAGACGCCGTACGGCGGTGCCGCGCAGTCCGTTCTCGGCGGCGAGGCGGACCGCGACCCGCAGGCACATCAGGTCGAGGTACGCGGACAGGACATCGTCGCGGTCGACGGGCGCCGGGGTCCGCGGGCCGGGGAGGGCGGCCCAGACCTCGGCGAGGAGGCGGAGGGTGAGCGGGTGCCGGTCGTCGGGGGCGGCGAGCACGCCCTCGGGTACGCGGTAGCGGGCACGGGCCTCGCGCGCCTCCTCGTCGGTGAGGTCGCCGAGGCGGACACAGGGCGGGAGCGGGTCCCCGGCAGCCGTCGTCCCGTGGAGCAGCTCCGGCGGGAACTCCGCGCCGGCCCGCTCCCAGTACTCCCCCCGACACGCGATCACCAGCCGCGTGCCCGTCTCCCGCAGCCATGCGGCCGTGCCCTCGGTCCACTCGGCGAGCCGGTGCGCGAGGACCGGGGGCATCTCCTCCGGTCCGTCGAGGATCAGCAGCAGGGGCCTTCCGACGGCCCGGGCGAGGTGGGTGAGCCGTTCGGGGGTGACATCACCGAGGCCGCGGGGGCCGGACGCCCGGGACAGGGCGGACCCCTGCCCCGGCTCCGGCACAGCCACCGAACCCGCGGCCGAACCGGCGGCGGAGGCCGGGCCCGAGGCCGCCACGATGCGTGCCGCGCGGTGCAGCGCGCGGCGGGCCGCGTCGGCGAGCGAGTCGTCCCCGGCCCTGAGGTCGGCGCCGCGCAGCCACAGGGTGGGGGCCGGCCGGCCGCCCCGGTCGCGGCGCGCGACGAGGGCGGCGAGTTCCGTCGTACGGCCGCTGCCCGGTGCGCCGACGAGACCGAGGACGGCCGCCGGGCCGGCCTCGAAGGCGGCCAACTCCCTCGCGGGGACGACGCGTTGGATCGGCTGCGTGACAGCTGCCAAGGCACTGTTCGCGGTGCGGCCGAAGTGGCCGGACAGCGCTCCGGGCGGGCCGTCCGAGCCGACGGACGTGGCCGTGAGCTCGAGCAGAGCGGCCAGGTTGAGGTCCGCGCCGTAGGCGGGCACGGTGGCCGCGTTTCGCGCGAGCAGCTCGGCCAGCGGACCGTGGGCCGAGATCCCCGCACCCGCACCCGCACCCGCAGGAGCCTCGCCCGCTCCCCCGAACGGCGCCGTCGTCCACACCGCGTCGCTCACGTGGCCGCCCGGTGACAGAGCCGTCGAGTGGTCGCCGGGTGGCGGCATGGCGTCGGGCCGTGGGAGGGCATCGACCGCCGGACCGGCTTCGGTCGGCGGGGCGCCGGGTCGCAACGGCACCGCGAAGCCGACGTCGCGGTGGCCGGACCGCAGCGCGGTGCCGAGGACGGCGACGACCGCGCCCGTCTCGGCGTCGAGGACCGGTCCCCCGGCCGCGCCACCGCCCAGCCGCAGGGCGTCGCGGCCGGCCGTGCCGATCGCCAGCTCCAGGGCGCCGTCGAGGACGTGGCAGCGGTCCGTCGCCGTGTACGTCACCGCCGTCTCGGCCAGCACCCGTGCCTCGCGCCAGCAACCGGCGGCGAGCCGGACGTACCGGCCGGTCTCGACACCGTCCCGCACGGTCACCGGCAGCGGGACCCCGCCGAGACCCTCGGTGCGCACGAGGGCCAGGTCGAGTTCCGGCAGGGGGGTCACCGCATCGTCGGTCACCACGCAGCTGCGGTCGCCGGTCGCGTACAGGACGAGCCGGGGCAGGCCGTCGACCGCCTCGTGACTGGTGACGACCGTGCCGTGGTGGTCCGCGAGGAACCCGGTGCCGCGCGGCCGGCCGGCGAGGTCGCGGATCCGGACGAGCGAGGGATGGGCGTCAGCGGCGAGGTCCGGGGCGGGGTCCGCGGCCCGGGCATCCGGGGCCTGCGGCGGAGGCAGGGGATCCCGGGGGCCCGGGGGATCCGCCGGGCGGTTCCCGCCCGCGCCCCGCAAGGGGTCGTGCCGCGGTGTCCGCGGGCCTCGTCCCGCCATCGTCGTCCCTCCCGCCACGCCCGCGTGCCCTGTGTCCGACGGTAGGGGCGGGATGATCAGCGGGACAGTTCACGGAGCGAAAGCGCCCCCCTGCACTCCCTCGGTTCACTCCGAGCGCCTGCCCGGACGGGTGAATGAACGGGGGTCACCGGATACACCCTAGGGGTGGGGGAACCGAGGGGGGACCGTGGAGCGGCGGCGCAGCACGACCCCGTGTCCGCCGCTCCACGGGCAGCAGGCGACGCGCTCGGCGCCGCTCAGCCGAACACGGCCAGGCTCTTCGCCTTGCCCTTCTGCTCCTCGACCAGGGCCAGGAACCGGCCCTCGGGGTCGAACACGGCCACGGCGCCCGCGCCCGCGTACTCGGCGGGCATCTCCAGGCGCACGCCGTTGGTGAGCAGCTGGGCCCGCTTGGCGTCCACGTTCCAGCGGGGGAACGCGGCGGTGGCCGCCTCGGCGATCGGCATCACGCCGAACTCCTGCTGGAGCTGGTCGAGCGTCTTCGCCGAGTCCAGCTTGTAGGGGCCGACGCGGGTACGGCGCAGGGCGGTGAGGTGGCCGCCGACGCCGAGACCGGCGCCCAGGTCGCGGGCGAGGGCCCGGATGTAGGTGCCGGAGGAGCAGACCACGGACACGACCAGGTCCAGGACCGGGGTGCCGTCCTCGGCCACGGCGTCCCGGACGTCGTACACCGAGAAGGAGGAGACGGTCACCGGGCGGGCCGGGATCTCGAACTCCTCGCCGTCGCGGGCGCGCTTGTAGGAGCGGACCCCGTTGATCTTGATGGCGCTGACCTTGGACGGCACCTGCATGATGTCGCCGCTCAGTTCGGCGATGCCGGCGTCGATCGCGTCCCGGGTGACCTTCGAGGCGTCCGTGGACCCCGTGATCTCGCCCTCCGCGTCGTCCGTCAGGGTCGTCTGGCCGAGCCGGACGGTGCCCAGGTACTCCTTCTCGGTGAGCGCCAGGTGCCCGAGGAGTTTCGTCGCCTTCTCGATGCCGAGGACGAGGACGCCCGTCGCCATCGGGTCGAGCGTGCCGGCGTGACCGACGCGGCGGGTCTTGGCGATCCCCCGCATCTTGGCCACGACGTCGTGCGAAGTGAAGCCCGACGGCTTGTCGACGATGACAAGGCCGTCGGGCGGGGTCTGCTTGCGGTTCATCAGGCGGAGTCGTCCGTCTCGTCCTCGTCACCGGGCTTCCGGTACGGATCGGCGTCGCCGGCGTACCCGGCGCCCGCGGACACCTCGCGGACCTTCTCGTCGGCGGCACGAGCCTTGTCGAGGAGGTCGTCGATGGTCCGGGCGTTGTCCGGCAGGGCGTCGGCGACGAAGGCGAGCGTCGGCGTGAACTTCACGCCGGACGCACGCCCCACCTCGGAGCGCAGGACGCCCTTGGCGCTCTCCAGGCCGGCGGCGGCCGCCGCCCGCTCCTCGTCGTCCCCGTACACCGTGTAGAAGACCGTGGCCTCCCTGAGGTCACCCGTGACCCGGGTGTCCGTGATGGTGACGTGGGAGCCGAGCCGCGGGTCCTTGATCCCGCGCTGCAGCTTCTGGGCCACCACCTGCTGGATGAGGTCCGCCAGCCTCTTGGCGCGCGCGTTGTCGGCCACTGGTCCGTCTCCCGTTCTTTCTTCTTCTCGTGTGTTCTGTGGTCGGTCAGTCGTCTTCGCCGTGGAAGCGGCGTCTGACCGACAGCAGCTCCACTTCGGGGCGGCCGGCGACCAGCCGTTCGCACCGGTCCAGTACATCGGTCAGATGCTCCGCGTCACCGGAGACCACGGCGAGACCGATCCTGGTCCTGCGATGGAGGTCCTGATCGTCCACCTCGGCCGCGCTCACCGCGAACTTGCGCTGGAGCTCGGCGACGATCGGACGGACGACGGAGCGCTTCTCCTTCAGCGACCGTACGTCGCCGAGGAGGAGGTCGAAGGACAGAGTCCCCACGTACATGTGTAACCGGTTCACCCGCCGGTACGGGATAGATGGCCCTGCCCGTCCATGGGACAGGGTCATCAAGAACGGTACAACGATCCTGGCGGTGGCTCGACGGGGTTTTCCCTCGCTCATGCGTCCGCCGGACGCCGTACCGGCCGGCGGGGAACGATCCCCCGCCGGCCGGTACGAACCATGGGTGCTTACACCCGCGGCTTCTCCCGCATCTCGTACGTCGCGATGACGTCGTCGATCTTGATGTCGTTGAAGTTTCCGAGGTTGATACCGCCCTCGTAGCCTTCGCGGATCTCGGTGACGTCGTCCTTGAAGCGACGCAGGCCCTCGATGTTGAGGCTCTCCGCGATGACCTTGCCGTCGCGGATGAGGCGCGCCTTGGTGTTGCGCTTGACCTCGCCCGAGCGGACCAGGACACCGGCGATGTTGCCCAGCTTGGACGACTTGAAGATCTCGCGGATCTCCGCCGTGCCGAGCTCGACCTCCTCGTACTCCGGCTTCAGCATGCCCTTCAGGGCCGCCTCGATCTCCTCGATCGCCTGGTAGATGACCGAGTAGTACCGGACGTCCACGCCCTCGCGCTCGGCCATCTGCGCCGCGCGGCCTGCCGCACGGACGTTGAAGCCGATGACGATGGCGTCCGAGCCCATGGCCAGGTCGATGTCCGACTCCGTGACCGCACCGACGCCGCGGTGCAGGACGCGGATGTCGACCTCTTCGCCGACGTCCAGCTGGAGCAGCGAGGACTCGAGAGCCTCCACCGAACCGGAAGCGTCACCCTTGATGATCAGGTTCAGCTGCTGCACCTCGCCGGCCTTCAGGGCGGCGTCCAGGTTCTCCAGGGAGAACCTGCGCGTCCGCTTGGCGAAGGCGGCGTTGCGCTCGCGGGCGGCACGCTTCTCGGCGATCTGGCGGGCGGTGCGGTCCTCGTCGACGACGAGGAAGTTGTCGCCCGCACCCGGGACGTTGGTCAGGCCCAGGACCTGGACCGGCGTCGACGGGCCGGCCTCGGCGACGTTGTTGCCGTTGTCGTCGAGCATGGCGCGCACACGACCGTAGGCGTCGCCCACGACCATCGTGTCGCCGACCCGCAGCGTGCCTCGCTGGACGAGGACCGTCGCCACGGCACCGCGGCCGCGGTCGAGACGGGACTCGATCGAGATGCCCTGCGCGTCCTGGCTGGGGTTGGCCCGCAGGTCGAGCGAGGCGTCGGCCGTGAGAATCACGGCCTCCAGCAGCGAGTCGATGTTCAGACCCTGCTTGGCGGAGATGTCGACGAACATCGTGTCGCCGCCGTACTCCTCGGCCACCAGACCGAACTCGGTCAGCTGACCGCGCACCTTGGTCGGGTCGGCACCCTCGACGTCGATCTTGTTGACCGCGACGACGATCGGGACCTCGGCCGCCTTGGCGTGGTTGAGCGCCTCGACCGTCTGCGGCATGACGCCGTCGTTGGCCGCGACGACCAGGATCGCGATGTCGGTCGACTTCGCACCACGGGCACGCATGGCGGTGAACGCCTCGTGACCCGGGGTGTCGATGAAGGTGATCTTGCGCTCTTCTTCGTTGACCTCGGTCGCGACCTGGTAGGCACCGATGTGCTGGGTGATGCCGCCGGCCTCGCCCGCGATGACGTTGGTCTTGCGGATCGCGTCGAGCAGTCGGGTCTTGCCGTGGTCGACGTGACCCATGACGGTGACGACCGGCGGACGGACCACCAGGTCTTCCTCGTCGCCCTCGTCCTCGCCGAACTCGATGTCGAAGGACTCGAGCAGCTCGCGGTCCTCCTCCTCGGGGCTGACGATCTGGATCGTGTAGTTCATCTCGCCGGCGAGGACCTCGAGGGTCGCGTCGGAGACGGACTGCGTGGCCGTGACCATCTCGCCGAGGTTCATCATCACCGCGACGAGCGACGCCGGGTTGGCGTTGATCTTCTCGGCGAAGTCGGTGAGGGACGCACCGCGCGACAGGCGAATGGTCTCGCCGTTGCCGCGAGGCAGCATCACGCCGCCGACCGACGGGGCCTGCATGGCCTCGTACTCCTGGCGCCTCTGCCGCTTCGACTTGCGACCGCGACGCGCGGGACCGCCGGGACGACCGAAGGCGCCCTGCGTGCCACCACGGCCACCGGGACCGCCGGGACGACCGCCGAATCCGGGACGGCCACCGCCGCCACCGAAGCCGCCGCCACCGCCGGGGCCACCGCCACCGGGACGACCGGCGAAACCGCCGCCGCCACCGGGACGGGCACCGCCGCCGGGACCGGCCGGACGGCCTGCGAAGCCGCCGCCACCGGGACGACCGCCGCCGCCGGGACGACCCGCACCGCCGCCGCCGCCCGGACCGCGGCCACCGGGGCCACCGCCGGGACGCGGGCCGGCAGCGGGACGCTGCGGCATCATGCCGGGGTTGGGACGCGGGCCGCCGCCGGGACGGGGACCGCCGGGGCCTGCGCCCTGCGGGCGGGGCATGCCGCCCGGAGACGGACGCGCGCCGCCCGGAGACTGCGGACGAGGACCGCCGCCCTGGCCACCGGCACCCTGCGGACGGGGGCCTGCGCCGGGAGCGCCACCGGGGCCGCCGGGACGCGGGGCGCCCTGCGGACGGGGCGCCTGCGGGCGCGCCATGCCGGCGTTGCCGCCGGAGGTGAAGGGGTTGTTGCCCGGACGCGGACCCGAGGGACGGGCACCGCCCGGACGCGGAGCACCGGCGCCACCGGGGCGCGGCCCCTGAGCGGCGGCCGGACGCTGGCCGCGGTCACCGCGGTCGCCACGGTCACCGCGGTCGCCACGGTCCTGACCGGGCGCGGGGCGGCCGGCGGGGCGAGGCGCGCCGGGGCGCGGGCCCTGGGAGGCCGGCCGCGGGGCGGACGACTGGGCCGGAGCGGCGGGGGCGGCCGGAGCAGCCGGCGGAGCGGTGAACTCCGGGGCGGCCGGGGCCGGACGCGGCGCGGGCTTGGGGCCCGGCGTCGGACGCGGGCCGGAGGCCGCCGGCGCGGGGGCCGACGAGGCGGCAGGGGCGGCGGGAGCCGCCGGAGCCTCGGGCGTCTGCGCCGCGGGAGGCTTGGGGGCGGCCGGCCGAGGTGCGGCCGGGCCCGGACGGGCCGACTGCGCCGGGGAGGGCGCGCCGGGCCTGGGGGCTGCCTTGCGGGGGGCGGGCTTGCCGCCGCCCTGGAAGGCGTCTGTCAGTTTGCGGACAACGGGCGCTTCGATGGTCGAAGACGCCGAACGGACGAATTCACCGAGTTCCTGGAGCTTGGCCATGACGGCCTTGCTCTCCACCCCGAACTCCTTGGCGAGTTCGTATACCCGGACCTTAGCCACTTCGCTCCTTTTAGGTCCGGGTGTGTCCGGACCGTCGCTACTTCATGGGCGTACTCATCGCGTGCTCATCGAGTGCTCATCGCAATCTCGACCTACTTCCAACTCGCGGGGTACCAGAGCCGCACGGAGGTTCCGTGCGACGCCTTCTTACGGTGTTGCCTGTTCGGCAACGGTCGCCTGCTCGACGTACTGGCGCAACGCCTTTGTGTCGAGCGCTCCCGGGGCTCGCAACGCCCTCGTGAACGCCCGGCGGCGTACCGCCTGGTCGAGACAGACCGGGGCGGGGTGCAGATACGCACCCCGGCCGGGCAGCGTACCGCGTGGATCGGGGACGCATGCATCCTTGATCGCCACGATGCGCAGCAGCTCCGTCTTGGCCGCCCGCTCCCGGCACCCCACACAGGTGCGTTCAGGGCATACTCCGGCGTGCGTCCGGCCAGACACTGTTAAGTCTACCTCCCCGCGGCGTCCTCACCCCTCGGGGTCAGGATTCGAACGATTGCCGCGTTACATCTGTCGTGATCTGAGCCCCGGCAGGCCGAGATCTATTCCCCTGCGGCCCGGCGTCGCTCGGTGACCTGCGCGCTCGGCTACTCGGTGGGCTGTTCGACGTCCGGACGGATGTCGATGCGCCAGCCGGTCAGCCGGGCGGCGAGCCGGGCGTTCTGCCCTTCCTTGCCGATCGCCAGCGACAGCTGGTAGTCCGGCACCGTCACGCGCGCGGAGCGGGCACCGAGATCGACGACCTCGACCTTGGAGACCCGGGCCGGGGACAGCGCGTTCGCCACCATCTCGGCCGGGTCGTCCGACCAGTCGACGATGTCGATCTTCTCGCCGTTCAACTCGCCCATCACGTTGCGCACCCGGCCGCCCATGGGGCCGATGCAGGCGCCCTTGGCGTTCAGACCCGAACGGGTGGACCTGACGGCGATCTTCGTGCGGTGACCGGCCTCGCGTGCGATGGCGGCGATCTCGACCGAACCGTCGGCGATCTCCGGCACCTCCAGGGCGAAGAGCTTCTTCACCAGGTTGGGGTGGGTGCGCGAGAGCGTCACGGACGGCCCGCGCATGCCCTTCGCCACCCGGACCACGTACGACCGCAGGCGCATGCCGTGCGGATACGTCTCGCCGGGGACCTGCTCCTGCACCGGCAGGATGGCCTCCAGCTTGCCGATGTCCACCAGCACGTTCTTCGGGTCGCGGCCCTGCTGGACCACGCCGGTGACGATGTCGCCCTCACGGCCGGCGTACTCGCCGAGGGTCGCGTCGTCCTCGGCGTCGCGCAGGCGCTGGAGGATCACCTGCTTGGCCGTGGTGGCGGCGATGCGGCCGAAGTCGGACGGGGTGTCGTCGAACGGGCGGGGCTCCTGCCCCTCCTCGAGGTCCTCGGGGTCCTCCTTCGCCCACACGGTCACATGTCCGGTCTCCCGGTTGAGCTCCACGCGCGCGTGACGGCGGCTTCCCTCGGTGCGGTGGTAGGCGATGAGGAGGGCCGACTCGATCGCCTCGACCAGCAGGTCGAAGGAGATCTCCTTCTCCCGCACCAAGCCCCGCAGGGCACTCATGTCGATGTCCACGGCTACGCCTCCTCTTCCATCTCGTTCTCGTCGTTCTCGTCGTTCTCGTCGTTCGGGTCGTTCTGGTCGTTCTCGGCGTGCCGGTCGCTCTTGTCCTTGCGGTTGAACTCGACCTGCACGCGGGCCTTGTCGATGTCGCCGAAGGAGAGTCTGCGGGCGGTGGCCTTGCGGCCCTTCACACCGGGGACCTCGAGATCCAGTCCCTCGTCGTCGACCGTCAGGATCCTGGCGACCAGCTCGTCGCCCCCGGTCAGCTGGAACCGCACCAGCCGGTCGACGGCGCGTACGTAGTGGCGGTGCTCGGTGAGCGCGCGCTCCGCGCCCGGGGTGCCGACCTCGAGGGTGTACTCGCCCTCGCCCATCGCGTCCGTCTCGTCGAGCTTCGCCGAGAGCGCGCGGCTCACATCGGCGATCTGGTCCAGGTCCGCTCCGGAGTCGGAGTCGACGACGACGCTCAGCACCCGCTTGCGCCCCACGGAGTCCACGGTGATCTCTTCCAGATCCAGGCCCTGGGAGGCGACGAGCGGTTCCAGGAGCTCTCGCAGCCTCTCGCTCTGGGTGGTGCTCATCCGGGTGACTCCTCGGCCGCGTGTGCTGTTGTGGGATGGGGCGCGTGTCTGGTCAAAGGGTATCCGGTCGCAGGGTGTGTTGCCGTCCACCTGCGCACGGAGGGTGGCGGCCCTTCGCGGAGCGGTGCCGCTGACCGGTGCGGGGCGGCCGCGCGGGTACGGTGATCACGGGCCCGCCGCCCACCAGGACGCCAGTTCCGTACGAGTATCCCCGAGGACGCCTGCCGTGCCGTTGCCCCTCCCCTCGCGCACCCCCTCGGGGCCGCGCAGAAGATCCCTGCTCGCGTCGGCCGCGGGGGCCGCGCTGCTCGTGGGCTGCTCGTCCGGTACGGAGGAGTCCGAGGAGCGGGCGGGCGGCAGCCCGTCGGCCGTCGAGCGGGCACGCGCGCGTGCGGCCCGGGACAGCGGCGCCCTGGTGGCCAGGTACGACGCCGTGCTCGCCGTCCATCCGGCGCTGGCGGGGCGGCTGGAGCCGCTGCGGGCGGAGGCCGTACGGCACGTCGAGGCCTTCGGAGGCGCCGGAAAGGCGTCGCCCTCCGCCACGGGTTCCGCCACCGGCTCCCCCGCCTCCCCCGACGCTTCGTCGACGAGCACCGCCTCGGCTCCGCCGGCCGATCCCTCGGCCGTGCCGTCCGCCGTGCCGATCGTCGACACGGACGCGCTCGCCGGGCTGGCCGCGGCCGAGCGGGCGCTCGCCGACCGCAGGGCGACGGAGCTGCTGGACGTCCCGGGCGAGCTGGCCCGGTTGCTGGCCTCGGTCGCGGCGGCCGGCGCGGCGCACGCCTATCTGCTGACGGAGGAGACGCGATGAGCGAGGCCACGAGCGCGGAGCTGACGGCACTCCAGGCGGCGCTGGCCGCCGAACACGCCGCCGTGTACGGGTACGGGGTCGTCGGCGGGCGGATCCGCGACGGGCGGAGCGCCGAGGCACGTGCGGCCTACGACGCGCACCGGGCGCGCCGGGACGCGCTGGTGCGCGAGGTGCGCGACCTGGGCGCCGAGCCGGTCGCCGCGAACGCCGGGTACGCGTTGCCGTTCCCGGTGCCGGACTCCGCGGCGGCGGTCCGGCTGGCGACCGAGCTGGAGGAACGTGTGGCCGGGGTGTACTCCGACCTGGTACGGGCAGCCGGGGACGCACGGCGCCGGGAGGCCGCGGTCGCGCTGCGGGACGCTGCGGTCCGTGCCGTGCGCTGGCGCGGCGGGAGCGTAGCCTTCCCTGGTCTCGCCGAGCGGACCGGTACGGATCCGGACACGGGCTCGGCGTCCGTACCGGCAGCGGCCACGCCTCCGGCGGCGGCAGCGCCCTCGGGCACACCGGCGGCTTGACCCGGAGCAGGAAGGAAACGACTCGCGCATGGCTTTCGAACCGCCGCAGCGTCTGGCGAGGGCGCTCGGTGAGACGGCACCGGACGGTGACGGCTGGTTGGAGAAGCTGCCGGAGGCGGCCCGACAGGCCGTCGCACTGGGCGAGTTGACCGTCGACCGGGTGCAGGTGCCGGGCGGCCGGACCAGCCTGGTCGTGCTGGTGCGGCGCGCGGACGGGACACCGGCCGTGCTGAAGCTGGCCCCGCCCCGGTTCCGGCCGGAGGCGGAGCGGGCCGCGCTGGCCCACTGGGACGGCCTGGGCGCCGTCCAGCTGCTCGAGGGGCCGCCGACCGCGGGGGCACTGCTGCTCGAGCGGCTGCATCCCGATGTGTCGGTGCGGTCGCTGGCGGAGGCGAAGGCCCTGCTGGAGGCGGCGGGAACGGTGCGGCGGCTGTGGGTGGAGCCGCCGGCCGGCCACACCTTCGAGTCCGTCGCCGACCGCACGGGACGCCAGGCGGAGGCGATGCGGGCGAGTGCCGGGGCCCGGCCCGAGGTGGCCGCCCTGGTGGACGCGGCCCTCGCCGCCCGTGCGGAGCTGCTGGCCGGACCGCCCGAGCACCGGCTGCTGCACGGCACGTTCCGGCAGAGCAAGGTGCTGGCGGGCGAGCGGATGCCCTGGCTGGCCGTGGGGCCGGACCCGGTGGTCGGCGAGCGCGCCTTCGACCTGGCCCGGCTGGTCCGCGACCGGGTGGAGGACCTGATCGCCTCGCCGTCCGGGGCTACGATCACCCGGCGCCGGGTGAAGCGGCTCGCGGAGTCGCTGGAGCTCGACCAGGAGCGGCTGCGCGGCTGGACGCTGTTCCGGGCCGTGGAGTCGGGGGCCCGGGCCCTGCGCGTCGGACGGACACGGGACGCCGAACTCCTGCTCGAGTTCGCGAGCTGGCTGTAGCGGAACCGATCCGCGACGGGCTCCGGGTGCGGAGCCGCGGTTGGCGGGCCGCAGGGGTACAGGCTGACCGGGTGACCGAGTCGCCGGGGCGTGAGGGGGCAGACGTGCGCGTGTGCTGGTCACGAGCCATGGACGGGGCGGCGCTCACCTACTGGAGGCGCCCCGCAGGGGAGCGTCGTGGGTCCCCCCGACGGGCCTCCCGAGCGTCCCGCGGGTGAGCGGCGAAGGTGGTCAGGGCGCTGAGGAGCCGCTCGACGAGGAATCCGTACCCCTGTCGGCGGAGTCGCTGTCCGTAGAGGCGCCGTCCGTGGTGCCGGTGTCGGTGGAGTCGCTGTCCGTAGAGGCGCTGTTCGTGGTGCCGGTGTCGGTCGAGTCGCTGTCCGAGGAGCTCGAGCCGGAACCGGAGCCGGAGCCGATGTCGCTGCTCGTGCTGTTCGCCGTCGTCCGGGCGTCGGCCTGCAGGGCGCCGACCAGTGCGAACACCGCGGCCGCCGCGGTGAGCGTGACCGCCGCGGCGAGGGCGGCCGTACGCCGCACACCTCCGCGTACCGCTGTCGCGGCCCCCCGTTCCTCTTCCCTGGTCGCCATGACCGTTCCCCTCCGCAGTGACGTTCTGTCACGCCCTACGGTCGGGGAACGGTCTGGGAGAACGCTGCGAAGCAGCCGTACGCCCCGGCAGAAATCCCTGAGATTTCGCTTTACCTCACGGCTTCACATCACGCCGTCAGCCGGGCGATCGCCTCGTCGACCGTGAGCTCTTCGCGCTCGCCGGTCCTGCGGTCCTTCAGCTCCAGGACGCCCTCGGCCGAGCGGCGGCCCGCCACCAGGATCTTCGGCACGCCCATCAGCTCGGAGTCGGTGAACTTCACGCCCGGGGAGACGCCGGCCCGGTCGTCGACCAGGACGCGCAGACCGGCCGCGCGCAGCTTCTCGGAGACGTCGAGCGCCAGCTCGGTCTGGAGAGCCTTGCCCGCCGCGACGACGTGCACATCGGCCGGGGCGACCTCGGCGGGCCAGCACAGGCCCTTGTCGTCGGCGCTCTGCTCGGCCAGGGCGGCGACCGCGCGGGAGACGCCGATGCCGTACGAACCCATGGTCACCCGGACCGGCTTGCCGTTCGGACCGAGCACGTCGAGCTTGAGGGCGTCGGCGTACTTGCGGCCCAGCTGGAAGATGTGGCCGATCTCGATGGCGCGGTCCAGCTTGAGGCCGGTGCCGCACTTCGGGCAGGGGTCGCCCTCCTGGACGACCACCACGTCGACGTAGCCGTCGACCTCGAAGTCCCGGCCCGCGACGACGTTCTTCGCGTGCAGGCCTTCCTTGTTGGCGCCGGTGATCCAGGCGGTGCCCGGGGCCACGCGCGGGTCGGCGATGTACGTCACCTTGTCCAGACCCTGCGGGCCGACGTAACCGCGGACCAGGTCCGGGCGGCCCACGAAGTCCTCGGCGGTGACCAGTTCGACGGCTGCCGGGGCGAAGTGCGCCTCGACCTTGCCGAGGTCGACCTCACGGTCACCGGGGACGCCCACGGCGACGATCTCGCCGTCGACCTTCACCAGGAGGTTCTTCAGGGTGGCCGAGGCCGGGACGCCGAGGTGGGCGGCGAGCGTCTCGATGGTGGGGGTGTCCGGGGTCGGGATCTCCTCGAGAGCCGCCACGCCGTCGGCGTCCACCGGCTTCGACTGGTACGTGATCGCCTCGGTGTTGGCCGCGAAGTCGCAGTTGGGGCAGTCGGCGAAGGTGTCCTCGCCGGCGCCGGCCGGGGCGAGGAACTCCTCCGACTTGGAGCCGCCCATCGCGCCCGCGGTCGCCGCGCAGATGCGGTAGTCCAGGCCGAGGCGCTCGAACACCTTCTGGTAGGCCTGGCGGTGCAGGGCGTAGGAATGCGCGAGGCCCTCGTCCTCGGTGTCGAAGGAGTAGGAGTCCTTCATGAGGAACTCACGGCCGCGCAGGACGCCGGCCCGGGGGCGGGCCTCGTCACGGAACTTCGTCTGGATCTGGTAGAGGATGACCGGCAGGTCCTTGTACGAGGACGCCTGGTCCTTCACGATCAGCGTGAAGATCTCCTCGTGGGTGGGGCCGAGGAGGTAGTCGCCGCCCTTGCGGTCCTGGAGGCGGAACAGCTCCGGGCCGTACTCGTCCCAGCGGCCGGTCGCCTCGTAGGGCTCGCGGGGCAGCAGGGCGGGGAGGCTGACCTCCTGGGCGCCGATCGCGTCCATCTCCTCGCGGACGATCCGCTCCACGTTGGCGAGTACCTTCTTGCCGAGCGGCAGCCAGGACCAGATGCCGGCGGCGGTGCGGCGGACATAGCCCGCGCGGACGAGGAGCTTGTGGCTGAGCACCTCGGCGTCCGCAGGGTCGTCGCGCAGCGTCTTCGCCATCAACTGGGACATGCGCTGGACCGGTGCGTTCGCCATGGTTCTCGTACTCCTGCCGGAAAAGGGTGGTGGCTAGGAGGTTAGCCGGGAGCGTGGCGGGCCGGAAATCCGTTACCCGCGCAGGAGGGGAAGCGGGGCGCCCATCACCGCGTACGGGCGGGGGGCGCTGGGGAACAGCACCCGGCGGGCCAGGTCCCGGTAGCCTAGGGAGTGGTAGAGCGCGCGGGCGGGACTGTCGGTGTCGATCGCGGAGAGGATCGAGCGGGGCTGGGCCGCGGTGTCGGTGATCGTGGTGATCAGGGCCCGGCCCGCGCCGCGGTTCTGGTGGGCGGGGTGGACGTGCAACTCCGTGATCACGAACGAGTCGTCCAGCCAGTGCTCGTTGCCCTGGGCCCGGAGGTAGGGCTGTACGACCGTCGACCACCAGTGGGTGCGGTCGTTGGGCATGCCGTAGACGAAGCCGACGAGCCGCTCTCCGGCGGTCGCGCCGAAGGCTCTCGCACCCGGATTCGCCATGTGCCGCAGGACGATCTGCCGGCGGACGGCCACCTCGTCCGGCCCCAGTCCGAAGGCGATCGCCTGTACGGCCAGGGCCTCGTCCACATGGGCGGGGAGGTCCAGGGCGCCGATCACGAGGTCCATGGCGGGGAGCCTACAGGGGCGTCAAAACAGGACGCTCATGAAGGCGCCGACCTCCTGGAAGCCCACCCTCCTGTACGTGCGCCGCGCCGCGGTGTTGAAGTCGTTCACGTAGAGGCTGACCACCGGGGCCACGTCGGCCAGGGCGTAGCGCAGGACCGCTGCCATGCCGGGGGCGGCCAGGCCCTGTCCCCGGTACTCCGGGGCCACCCACACCCCCTGGATCTGGCAGGCGTGGGAGGTCGCCGCGCCGATCTCCGCCTTGAAGACGACCCTGCCCCGGTCGTCGAGCCGGGCGAACGAGCGCCCGGAGCCGACGAGTTCGGCCACCCGGGCCTGGTAGAGCAGGCCTCCGTCGCCGGCCATCGGGGAGACACCGACCTCCTCGGTGAACATCGCCACGCACGCCGGCATGATCGTGTCCATCTCGTCCTTGCGGATGCGGCGGACGTAGGGATCCGGGGCGATGTCGGTGGGCATGCGGTCGGTGACCATGAGGGGCTGTTGGGCGCGGACCTCGCGGGCCGGGCCCCAGTGGGGTTCCAGGAGGCGCCACAGTCTGGTCGTCGGCTCGACGGGACCGACGATCGAGGAGCAGCGGCGGCCCGCCCGGCGGGCGCGGTCGGCGAAGGCCCGCACCGCTCTCGGCGTCGCGCAGATCGGGACGAGGTTGGCGCCCGCGTAGCAGAGGGACGTCAGCATGCCGTCCTCGTACCAGCCCCACATCTCGCCGCCGAGGCGCCACGGGTCGAGGCCCGCGACCTGTACGCGCGACGTGACGAAGGCGTTGGCGACCGGCTCGCGGTCGAGGACGGCGAGCGCGGCGTCCAGGTCTCTCGGTTCGAGGACCCGGGAGGTGGTCTGGGTCAACACGCGCGGGGCCTCACACTCAGGTCTGCTGGTCCCCGCACTGTACCTGCGGAAGCTGGGCGGTGCCGACCCGTGTTCGGTGGGCGTTCGTCTGCCGTGACCGTCGGGTGCCGCGCCGCCGCCTGGGGGCTGCCGCCCCCGGACCCCGCTGTCGGCCTGAACGGCCTCGTCCTCAAACGCCGGACGGGCTGGTTGCACCTGGCCCGGCGCAGAAGCTCAGGACGACCGGCCCCGGCCCGCGACCACCCGCCGGGCCGACGCGAGCCCGCCCGCCGCCCGCACCCCCAGGAGCCGCGCCGCCTTCGGCCGCCGTGCCGACGGCCGGGCAGATGCGAGCAGGCCCCGCCGCCCGCACTCGCGGGAGCCGGGGCCTCGCCTTGGAGAAGGAGTCCGGTCGGCGTCGGAAGCCGGTGTCAGCCCGCGACCGATACCTGCGGCTCGCCGGACGGGGTGCCGGACGCCTCCATCTGTTCGGCGAGCTTCATGGCCTCCTCGATGAGGGTCTCCACGATCTTCGACTCGGGGACGGTCTTGATGACCTCGCCCTTCACGAAGATCTGGCCCTTGCCGTTGCCGGAGGCGACGCCGAGGTCGGCCTCGCGGGCCTCGCCGGGGCCGTTGACGACACAGCCCATGACGGCGACGCGCAACGGGACCTCCATGCCCGTGAGCCCCGCCGTGACCTCTTCGGCCAGCTTGTACACGTCGACCTGGGCCCGCCCGCAGGACGGGCAGGAGACGATCTCCAGACCGCGCTGCCTGAGGTTGAGGGACTCCAGAATCTGGTTGCCGACCTTGACCTCCTCCACCGGCGGAGCCGAGAGGGAGACCCGGATCGTGTCGCCGATGCCCTGGGAGAGCAGGGCGCCGAAGGCGACCGCCGACTTGATCGTGCCCTGGAACGCCGGGCCCGCCTCCGTCACCCCGAGGTGCAGCGGATAGTCGCTCTGCGCGGCGAGCTGCCGGTACGCCTCGATCATGATCACCGGGTCGTTGTGCTTGACCGAGATCTTGATGTCACGGAAGTCGTGCTCCTCGAAGAGGGACGCCTCCCACAGCGCGGACTCGACGAGCGCCTCGGGAGTCGCCCTGCCGTACTTCTGGAGCAGCCGCCGGTCCAGCGAGCCGGCGTTGACGCCGATCCGGATCGGCGTGCCGTGCTCCTTCGCCGCCTTCGCGATCTCCTTGACCTTGTCGTCGAACTGCTTGATGTTGCCCGGGTTCACCCGGACCGCCGCACAGCCCGCCTCGATCGCGGCGAACACGTACTTCGGCTGGAAGTGGATGTCGGCGATGACCGGGATCTGCGACTTGCGGGCGATCGTCGCGAGCGCGTCCGCGTCGTCCTGCGTGGGGCAGGCCACCCGCACGATCTGACAGCCGGACGCGGTGAGCTCCGCGATCTGCTGAAGCGTCGCGCCGATGTCGGAGGTACGGGTCGTCGTCATCGACTGCACCGACACCGGGGCGTCTCCGCCGACCGCCACGGATCCGACCTGGATCTGCCGGCTCTTACGGCGCTCGGCAACCCTGGTCGGAACGGACGGCATGCCGAGAGAAATCGCAGTCATCTGCTGTGCAACCCCAAGTCGTGGATCAAGGCCCAGGTCCCGTCTTCAGGCGGGTTCCAGGCTTCGAGATTACGGCACCGGCCCGTGCGCGAGCACTCCCCCGCCCGGAACCACCCGAGGGGGCGACCCCGCCGCCGCCAAACCCACTCGGCCGAGGCGGCCCGGAACATATCGTCCCGGGCCGCCGCGAACCCTGTGTGACGGGAAGGTGGCTACGAGATGCGCACCGGGTTCACCACGTCCGCGATGAGGACCAGCAGCGTGAAGCAAATGAAGACGCCTGCCACCACGTACGCCACCGGCATCAGCTTCGCCACGTCGAACGGGCCCGGGTCCGGCCTGCGCAGGACCTTAGCCAGGTTGCGGCGCAGGGATTCCCACAGGGCGCCCGCGATGTGCCCGCCGTCCAGCGGCAGCAGCGGGAGCATGTTGAACAGGAACAGGGAGAGGTTGAAGCCCGCGACCAGCATCACGGCCATGGCCAGCTGCTGCGAGGCCGGGATGTCCAGGGTGAAGATCTCTCCGCCGACGCGGGCCGCGCCGACCACGCCCATGGGTGAGTCGGGCTCGCGCGGAGCGCCGTCGAAGGCGGCGTTCCACAGGGCCGGGATCTTGCCGGGGAGGGCGGCGATGGAGTCGACGGCCTCGCCCACCCGGTCGGTCATCCAGGACACGGAGTCTCCGAAGTCCTGCTTGACGACGCCGGTGGCCGCGCCGAAGCCGAGGAAGCCCGCCTTGATGTACTCGCCCTGGACGTAGGTCCCGTCGGAGTCCTTCTTGGCGACCTGGTTGGTGGCGATCGTCGCGTGCAGGGTCAGTTCCCTGCCGCCCCGCTCGACCACGACGGCCACGTCCTTGCCTGCGCTGACCCGGATCAGGTCGGAGAGCGTGTTCCAGTCGTCCGTCCGCTGACCGGCGAAGGAGACGATCTTGTCACCCGGCTTCATGCCGGCGGCCGCGGCCGGGGAGGCCGGGTCGGTCGACTTGCACTCGTCGCGGTTCTGGCTCTGCGAGATGACGCAGGGCGAGACCGAGCTGACGGTGGTGGTCTGCTGCTGGATGCCGAAGCCCATCAGGACGGTGAGGAACAGGCCCACCGCGAGCACCAGGTTCATGAACGGGCCCGCGAACATCACGATGACCCGTTTCCACGGCTTGCGCGTGTAGAACATGCGCGTCTCGTCGCCCGGCTGGAGTTCCTCGTACGCGGCCGAGCGGGCGTCCTCTATCATGCCGCGCCAGGGCGAGGTGGAACGGGCCGTGATCCGGCCGTCGTCGCCCGGCGGGAACATGCCGATCATGCGGATGTAGCCGCCGAAGGGGATCGCCTTGAAGCCGTACTCGGTCTCGCCCTTCTTCCGGGAGAAGATCGTCGGGCCGAAGCCGACCATGTACTGCGGTACCCGGATGCCGAAGAGCTTCGCCGTGGACAGATGCCCCAGCTCGTGCCAGGCGATCGAGAACAGCAGGCCGACCGCGAAGACGACTATGCCGAGGATCATCATCAGGGCTGTCATGCACGCGCCTCCGCGGTAGCCGTCAGTTCCTGGGACCGGGCCCGTGCCCAGGTCTCCGCTTCGAGGACGTCCGACACGGTGAGTGAAGTTCCCGTCGCCGGCGTGCCGTGCTCCCGCACGACCCGGGTGACGGTCTCCATGATCCCGTTGAACGGGAGCGCGCCCTTGCGGAACGCCTCCACACACTCCTCGTTGGCGGCATTGAACACCGCCGGGGCCGTGCCCGCGAGCTCGCCGACGTGCCGGGCGAGGTTCACCGAGGGGAACGCCTCGTTGTCGAGCGGGAAGAACTCCCATGTCGACGCCGTGCTCCAGTCGAAGGCGGGCGCCGCGTCGGGGACGCGCCGGGGCCAGCCCAGACCGACGGCGATCGGCCCCCGCATGTCGGGGGGCGTCGCCTGGGCCAGCGTCGATCCGTCCGTGAACTCCACCATCGAGTGAACATACGACTGGGGATGCACGACGACCTCAATGCGGTCGAAGGGAATGTCGTAGAGAAGGTGCGCCTCGATGACCTCCAGGCCCTTGTTGACCAGGGTCGCGGAGTTGATCGTGATCACCGGTCCCATGGACCAGGTGGGGTGGGCGAGGGCCTCCTCGACCGTCACGTTCGCCAGCTGCTGCTTCGTGCGGCCTCGGAAGGGGCCGCCCGAGGCGGTGACGACCAGCTTGCGCACATCCGCGCGGGTGCCCGCGGCGAGGGCCTGGAAGAGGGCCGCGTGCTCGGAGTCCACCGGGATGATCTGGCCGGGCTCGGCGAGCGCCTTGACCAGCGGGCCGCCGACGATGAGCGACTCCTTGTTGGCGAGCGCGAGGGTGCGGCCCGCCTCCAGGGCGGCGAGGGTGGGCGCGAGGCCGATGGAGCCGGTGATGCCGTTGAGGACGGTGTGGCAGTCGGAGGCGGCGAGCTGGGTGGCCGCCTCGGGGCCGGCCAGGATCTCGGGGAGCGGCTCACCCGTCCCGTACTCGGCGGCGAGGGCCTCGCGCAGGGCCGCCACGACGTCCTCACGGGCGACCGCGACGGTCCGCACCCGCAGCCTGCGGGCCTGCTCGGCGAGGAGGGCGACGCGGCCGCCGTTGGCGGACAGACCGGTCACCCGGAAGCGGTCCGGGTTGCGCAGCACGAGGTCGATGGCCTGGGTGCCGATCGAACCGGTGGAGCCGAGGATCACCACGTCCTTCGGGCCGTCGCCCGCGACCGGGTCGTAGACGAGGTGCGGGTCGGCGAGGGGGGCTGGACTGTCGCTCATCCCCCCATTGTTGCCGCAACGGGTGGGCGGCAGGACCGGGGTGTCCCCCGGGAGGGCCCACCGGTCGCGTACGCCCCGCCGAGCGTGGCCGAACATGGCCGGTGGTGCGCATTCCCTGGCTGTCTGGTGCGCGCGGTTGTTCGACTCTCTTCCCTTACAGACCCTTTTCGTCTCTTTCGTTGGCACTTCCTCTATCTCTCCGTGCCGTCGGCTTTCGGCGCAGGCCGGGAGGCGGCGGCGACGCCGGGACGTGGGTCCGCACACTGTGGCGGACCCGCGTCCCGGCGCCCGCTCAGCGGATGGGACGGTGGACGTTCGCCCGCTCGCTGGGTCCCGGTGTGGTGTCGGCGATCCAGGGGCCGTCCCCGGACGGGTCGACGACGCCGTGCTCCAGCCACTCGTAGGTGCCGGCCATGACGCCCTTGACGACCTTGCCGTCCACGTCGTCGGTGTTGCTCCACAGCCGGCTGAAGAGCTCGTCGACGCGGATCCGGGACTGGCGGCAGAAGGCGTCGGCGAGCTGGTAGGCCTCGCGGCCGTTCTCGCCGCGCGAGCGCAGCAGTTCGGCGCGGACGCAGGCCGCGCTCATCGCGAACAGCTCGGCGCCGATGTCGACGATGCGGCCGAGGAAGGCCTGCTTGGTCTCCATCCGGCCCTGCCAGCGGGACATCGCGTAGAAGGTGGAGCGGGCGAGCTTGCGGGAGTGCCGCTCGACCTGCCGCAGATGCGGCGAGAGGTCGACACCGTGCCTGAACTCCGCGTAGGAGTTCGGCAGCTGGCCCGGTCCCGCGACCAGTTTCGGCAGCCACTTGGCGTAGAAGACGCCCGCGTTGGCGCCCGCCCTCGCCTTGTCCTGGAGGGTCTTGTCGGGGTCGATCAGGTCGCCGGCGACCGAGAGATGGGCGTCGACCGCCTCACGGGCGATGAGGAGGTGCATGATCTCCGTCGAGCCCTCGAAGATCCGGTTGATCCGCAGGTCGCGCAGGACCTGCTCGGCGGGGACCGCCCTCTCGCCCCGGGCGGCCAGCGAGGCCGCCGTCTCGAAGCCGCGGCCGCCGCGGATCTGGACCAGCTCGTCCGCCATGCGCCAGCCCAGTTCGGAGGCGATGAGCTTGGCCAGCGCACCCTCGATCCGGATGTCGTTGCGGTCCTCGTCCGCCATCTGGGAGGAGAGGTCGAGCACCGCCTCCAGGGCGAAGGTGGTCGCCGCGATGAAGCTGATCTTCGCGCCGACCGCCTCGTGGTGGGCGATCGGCCTGCCCCACTGCTCACGGGCCGCGGACCACTCACGGGCGATCTTCAACGACCACTTGCCCGCCGCCACGCAGGACGCGGGCAGCGAGAGCCGTCCCGTGTTCAGCGTGGTCAGGGCGATCTTCAGGCCCACGCCCTCGGGGCCGATGCGGTTCGCGGCCGGGACCCGCACCTGGTGGAAGCGGGTCACGCCGTTCTCGATGCCGCGCAGGCCCATGAAGGCGTTGCGGTTCTCGACGGTGATGCCGGGCGAGTCCGCCTCCACGACGAAGGCGGTGATGCCGCCCCGGTGGCCCTCGCTCTTCGGCACGCGGGCCATCACGACCAGCAGGTCGGCGACCACGCCGTTGGTGGTCCACAGTTTCACGCCGTCGAGGACGTAGTCGTCCCCGTCCGGCACCGCGCTCGTCGCGAGCCGCGCCGGGTCGGAGCCCACGTCCGGCTCGGTGAGGAGGAAGGCGCTGATGTCGGTGCGGGCGCAGCGGGGCAGGAACCGCTGCTTCTGCTCCGGCGTGCCGAACAGCTTCAGCGGCTGCGGTACGCCGATCGACTGGTGCGCCGAGAGCAGCACGCCGACCGCGGGGCTGGCCGAGCCCACCAGGGCCAGCGCCTTGTTGTAGTACACCTGGGTGAGGCCGAGGCCGCCGTACTTGGGGTCGATCTTCATGCCGAGGGCGCCGAGCTCCTTGAGCCCGTTGATCACCTCGTCGGGGATGCGGGCCTCGCGCTCGATGAGGGCCGCGTCCACCTTCGTCTCGCAGAAGGCCCGCAGTTTCGCCAGGAACTGCTCGCCGCGCCGGACGGCCTCGTCGGTGGGGAGCGGGTGGGGGTGGATGAGGTCCAGCCGGAAGCGGCCGAGGAAGAGTTCCTTGCCGAAGCTGGGTTTGCGCCAGTCCTGCTCCCGAGCGGCCTCGGCGACCTGTCGGGCCTCACGCTCGGTGACAGTGGGTTTCTTGAGGGGTGGTGCGGACATGAGGCTCACCTCGCCGCGAATCGGGATCTCGGGCCACATTGGTTACCGATCGGTGCTACCCGATCGTTGGTACCCGATCCGGGGCGAGGTGGCCACCCCACGCGCGGGGTTCCGGCCGGTGTCCGCCGGGTACGCCGACGGCGCGGGAGGCCCGTTCCCGCGAAGGCCCCGGCGCCGGCTCCGTCGCCGGGGGCCCCTTCGTACGTCGGTGCGGAGCCTGCGCCGAACGAGTGGCGGTCGCGGGGCCGGAAAAGCTTGCCGTACCCTTCTCCACCAATCCCCCACAACTCGCTGTCGAAGCGCTTCGACAACCTATGGACACCCATCCTCGCTAGAGCTACTGTCGAACCACCCTCACCCGCCCCTGTTCGCCGCGCGCACTGTCGAAGCGCTTCACAAAACTTGGAGAGCTGGATGGTCACCCTCGCCGAGGTCGCCCAGCACGCCGGAGTCTCGGCGAGCACGGTGAGCTATGTCCTCAGTGGCAAGAGGTCCATCTCCACGACCACCCGGCAGCGGGTCGAGCAGAGCATCCGTGAACTCGGCTACCACCCGAACGCGGGCGCCCGCGCCCTGGCCAGCAGCAGATCGAACATCATCGCGCTGATGATCCCGCTGCGCACCGACATCTACGTGCCGGTGATGATGGAGATCGCCATCGCGGTGGCCACCACCGCGCGCACCCACGGGTACGACGTCCTGCTGCTCACCGGCGAGGAGGGCCCCGACGCCGTCCGCCGCGTCACCGGCAGCGGGCTCGCCGACGCGATGATCCTCATGGACGTGGAGCTCGACGACGAGCGGCTGCCGCTGCTGCGCTCCACCGACCAGCCCTCCGTGCTGATCGGGCTGCCCGCCGACACCTCCGGGCTGACCTGCGTCGATCTGGACTTCGCGGCGACGGGGGCGCTGTGCGCGGAGCACCTGGCGATGCTGGGGCACCGTGACATCGCTGTCATCGGCGAGGCGCCCGCCGTCTACGAACGGCACACCGGCTTCGCCGAGCGCACGCTCGACGGACTCCGGTACCGGGCGAAGGAGCTGGGCCTGCGGCTGCTGCACCGCCCGTGCGAGGGCGGGTACGACGCGATGGCCCTGACCCTGGCCCGGGTCCTCGACGAGCGTCCGGGCACCACCGGGTTCGTCGTGCAGAACGAGTCGGCGGTCGAGCCGCTGCTCGCCCTGCTGCGCCAGCAGGGCCGGGCCGTGCCGGAGGACGTGTCGGTGGTGGCCGTCTGCCCCGACCAGGTCGCCGTCCAGGCCTCGGTGCGGCTGACGTCGGTCGCCATCCCCGCACAGGAGATGGGCCGGCACGCCGTGGAACGTCTCGTCGCCAAGCTCGAGGGGCACGGCAGCGACGAAGTCGTGCTGATCGCGCCCGAGCTGACGGTCCGGGCGAGCACGGGACCGGCGCCCACCGTCTCCTGACCCCACCCCGCTCTTCCGCCGTCGCGCCCGTCGCAGGGCACCGCCATGTCTGCACTCCTTCAAGGAGCACCTCACATGAACCAGCCTGCCGAGAACCAGCCTCAGGTCAGCCTCGCGCAGTCGTCGCCCACGGTCGGCACCTTCCGTGAGCACGGCGGCGCGCTGGAGTGGAGCGGCCGCCAGGAGACCCTGCGGGTCGAACCGTGGGGCCCGGACGCCGTCCGGGTGCGCGCCCGGCTCGGCGGGCCGATCCTCGAGGGGCTGCCCGGCGCGCTCCTCGACGAGCCGCCGGCCACCGAGAGCAGCGTCAAGATCACCGACGTCGAGGGTCTGCTGACCGTGGGCGCCCTCACCGTCGAGGTGAACGCCGAGGGCGTGATCCGGTTCCTGCGGACGGACGACCGCACGGAGCTCCTGGCGGAGGAGCGCGCCCACTTCTGGTGGCCGGGCACCCGGCTCTACACGGCCGTCGGCAACGGCCACCACCGCCTCGAGCAGCGCTTCGCCGCCTACGACGACGAGAAGCTGTACGGCCTCGGCCAGCACCAGCACGGCCGCCTGGACCAGAAGGGCCTGGTCCTGGACCTGGTCCAGCGCAACGCCGAGGTCGGCATCCCGGTGCTCACCTCCAGCCGCGGTTACACCCTGCTGTGGAACAACCCGGCGATCGGCCGGGTCGAACTGGCCGGCAACGGCACCCGCTGGGTCGCGGACTCGGCCCGGCAGATCGACTACTGGATCACCGCGGGCGCCCCGGCCGAGGCCCAGCGCCGCTACAGCGCGGCCACCGGCCGTACCCCGATGCTGCCGGAGTGGGCGGCGGGCTTCTGGCAGTGCAAGCTGCGCTACCGCACCCAGGACGAACTCCTGGGCGTGGCACGGGAGTACAAGCGCCGGGGCCTGCCGCTCGACGCCATCGTCTGCGACTTCTTCCACTGGACCCACCTGGGCGAGTGGAAGTTCGACCCGGCCGAGTGGCCCGACCCGGCCGCGATGGTCCGTGAGCTCGAGGAGCTCGGCGTCAAGCTGGTGGTGAGCGTCTGGCCGTCGGTGTCGCCCCTCAGCGAGAACCATCCGGTGATGGAGCAGCGCGGCTACTTCATCGGCACCCAGTACGGCCCGATGGCCCACGCCGACTGGCCGGACAAGGGCGTCGCCTCGACGGTCCAGGTGGCGTTCTACGACGCGACGAATCCCGGGGCCCGGGAGTTCGTGTGGTCGAAGATCCGCGACAACTACCTCACTCCGTACGGCATCACGGCCTTCTGGCTGGACGCCTGCGAGCCGGAGCTGAAGCCCGGCTTCCCGGAGAACCTGCGCTACTGGGCGGGTCCGGGCCTGGAGGTCGGCAACATCTACCCGGCCGAGAACGCCCGCACCTTCTACGAGGGTCTGCGCGCCACCGGCGAGGACGAGATCATCAGCCTCAACCGCTCGGCGTGGGCGGGCAGCCAGCGCTACGGCGCCGCCCTGTGGTCCGGTGACATCGGCACCGACTTCGCGACCCTGCGCCGCCAGATCGCTGCCGGGCTGAACACCGCGCTGTCGGGCATCCCGTGGTGGAACACCGACATCGGCGGCTTCCACGGCGGCGACCCGGACGACCCGGCGTACCAGGAGGTGATGGTCCGCTGGTTCCAGTTCGGCGCGCTGTCCCCGCTGATGCGGCTGCACGGCTTCCGCGACCCGGGCATGCCGCTGGGCCCGGACATGACCGGCGGCCCGAACGAGGTGTGGTCGTACGGCGAGCAGGCCGGCGCGGTCATGGAGAAGTACCTGCGGCTGCGCGAGCGGCTCAAGCCGTATGTCCTGAAGGTGATGCGCGAGGCCCACGAGGAGGGCCTGCCGCCGATGCGGCCGCTGTTCCTGGAGTTCCCGGACGACCAGGCGTCCTGGTCGGTGGACGACTCCTACCTCTTCGGCCGGGACCTGCTCGTGGCCCCGGTGCTGACGGCCGGCGCCACCGCCCGCACGGTCCACCTCCCGGCCGGCGCGACGTGGACGGACGCGTGGACGGGCGAGACGTACGAGGGCGGTGCGGCCGTGACGGTCGACGCCCCGCTGGACCGCCTCCCGCTGTTCCTGCGGGACGGGGCGCGCCTGCCGGTGGCGGAGTAGCGGCACGAGGGCACGGAAGGCGGGCGTCCGGTCCCGGCCCAGGGGAGGGACCGGACGCCCGCAGAATCTGCGCGATCGATGAACGCCCGTGCGCCAAAGGCGAGGCATCTCGCCCATCGCGCCCGGGTCCGGCGGCTCATCGCCGAGCACCCCGCGATCGCGCGTGAGCCCGTCGAGCGGCCGGTGTTCGTGGCCGCCTCCCGTCCGACGGGCGCCCGGCCGCACCGCTACGACCTGTCCCGGTACGACCTGACCCGCGCCGACGTCGACTCGGCCTTCGCCGACTGCAACGCGCTGCGGGCCGAGGTCGACCGGACGTAGGAACGCCGGCCGGCCCCGGCCCCGGGTCAGCTGCTGCTGACGGTGAGGTTGTTGGTCACGAAGTCCAGCCCGCCGGAGGACGAGGTGATCTCGTATCCGAACTGCACGTCACCGATGGTCTCGTTGCCGAACCAGCCCTTCGTGTCCTTGATCCACTTGAGGATCGGCAGGATGCCGACGGTGCCGGACGACGAGTCGGACGTGCGCAGGAACGAGAACACCTGGTTCGCGCCGTTGTCGCCCTTGTAGACGGTCCAGGTGTGGCCGCCGAGGGTGACGTTGCCCTGGGAGGTGCCGAGCGGGCCGACGGCGCCGTTGTAGTTCACCCAGAGCATGATCTCGTAGTCGTAGTCCGTGTCCCAGATGTCGTACGACGTGTTGTAGGCGCCGGACGACGGAACGGTGACGTTGTAGCTGCTGGACAGCGAACCGAGCGAGGTGATCGTCTTGTTGATCACCTTCTTGGAGTTCGGGTACGACTTGATGCCGCCGGTGTTGGGGTGGTTGGCCCAGACGCCCCAGTTGGTGCCGGAGTTGGCCCAGACGCACTGGCTGCCGGCGCCGGAGCCCCAGATGTTGTTGTACAGCGTGTAGCCGTTCAGGCTGGTGTTGCCCCACTGGTCGCAGGAGTTCCAGACGGCGGCCGAGGCGGGGGCGGAGGCCAGTCCGACGGTGACGCCGAGAGCGAGTGCGGGGGCGAACAGTGCCTTGGCGACCCTGCCTGTGATGCGTGTTGCCATGGTGTCCCTTCCATGGGTGGGGGGAGGAGGTGCGGCTACCACGTCCCCAGGGTGAGGACGTGGTCTTCTCCGGCGACGAGGTCGAGCGGCTGAGCGCCGCCGGAGGAAGTCCTGACTTCGATGCGGTGCGTGCGGTGCGGCCGCAGCACAGCCCGTACGCCCTCGTGGCCCCAGGACAGATCGAGTTCGGCGCCGAACCGGGTCCGAACGCCTCGCAGTTCGCCCGAAGGAAGCGCCGGGGGAAGCGCGGGCAGCAGGACCAGCCGGTCCGGGGTCGACTGGACGAGCGTCTCGATCAGCACGGCGGGGAGGGCGTGCGCGGCATCGGCGTTGTACACCTCACGGCGCGGGTAGTGGGCGCTCATCAGGGAGGCGTGGAAGAAGTCGCCTTCGAGGACCTCGCCGAGGGCGTGGGCGACGCGCCGGCCGTCCCGCAGGCGGGCCGCGATCAGCGCGTGGTGGAGGTGGCCGTGCGCGGAGTCGTTCTCGGCGCCGCGCAGTTCGAGGGCGCGAAGGGCGGCGGCGGCCCACCGCGGGGTGTCGTAGGGGTTGATCTCGTCGAGGGGCCAGACGCCGTAGAGGTGGCTCAGGTGGCGGTGGTCGTAGGTGTCTTCGAGTCCCGTCCTGGCCCATTCGGCGAGGGCGCCGTCGGAGTTGATCCGGTGCGGCGGGAGGCGGTCGGCGAGGGCACGCCAGCGATCGGCGCGCTCGGCGTCGTCCGGGTGGTACGCGGCGGCGGTGAGCAGTGCGTGCCGGGCCGCCGAGAGGTCCATGGCGGCGTTCACGGCGCCCCAGCTGCCGCCCGTGGGCCGGTTCTCCGGCGAGTAGGAAGGGACGACGACGAGCGGACCCCCGGGGTCCTCCGGGTCGGTGCGGGTGAGGAAGTCCTCGTAGAACAGGGCGACTTCGGCGAGGGCGGCGGCGGTGCGCGGGTCGCGTGCGCCGCGGGTCTCGTCGTGGTCGACCAGGGGTTTGAGCAGCCAGTCGGCGCCGGCGGTCCACAGGTGGAGCGGGTATTCGCGGCTGAAGTGGTAGACCAGTCCGGACTCGCCGTCGGTGTGTGCCGGCGCGACCGCGCCCCGGGCGCCGAAGACCGCGCGCGCGTTCTCCCGCCAGTCCTCCGCCTGCCGGTGGATCAGGGACGCCAGGGACTCGGTGACCTCGGGGAGCGCGGCGGCCGCGGCGGAGGCGGTCTGGAGGTTGACGTTGGCGTCGTTGGTGAACGCGCCGGACCAGGCCGTGTCCCAGTCGCCGGTCCACAGGCCGGTCAGCCGGGGCGGATTGAGGCCGGCCGAGGACAGGAGGTGGTAGCGCCCCGCCGCGAAGAGGCGCTCGAGAAGCGCCGCGCTGCGGGGGCGCTCCAGCAGCGCGGACCCGGGGAGACCGCGCTCGCCGGGGTCGGCGTGGAGGTCGAGCGTGACGCGCTCGTAGGCGGTGCGGTGGAGGGGGAGATGGCGGGCGAGCAGGTCGTCGTAGCGTCGCGGCAGCTCGCTCAGGGCGCGCTGTTCCCCGGTGACGTCCAGTTCACCGGTGTGTCTGCGGACGCGGGTGAGCAGCAGCACGGAGCGCGCGTCCGTGACCCGTACACCGGGGTGGGTGAGGCGGGTGCGGCCGCCGGTGACGACGACGAGGGTCACGCCCGTGTAGGCGCGGTCGCTTGCGGGGTAGCGGGCGCGCAGGGTGAGCAGCGCGCCGTCCGGGGTGAGGACCGATCCCTGTCCGACGGCGAGGCCGGCGGGCGCGCCCGGGAGCCGGTGGTCCAGGGATATGTCCAGGTCGAGGCCGGTGACCTGCTGGACGATCACGTCGTCGGCGCGGGAGACGAAGACCCGGCTGGTGCCGGCCTCGCAGGTGGCCACGGCCTCGCCGGTGGTGAAATCGACGGTTCGCATGCGGTAGCCGCGCGGCTCGTCCGAGAGCGCTCTGAGACGTATCTGGAAGGCCGGATGGAAGGGCTGGACCCATTGCAGGGGCCGGTGGTCGGTGAAGCTCTCGGCGGCCTCCCACTCCCCGGCCAGCAACCTGTCCTGGAGAGCGGGCAGTTCGGCGGCGAGCTCCGGCGGGCGGGCGTGTTCGGAGCCGTTGGGGCGGACCAGGGTGTGATGGGTGACGACGACCCGGTCGTCGTACGGGTCGCCGAACGTGAGGGTGCCGTGCCGGCCGTTGCCGCTGAGGAAGGCGTCCTCCCAGCGGGCGGCGGGCCGGTGTTCATGGGTGCCGTGCACGGGGCGGCCGGTGCCGGGGAGGCCGGGGTGCGCGCGGGAGGAGGTGTCGGTCATCGGCGCAGCACCGCCGCACCGTAGCGGTCGAGCGTGATCTCGTCCGTGCGGGTCGTCCCGGTCAGCAGGTCGTGGTGGGCGCCCGGGAGGTCTACGGTCACCGGCTCGCGGCCGTGGTGGAGCAGGAAGAGCAGCTCGCCCCGGCGTACGGCCTCGACCTCCGGGGGGAGGCCGTCGAGGACGGGCCGGGCGCCCGCGTCGGCGGCGACCCGGGCGAGCAGCGCGCGGAAGGCCTCGGGCTCGGGCAGGGTGGAGACGTACCAGGCGCGGCCGGTGCGCAGGACGGCGGGCAGTCCGTCGAGTTCGCCGCCCTTGTAGACGGCTTCCACCGCGTCCGGTTCGGCCTCCAGCTCCTCCGACCAGAGGATCCCGCGGAAGCCGTCGGTCTCGACGTGCTCCCCGGCCTCCAGCGGCCACCACTCGTGCAGGGTGCGGATGCCGAACAGCTCGCGCAGGCGGGCGTCCATCCCGCCGGGTCGGACCCGGTCGTCCTCGTCGGCCACACCGGTCAGGAAGCCGGCCACGAGGGTGCCGCCGCCGCGGACGTAGGCGAGCAGGTTGTCGACGGCCGCGTCCGTCATGGCGTACAGCTGGGGCACGACGACCATCCGGTAGCCGGTGAGGTCGTGTCCGGGGTGGGCGAAGTCGGTGGTGAGGTGGGACTCCCACAGGGCGCGGTGCCAGGCGTGCAGGACGGCCGGGTGGTCGACGTGGGTGGAGGGACGGCCGTCCTGGGCGCCGGCCCACCAGGCGTGCCAGTCGTGCAGGATCGCGACGTCGGCGGCGATACGGCTTCCCGCCACCGCGCCCCCGATGCGGGCGAGTTCGGCTCCCAGCCGCTTGACCTCCTGGAAGGTGCGGCCCCGCTCCCCCGCGTGGCTGACCATCCCGGAGTGGAACTTCTCGGCGCCCTGCCGGGACTGGCGCCACTGGAAGTAGCAGACGGCGTCCGCGCCGCGGGCCACGGCCTGGAGGGACCAGAGCCGGTTGAGGCCGCGCGGCTTGGGGTGGTTCACCCCGCGCCAGTTCACCGGTCCCGCCGCCTGTTCCATCAGCATCCAGGGGCCACGCGCCTGGGACCGGGTCAGGTCCTGCACCAGTGCCCCGTGCTGGGCGCCCAGCGGATCGCGTGGATCGGGGTAGAGGTCGACGGAGACGACGTCCTCCTCCTCGGCCCAGCGCCAGGCGTCCTGGCCGAAGAAGAGCGGCATGAAGTTGGTGGTGACCGGGATGTGCGGGGTGTGCCGGGCGACGATGTCACGCTCGGCGAGGTAGCACTCCAGGAGCATGTCGGAGGTGAAGCGCCGGAAGTCCAGCACCTGGGTGGGATTCTTCAGATAGTGCGTCCGTCGGGCGGGCAGGACGGCGTCCCAGCTGTCGTAGCCCTGGCTCCAGAAGGCCGTGCCCCAGGCGGTGTTGAGGGCGTCCAGGGTGCCGTACTTCTCACGCAGCCAGCGACGGAAGGCGACGGCCGCCTCGTCGCCGTGATCGGCCGTGCAGTACTCGTTGTTGATGTGCCACATGGTGAGGGCGGGGTGGCCGCCGTAGCGGGCGGCCAGGTCCTCGGTGATGGCGGCGGCGTACCGGCGATAGGTGGCGCTGGAGTGCGAGAAGTGCTGGCGTCCGCCCCACCACTCGACGTCGCCGTTCTCGTCGCGGGGCAGGGTGTCCGGGTGCAGCCGGCCCAGCCACGGGGGCGGGGCGGAGGTGGGGGTGGCGAGGACGACGCCGATGCCGTTCGCGTGCATGAGGTCCAACAGCGTGTCGAGCCAGCCGAACTCCCGCGCCCCCGGCTCGGGTTCGAGCCGGGACCAGGAGAAGACGCCGAGGGTGACGGAGTTGACGCCGGCGTCCCGCATGAGCCGGACGTCCTCGTGCCAGGTCTCCTCGGGCCACTGCTCGGGGTTGTAGTCGCCGCCGAAGAGGATGCGGCCGCGGGTGGCGTCGGCGAGACCGGGCCGGCCGGCGGCGGTCATCGGACGGGCTCCCCGTACTGGATGCCCCGGCCGTTGGTGGCGATGTACACCCGGCCGTGGATCCGGGGGTCGGCGGCGATGGTCGCGCCGATCCAGCCCCACTGGTGCCGGTCGTCGTTGATGCGGACCCAGGTCTGCGCGCCGTCGTCGGAGCGGTACACGGCGGTGCTCGCCTCCGTGGAGCCGACCTGGTAGACGGCCGGGTACCCGGCACCGTCGGCGGCCCTGCCGAAGGCGAGGGTGTACGAGGCCCAGCAACTGGTCAGCTTGGTGAAGCTCGCCCCGCCGTCGGTGGACCGGTACAGGCCGTTCCACTTGGTGCTCAGCCACAGATCGCCGGAGCGCCCCGGGGCCGCGGCCAGCTGGAACTGGCTGTCGCCCGAGGGCAGTCCGCCGGCCCGCGCGGTGAAGGTGAGGCCGGCGTCGGTACTGGCGAACAGGGTCCCCGTGTCGGTGTCGTACGCGTAGAAGCGTGCCGGGTCGGCCGGGTCGGCGAGCGGGGTGGCGCCCTTGGGGAAGGAGGAGACCTCGGACCAGGTCGCCCCGTTGTCCGCGGAGCGCTGAGCGGGGTACTTCGTGCCGTCCCAGTGCACGAAGGTCCACAGCAGCACACTGCCGTCGGTGTTGACGGCGATCGGCCCCGGCGCGTCCTTGCCGAGGGCGGGCTGGGCGGCGAAGGGCGCCCAGGTTCTGCCGCCGTCGGCCGACCAGGCGCCGTTGCCGTGGTCGCCCCACCCGGTGCGGACGACGTACGACGGCCGGTCCGCGGCCTGCGCCAGTCCGGTCACCGTCCCGAACACGGGGTTGGTCGCCATGCCCCGGGACGGCGAGGCCGTGAGCCGCTCGTGGTACATCACCCCGACGTCCCCGAGACCGCTGATCAGGTGCGCCTCGCCCGCCGGGGGCGAGATCAGCTGCCGCACGGAGGTCTCCTCCAGGCCGCGGATCCACGGGGCCCAGTGCTTCAGGTCCCGGGTGCCGTAGAGCGTGGCGCCGGTGCCGAAGACGACGTGCCCGGAGTCGTACGGGTCGACGGCGACGGCCTGGATCCACCAGCCGAACTTGGGCTGCTCCTCACCCCATTTCAGGTAGGGCGTCTCCGACACGTCGAGGACGGCGGTGTCCTTCAGGGAGGTCCAGGTACGGCCGCCGTCCGTGGTCCGGTACAGGGTGTCGACCGCCGCCCAGCGGTTGTTGGTGGAGACGACGACGGTGCCGGGACGGCGGGCGTCCACGGCGGCGCCCCCGTAGCCGAAGGTGTCACTGCCCGCGGGCCGCACCGGCGTCACGTCGGTCCACCTGCCGCTCGTCGTGGCCAGCTTGTGGACACTGCCGTCGGACTGGCCGTTGGGGCCGGGCGCGTCGGCGTACGTCACGTACAGCTCGCGGGTGTGGCGGTCGTAGGCGGCGCGGACGGGCACCTTGGCGGAGGCGCCGGTGGGCCGGCCGGGAACGGCCTCCCAGGTGGTGCCGTCGGCGGTCCGGTACAGGTTGGCGGTCGTCCCGTCGGAGTCGCCCCAGCCGGCGTAGAGGGTGCGGCCCGCGGCGACGAGAAGGGTGACGCCCTGGCCGCCCGCGCTCGGGGCGCCGGGGAAGCCGCCGACCGCCGCCCAGGTGGCTCCGCGGTCGGTGGACTTCAGGAGCCCGTCGTGCCGGGTCCCCAGCCACAGGGTGTCACTGTTCCGCGGATCGACGAGGAGACGCTCCCCCGTGCCCCGGCCGTCCTCGTTGCCGCCGAGTTTCACGGTGAGGTCGGCACGGCTCCAGGTGGCGCCGCGGTCCTCGGAGCGCAGAACGGCTCCGTTGCCCGCCCAGGACTGGGCGTACGTGCCGAGGGCGAGGTAGAGACGGTCGGGGTGCGCGGGGTCCACGGCGAGGGCCTCCACGCCGAGGAGGTTCCAGTCGTCCCAGCCGAGGTGGTCGGTGAGCGGGGTCCAGCGGGCCGCGCGGTCGTCCCAGCGGTAGGCGCCGCCGATGTCGGTGCGGGCGTAGGCGAGACCCCGGACGGCCGGGTGGAAGAGCACGCCGGTGACGAATCCGGTGCCGCCGATGACCGCGTTGCGCCAGCGATAGCCTCCGGCGGTCGAGCCGGGGCGGGCGGGTGTGGCCTGGGCAAGGCCTTGCCCGGCGGGGAGCGCGGTGATCGCAGCGGCCGCCGCCGTTCCTGCGAGGAGTGTGCGGCGGCTTGCGGAGGGCGTGTGCATGAGGTACCTCGCAGGGGGTCGTGGACCTGGGGTTCGTTGGTGCCGTGTGCTGATGCCGGGCCGGGGTGGGGTCACTCGCCCCGCGCCTGCGGGGGCGCCGCGCCCGTCCCGCGCCGCCCGACCGGCGCGACTGCCCGCGGCTGAGGGTGAGGAGGGGCGCCGGGGTGACTGCCACCCCCCTGGGGCCGCGGGGAACCGCGCGACCGGCCCCACCTGCCCGCAGCCGAAGTACCGCAGTCCGCCGGCTCCCCCCGCGACGAGGGACGTCAGCCCTTGACCGCCCCCGTCAGCATCCCCTTCTTGAAGTGTTTCTGGACGAACGGCGACAACACCGCCACCGGCAGCAGCGCCATCACCATGACCGCCATCTGCACGGCCAGCCCCGACAGCTGCCCCGTCTTGATCGCCTGCCCCAGCCCGACCGGCGCCTCCTGCTTCTGCACCAGCTGGATCATGACGTTCTGCAGCGGCATCATGTCCTGGTCGTTGAGGTACAGCGACGCGTTGAACCAGGCGCTCCAGTATCCGACGGCGTAGAACAGCGTGATGACGGCCAGCACCGCCCTCGACAGGGGCATGACGATCTGCCAGAGGATCCGGAAGTCCCCCGCCCCGTCGATCCGCGCGCTGTCGACGAGTTCCTGCGAGATACCCATGAAGAAGCCGCGCAGGACCAGGATGTTGAACACGCTGATCGCGCTCGGCAGGATCAGCGCGAGGTAGCTGTCCATCAGGCCCAGCGACTGCACCAGCAGGTAGGTGGGGATCAGGCCCGCGCTGAAGAACATCGTCGCCAGCAGGACCATCAGGATCCACCGGTGTCCGACCGAGCCCGACCGGGAAAGGCCGTAGGCGCACAGGACGGAGACGCCCATCGAGAAGAGCGTGCCGACAAGGGTGATCAGGACGCTGATGACCGCCGCGCGGGTGACCTGTCCGCCGCTGAGCAGCTCCCGGTAGGCGATGAAGGTGATCCCCTTGGGCACCATCACCAGCCCGCCGGCCTCGTCGATGGTCTTGCGCGAGGAGAGGCTGGTGACGAGGACGATCCACAGCGGGAAGAGGATCGCCAGGCAGGCGAAGGACAGGGCGATGCCCTTGCCCGCGAGACCGGCGCTGGTGGGCTCCTCCTCCCATACGGGTCGCGGCGGCGAGGCCCAACGGCCGGGTGTGCGCACGGGTTTGTCGATCACGGCGGTCACTTCTGGTACACCCCCTGCTCGCCCATGAGATGGGCCACCTTGTTCGCGACGAGCACCAGGCCGAGGCTGATGACGCCCTTGATCAGACCGGCGGCGGCCGCGTAGCCGAAGTCCTGGTTGCGGACGCCGTTCCACCACACGAAGGTGTCGAGGACCTCCGACGCCCCTGGCCCGACCGCGTCGCGCTGGAGCAGGATCTGCTCGAAGCCGACGGTCAGCGCGTCGCCCACCCGCAGCACCAGCAGCAGCGCGATCACCGGGCGCAGGGCCGGCAGCGTCACATGCCACATCCGGCGCCAGCGGTTCGCGCCGTCCATCGCCGCGGCCTCGTACAGGTCGGGGTTGACGGAGGCCAGCGCGGCGAGGAAGACGATGATGCCCCAGCCGGCGTCCTTCCAGACGCTCTGCGCGGTGATCAGGAACTTGAAGGTCTCCGGGTCGGTCATGATGTCGATGCCGTCGTACCCGTGCTGCCGCAGCAGCTGCGAGAGGATGCCCGCGCCGCCGAACAGCTGCTGGAACACGGCGATGACCAGCACCCAGGAGAAGAAGTGCGGCAGGTAGAGGATCGCCTGCGACACCGCCCGGATCCGGGGCCTGACCACGCTGTTGATGAGCAGCGCGAGCATGATCGGGATCGGGAAGTAGAGCACCAGCTGGAGGAAGAACAGCACCAGGGTGTTCCGGACGGCCTCCCAGAAGGCCGAGTCCTCGAAGAGCCGCTGGAAGTTCTCCAGGCCCACCCAGGGGCTGTGGAAGATGGCGACGATCCCGTTGTCGCTGATGTAGGGGTCGTAGTCCTGGAAGGCGACCACGTTGCCGAGGATCGGCACGTAGTTGAAGAGCAGGATGAGGACGATCGCCGGGAGCGTCATCAGCAGCAGGACGCGGTCCCGTCTGAGCCTGACCCGCAGGCCCAGCTTCCCGGAGGACCGTTTCCCCTGGGGGCCGCCGGCGCCGCCAAGCGTCACCGGGGTCTTTCCGGTCTCGTCGGCCTCGGCCCTGCTCCGAGGCACCGTGCTGTGCGACACGGCCGTTCTCCTTGCCTCGCTGCCGTCAGCTCGTCGCCGTGCCGTTGTCGTCGAGCAGCTTCTGGTACCAGGCGCGCAGCTCGTCGCCGCCCTTCTTCTTCCAGTCGGAGACGGCCGCCTGCATGTCGCTGACCTTCTTGCGGCCGCGGACGATGTCGTCCTCCAGCTGCTCGAAGTTGTTGGAGAGGTTGGTCCAGCGGCTGGGCTCGGTGATCTGCATGCCGTAGAAGGCCGACTTCTTGGTGAAGGCGCCCATTCGCTGCTGCCACTCGACCTGGCCCTTGGCGATCTCCGGGAAGTCCGGGTGGGCGATGGTCGACGCCGGGCTCGCGACCATCACGAAGGCGTTGAGGACCTCCTGGTTGCCCTTGTCGTTCTTGACGGGGACCCCGTCCTTGACGCTGTAGTGCGTGCCCTCCACCCCGTAGTTGGTGAGCATGTACTCCTTGGTGCCGTACGGGGCGGCGGTGACGTTGGCGACCGCCAGCACATCGCGGATGACGGCCTCGGAGGCCTTCTTGTTGACGAAGGCGAAGATGTTGGCCGGCTGGGTGGCGTAGATGATCGGGTCGGCGCCGCCGTGGCCGAAGATGTCCATGCCCCAGATCTGGAAGTCCGGGTTCTGGGCGGCCTGCGAGGCCTGCTGCCCGTACCAGCTGGAGATGTCGTTGTTGTAGATGAGGAACTCGCCGGCGGCGAACTTGGTGCTCGGGTCGACGGCCTGGCTCTTGCCCAGCTTGAAGTCCGGATGCACGTAACCGGCGGCGAACAGCTTGCGGGTCCACTCCAGCGCTTCGAGGTAGGAGTCCAGCTCGATGCGGTTGATCAGTTTGTCGCCCTCGAGGATCCAGCCGAGCGGCTTCTCCCCGCCGGACGGCACTCCGAAGCTGTTGAACGCGGTCCACTTCATGTCGCCGCAGGCCCACACCTTGGCCTTGGCGTTGGTGATCTCCTTGGCCAGGGCCGTGAACTCGTCCGTCGTCGTCGGGACCTCGTAGCCGTTCTTGTCGAAGAGATCCTTGCGGTAGAACGGCACGATGTTGGTGACGTAGGACGACGGCATCGGCAGACCGCGCAGCTTGCCGCCGAAGAGGGAGCGCTGCCAGGCGTCGGTCGGGATCGCCGCGAGGTTCGGGTACTCCTTGACCTTGTCACCGGAGAGGTACGGGCCCAGGTCGGCGAACTTGCTGAGGATGGCGCTGGGTATCTTGCCGCCCATGTTCCAGCCGGGGACCACCACCACGTCCGGCACGTCGCTGGAGGCGAGCACGGCGCCGAGCTTCTGGTCGTAGGTGTTGCCGTCCTGGTTCTGCCAGACGACGTCGACGCCGATGAGGGCGTTCATCGCCGTGTAGTAGGCGTTGTCGCTCTTCGGCGGTGAACCCCAGAACGGCGACATGACGGTGACCTTGCCGCCCTTGCCGAGCGGCTTCGGCACCGAGGTCTTCAGTGTGGCGAGGTCGAGCTTGCTGCTGAAGCCGACCGAGGAGCCGTTCTTCGACGGGATGTCGGGCGTCACCACGTTGCTGGCCACGTAGGCGGGCAGGATCTTCTTGGCGTCCTTGCCCGAGGTCGTGCCGTCGCGCGAGCCGCTGTCCGTACCGCCGCAGGCGGCAAGCAACGGCATCCCTCCAGCCACCGCGGCGGTGGCGACCGCCGTGGAGGCGAGGAAGCTTCTCCGGCTGGGTCCGGAGGAGGCGGAAGCGGCGTTCGGCGTCATTGCGTCAACCCTTCATGGCGCACCAGGACACCCGGCGGTGGCCGTCGGCTGCGGTGTCTCGAGTGGAACTGGCTGAGCTGAAGCGGTCCTCCGACGCATGTCGCGGCGTTTTCAGTCGAAGCGCTTCGATGTTGCTGCGAGGTTAAGTGAACACCCTGGGGTGCACAAGGGCCGCTCCCAACATTCCTCCGAGGTATCAGGAGCGACCTGTCCTTATGTGCCGCTTGAAATAGCGGTGAAGTCCCCTTGACACCCACCCCACCGTCGAATGAGCATCGAAGCGCTTCGAAAGCGCCTCCCCGCTCCACCGCAAAGGGATCCCCACGTGACCGCACACACGCCGCCCACGCCGCCTTTTCGCGATCCGCAGCTGCCGTTCGCGAAGCGCATCGACGATCTGCTGTCCCGGCTGACCCCCGAGGAGAAGGTCTCCTTCCTGCACCAGTTCGCACCGGCCGTCGAGCGTCTGGGCATCGCCGCCTTCCGCACCGGCCAGGAGGCGCTGCACGGCGTCGCCTGGATGGGCCCGGCGACGGTGTTCCCGCAGGCCGTGGGTCTGGGCGCGACCTGGAACACCGAGCTCGTACACCGGATCGGCGAGGCGGTGTCCAAAGAGGTCCGGGCGATGCGCGCCCGCGACGAGCGGGTGGGCCTGAACGTCTGGTCCCCCACCGTCAACCTGCTGCGCCACCCCCTGTGGGGCCGCAACGAGGAGGGCTACTCCGAGGACCCCCGGCTGACCTCCGCCATCGCCACTGCCTACACGCACGGGCTGCGCGGTGATCATCCGACGTACTGGCGCACGGCCCCGGTCCTCAAGCACTGGCTGGCCCACAACAACGAGACCGGCCGTGACGTCACCTCGTCCTCGGTCCGCCCGCGCGTGCTCCACGAGTACGATCTGCGCGCCTTCCGCGGATGCGTGGAGGCGGGCGCGGTGGCCGGGGTGATGCCGGCGTACAACCTGGTCAACGGCCGCCCCAACCACGTCTCGCCGTATCTGCGCGAGCAACTGCGCAGCTGGACCGACGAGGACCTGCTGGTCTGCTCCGACGCGGGCGCGCCCTCCAACCTGGTGGACTCCGAGCACTACTTCGACACCCACGAGGAGGCGACGGCGGCCGCGCTCGTGGCCGGCGTGGACAGCTTCACGGACCACGGCACGGACGGCTCGAAGATCGTCGCCCGGGTCGAGGGGGCCCTGGAGCGGGGCCTGCTGACCCAGGCCGACGTGGACACGGCGGTGCGCCGCCAGCTCTCGGTCCGCTTCCGGCTGGGCGAGTTCGACCCCCACTACGACCCGCACGCCGGCACCGGCGAGTTCGACTCCCCGGCCCATCGGCTGCTCGCCGGGGAGGCCGCCGAGCAGGCGATCGTCCTGCTGCGCAACGACGGGGTGCTGCCGCTGGCCGCCGACACCCGGATCGCGGTGGTCGGCCTGCTCGCCGACGAGTGCAAGCTCGACTGGTACAGCGGCACGCTGCTGCACCGTTCCACCCCGCTGGAGGGCCTGTACGAGCGGTTCGGCGCCGAGCGCGTGGACTTCGCCGAGGGTGTGGACCGGGTCCTGGTCAAGACCTCCGCGGGAACGTTCCTGAAGGTCCCCACCGCCCCCGAGGCCACCGACGAGGTGCGCGGCGCCGAGGGCGCCCTCGATCCGGCGCTGCTCGCGGGCCGCACCGATCTCCCGCCGCTGACCACGGACGCGACCGGCACCGAGTTCGCGCTCGTCGACTGGGGCGAGGGCGTGCTGACCCTGCGCGCGCCCGACGGGCGCTACCTCTCCGTCGCCGAGGACGGCTTTCTGCGCGCCTCCGCCGACCAGCCAGGCGGCTGGGTCGTCCAGGAGACGTTCCGCCTGGAGCCGCACCCGAGCGGCGACGGGAACTCTCACGGGAACGGTCACCTCCTGTTGCATCCGGGTACGGGTCGCCATGTCTGTGTCGCCGCCGACGGCGTCAGGGTTGCCGGGCCGGAGGACGATCCCGAGGTCGTCGAGGTCATCGTCGTCGAATCCGGCGAGGACGCAGTGACCCGCGTCACGGCCGGGGCCGACGTGGTCGTGGTCGTGGCGGGCAACGACCCGCACATCAACGGCCGCGAGACCGAGGACCGCGGCACGCTGCGGCTGCCGCCCCACCAGGAGCGACTGCTGGCGGCGGCCCGGGCGGCGAACCCGCGCACGGTGCTGGCCCTGGTGTCGGCGTATCCGTACGCGTTCGAGCCGGGCCCGCTGTCCGCGGTGCTGTGGACGGCGCACGGCGGCCAGGCCGCGGGCACGGCCCTCGCGCGGGTCCTGGCCGGGGACGTCTCCCCGGCCGGACGCCTCCCGCAGACCTGGTACGCCGACGACGCCGATCTGCCCGACCTCCTCGACTACGACGTGATCGGCGCCCGTCAGACGTACCTCTACTTCGAGGGCGCCCCGCTGTTCCCGTTCGGGCACGGCCTGTCGTACGCGTCGTTCTCCTACGCGGACCTGGCGGTGCGCGTCGCGGACGGCACGGCGCACGTCACCTGCACGGTCACCAACACCGGAGACCTGACGGCCGACGAGGTCGCCCAGCTCTACACCCGCGCCGTGGACCCCTCGGTCCCCCGGCCGCGCCGCGAACTGCTCGACCACCGCCGCGTCACGCTCGCCCCGGGCGCGAGCGCGGAGCTCTCCTTCGACGTCCCGCTGTCCGCCTTCGCCTTCTGGGACGTGGCGCAGGGCCGGTGGCGTGTGGAGTCAGGCGCGTACGACCTCCTGGTCGGCGCGTCCAGCACGGACGTCCGGCTGCGGACGACCGTCACGCTGGAGGGCGAGCCGTCCGCCCCGCGCCCGGTCCGCCTGCGCGGCCTGCAGGCCGCCGACTTCGACGAGCAGAGCGGCGTCGAGATCGTGGACCGCACGAAGGCGTCCGGCGACGCGGTGACACCGGTGGCGGGCGGGACGGGTGAGCTGGTCTACCGCGCCTGCGACTTCGGCACGGGCGCCGGCACGACGGGCGTGACGGCGACGGTGGCCGGCTCGGGCACGGTGGAGCTGTCGCTCGACGGCGGCCCGGTCCTGGCCACGCTGACGGTCGCGCCGACGGCCGGACCGTACGACTACGTCACCGTCGACGCGGCCCTCACCGCCGGGGGCGTCCACGATCTGCGCCTCGGACTGCGCGGCCCGCTGCGGCTGGCGCATGTCGGTTTCCGCGGTTGAGGGGCCGCAGGAAGCCGGCACGAAGAAGGGGTCCGGCACCGGAAGGCATCGGCGCCGGACCCCTTCGGGGAGCCTATATGAAAATGGTTCCCATGAGCTAGAGGGCGAGCCCGGTGAGGACAAGGACCCGCTCGTACGTGTAGTCCTCCATCGCGAACCGCACGCCCTCGCGCCCCACACCCGACTGCTTGGCGCCGCCGTACGGCATCTGGTCGGCGCGGTAGGACGGGACGTCGCCGACGATGACACCGCCGACCTCCAGCGCGCGGTGGGCGCGGAAGGCGACCTGGAGGTCGTGTGTGAACACGCCCGCCTGGAGGCCGTACTTGGAGGAGTTGACGGCGGCGAAGGCCTCGGCCTCGCCGTCCACCTTCGTCACCGTGAGGACCGGTCCGAAGACCTCCTCGCAGGCGAGGGTGGTGTCCGCCGGCACGTCGGTGAGGACGGTCGGCGCATAGGAGGCGCCGTCGCGCTTGCCGCCGGCGAGCAGGGAGGCGCCCGCCGCGACGGCCTCGTCCACCCAGGTCTCGACGCGCTTGGCCGCGTCCTCGCTGACCAGCGGCCCGACGTCCGTCCCGGCGTCGGAGGGGTCGCCGGTGACCTGGGCCTCGACGGCGGCGACGATACGCGGCAGCAGCCGGTCGTAGACCGAGGCGTCCGCGATGACCCGCTGCACCGAGATGCAGGACTGGCCGCCCTGGTAGTTGGAGAAGGTCGCGATGCGGCCGGCCGCCCAGTCGAGGTCGGCGTCGCTCGCGAAGTCGCCGAGGACGACGGCCGCGCCGTTGCCGCCCAGCTCCAGGGTGCAGTGCTTGCGCGGCACCGAGTCCATGATCGCGTAGCCGACCTTCTCGGAGCCGGTGAAGGAGATGACCGGCAGACGCTCGTCCTGGACGAGGGCGGGCATGCGGTCGTTGGCGACCGGCAGGATGCTCCAGGAGCCGGCCGGCAGCTCGGTCTCGGCGAGCAGGTCACCGATGATCAGGCCGGACAGCGGGGTCGCCGGGGCCGGCTTGAGGATGATCGGCGCGCCGGCCGCGATCGCCGGGGCGATCTTGTGGGCGCACAGGTTCAGCGGGAAGTTGAACGGCGCGATGCCGAGGACGACGCCCTTGGGGAAGCGGCGGGTGAGGGCGAGACGCCCCTGGCCGCCCGCGTCGGTGTCGAGCCGCTGCGCCTCACCGCCGTTGAACCGCCGGGCCTCCTCGGCCGCGAACCGGAACACGGAGACGGCCCGGCCGACCTCCCCGCGCGCCCACTTGATCGGCTTGCCGTTCTCGGCGGAGATCAGCTGCGCGATCTCCTCGGTGCGCTCGACGAGCCGCTTGCTGACGTGGTCGAGAGCGGCGGCGCGCACATGCGCCGGGGTGGCGGCGAACTCGTCCGTCACGGCGTACGCGGCGGCCACGGCCTCCTCGACCTGCGCGTCCGTCGGCACGCTGACCTTGCCGACGAGCCGGCCGTCCCACGGGGAGGTGACGTCGAAGCTGTCCTCGCCGGTGACCTGGCGGCCGGCCAGCCAGAAGGCGTGGGTGGCCTCCACGTTCTTTTCCTGCGGCATTGCGAGTCCCGGCCCTTCCGCTCAGGGGGTGTCCTGTGGTTTCCGTGATCCACGGTAGGGGCGGGAGGCCGAAGGGTCGCTTGTCCGAGTCGTACGGGTGGACGGCCCGGGTGCGCCGGTTTGGCACGGTCGCCTTGCCGCCGGCCGCAGCCGTTCCCGCCGCTCTCGCCGCTCCCGCTCCAGCAGAAGCCACAGCGCACCGAGCAGCACCGCGCACAGACACCAGCTCGCCACGACGTCCAGTGGCCAGTGGTAGCCGCGCCGGACGAGCCCGAACGACACGGCCAGGACGAGAAGGGCACTCGTCGCGAGGACCAGCCGACGGGCGAACGCGGTGCGCAGCCACGGCAGCAGGACCAGCGCTGCCGAGCCGTAGGCGACGGCCGCCGTCGCCGTGTGCCCGGAGGGGTAGTAACCGGTGGCCGCAGGCACGGCGGGCGTGCCGGGCCGGTCCGTCCACAGCTTCAGCGGGACGACGATCAGCGGCACCAGCACCATCACGGCGAGCGCGGCGACGGACGGCACCCACCACCGCGCCTGGCCTGCCGCTCTCCCCCGCCATGCCGCATACCCCGCGACCAGCACCAGGACGGGCACCGCGATCTGTACCTCGCCCAGGTCGGCCAGCAGCTCGGAGGCCCGGTCGGGACGGACGAGGGCGCGGCTGAGGCGCTCGTCCGGGCGCAGCAGGCGGCCGTCGACGGCTACCTGCCAGGTGATCAGCGCGAAGAGGAGGGCGGGCGGCAGGAGGCCGAGGACGGCGCGGGACGGGCGGGACGGGCGGGACGGGCGGGACGGCATGGGCCCCAGCTTGTCAGGCGCGGCCGAACGGCAGAAAAGGAACCCGGATCGAAAAAAGACCCCGGATCGGATCCGGGGTCTGCTTTCCGTGGTCTGCACCAGAGAAGGAGGTCGGCCACCCCGGAACAGGGGGGGTGGTTCCGGGGTGGCCGTCCGGACCGGGGTGCCGGCCGCCCCGGGGGGTTTGGGGCGGGCGGCCGTCCGATCGGTGTGGAGATCCGAAGCCGGAAGCTCCGGTTGTGTGCGCGAGGGCACGACCAGGTCGAAGCTGGGGAGGCCCCGGCCTGGATCCGTCCACAGTCCCCTGTGGACGGGGTGTATCTCTCATCCGGATAGAACCTACGGCAGGGACAGGCGGTACGACAGGCCGAATCGCGTCCCGCCATCCTCCTCGCACACCTTCTTCACACGCTCTGCGGCGAATGGGAATCAGCTGTGCGGCACCTGGGCTCACATGCGCGCGAAAGCCTGCTCGATGATGTCGAGTCCCTCGTTCAGCAGGTCGTCGCCGATGACCAGCGGCGGCAGGAAGCGCAGCACGTTGCCGTAGGTGCCACAGGTCAGGACCAGCAGGCCCTCCTGGTGGCACGCCTTGGCGAGCGCGCCGGTCGCCTCGGGGTTCGGCTCCTTCGTCGTACGGTCCTTGACCAGCTCGATCGCGATCATCGCGCCGCGCCCGCGGATGTCGCCGATGATCTCGAACTTCTCGGCCATGGCGGCGAGGCGGCCCTTCATGACGGCCTCGATGTGCTTCGCCCGGGCGTTGAGGTCGAGCTCCTTCATCGTCTCGATCGCGCCGAGCGCGCCCGCGCAGGCGACCGGGTTGCCGCCGTAGGTGCCCCCCAGGCCGCCCGCGTGCGCGGCGTCCATGATCTCGGCGCGGCCGGTCACCGCGGCGAGCGGCAGACCGCCCGCGATGCCCTTGGCCGTCGTGATCAGGTCCGGCACGATGCCCTCGTCCTCGCAGGCGAACCACTGACCGGTGCGGCAGAAGCCGGACTGGATCTCGTCGGCGACGAAGACGATGCCGTTGTCGGACGCGAACTTGCTGATGGCCGGGAGGAAGCCCTTGGCGGGCTCGATGAAGCCGCCCTCGCCGAGCACCGGCTCGATGATGATCGCGGCGACGTTGTCCGCGCCGACCTGCTTGGTGATCTCGTCGATGGCCTGCGCGGCGGCCTCGTGGCCCGCGTTCTCGGCGCCGGTCGGCCAGCGGTAGCCGTAGGCGACCGGGACGCGGTAGACCTCGGGGGCGAACGGGCCGAAGCCGTGCTTGTACGGCATGTTCTTCGCCGTCAGCGCCATGGTGAGGTTGGTGCGGCCGTGGTAGCCGTGGTCGAAGACGACGACCGCCTGCCGCCTGGTGTAGGCACGGGCGATCTTGACGGCGTTCTCGACGGCCTCGGCACCGCTGTTGAACAGCGCGGACTTCTTGGCGTGGTCGCCCGGGGTGAGTTCGGCGAGGGCTTCGGCCACCGCCACATAGCCCTCGTAGGGAGTGACCATGAAACAGGTGTGGGTGAAGTCGGCGAGCTGGGCGGTGGCCCGGCGTACGACGGCCTCGGCGGAGGCGCCGACGGACGTCACGGCGATGCCGGAGCCGAAGTCGATCAGGCGGTTGCCGTCGACGTCCTCGATGATGCCGCCGCCCGCGCGCGTGGTGAAGACGGGAAGCACCGAACCGACACCGGCCGCGACCGCGGCGGTACGGCGGGCCTGGAGTTCCTGCGACTTCGGGCCGGGGATGGCGGTGACGACGCGGCGCTCCTGCGGAAGGGCGGTCATGAGGGGCTCCTGGGGTTTTGCGGACACTTTCGTTCTTTTCTCGCAGGCTAGGACGGGGAGTGCGGGGTGGGCATGCTCCATGTGGGCGGTGTCGGCGGGGCGGCTTGTCCGTCATGGACAGTGCGGACGGACGGTGATCGTCACAGGCCCGGCCGCGTAAGCGGTGAACTCCCTTGGTGAGCGCGTTAGATTGACTCGCTGATGGTGGACGGAACGGCTGGTCGGGGAGCAGGGGCGATGGACAGCGACGGGACGCAGGACGCGCGGAGCACGCAGGCGAATCCTGTGCCGCGCCCGGCGGGGCCGGCGCGGCCGCCCTCGACGCCGCCACGGCCGGACCGGGCGCCCGGCGTACCGCCTGCCCCCGGGCAGGCGCCGCGGGCCGCGTCCGCCGTCGCCGACTGGCTGGACGAGACGCGCCCCACGGCCGGGACGGGGATCTGGCGCTTCGGCTACCGGCCGCCGAAGGCGGCCCGCACCACGGAGCGGCTCGCGCCGGTGACGGTCGTCGGCATGCTGGTCCCGCTGGTGGTGGCGCTGGTCCTGTGGTCGCTGTGGCGCCGGGGCGGCCTCCCGTACCAGTTCACCCTGCTGCGGCTGTTCACCCCGGACGACTGGTGGTGGGGCGGCACGATCGCCTCCCCGAAGTCGATGGAGGGCGCCGAGGCGCGGGTGGTCTACGACGGCGTGTTCTTCGCCGTCCTCGTCTACGGCATGGGCCGGCTGGGCAGCTGGGCGCACGCGGTGCGGCACTTCGTGGGGCGCCGGCCGCAGCCCGTCCGGGCTCTCGTCGCCCTGCTGGGCGCGCTCGCCACGCTCAGCTTCGTCTTCCCGGGCGCCTTCGGGGTCGGCTGGGACGCCCTGCCCGTCGTCGACCCGCTGTTCTCGCTGATCGTCCTGATCTCCGGCAGCTACGAGCTGTTCGCCTCTCCCCTGTTCACGAACGCGCTCTACACGGTGATCACACTGCTCGTGGTGTGGCCGTTCGCGAAGGTCGGCGGCTGGTGGCCCTACGCGCAGGAACGACTCGCCGCCCGGCGCGCCGGGCCCGACCGGTCCGCGCCCGCGGTGGAGCGGCCGCGCGCCCAGTGGCCGGAGCTGCGGGACGCCGGTCAGTACGAGGCGGCCGAGCTGCTGACCGCCGAGGTCGCCGCCGGCCGGATGAACGACGTGGACTGCGTCCGCGTACGACGGGCCTGGACGGCGGGGCTCGCGGACTTCCGGGAGACCGTGCTGCGGCAGGGCGGGGCGGCCTGGGCCCACCCGTCCGGCGCCCGCGACCTGCCCCGGCGCACCGCGCGCCACGACCTGCTCACCGGGCAGGTCCGGGTCGGCCGCTGGGTGGCCGCCGAACGCACCCCGGCCCGCTATCAGGACGCGGGCGCCGCGCTCGGCCCGGACGTGCTGGGCACCTCCCTGCTCGCGGTCGGGCCGTCCGGATCGGGCAAGACCCGGACCCTGGTCGAGCCGCTCACCGAGGCGCTGGCACTCCAGGCACTCACCGGTTCGTGCGCCGTCGTCGCGGTGTCCTCGCCCGGAAGCGCCCCGCTCGGCGCCGACTCGGCGTTCGACGTGATCGTCGGGATCGGGAACCCCGCGTCGGTGCACGACCTGGACCCGTACGCGGAGTCCGAGGACCCGGACGAGGCGGCCGCGATCCTCGCCGAGGCGCTGGTCGGCGACCTCGACACGGTGAGCGGCCAGAGCGCGACCACGGCCCTCGCCCAGCTGCTGGGCCCCTACCGGAGCGCGCACGGATGCTTCCCCACCCTGCCCGAGCTGCGCGAACTCCTCGAGGGCGAACCGGCCGCGCTGTCCGCGCTGCGCGAGGCCGTGGCCGGTGACGAGGTGATGCGCCGTGAGCTGGCGGCACGAGTCCGGCAGACGGGGACCCCGGGCGACGCGGGCCGCGCGCTCGCCGACCGGCTGGCGCTGCTGAACCGCCCGGCGTTCGCGGAGTTCTTCGGCGGCGGCAGCAACGCGCACCGGGCGTTCTCGCTGCGCGCCGTCGCCCACCACCCGCTGCGGGTCCGCGTCGACCTGCCCGAGCGGGGTCACGAGGAGGCGGCCCGGCTGATCACCCGGCTGGTCCTCGCCCAGTTCCACACCGTCGTACGGGAGCGGCGCGACCACTTCGCCTGTCTGGTGCTGGACGACGCCACGGGCACGGTCACCGAGGGATCGGTGCGCCGGCTCCAGCGGCTGCGCTCGCAGAACGCGGGCGTGGTGCTCACCCTGCGCTCGATCGGCGACGTGCCGGAGGCGCTGCACGGACCGCTGTACGGGGCCGTCGGCTGCCGGATGGCCTTCTCCGGCATCACCACCTGGGACGGCAGCAGGTTCGCGCAGACCTGGGGCACCGAATGGGTGGAGACCACCGAGGTCGCCCAGCACACCGTCTTCGCCGACCAGCCGATGACCCGTGCCATCCACGCCCTGCGCAAGCTGGTGACCGGCAAGGCGGTGACCACGGACGCGGTGACCGTGCGCCAGGTGGAGCGGGAGCGGTGGTCGGCGTCCCGGCTGGCGCACGAGGTGCCGCCCGGTCACGCGGTGCTGTCCCTGACGGACGTGCGGGGCGAGCACGCGCCGCCGCTGCTGGTCGACCTGCGGGGCTGACGACGCGTCCGCGGTCCTTACAGTGAGGCAGAATCGGGAGAGACCGTTCATACGCGGCGGCCAAAAGATCAGACCGCCGATCGCTCCCCCGACCTGAAGGCCCCATGCCTCCCACGCTCGCCTCGCTCGTCCATCACTCCGCGCTGAAACTGACCGTGCGCGCGGGCGGGGACCGTCTGGACGTGCCGGTGCGCTGGGCGCACGTCAGCGAGCTCGCGGACCCCGTGCCGTACATGGAGGGCGGAGAGCTGCTGCTGATCACCGCGCTCAAGCTGGACGCGGAGGACCCCGAGGCCATGCGGCGCTATGTGCGGCGGCTGGCCAAGGCCGGGGTGGTCGGGCTGGGGTTCGCCGTCGGCGTCAACTACGAGGACACCCCGAAGGCCCTCGTGGACGCGGCCGAGGAGGAGGGCCTGCCCCTGCTGGAGGTACCGCGCCGCACGCCCTTCCTCGCGATCAGCAAGGCGGTGTCGGCGGCGATCGCGGCCGACCAGTACCGGGCGGTCACGGCCGGGTTCGCGGCCCAGCGCGAGCTGACGAAACAGGCGCTGACGGACGGCCCCCAGGGGCTGCTCCGCGCGCTCGCCGCGCAGGTCGACGGATGGGCGGCCCTGTACGACGCCTCGGGCGCCGTCGTGGCGGCGGCGCCCGAGTGGGCGGGCCGTCGGGCGGCGCGGCTCACGACGGAGGTGGAGCGGCTGCGGGAGCGGCCTGCGCCGGCCTCGGCGGTGGTGGGCGGCGGCGGGGGCACGGAGCGCTCAGGACCTGACGAGCGGCACGACGACCGGATCGAGCTGCACTCCCTGGGCACCGGCCGGCGCCCGCGCGCCGCGCTCGCCGTCGGCACCGCCTCGGCTCTCGGCACCGCCGAGCGGTACGCCGTCCATTCGGCCATCGCACTGCTCACCCTCACCACGGAACGCTCCCGCTCGCTGCACGCGGCGCAGCAGCGGATCGGCGCGGCGGTGCTGTGCATGCTGCTGGCGGGGGAACCGGACCATGCGCGGGCCGTCGCGGGGGACCTGTACGGCGGTCTGCTCGACGCCCCGTTCCGGGTGATCGTCGCCGACGCGGCGTCGCCCGCCACTGCCACGGCCGAGGGAGGCGGCGACCCCTTCGACGGTCTCACCGAGGTCGTCGAGTCGGCGGCCGCCCGGGCCGGAGAGGCCGTGCTGGTGGTGCCCGAGGGCGACCGGCTGGTGGCCCTGGTCGCGGACGGGGGCGCGGCCGTGGCGGCGGGCGCGCAGTACGCGGCGGCGCTGGAGAGTGCGCGGGCGGCCGGGGGCGTCGGTCCGGACTCCGGCGACGAGGACGGACTCGTCGTGGGCCTGTCCGCGCCGACCGGGCCGATCGCGGCGGCGGCTGCGTACAAGCAGGCGGAACAGGCGCTGTCGGTGGCGCGGCGCAGGGGCCGGGTCTTCGTGGAGCACGAGCAGCTCGCGGCAGGCTCCGTGCTGCCGCTGCTCGCGGACGACGCGGTGAAGGCGTTCGCGGACGGTCTGCTGCGCGCCCTGCACGAGCACGACGCGACCGGCCGCGGTGATCTGGTGGCCTCGCTGCGGGCCTGGCTCTCGCGCCACGGCCAGTGGGACGCGGCGGCGGCCGACCTGGGCGTCCACCGGCACACCCTGCGCTACCGGATGCGGCGGGTGGAGGAGATCCTCGGGCGCTCACTGGACGACCCGGACGTCCGGATGGAGCTGTGGCTCGCGCTGAAGGCGACATCGACGGAGTAGCACGACGGGCCGTCGGGAATCCGCCGCCGTCACGGATGCCAGGGCCATCGGGAATCCGCCGCCGTCACGGGTGCCCGCCACGGGCGCAGGCACGGAGGGCCGGCACAGGCGCAGGCAGGGACGGCTGGCACAGCCGCAGTTGCAGAGACCGCAAGCGCGGGCAGCAGGAACCGGCGCAGAGCGCGGGCGGCAGGCACAAGCGCAAGCGGCAGGCAGAAGGCGGCAGGCACCGGCGCAGGCGTGGGCGTGGGCGCAGGCAGCAGAGATAGGTGCAGCGAGCGTCGGCGTAAGCGCAGGCAGCAGGCACAAGCGCAGGCTTAGGTGTCGGCATAGGCGTCGGCGTCGGCGTCGGCGGCAGGCACAGGTTCGGGCAGCAGACACCGGCGCAGGCGGCAGGCACAGGTGCAGGCATAGGCGTAGGCGTCGGCGGCAGGCACAGGTGCAGGCAGAGTGTCGGCGTCGGCTCGGGCGGCAGGCGGCCGGCGGCCGGCGGCCGGCGGCCGGCGGCCGGCGGTGGGCAGTCGGCGGTGGGCAACCGGTCCTCGCCGGATGCGTCCGCGTCGGCCGCACGGGCGGCCGACGTGAAGGGATCTGCCGTGCCTCCCGGTCGGGGGGACGTAGAGGCGCGCCGGCCGGACCCGGTCGGCGGCCGGGTACCGCGGCGGAGGTGTCCGGTCGGTCAGCCGTCCTCTCCGCCGGCCAGTCCCGCCGCCGCCTCGTGCATCGCCAGTTCCAGCAGCCCCGGATCGGTCAGGGTGCCGGAGCCGTCCGGCTGGACCAGCCAGCGGACACCCCGGGTCGAGCGGCCCGGGTACGGCACGACGATCCAGGTGCCGGCCCCGGCCGTGCGGATGCCGGTGCCGAGCCAGCGGGCGGCCGTGCCGGGCGCCACGAAGAACCCCATGCGGGCGTCTCCGAAGTCGACCAGCACGGGCCCGGGCCGGTGAAGGATCCGGGTGAGCACGTCGAGGGTGGGGTAGCCGAGCTCGCCCGGCAGGATGAGTACGTCCCAGGCCTTGCCCGCGGGCAGCAGCGCCACCCCCAGGGGGTTGCGCTCCCATTCCCAGCGGCACGCCTCGGGATCCGGTGCGACGGCTGCCAGCCATTCGACAGCCGTCTTCGCCCCAGCCATGAGAAGACCTCCCTTTCACTCGTGGACGCGGACGCGTCATGAGGGAGAGGGAGGTCTCCGGTCGGCATTACGCGGGTCGGGGCAACCCGTTGGAGTGAACCGGATCACATCTCACCGGATCGGGTGGGTGGACCGGCGGCCGGCTGTCCGTCGGCCGGGGGCAGCCGACGGGTCAGCTGTCGAAGCCCAGCCCCAGCCGGTCCATCGCCCTGAGCCACAGGTTGCGCCGCCCGCCGTGCGCGTCGGCGCGGGCCAGCGACCACTTGGTGAGGGCGATGCCGGTCCAGGCGAAGGGCTCGGGCGGGAAGGGCAGCGGCTTCTTGCGGACCATCTCGAGCGACGTCCGCTCGGTGCTCTCCCCCGCCAGCAGGTCAAGCATCACCTCGGCGCCGAAGCGGGTGGCCCCGACACCCAGGCCGGTGTACCCGGCCGCGTACGCCACCTTCCCCCGGTGCGCGGTGCCGAAGAACGCCGAGAAGCGCGAGCACGTGTCGATCGCCCCGCCCCACGCGTGGGTGAAGCGCACGCCCTCGAGCTGCGGGAAGCAGCCGAAGAAGTGCCCGGCGAGTTTGGCGTACGTCTCCGGCCGGTCGTCGTACTCGGCGCGCACCCGGCCCCCGTAGGGGTAGACCGCGTCGTAGCCGCCCCACAGGATCCGGTTGTCGGCCGACAGCCGGAAGTAGTGGAACTGGTTGGCCGAGTCCCCGAGGCCCTGCCGGTTCTTCCAGCCGATCGAGTCGAGCTGCTCGGCGGTCAGCGGTTCGGTCATGAGCGCGTAGTCGTAGACCGGCACGGTGTACGACCGCACCCGCCTGACCAGGTTGGGGAAGATGTTGGTGCCGAGCGCGACCTGCCGGGCCCGCACCTGCCCGTAGGGGGTGCCCACGGCCATGCCTGCGCCGCAGGGCTTCAGGGTCAGGGCGGGGGTGTGCTCGTGGATCCGGACGCCCAGGCGCAGGCACGCCTGCTTCAGACCCCAGGCGAGCTTGGCGGGATGGAGCATGGCCACACCCCGGCGGTCGTACAGACCCGCCTGGAAGGTGGGCGAGGCGACCTGCGCGCGCACCGCGTCCGCGTCGAGGAACTCGATCCCGTCGGCGAGACCCCTGCCTTCGAGCTCCCGGTGCCAGTCGCGCAGTTCCCCCGCCTGGTACGTCTCGGTGGCGACGTCGATCTCGCCGGTGCGCTCGAAGTCGCAGTCGATGCCGTACCGGGCGATCGCCGCCTCGATCTCGTCGAGGTTGCGCATCCCCAGCTCCTCCAGCCGGTGGATCTCGTCCGGCCAGCGGGCGAGCCCGTTGGGCAGCCCGTGGGTGAGGGAGGCCGCGCAGAAGCCCCCGTTGCGGCCCGAGGCGGCCCAGCCCACCTCGCGGCCCTCCAGCAGCACCACGTCCCGCTGCGGTTCGCGCTCCTTGGCGACGAGGGCGGTCCACAGTCCGCTGTAGCCGCCGCCGACGACCAGCAGATCGCAGGTCACCGGGCCGGTGAGCGCGGGTTCCGGGTGCGGCTTCCCGGGATCCTCCAGCCAGTACGAGACCGGCTGTGCGTCGGAAAGAGAAGTGATCCACCGGTTCATGGCGCTCGGGGCCATGATTTCAACTCCCTACAGGGGCTTTTCCGATTACGCCTTTTGCTTGTTGCGGCGATTCCCGATGACCATCGAGGTCAGTACGAACAGTACGGCGATGAGGAACATGGCCGTACCGATGACATTGATCTGAACGGGCGTTCCGCGCTGCGCCGAACCCCAGACGAACATGGGGAAGGTGACGGTGGAGCCCGCGTTGAAATTGGTGATGATGAAATCGTCGAAGGAGAGCGCGAAGGCGAGCAGCGCGCCGGCGGCGATTCCGGGGGCGGCGATGGGCAGTGTGACGCGCAGGAACGTCTGCGCCGGTCCGGCGTACAGGTCCTGGGCGGCCTGCTCCAGGCGCGGGTCCATCGACATGACGCGCGCCTTCACCGCCGTCACCACGAAGCTGAGGCAGAACATGATGTGCGCGATGAGGATCGTCCAGAATCCCAACTGGGCGCCCAGGTTCAGGAACAGGGTGAGCAGCGAGGCGGCCATGACGACCTCGGGCATCGCCATGGGCAGGAAGATCAGCGAGTTGACGGCGCCCCGCGCGCGGAAGCGGTAGCGGACGAGCGCGAAGGCGATCATCGTGCCCAGCGCGGTCGCGCCGATGGTCGCCCAGACCGCGATCTGGAGGCTGAGCGACAGCGAGCCGCACAGCCCGGAGACCCCGCACGGGTCCTTCCAGGCGTCGGTGGAGAACTGCTGCCACTGGTAGTTGAAGCGGCCCTTCGGTTTATTGAAGGAGAACACCGTGACGACGACGTTCGGCAGCAGGAGATAGGCGAGCGTGAGAAGTCCCGCGATGACCACGAAATGGCGCTTGAGCCAGTTGACGAAGGGCATTTAGACCAGATCCTCCGTCCCGGACCTGCGGATGTAGAGAGTGACCATGAAAAGGATCGCGGCCATCAGGATGAACGAGAGTGCCGCCGCCGTCGGATAGTCCAGGACCCGCAGGAACTGCGTCTGGATCACGTTTCCGATCATGCGTGTGTCCGTCGAGCCGAGGAGTTCCGCGTTGACGTAGTCGCCGGCCGCCGGGATGAAGGTCAGCAGCGTCCCGGAGACCACGCCCGGCATCGACAGCGGGAAGGTGACCTTGCGGAAGGTGGTGACCGGCTTGGCGTACAGGTCGCCGGCCGCCTCGTGCAGCCGCCCGTCGATGCGCTCGAGCGAGGTGTAGAGCGGCAGGACCATGAACGGCAGGAAGTTGTACGTCAGGCCGCAGACCACCGCGAGCGGGGTGGCCAGCACCCGGTCGCCCGCGGTCCAGCCGAGCCAGCTGGTGACGTCGAGGACGTGCAGGGTGTTGAGGGCGCCGACGACCGGGCCGCCGTCCGCGAGGATCGTCTTCCAGGCGAGGGTGCGGATCAGGAAGCTGGTGAAGAACGGCGCGATCACCAGGATCATGATCAGGTTCCGCCAGCGGCCGGCCCGGAAGGCGATCAGATAGGCCAGCGGGTAGCCGAGCACCAGGCACAGGACGGTCGCGGCGGCCGCGTAGAGGACCGAGCGCAGGAACTGCGGCCAGTACTCGCTCAGCGCGTCCCAGTAGGTCGCGAGGTGCCAGGTGACCTTGTAGCCCTCCTCCAGGGAGCCCGTCTGCACGGAGGTGGAGGCCTGGTAGATCATCGGCAGCGCGAAGAACACGAACAGCCAGAGCAGACCGGGCAGCAGCAGCCAGTACGGCGTCAGGCGCCCGCGCTTGCGGGGCGGCTTCTCCGTCGGCGCCGTCGGGGAGAGAGGCGGGGGCGCCTCGGTGAGCGTCGCCATCAGAGCGCCGCCTCTTCCTGGATGCCGGCGTCGATGTCCTGGGCGGCGTCGAGGCCGAACGTGTGGGCGGGGCTCCAGTGCAGGACGACCTCGGCGCCGGGGGCGAGCCGGGCGTCCCGGTCGATGTTCTGGGCGTAGACCTCGAACTCGGGGCAGACCGTGCTGTCGATGACGTACTGGGTGGAGACGCCGATGAACGAGGAGTTGGCGATCCTGCCGGTGATGCGGTTGCGTCCCTCGGGGATCGCACCGGCGTCGTCGGCGTGGGTGAGGGATATCTTCTCCGGCCGGACGCCGACCAGCACCTTGCCGCCCGTCGTCGTGGGCGCGGAGCAGCGCGACTCGGGCAGGACGAGCTTGCCGCCGCCCGCCTTCAGCACGATGTCGTCGCCGTTCTTGGTGTCGACCTCGGCCTCGATGAGGTTCGACGTGCCGAGGAAGTTGGCGACGAAGGTGGTGTTCGGGTTCTCGTAGAGGTCGGCCGGCGACCCGAGCTGCTCGACCCGGCCCGCGTTCATCACCGCGACCGTGTCGGCCATCGTCATGGCCTCCTCCTGGTCGTGCGTGACGTGGACGAAGGTGATGCCCACCTCGGTCTGGATGCGCTTGAGCTCCAGCTGCATCTGGCGGCGCAGCTTGAGGTCGAGGGCGCCGAGGGGTTCGTCGAGGAGCAGCACCCCGGGCTTGTTGATCAGCGCGCGGGCCACGGCGACCCGCTGCTGCTGCCCGCCGGAGAGCTGGTGCGGCTTCTTACGGGCCTGTTCGCCGAGTTGTACGAGTTCCAGCATGTCCTCGACCTGCTTCTTCACGCTCTTGATGCCGCGCCGGCGCAGGCCGAAGGCGACGTTCTCGAAGATGTCGAGGTGCGGGAAGAGGGCGTAGGACTGGAAGACGGTGTTCACGGGGCGCTTGTACGGCGGGAGTGCCGTCACGTCCTGGTCGCCGAGGTGGACGGTCCCGGAGGAGGGTTCCTCCAGGCCCGCGATCATGCGCAGGGTGGTGGTCTTGCCGCAGCCGGATGCACCGAGCAGGGCGAAGAAGGAGCCCTGCGGGACGGTCAGGTCGAGCGGGTGGACGGCGGTGAAGGAGCCGTAGGTCTTGCTGATGCCGGTCAGGCGGACGTCGCCGCTGCCGCTGTTGGTCGTCTTCATCGTCGTCACGCCCCAGTGAGCTTCGCGAACTTCGCCTCGTAGGCGGTCTCTTCCTTCGAGCTCAGCGAGCGGAAGGAGTGCGACTTCGCCTGCATGGCCTTGTCAGGGATGATCAGCGGGTTGTTCGCCGCATCCTCGTCGATCTTCGCCAGCGCGTCCTTCACGCCGTCCACGGGGCAGACGTAGTTGATGTACGCGGCGAGTTCGGCGGCCGGTTCCGGCTCGTAGTAGTAGTCCATGAGCCGTTCGGCGTTCGTCTTGTGACGCGCCTTGTTGGGGATCAGCATGTTGTCGCTGGACGTCAGATAGCCGCTGTCCGGGATGACGAAGTCGACGTCGGGGCTGTCCGCCTTCAGCTGTACGACGTCACCGGCCCAGGCGATGCAGGCCGCGAAGTCGCCACTGGTGATGTCCGAGGTGTAGTCGTTGCCGGTGAAGCGGCGGATCTGGCCGCTGTCGACGCCCTTCTGGAGGCGGGCGATCGCGGCGTCGTAGTCGTCGTCGGTGAACTTCGCCGGGTCCTTGCCCATGTCCAGCAGCGTCATGCCCATGCTGTCGCGCATCTCGGTGAGGAAGCCGACGCGGCCCTTCAGCTTGGGGTTGTCGAGCAGGTCGGAGACCGACTTCACCTCGATGCCGTCGAGCGCCTTCTTGTTGTAGGCGATCACCGTGGAGATGCCCTGCCAGGGATACGAGTACGCCCGGCCCGGGTCCCAGTCGGGGCTGCGGAACTGGCCCGACAGGTTGGCGTAGGCGTGCGGCAGGTTGGACGGGTCCAGTTTCTGGACCCACCCGAGGCGGATGAGGCGGGCGGCCAGCCAGTCGGTGAGGACGACGATGTCGCGGCCGGTGTCCTGACCGGCGGCGAGCTGCGGCTTGATCTTGCCGAAGAACTCGTTGTTGTCGTTGATGTCCTCGGTGTACTTGACCTTGATGCCGGTCCGCTCGGTGAAGGCGTCGAGCGTCGGGTGGTGTTTGCCGCTGTCGTCGACGTCCATGTACTCGGTCCAGTTGGAGAAGCTGACGGTCTTCTCCTCGGCCGAATGGTCGTCGGCGGCCGTGCCGCCCTCGGTCTTGCCGGCCGCGGGGATTCCGCAGGCGCTGAGCGCGCCGAGGCCGCCCAGCGCCAGGGCGCCTCCCGTGGAGGCGCGCAGCAGCGACCGTCGGGTCATCGCCGCCCTGCCGTTGCGGAGACTGCGCCGCATGGCGGCCACTTGGGCCGGGCTCAGGCGGTCGGGCTCGTAACTTGCCATGCGCGTGGTGCCCTTTCGGGAGGGTCGGCCGTGGTCGGCGGCCGGTCGTCGTCGCTCTAACAGTCCCCGAAGATGGTGCGGTGCCAGGGCTTGCGGGCCACCGCCGTGTTATCGAACATAACGTGCTTTACCTGGGTGTACTCCTCGAACGAATACACCGACATGTCCTTGCCGAAGCCGGAGGACTTGTAGCCGCCGTGAGGCATCTCGCTGATGATCGGGATGTGGTCGTTGACCCACACGCACCCGGCCTTGATCTCGCGCGTGGCGCGGTTCGCCCGGAAGACGTCCCGGCTCCACGCGGAGGCCGCCAGCCCGTAGGGGGTGTCGTTGGCGAGCGCGATGCCCTCGTCGTCGCCGTCGAAGGGCAGGACCACCAGGACCGGCCCGAAGATCTCGGACTGGACGGCCTCGCTGTCCTGCGCGGCGTCCGCGATCAGGGTCGGGCGGTAGTACGCGCCGTTCTTGAGATCCCCCTGCGGAACCTCACCGCCGGTCACCACGCGCGCGTAGCCACGCGCCCGGTCGACGAAGGCGGCGACCCGGTCGCGCTGGACGTGCGAGACCAGCGGGCCGAGGTCGGTGCCGGGGGCGAAGGGATCGCCGAGCCGGACGGTCTCCATCAGGGCGGCCGTCCGCTCGACGAACGCCTCGTAGAGGGGACGCTGCACGTACGCGCGCGTGGCGGCCGTGCAGTCCTGCCCGGTGTTGATGAGCGCTCCCGCGACCGCGCCGTTGGCGGCGGCCTCCAGGTCGGCGTCGTCGAAGACGACGAAGGGCGCCTTGCCGCCCAGCTCCAGGTGGAGCCGCTTCACGGTCGCGGTGGCGACCTCGGCGACGCGCTTGCCGACGGCGGTGGAACCGGTGAAGGAGGTCATGGCGACGTCGGGATGCCCGACGAGGCGCTCACCCGCCTCCCGTCCGGTCCCGGTGACGATGTTGATCACACCGTCGGGGATCCCGGCCTCCGTCGCCGCCTGGGCGAAGAGCAGCGAGGTGAGCGGGGTGAGCTCGGCGGGCTTGAGCACGATGGTGTTGCCCGCCGCGATCGCCGGGAGGATCTTCCAGGCGGCCATCTGGAGGGGGTAGTTCCAGGGCGCGATGGAGCCTACGACGCCGATGGGTTCGCGGCGGACGTAGGAGGTGTGGTCGCCGGAGTACTCACCGGCGGACTGGCCCGCGAGGTGGCGGGCCGCGCCGGCGAAGAACGCGGTGTTGTCGATGGTGCCCGGCACGTCGAACTCGCGGGTCAGCTTCAGCGGCTTGCCGCACTGGAGGGACTCGGCGCGGGCGAACTCCTCGGCCCGGTCGGCGAGGACGGCGGCGAACCGGTGCAGCGCGTCGGAGCGCTCGCCCGGCGTGGCCCCGGCCCAGCCCGGGAAGGCGGCGCGGGCGGCGGCGACCGCCGCGTCGACGTCGTCGGCGCCGGCCAGCTCGTAGGTGAAGACCTCCTCGCCGGTAGCGGGGTCGATCACGGCGTGGGTCCGGCCGGATGTGCCGTGCCGGAGACGGCCCCCGATGTACTGAGCGCCGTCCGCGAAACGTTCCTGTGCGGGGAACCGGTCCTGCATGTCGCTCTCCTCCGCCTTCGCCCCGCTGTGCGCGGCGGCGGCTGGCGTAGCTCCAGCTTGATTTGATTGCCGATCCTGACAGAGCAAGGGCACTCCAACAAGTGATTCCGTTGTTGCCTTTTGGTTACGCGACGGAATCTGTCGGTGACGGGTCGACCAGGTGTCGAGTCGGAGTGGAAAAGGCGGGACGCACTGTCAGTGGCGCGTGCCACACTCGCGTGCATGGAGAAGATCGACAGCCGGGAGGCCCTGGTCAGGCAGGTCCGGACAGGGGCGAAGATCAAGTATCTGCATTTCTGGGGGCACCGCCCGCGGCCCGACGGCCGGCTGGGCTCGAGCTGCCTGAGCCAGTGGTGGCCGTCACCCTTCGTGGCCGAGGGGGTCGCCTATCCGACGGCCGAGCACTGGATGATGGCGGCGAAGGCCCGCCTCTTCGAGGATGCGGAAGCGGAGAAGCGGGCGCTGGCCGCGAAGTCACCGGCCCAGGCGAAGAAGGAGGGGCGGCTGGTGCGCGGCTTCGACGAGGCGACCTGGCAGCGGGAGCGGTTCCGGATCGTGGTCGAGGGCAGCGTCCACAAGTTCTCCTCGGACGCGGGGCTGCGGGCCTTCCTGCTGAACACCGGCGAGCGGGTGCTGGTGGAGGCGAGCCCCGTGGACCGCGTCTGGGGCATCGGCCTCGCGGCGGACGACGAGGCGGCGATGGATCCGCAGCGCTGGCGGGGGCCGAACCTGCTGGGGTTCGCGCTGATGGAGGCCCGGGAGAGGGTGCGGGCGGCGGCCTGAGCCCCGGCTGCGGCGGGGCGCGGCTGCGGCGGGGCGCGGCCCGCGGCTGCTGCGGGGCACCCGGCTCCCCCTGTCCCCGTCCTTCCGCTACAACCCCGGGCTCGCCGAGGTGGACGGCCGGGCGGAGTCGCCGGCGCTCGCACCTGCCGCCGGACCGGCACCCGCCGGGGCCTCAGGAATGCACGATCACCAGCACGCCCAGTCCGATCGCGAGCGCGATGCCCACGCTTCCGCAGATGATCCCGGCCAGCGCCTGCCCGGGGTTCGAGGCCTCGCCCCGCCTGGCCTTCCCCCGCCCGACCGCGCCGAAGGTGACGCCGAGGACGCCGAGCACGACGGCCAGCGGCCACATGCAGAAGCCGACGGCGGAGACGATCCCGAGCACGAGTCCGGCGATGCCCATGCCGTTGCTGTCCCCCGCCCCGCCGGGCCAGCCGTAGGGGCCGGGAAAACCGCCCCCGTAAGAGGGCGGGGTCGGGTAGCCGTAGCCGCCCGGATATCCGTACGGGATCCGGCCCGGCCCGTGGGGCGCGAGGGGCGGCGGAGGAACCGCCCCGCCCGGGCCGGGCGGACCGAAGGGGTTGACGGGCGGGCCGCCGGCCGCCGCCGTGCCGGGATAAGGCGGTGGGAAGGACCCGAACGGATCGTTCATCGGCGGGTTCCCGAAGGGCGTGGCCCAGGGCTGCGGGATGGCGTCCGCGGGCGGCGGGGGCACGCTGGGCAGCGCGGTGACCGTCCACTGGTCGTGGACGGCCGGCGGCGCCTGGCCCGGGGGGACGGGGGCGGGTGCGGGTTCCGGGGGCGGCGTCTCGTTCGCGGCGATCGTGTGGCCGGGCCCGCTCCGCGCGCTGTCGCCGGGGGCCGCCCAGGGGTTCGGCGCGACGGGCGAACCTGCCGAGCCGGCCCCGCTCTCCGAGGTGCCCGCGGTGCCCGACGTGCTCGTGTCCGCCGTCCGTCCCTTGTCCAACGGCACCTTGGGAGCCGCGTCCTGCGGACCGTCGGCCCCGTCCGGAGCGGGCGCGGGCCACGGATCCCGGGCGGCGTCACCGGCCGGAGTCGGCGCGTCGTCGGACATGCGTGGATCCCCTCTGTCGCCCTCTGCCCCGCGTTCCGCCAGGCGTTCGGTCCTGCGCGTACCGTCCTGCGCGTTCCTTCGTGCGTTCCGTCGTCCGTACACCGTTCCGCTCTGCGTACGTTCCGTCATGTTACGGCCCGGGGCCGGTGCGGTGGGCGGCGGCCCGTGCGGTCGCGGAACGGTCCGCGACACGGCGGCGGCCCGTGCCGCGGCCGAGGCCGACGGCCTTCTCCGGGACCGCTCCGCCTACGATGATCCCGAGTCATCGATCAGCCGATCACCCGCGTCCCGTCCGGCCCGCTCGGCCCGGGGCGCCGTCCCGGGGAGGACCCCATGACCGACCGCTTCGACGCATCCGCCGCAGCCCCGGGCTCCCCCGCCCCCGGCTCCCCCGTCTCCGGTGCGCCCGCCGGTCCCACCGCGGCCGCCGCGTCCGGCGCCCGTGACGTGCACGCCTTCATCGCCGGGCTCCCCAAGGCCGAACTGCACGTCCACCACGTCGGTTCCGCCTCCCCCCGCATCGTCTCCGAGCTGGCCGCCCGGCACCCCGACTCCAAGGTGCCCACCGACCCCGAGGCCCTGGTCGACTACTTCACGTTCACCGACTTCGCCCACTTCATCGACGTGTACCTGTCCGTCGTGGACCTCATCCGCACTCCGGAGGACGTCCGGCTGCTGACGTACGAGGTCGCCCGGGACCTGGCCCGTCAGCAGGTGCGGTACGCCGAGCTGACCATCACCCCGTTCTCCTCGACCCGGCGCGGCATCGACGAACTCGCCTTCATGGACGCTATCGAGGACGCCCGCAAGGCGGCCGAGGCGGAGTTCGGCACCGTGCTGCGCTGGTGCTTCGACATCCCCGGCGAGGCCGGCCTGGAGGCCGCCGAGGAGACGACGCGGCTCGCCACCGACGACCGGATCCGGCCCGAGGGCCTGGTCTCCTTCGGGCTCGGCGGGCCCGAGATCGGCGTACCCCGCCCGCAGTTCAAGCCCTACTTCGACCGGGCCATCGCCGCCGGGCTGCGGTCGGTGCCGCACGCCGGCGAGACCACCGGACCGCAGACGGTGTGGGACGCGCTGACCCACCTGCGCGCCGAGCGCATCGGGCACGGCACCAGTTCCGCGCAGGACGAGAAGCTGCTCGCGCACCTCGCCGAGCACCGCATCGCCCTGGAGGTGTGCCCGACCTCGAACATCGCCACGCGCGCGGTCCGCACCCTGGACGAGCACCCGATCAAGGAGTTCGTGCGGGCCGGTGTCCTGGTCACGATCAACTCCGACGACCCGCCCATGTTCGGCACCGACCTCGACAACGAGTACGCGGTCGCCGCCCGCCTCCTCGATCTCGACGAGCGGGGTCTCGCCGCCCTCGCCAAGAACGCGGTCGACGCGTCCTTCCTGGACGAGGTCGGCAAGGCGCGTATCAGGGCCGAGATCGACGCCTACACGACGGACCGGCTCGCCCCCTGAGGACCGGCGGCCGCCACAATGGGCCCCATGCGCAACGTGACTGCCGTGGCCCATCGCGGCGACCCCTACCGCTTCCGTGAGAACACCGTCGACTCGCTGCGTTCCGCGCTCGCCCTGGGCGCGGACGCCGTCGAGCTCGACGTACGGCTCACCCGGGACGGTGTGCCCGTACTGCTGCACGACGCCACGCTGAAGCGGCTGTGGGAGCAGGACCGGCCGCTGCTGTCGCTGTCCGCCGCCGAGGTGCGCGGGCTGACGGCCGGCGCGGTGCCGACCCTCGAGGAGGCGCTCGCGGCCACCGACGGCAGCCGGCTGATGCTCGATCTGCCGGGGACGCGGGAGGTGCGCACGGCACGGCGGATCGTCGACGCCGTCCGTGAGGCCGGGGCGGCGGACCGGGTCTACTACTGCGCCGACGCCACGGCGATGCTGGCCGTGCGCGCCGCCGATCCGTCCGCCGAGATCGCCCTGACCTGCACCAGCCTGGCGCCTCCGCGGCCCGCGCTGCTCGACGCGGTGAAGCCGCGCTGGCTCAACTACCGTTTCTCCCTGGTGGACCGGGACCTGGCCGCCCGCGTCCGCCACGGCGGTCACCTGCTCTCCGTCTGGACCCCCGACACCCGCCGTTCCATGCGCCGGCTCATCGACCTGGGCGTCGACTCCATCACCACCAACCGGATCGAGGTGCTTACGGCTCTGCGCGAGCGGGGCCGACCGCGCGGGCGGAGCTGACCCCGGAAGGGGACGGCCCCGCCGCGTACGCCGGCGGCGAGATCGCCTGGGCGTCCGCTCCCTCGCCGAGCCACAGCCGGATCAGCAGCGCCGCCGTCGCCTCCAGCAGACCGGCCCTGTCGAGTCCCCCCGCGTTCAGCGGCTCGCAGCCGAGATCGCGGACGAGCCGGCGTACGACCGACAGGGCCGCGTCGTCGTCCCCGCACAGCGGGACCGCCAGGGGGCGGCCGTCGAAGACGGGCGGGGTCAGGCGCCAGACGTCGACGTGGCACAGGTTGAAGGCCTTCACCACTTGCGCGGTCGGCGCGGCGGCGGCGATGCGTTCGGCCGCCGACGGGCCGCCCGCCGTGAGCAGGCCGAAATCCCGGCCCACCGGATTGGTGCAGTCGATCAGGACCCGCCCGCGCAAGGCCTCCCGCAGCCCGCCGACCACCTCGACCACGGCCTCGTACGGCACCGCGAGCAGCACCGCGTCCGTCCCGGCCGCCGCCGCCTCCCGCAGCCCTCCCGAACGGCCCCCGACGACCACCTCGTGACCGGCCCGCCGCCACTGCGTGCCCAGCGCGTCCGCCATACCGCCCGTACCGAGAATCCCCACGCGCACGGCTCCTCCTCCTGTCCACGGATCTCCGGGCCATGGATCCCGAGCCGCGGACGTGCGTTCCGCGGATCTGCGTTCCATGGATCTCCCACGACAGTAGGGAGGCGTTCAGGCACCATTCGGTACGTGGACACCGACCTCGCGTTCCTCGCCGACTGCAGGACCCGGCTCGCCTTCGACCTCGTCTCCCACACCTGGAACCCGGTGGTGATCTGGGCCCTCAAGGACGGACCCGGCCGCCCCGGTGAGCTACGGGCGCGCATCGGCGGGATCAGCCAGAAGGTGCTGACGCAGACGCTGCGCCGGCTGGAGTCCAACGGGCTCGTCACGCGGCGGGCGTACGGCGGGTCGCCGCCCCGGGTGGAGTACGAACTCACCTCCCTGGGACGGACGTTGCTCCCGCCGATCCAGGCCTTCGGCGCCTGGGCGCATGACCACGGGGACGAGGTGACCCGGGCCCAGGACCGCTACACGCGCGAGGCCTGAGGGACCGTCGCCGGGTCGGCAGGCGTCTCGCGGGTGACGTACTGCGGAACCGGTGTGTCGTCCTCGCCGGTGTCACGGACCAGGCCGTAGCGCCCGGCGCCCTGGCCGGGGCCGCTCGTGACGTCCTTCTCCACGGCGTCGAAGGTCGTCGGGAAGACGTTGAGGCCGTAGTCGGCACCCCGCTCGTTCACGGTGAGGGTGACGCTGCCTGCGAGGTAGAAGTACTCGTTCTGCCACATCTGCTGGGTGCCGGACGGCAGGACGATGTAGCCGGTTGCCGCGCTGCCCATGCCGGTGGCGGTGGTGTCCGTGGCGCTGACCGGGTCGTCCATCCGACGGCCGCCGCCCGACGCCACGTGGAAGAGCTTGCCCTTCAGCCCCGTCCAGCTCGGCATGGCCAGGGCGCCCGACCGGTACTGCGGCGATATCTGCCAGCGCACGAGGACATATCCCCGGCCGCTGAGCGTCACGCCGTCCCCGCGGTGGTTCATGGTGGCGTGCGCGCCGCCGGTGCTGGTGACGCCGGACGCGGGCCGCTCGGGCAGGGCGGCGGGCGGTGTGTCCGGGTCGGGCGCGCGGTCGACGGCGTCGACGACGCTGCCGTACCGGTCCGTCCCGCGCTCGCTCGCCGACGCCGAGGGGGACGGCGACGGCGCGCCGGAGCGGGACGGGGACGGGCCGGGGGAGGACGGTGCGGCGGCCACGCTCGCCGTCGTGGGCACGACGGCCGCGCGGGCGGGCGGGTCGTCGGGGGTCTGTACGACGACGTAGGCGCCGCCCGCGGCGAGTGTCGCGCCGGCCGTGACCGCGACGGCCGGCTTGGTGAGCGCGGTCAGCACCTTCGCGGACCAGCCGACGGAGGCCGTGCCGGTGGCCGCGGCGGCCGTCTTGCCGCCGAGGGCCAGGGAGATCGTGAACCCGGCCGGCACCGGGACCAGCGCGATCCCGACGAGCAGCCGTTCCGCCGGTACGACGGACTCGCGGGCGTCGCCGCAGTAGCCGCAGCCGCGGATGTGCCGGGCCAGCCGCTTGCGCCACACGGAGTCCGGCCGGCCGTTCCAGCGGGCGGTCAGTCCGCGCAGGTCGGAGCAGGCGCCGTCGAGGGCGCGCACGATGCCCCGGGAGACCTCGAGACGCTCCTTGACCCGCTGGACGCGTACGGCGGCGTGCTGCCGGCTGATGCCGACGGCCGCGGCCAGCTCGCGACGGGTGAGCTCGCCCGCGACCTCCAGCCACCACAGGGACAGCAGGTGCCGGTCCTCGTCGTCGAGCCAGCGTGCCGCCTCCGCGACCTCGCGGCGCTGGCCCTCCAACTGCAACCTGAGGACGGTGAGTTCGGCGAAGTCGGCGGCTTCGCCGGAGGGTACGCTCTCCGCCAGGCGCTGCGGCGTCCTGCGGCGGGCGCGGTCCCGGATCTGCCGCACGGCGATCGCCACCAGCCAGGACCGGAAGCTGTCGGGGTCGCGCAGCGAGCCGAGGTTGTCGACGGCGCGCAGCATGGTCTCCTGCACGACGTCGTCGACGTCGGCGTGGCCGTTCAGGGCGCGGCCGACGATGTTGTAGACCAGCGGCAGCCAGCCCGCCACCAACTCGTCCAGCGCCCGCCGGTCGCCGGCCTGCGCGTCGGCGATGGTGGCGCGCCAGTGCCGGCCGGCCTCGGCGTACGTGCTCATGCCCGCACCCTCTCAGCCGGGACCCCGCTGTGGGCAATGTCGGAGATCACACCCAGGGAGACGACCGGGACGGCACCCGGATAACACTTTTCGCCCTGCGAACCGGCCCGGGCCGACCGGGCCGCCCCAGGCCGCGACCCCGGCCACCCCCCCCGGTCCGGCAGCGGGACCCATGGGGTCCGGGACGGCACCCGTAAGGGGCTACCCGAGTAACTCACCTACTCCGTAAAGAAGTTGCTCAGGGTTTCCCCAGGGTCGGGCACCCTCCTCGGCGACGATCCGCGGTGGGCGCGCACCGGCGGAAGATCGTGGCGAGTCCTCCGGCCCCCTTCCTCTGGAGCCCCCGTATGCACGCTCGCCGTCGCACCGCCGTCCTCGCCGCCTCCCTGGTGGCCGTCCTCACCGCGGGCCCGCTGGCCGCGACCGCCGCCGCGGCGCCTGCGCAGGCCCCGGCCTCCACCGCGGCCCCGGCTTCGACCCCGACCCGCCCCGCGACCGCCCCCGACGCCGAAGCGCTGACCGCCGCGCTCGCCGGACTCCCCGACCAGGACGCGACCGCCGCCCTCGTCCGGGTCGGCGGCACCGACGGCGCCTGGCGCGGGAGCGCGGGCGTGCACGACCTGGCGAGCGCCTCGCCGGCCGACCCCGACGCCCGCTTCCGGGCCGGTTCCACGACGAAGGTGGTGACGGCGGCGGCCGTCCTGCGCCTGGCGGCCGAGCGGCGGATCGACCTGAACACGCCGATCCAGCACTATCTGCCCGGGCTGCTCGGCGGGAGGTTCCGGCCGGTCACCGTACGGCAGCTGCTCAACCACACCAGCGGCATCCCGGCGGGCGACGGCCTCGGCAACTCCTTCGAGGAGGTGTACGCGCACCGCTTCGACACACTCACTCCGCAGCAGGTCGCGGCCTCGGCGGCGGCGAAGGGGCCGGAGTTCCGCCCGGGCGCGCAACAGCACTACCTGAACATCAACTACACGATCCTGGGCCTGCTGATCGAGAAGGTGACCGGCCGCTCGTACGCCTCCGAGGCCACCCGCCTGGTCCTGGCGCCCGCGGGCATGAAGGACACCTACTTCCCCGGCGCCGAGCCGCGCATCGCCGGTCCGCACAACCGCGGCTACCAAGCGGTGAAGGGGGCCGACGGGACGACGGAGTTCGTGGACGTCACCGAGTGGAACCAGTCGGACCGGTTCGCGGCCGGCGACATGATCTCCACGACCGCGGACCTGGAACGTCTCCTCACCTCCCTCTTCCGGGGCCGCCTCGTCCCCGGGCCCCAACTGCGGGAGATGTTCACGGTCCCGGCGCACATCGACGGCGCCACCTACAGCGCCGGGCTCCAGCGCTTCCCGTACGAGGGGAAGGTCTACTGGCTCAAGTCGGGCGGCCGGTACGGCTACAACACGCTGATCGCCGGCACCCGCGACCTCGGCCGCACCCTCGTCTACTCGGTCAACTCCACCGACGCCAAGGGCCAGGACATGAACCCGGTGGCCCAGCGCATCGCCATGGCCGCGCTCAAGTGACGGCCCGGCGGACTCACCCCCGCGAGACCGCGGACGGCTCCGCGGAGGGAGTGGGCCGGGCCGACGACGACCCGCTCGGCTCACCGGCCGTGGTCGGTTCCGGCGACTGACCGCGGCCGCGTTCGGGGGTCGGGACAGCGGTGTCGACGGGGGCAGTCGACGTCCGCGGGTCCGGGGCCGGCGTGACCCCCTCGGTAGGGCGCTCGGTGGCCGGCTCGGGCGAGGGCGACGATGCCGGCGACGGCACGGTCGGCGGACCGCTCACCGACGGCGGGGCCAGCGGGACGGTGGGACGCGCGGGCGCGTCGGACCCCGTCAGGTGCAGCGGCAGCAGCACGGCGAACGCGGCGATCCCGCAGGTCGCGCCGACCCCGACGACGGTCCGCAGCAGCCGGCGGCGGACGGCTCCGCGGCGGATCTCCTCGTAGCGGCCGGGCGGTGGGCCGAGATGGCCGGGGACGGCGCCCAGGATGACGGTCAGAGGGTCGTCGGGGTCGAGGTCCGGGCCGTCGTCGAAGTCGTCAGTGGGTGTGATCAAGGCTTCTCCTCAGGTGGGCGCGGAGCAGTTCGCGGGCCGCGTGCAGGTCGGCCTTGACGGTTCCTTCCTTGCGCCCGGTCAGCACGGCCACCTCCCGGATCGGCATGTCAGCGTAGTAGTGCAGCAGGATCGGGACGCGCAGCCGGTCGGGCAGGGACTGCACGAGCAGCCGCACCGAGGGGTCGGCCGGCTCGGCGGACGGGGCGACGACGGCCTCGACGGTGGCCCGGCGCAGCGCCCGGCGCTCGCGTTCGAGCTTGCGCCAGTGGTCGCGGACCAGGTTGGCGGCGGTGACGAAGAGGAAGCCCTGGGGCTCCGCCACGGCCGTCCAGCGGGCCCAGAGCCGGGTGAACGCCTCCGAGGCGATCTCGTGCGCCGTCTCGTCGTCGTCGACGAGGCGCCGGCACCAGCCGGCGAGGCGCGGGTAGAGGGCGGCGAACAACTCGGACGCCGCCCTCTCGCGGGACCGAGCGGGCCGTTTCAACGTTCTCCCGCGGGAGTCAGGGTGGCGAAGACGATCACGTTGTCGCGGTATCCGTCGCCGGAACGCGGGCCGCCGCACGTGATGAGACGCAGTTCTGGCCGGTCCACGTTCCCGTAGACCTCCTCGGTCGGGAACTCCGCCTTCTCGACGGTCGTCACCTCGGTGACGGCGAACTCGGCCGTCGTGCCGTTCTCCAGACGCGCCCCGATCCGGTCGCCCCGGCGCAGCCGGTCGAGGTGCCGGAACACACCGTCCCCGTACGTGCCGACCGTGACATGGGCGAGGATCACCGACGGCCCGGTCTGTCCCGGCGTCGGCGAGTTCTCGTACCATCCCGCGCGGTCGTGTTCCTCGACCGGGGGAACCCGCACGCTGCCGTCGGCGGCCAGCCCCAGCCGCATGACCTCGGTGTCGACCCCGATAGCCGGAATCCGCAGCCCGACCGGCACCGAGCGCGCGAGGGGACGCGCCGCCCGGACGGAGGGGGCGGAGGAGGTACCCGGCGTACGTGCGGCGGCGCCCGGAACAGCAGGCTCCGCCGGGTCGCCGGCGCAGCCGGCCACCAGCGGCGCCGCCAGGGCCGTCAGGATCAGGGCGCGCCTGGAGAGCGGACTCATGCGCCGGTCGCCCTCCGGCGCCGTACGACGTAGAAGCCCGTGCCGGCGGCCGCGAGCACCGCGGCCGCGCTGCCGCCGATCAGCCCGCCGTGTCCTTCGGAGGGCTCCCCGACACCGGTGTCGGCCCCACCCCGCGGCACGACACCGACCTGGCTCGGAGCGGCGGACGGAGCCGTGCCGGCCTCGGTCGGGGCCGGCACCGGGGTCGCGTCGCCGCCCGCCTCGGTGGGGGCCGGGGACACGCTCCGGTCCGCGGTGGTGGGGACGGGCGCCGGCGTCCCGCCGTCGGCCAGCGCGGGCGCCGCGCCCACCAACAGGGCGGTGCCCGCAACTACCAGGGCGGCGAGGCCCGTTCGCGGCATGAGTCGCATGAATCGCTCTCCTTCATCGGTCCGTTGACGGATCGGACGAAGAGACGAGACAGCCCCGGAACAGGTTGTAAAGAGATGGCAAAGCCGTAGCGGGGGGTGATCACAGAAGGAAACGGCCCCCGGTCAAACCAGGGGCCGAACTCTGACAGAGGGCGCCGAAAAACCCCACACCCAGCCGCCCCACGCAGGGGCGCGGGGAACTGCGCGACCAGCCACAGCGGACCCGCACCCGAACACCGCCAACCGCGGCCGCGCCGTAGCCGCAGCCGCAGCCGCACAACGACCCCCGCAGCCCAGCGGAGCGCTACGCGTCGAGGGACGTCATGACGTGCTTGATGCGCGTGTAGTCGTCGAAGCCGTAGCCCGACAGGTCCTTGCCGTAACCGGACTTCTTGAAGCCGCCGTGGGGCATCTCGGCGACCAGCGGGATGTGGGTGTTGATCCACACGCAGCCGAAGTCCAGCTTCTTGGACATCCGCATCGCGCGGCCGTGGTCCTTGGTCCACACCGAGGAGGCGAGGGCGTACTCGACGCCGTTGGCCCACTCGACCGCCTGGTCCTCGTCCGTGAAGGACTGGACGGTGATGACCGGCCCGAAGACCTCGTTCTGGATGATCTCGTCGTCCTGCTTCAACCCGGACACGACGGTCGCGGCGTAGAAGTAGCCCTTGTCGCCGACCCGCTGTCCGCCCGACTCGACCTTGGCGTGGGCGGGCAGCCGCTCGATGAAGCCGGACACCTGCTGGAGCTGGTTGGGGTTGTTCAGCGGGCCGAAGAGCACGTCCTCGTCGTCCGGCTGCCCGGTCTTCGCCTCCGCCGCGGCCTTCGCGAGCGCGGCCACGAACTCGTCGTGGATGCCCTCCTGGACGAGGACGCGAGTGGCCGCCGTGCAGTCCTGGCCGGCGTTGAAGAAGCCCGCCACGGAGATGTCCTCGACGGCCTTGGCGATGTCGGTGTCCTCGAACACGACGACCGGCGCCTTGCCGCCCAGCTCCAGGTGAACGCGCTTGAGGTCCTTCGACGCCGACTCGGCGACCGACATGCCCGCGCGCACCGAGCCGGTGATGGAGGCCATCGCCGGGGTCGGGTGCTCGACCATCAGCCGGCCGGTGTCGCGGTCACCCGTGACGACGTTGAAGACGCCCTTGGGCAGGATCGAACCGACGATCTCGGCGATCAGGACCGTGGAGGCCGGCGTGGTGTCGGACGGCTTGAGCACCACGGTGTTGCCGGCCGCGATCGCCGGCGCGAACTTCCACACGGCCATCATCATCGGGTAGTTCCACGGCGCGACCTGCGCGCAGACGCCGACCGGCTCGCGGCGGACGATCGAGGTCATCCCGTCCATGTACTCGCCGGCGCTGCGTCCCTCCAGCATCCGGGCCGCGCCCGCGAAGAAGCGGATCTGGTCGACCATGGGAGGGATCTCCTCGGAGCGGGTCAGCCCGATCGGCTTGCCCGTGTTCTCCACCTCGGCCGCGATGAGTTCCTCGGCCCGCTCCTCGAACGCGTCCGCGATCTTCAGCAGGGCCTTCTGGCGCTCGGCGGGCGTCGTGTCGCGCCAGCCGGGGAACGCCTTGGCGGCGGCCGCCATCGCGGCGTCGACGTCCGCCGGGCCGGACAGCGGCGCGGTCGCGTACGCCTCGCCCGTCGCCGGGTTGACCACCTCGGTGGTCCGTCCGTCGGCGGCGTCCCGGAACTCACCGTCGATGTAATTGCGCAGACGACGCAGCTCGGTGCTCACTGCCGGCCCTCCAAGTTCGGTGTCCATTGACTGAGACACCCACAGTAATCCTTGCCTCGACGTTTTCAACACCCCTGATCCCGTCGAGACTGCGGAATCCGCAGATCTCTCACACGTAAACAACGAATTTCATCGCCCCGACCTTGCGGAACTGTCGATACGTCGTGCACAGTGAGCCCGTGGCCAGTCGAAGCGCAGAGCACAGGGACTCCCGCGAGTCCAGGAACGGCAGCACCCCTCACCTGGATGCCGTCAGCCTCGCCATCATCCAGCAGCTCCAGGAGGACGGCCGTCGGCCGTACGCCGCGATCGGCAAGGCGGTCGGCCTCTCCGAGGCGGCCGTGCGCCAGCGCGTCCAGAAGCTGCTGGACCAGGGCGTGATGCAGATCGTCGCCGTCACGGACCCGCTGACCGTGGGCTTCCGCCGGCAGGCGATGGTCGGGATCAACGCCGAGGGCGATGTCGAGGCCATCGCGGACGCGCTGACGGACATGGCGGAAGTCGAGTACGTGGTGATGACCGCGGGCTCGTTCGACATCCTCGCCGAGATCGTCTGCGAGGACGACGACCACCTGCTGGACGTCATCAACAAACGCATCCGTGCCCTGCCGGGCGTGCGCTCGACCGAGAGCTTCGTCTACCTGAAGCTGAAGAAGCAGACCTACATGTGGGGAACCCGATAACCGTGAGGACCCGATAACCGTGAGCACCAAGGACCTCAGCCGCACCGCGTACGACCACCTGTGGATGCACTTCACCCGCATGTCCTCGTACGAGAACTCCCCCGTCCCGACCATCGTCCGGGGCGAGGGCACCTACATCTACGACGACAAGGGCAGGCGCTACCTCGACGGCCTCGCGGGCCTGTTCGTGGTCCAGGCCGGCCACGGCCGCGTGGAGCTCGCCGAGGCGGCGTTCAAGCAGGCGCAGGAGCTGGCTTTCTTCCCGGTGTGGTCCTACGCCCACCCGAAGGCCGTGGAGCTCGCCGAGCGCCTCGCGGACCACGCGCCCGGCGACCTGAACAAGGTCTTCTTCACGACCGGTGGCGGCGAGGCCGTCGAGACCGCCTGGAAGCTCGCCAAGCAGTACTTCAAGCTGCAGGGCAAGCCGACCAAGTACAAGGTCATCTCCCGCGCGGTCGCCTACCACGGCACCCCGCAGGGCGCCCTGTCCATCACCGGTCTGCCGGCCCTCAAGGCGCCCTTCGAGCCGCTCGTGCCGGGCGCGCACAAGGTGCCGAACACCAACATCTACCGCGCCCCGCTCTTCGGCGACGACCCCGAGGCCTTCGGCCGCTGGGCCGCCGACCAGATCGAGCAGCAGATCCTCATGGAGGGTCCGGACACGGTCGCCGCGGTCTTCCTGGAGCCCGTGCAGAACGCCGGCGGCTGCTTCCCGCCCCCGCCCGGCTACTTCCAGCGCGTCCGCGAGATCTGCGACCAGTACGACGTGCTGCTCGTCTCGGACGAGGTCATCTGCGCCTTCGGCCGCCTCGGCACGATGTTCGCCTGCGACAAGTTCGGCTACGTCCCGGACATGATCACCTGCGCCAAGGGCATGACCTCGGGCTACTCCCCGATCGGCGCCTGCATCATCAGCGACAAGCTGGCCGAGCCGTTCTACAAGGGCGACAACACCTTCCTGCACGGCTACACCTTCGGCGGCCACCCCGTGTCGGCCGCGGTGGGCCTCGCCAACCTCGACCTGTTCGAGCGCGAGAACCTCAACCAGCACGTGCTCGACAACGAGGCCGCGTTCCGCTCCACCCTGGAGAAGCTGCACGACCTGCCGATCGTCGGCGACGTCCGCGGCAACGGCTTCTTCTACGGCATCGAGCTGGTGAAGGACAAGGCGACGAAGGAATCGTTCAACGACGAGGAGACCGAGCGCGTCCTGTACGGCTTCCTCTCCAAGGCGCTCTACGACAACGGCCTCTACTGCCGTGCCGACGACCGCGGCGACCCGGTCGTCCAGCTCGCCCCGCCGCTGATCTCCAACCAGGAGACCTTCGACGAGATCGAGCAGATCCTGCGCGCCACGCTGACGGAGGCGTGGACGAAGCTCTGATCGTCAGCCTGATCAGCTGATCAACACCGGCCCCGGCGTCGACCGTTCGAGTGAGAAACGGCGACCCGGGGCCGTGTGCTGTCCGGCCTTCCCCTCCTGGCTGCCTAGCGTGCGAGTGACCGATCGGCCCTGCCTTCGTTCCCCCGCACGGGGGATGCGCACGGAACCACAGATCTGAACCGAGGTGTACGCCCATGGAGGCCCCGCCGGACAACGACGTGCTGTGGGCACGCTCCCTGTACTTCACGCACCGCGACGGCTCACCGGCGCTCGGCGGTGTCTCGCTGGGCGTGCGGGAGGGCGAGATCCTCGCCGTCAGCGGACCGCGCGGCAGCGGCAAGACGACCCTGCTGCACTGTCTGTCCGGCCTGGTGCCCGCCCAGCGCGGCGAGGTCTGGTTCAACAGCGTCCCCGTCCACACGATGGGTCCGATGGCCCGCGAACGGCTGCGCCGCGACCGCTTCGGCTGGATCGACCCGGCGCCGGTCCTCGTCCCCGAACTCAACGTCTGGGAGAACGCGGCCCTCCCCCTGATGCTGCGCGGCACCAGCCGCCGCCGGGCCAAGGTCGCCGCGCTGGAGTGGCTGGACCGCCTGGACATCGGTGACAGGTCCCGAAGCCGCCCGCACGAGCTGACCCAGGCCGAACGCCAGCGGGTCTGCATCACCCGCGCCCTCGCGCCGGCCCCCTCGGTCCTCTTCGCGGACGAGCCGACAGCTCCCCTCCACCGCGCGGACCGGGCCCATGTCCTGCGCACCCTGACGACGGCGGCCCGCTCCCACGGCATCACCGTGGTGCTGGCCACCCACGACCCGGAGACCGCCGCCGTCGCCGACCGCACGGTGCCGCTGATGGACGGCCGCCGGGTGAAGACCGTCCATCTGCCGCCGGTCACGGAGCCGGAAGGCCGGGGGGCCGCGTGCTCGCTCTCCGTCTGACGCGCAGCGCCCACCCCGCCGTCCAGCTCCGCCGCCTGCTGGTGGCGACGGCCTCGGCGGGCACCGGCTTCCTGCTCCTGTCCACCCTCGGCCGCGCGCTGACCCACCCCGAGGCCCCGGCCACGTCCGTGCTCCGGCTCGCCTGGTGCGCGGTCCCCCTGGCCGCGACGGTCTACTTCGCCCTGGCGGTGGCCCGCACCGACCCCGGCACCCGCCCGCGCCCCGGCCTGGCGGCGATCGGACTGGGCCCGACCCGCCTGATGGCCGTCTCGGCGATGACGACCGCCCTGTCGACGCTGCTCGGCTCCATGCTGGCCCTGCTCCTCTTCCTGCACCTGCGCGGCGACCTCACGGGCATGCCGTTCGACGGAGCGGCCGACGACTTCCTGGCCGCGAACCAGCCCCTGCCGCTGCCGGCGTCCCTGACCCTGCTGTCCCTGGTCCCGGTGACCTCGTCCCTCGCGGTGGCCCTGATGCTCCGCCCGAGGGACACCCGCGTGGCGGCCCAGGCGGCGCCGAGGATGTTCGGCCGGTTCGGCGCCCACGGAAGGACGGGGGCGGGCGACAGGTTCGGTGAGTACGGCCGGTTCGGGGCCCGGTCGAGAAGCGCCCGGCCGGCGCCCCCGGCCCCGGACGCTCCTCCCCCCGACGCGACCCCCGCATCGGCGCCGGGCGGGCACCCCGCCGAAGGGGCCGTGGACCCGGCGGCGGGCGCGATCCCTTCGGCACCGGGCACCACGGCCCTGCCCACGGCGTCGGCTCCGGTCCCGGTCCTGGTGGGCGGAACGGCGCAGCCCCGGGCCGACGGCACCCCAGAGCCTCCGGCGCAGACACAGACACAGGCACAGGCACAGGCACAGGGCCAGGGCCAGGGTCAGGGACAGGCCCGGCCGGAGACACCGCCACTGACGCACCCGCCGCATCCCACCGCCCTCCCCTGGGGCATGGCGCTCCTCGCCACCGGCCTGGCCGTGGAGGCGTACGCCAACCGCACCGCGAACCCCAGCACCCTCCCCCTCCCCGGCGGTCTCCCCACCGGTCCCGCCGCGGTCCTCCTCGGCTGGACCCTGACCGCCGTGGGTCTCGCCCTCGCCGGGCCCGGCCTCACCCACCTCTGCGGGCGCCTGCTGCAATCGGCCCGTCCCGGCGCCCTCCGCCTCCTCGCGGGCCGTGGCCTGATGCAGGAAGCGGCCCGCATCGGACGACCGCTCGGCGTGGTCTGCGCGGTGGCGTCCGGCGCGTACACGATGGCCGCGCTGTACGACCCGGCCGACCCGGCCTTCGGCCCGCTCACCACCCTCGGCGCCGCGGTGGTGGCGGGCTGCGCGGTCGCCACGCTCCTGACCGCGGCCGTGGAGGCGAGGCAGGTACGCGCCGACACCACCGCCGCCCTGCTCCGCCTCGGCGCCCCGGCCAAGACGCTGCGCAGCGCCGCCGCCCTGCGCACCGGGGCCCTGCTCGCCCTGTTCGTCCCGCTGACCCTGGTCGTGGCCGAACTGGCGGCCCTCCCGCTGACCCGCTGAGCCCGCCCGTCCGAAAAAAAATCCCCGTCCCGCGATGAGTTCCGCACGGCCCCCCGGTCTACCCCCACGAAACGCCGTCACCAGCCGTACGAACCCCCTGGGAGAGACCCGATGACCACGCCGGCCTACCAGCAGATGATCTTCGTGAACCTGCCCGTGAGCGACCTCGCCGCCTCGAAGAAGTTCTTCACGGAGCTCGGCTACACGATCAACCCGCAGTTCAGCGACGACAACGCGGCCTCCGTCGTGATCAGCGACACGATCGTCGCGATGCTGCTCACCAAGCCGTTCTACTCGACCTTCACCAAGAAGGAGATCGCGGACGCGTCGAAGACCAGCGAGGTCCTGATCGCCCTGAGCGCCCGGAGCCGCGAGAAGGTGGACGAACTCGTCGACAGGGCGCTCGCGCTGGGCGGTTCGCCGAGCGGCGAGACGCAGGACATGGGCTTCATGTACGGCCGTTCGTTCGACGACCTCGACGGCCACACCTGGGAGGTCGTCTGGATGGATCCGTCGGCCGTCGCGAGCTGACCCACGGCGCGTCCGGCGCTGCCTAGCATGGGCGGGTGCATCCGACGACACCCGCCCAGCCGTTCGACGGCTCCCACGACCGTGAGATCGAGTCCCTCGCCGAGTTCGACGAGGTGGTCGCGGCCCACGGCACGCTCTCCCACTTCCGCGTCCAGTCCGTCGCCCTGACGGCCCGTACGGACGCCCTGCTCGCCCTGGACACCTCGGGCGCCGTCTTCCTCGGCTGCCCGATGGAGCCGGCGGCGGCCACGAAGGCCCGCGCCTCCGGCGCCCTGGTCTTCCCGCCCGTACCCGGTCTCTCCTTCGACCCGTACCGCGGTTTCGTCTACTCCCCCGACGAGCTGTTCGCGTCCCTGGACGAGGGCTACGAGGCGACCCCGGACGCCCTGACGTACGCCTGGTTCCAGCGGACGAAGGCGGACGGCGACATCTTCGGTTCGATGCTCCGCTCGATCCACGACGACGCCGTCTCCGACGCGCTCGACGAACTCCTCGTCGGGGAGCGGGTGGTGGGTGTGATGGGCGGCCACGCCATGGCCCGCGGCACGGAGGCCTACGCGGGCGCGGCCCGGCTCGGCCGCGAACTCGCCCGGGACGGGCTCATGGTGGCGACCGGTGGCGGACCGGGCGCGATGGAGGCGGCGAACCTCGGGGCGTACGCGGCCCCCTTCGGCAACGGGATGCTCACGGACGCCCTCCGGCTGCTCGCCAAGGCGCCGACGTTCACGCCCTCGATCACCGACTGGGCGGCGGCGGCCTTCGAGGTGCGGGCCAACTGGCCGGGCGGCGGACCCTCGGTCGGCATCCCCACATGGTTCTACGGCCACGAGCCGCCGAACCCGTTCGCCGCACACCTCGCCAAGTACTTCTCCAACGCCACCCGTGAGGACGGCCTGTTGGCCCGCTGCACCGCCGGGGTGGTGTTCCTGCCGGGCGCCGCCGGGACCGTACAGGAGATCTTCGACAACGCGACACCCAACTACTACGGGTCGCGGGGCGAGCCGACGCCGATGGTGCTCGTGAACCGCGCGCACTGGACCGAACGGCTGCCCGCCTGGCCGCTCTTGCGGTCACTCGCCCGTGAGCGGTCGATGGAGTCCCGTATCGCCCTCGTTGACCGGATCGAGGAGGCTCCGGAGGCGTTGAAACGTCTCGGTGGTTAATAAGCAGGCAAAGCCGACTGCGTGAAGGCATCCTCGCATTGACACTTCTTATGGAACGCTTATAGACCTGTGAGTCTGCTGGGGATGGTGACGCACTCGGCTCACCGGGGGCGCCATCTTCCCCTCCACCCCCCGCAGTTGCGCTTCCCGTAAAGGACAAACGTGTCCCTTTCCCGCCGTACCGCCGCCCGTTCGGTGCGCATGCTCGGTGTCACCGCCGCCTCCGCCGCTCTCGCGCTCAGCGCCGCCGGCACCGCGCTGGCCTGCGACATCAGCGAATTCTCGGCCTCCGCCGCCTGTGACGGCGCGAAGGGCCTGATCACCGTCACCGACAAGGACCCGACGGGTGTCCCGGCCGAGATCACCGTCTTCCTGGAGAACAACGGCGGCGACCTGAGGCAGGTCGGCACCGCCCAGACGGTCGAGGGTTCGAAGAAGGGCGTCACCGTCTCCTTCGCCGAGGACTGGGAGCCGGGCGCCATCTACCGGATCCACGTCAAGGCCGTCAAGAACGAGAAGATCCTGGTCGACAAGGACATAGCCGGGAACCTGACCACCCCGTCCAAGGCCTGCGAGGCCGTCGGCACGTCCACCCCGTCCACCACCCCGTCCTCGACTCCGTCGGACGACACGACCACCGCGCCGCCGGCCGAGACGGTCACCCCGTCCCCGTCCGCCTCGACGAGCGAGGGCACCGAGCCCGCGCCCTCCGCGAGCAACGCCCCGTCGCCCGCGGCCCAGGAGTCGAACCTGGCCGAGACCGGCGCCGGCTCCAACACCGGTTTGATCGTCGGCATCGCGGCCGTCCTGGTCGCCGTCGGCGGTGGCGCGGTGTTCTTCGGGATGCGGCGCCGCGGGTCGAGCAACCGCTGACCCGCGCGGCCGACCGGTCCGACGGACGTACGTGAGTGGCCCGCCCCTTCACCGGGGCGGGCCCTTCGTATGTCCCGCACCCTCGCCCGGCTCGCCCCCGAGCGGCGGTCAGTCCAGTACGACGGTCTCCGCCGCGTCGAAGGACACCCCCACCACGCCCCCGACCTCCGGTGCGTCCCGCAGCGTGCACGCCGCCTCCAGCCTCGGCGCGCCCTCCGGCTGGAGGTGCACGGCGACATGCGTGCCACGGAAGGTGCGGGCGGCGACCGTGCAGCGCAGTCCCTCGTCCGCGCCCACCAGACGCACACCGGCGGGCCGGACGAGGAGCGTGCGCGCTCCTTGCGCCGACCCGGCCGGCACCGGAACCTTGCCCCATGGCGTGACCGCGGCCTCCTCCGTGACGGTCGCCTCCACCACGTTGTCGAAGCCGAGGAAGCGCGCCACGAACGCGTCCGCCGGCCGCTGCCACACCTCGAGCGGCGTACCGGACTGGGCGATCCGCCCGTCCCGCATCACCACGACCCGGTCGGCGAGCGCGAACGCCTCGCCCTGGTCGTGGGTGACCGCGAGCACGGTCGTCCCCAACCTGCCGAACAGTTCGCGGAGTTCGACGACCAGGCGCTCCCGCAGCGACCGGTCGAGCTGGCCGAGCGGCTCGTCGAGCATCAGTAGCCGGGGCCGCGGCGCGAGGGCCCGGGCCAGCGCCACCCGCTGCTGTTCACCACCGGAGAGCGCGGCCACCGCACGGCCCGCGGCGCCCGGAAGCCCGACCAGGTCGAGCAGTTCCGCCACCCGTTCGCCCTGCCGGTTCCCGGGCATGCCGTGCATCCGCAGCCCGAAGGCCACGTTGCCGCCGACGTTTCGCTGCGGGAACAGCTGGTGGTCCTGGAACATCAGCCCCAGCTCCCGCTTGTGGGCGGGCACGCCCGCCTGATCGCGCCCGTCGAGCAGCACCCGCCCGGCGTCCAGCGGCTGGAGCCCGGCCACCGCCCGCAGCAGCGTCGACTTGCCGCTGCCGCTCGGCCCCAGCACACACACCACCTCGTGCTCGGCGACCGCCAGATCGACGGCGTCGAGCACGGGCCGCGGGCCGAACCGCACGGTGGCGCGCTCCAGTTCCAGCAGCATCTACAACTCCCCCGTCCGGTCGGTCCGCAGTCGCTCCAGCACCAGCAGCGCCACCACGCACACCACCATCAGAATCGTCGAAAGGGCCATCGCCTGGCCGTAGTTGAGCTCGCCCGCCCGCCCCAGCAACCGCGCCACGGCGACCGGCAGCGTCGGGTTGTCGGGCCGCGCGATGAACACCGTCGCCCCGAACTCCCCCAGCGACACGGCGAAGGCGAACCCCGCCGCGACGAGCAGCGCCCGCCACACCATCGGCAGGTCGACCTCCCGCCACACCCGCCACGGCGACGCCCCGAGCACGGCCGCCGCCTCACGCAACCGCTGGTCCACCGCCCGCAGCACCGGGAGCATGGTCCGTACGACGAAGGGGACACCGACCAGCGCCTGCGCGAGCGGCACCAGGATCCACGTACCGCGCAGGTCCAGCGGAGGCTCGTCGAGCGCGATCAGGAACCCGAAGCCGACGGTCACCGCGGAGACGCCCAGCGGCAGCATGAGCAGCGCGTCGAAGCCGCGGACCAGCCGTCCGGCGTCCCGCCGGGTGAGCGCGGCCGCGGCGAGCCCGCCGACCGTCACGGCGATCGCGGTCGCGGCGCCGGCGTACTCCAGCGAGTTGCCGATAGCGTCGATCGGCGGGACCAGGAAGACATTGCCGTCCTCGCCGGTCAGGGCGCGGTAGTAGGCGAAGCCGGGCGCGTCGAAGGAGCGCTGCGCCAGCACCGCCAGCGGCAGCACCAGGAGCACGGCGATCGTGCCGAGCACTCCCGCCAGCAGCGCCCACTGCCCGGCCCCGCGCGGCCGCCGCGCCGTCACCGAGGGGTCCACCAGCCTCAACGCGGTCTCCCGCCGCCGTACGGTCCCGGCGTGCACGGCGAGGATCGCGCCGACGGCCAGGAACTGGACGAGGGTGAGGACCGCGGCCGTGGACAGATCGAAGATCTCGGAGGTCTGCCGATAGATCTCCACCTCGAGGGTGGAGAAGGTGGGGCCGCCGAGGATCTGCACCACTCCGAAGGAGGTGAAGGTGAAGAGGAAGACCATCAGAGCGGCGGCGGCGACGGCGGGCCCGAGGGCCGGCAGGGTGACCGTGCGCCACGCCCCGACGCGGGACGCGCCGAGCATCCGCGCCGCCTCCTCCTGCCGCGGGTCGAGCTGCGACCACAGCCCGCCCACCGTGCGCACGACGACCGCGTAGTTGAAGAAGACGTGCGCGAGCAGGATCGCCCACACCGTGGTGTCCAGCCGCACGCCCCACAGGTCGTCGAGCAGTCCACCGCGCCCGACGAGTGCCAGGAACGCCGTGCCGACGACGACCGTCGGCAGCACGAACGGGACGGTGACGACCGCGCGCAGCACCTGCTTGCCCGGAAACTCCAGGCGGGCGAAGACATACGCGGCGGGCAGCGCGACCAGGAGCGTGAGCGCGGTGGAGGCCAGCGCCTGCCAGGTGGTGAACCACAGCACGTGCCGGATGTCGGACTGCGCGAGCACGTCCCACAGCCGTCCGAAGCGCCATCCGCCGTCGGCCCCGAGCCCCCGGGCGACGATCGCGGCGACCGGGTAGGCGAAGAAGACCGCGAAGAACGCGACGGGCACGGCCATGAGCCCGAGCCGTGCCGCGTTCCCCGCGCGGGCCGCGCGCCCGGTCACCTCAGTACGAGCGAGGTCCATGACTTGACCCAGTCGTCACGGTTGTCGGCGATCTTCGCCGGGTCCAGCGTCTCGGGGTCCTTCGCCTGGGGCCCGTACTGCGTGAACTCCGCCGGGACCGCGGCGCCCTTGCGCACCGGATAGACGAACATGTTGAGCGGCATGTCCTGCTGGAACTCCGCAGTGAGCAGGAAGTCCAGGAGCGCCTTGCCGCCCTCGGGGTTGGCGGCGTTGCTCAGCAGACCCGCGTACTCGACCTGGCGGAAGCAGGTACCGGTGGAGACGCCGGTCGGGGCGGTGGCCGGCTTGGGGTCGCCGTAGATCACCTCGGCGGGCGGCGACGAGGCGTACGAGACGACGAGCGGCCGGTCGGCCCCCGCCTTCTTCCCGCCCGCGGACCCGGAGAACTCCTCGTTGTAGGCCTGCTCCCAGCCGTCGACGACCTTCACGCCGTTGGCCTTCAGCTTCTTCCAGTAGTCCGTCCAGCCCGCGTCGCCGTACTTCGCGGCCGTGCCCAGCAGGAAGCCGAGGCCGGGCGAGGAGGTGCCGGCGTTCTCGGTGACCAGCAGGTTTTTGTACGCGGGCTTCACCAGGTCGTCGAAGGAGGCGGGCGGGGCCAGCTTGTGCTCGCTGAAGTACGCCTTGTCGTAGTTGACGCAGATGTCACCGGTGTCGACGGGCGTGACCCGGTGCTTGTCCCCGTCGGCCCGGTACTCGGGCAGGATCTGGTCCGCGCCCTTCGCCTCGTAGGACTGGAACAGCCCGTTGTCGAGGGCGCGCGACAGGAGCGTGTTGTCGACGCCGAAGAAGACGTCGCCCTGCGGGTTGCCCTTGGTGAGGATGGCCTTGTTGACGGCCTGACCGGCGTCGCCGTCCTTGAGGACCTTCACCTGGTAGCCGGAACTCTTCTCGAAGTCCGCGAGCACGTTCTTGGAGACGGCCCACGAGTCGTGGCTGACGAGGGTGACGGTCCTGGAGTCGGCCGCCGAACCGCCGTCGTCCGACGATCCGCAGGCGGACAGCGTGACGAGGCAGAGGCCGACGGCCGCGGCCACGAACGTCCTGGTGTGCACTGGATTCCTCCTGGGGTTGACCAGGAAGAGACGCGGCCCCGCCCGGGCACCCGCGGAAGGTTCCGCCGGTGCCCGGGCAGGGCGCAACAGCTTGAGTGATGACCGAACTTCCTACCCAGAATGACCTGGGCAAGGTTCAGAGGGTCTGCGGACTCTCCCGCACTCTCAGCGCTGTGGCGCTCCCCTGTCGGAATATGAAGATGTACTGATATGGGCGTACGGATATCCGATACGTAGTACCGGATACCTGATACCGGGGTCAGACTACCGCTCGGTGGCCGCGAGCTGACCGCACGCCCCGTCGATCTCCTGGCCACGGGTGTCCCGGACCGTGACGGGCACCCCGTGCGCGGCGATCGCCTCGACGAACGCCTTCTCGTCCTCGGGCCGCGACGCCGTCCACTTCGAACCGGGCGTCGGGTTGAGCGGGATGAGGTTGACGTGCACCGGCTTGCCGCGCAGCAGCCGCCCGAGCCGGTCACCACGCCAGGCCTGGTCGTTGATGTCGCGGATCAGCGCGTACTCGATGGAGAGCCGGCGCCCGGACCGCTCGGTGTACTCGAACCCGGCGTCCAGCACCTCGCGCACCTTCCACCGTGTGTTCACCGGGACGAGGGTGTCACGCAACTCGTCGTCCGGCGCGTGCAGGGAGATCGCCAGCCGGCACTTGAAGCCCTCGTCGGAGAACCGGTTGATGGCCGGCACCAGCCCGACCGTCGAGACGGTGATCCCCCGCTGCGAGAGCCCGAGCCCGTCCGGAGACGGGTCGGTGAGAGCGCGGATGGCCCCGACGACCCGCTTGTAGTTGGCGAGCGGCTCGCCCATCCCCATGAAGACGATGTTGGAGAGCCTGGCAGGACCGCCGGGCACCTCCCCGTCCCGCAGCGCCCGCATCCCGTCGACGATCTGGTGCACGATCTCGGCGGTGGACAGGTTGCGGTCCAGCCCCGCCTGCCCGGTCGCACAGAACGGACAGTTCATCCCGCACCCGGCCTGCGAGCTGATGCACATCGTCACCCGGTCCGGGTAGCGCATCAGCACCGACTCCACGAGCGTGCCGTCGAACAGCCGCCACAGGGTCTTACGGGTGTCCCCCTGGTCCGTCGACAGATGCCGCACGACCGACATCAGGTCCGGCAGCAGCGCCTCCCGCAGCTTCTCGCGAGCACCGGCGGGGATGTCGGTCCACTCCGCCGGGTCGTGCGCGTAACGCGCGAAGTAGTGCTGCGACAGCTGCTTGGCACGGAAGGGCTTCTCCCCGATCTCCGCCACGACCTCCTTCCGCTCGGCGGGCGAGAGGTCGGCGAGATGCCGCGGCGGCTTCTTGGCTCCGCGGGGGGCTACGAAAGTGAGTTCTCCGGGTGCAGGCATAACACGTCCAGTGTCGCAGATCATCTCCGGGCCCCCAGGCCAGAGCGGGGTGGGGGTGATCACCCGCGGGCGCTGACTGTCAGCGTTGGTCGGCTTCGCACGGCCCAGGGACGGCCCAGGGCTCAGTCAGCCCCCGACCGGCCGTGCCCAGGCAGCGGCGCCACCGCCCGTCAGTCCAGCTGCACGGGAGCGACCGGGAGCTGTTCCCTATAGGGCCATGTGAAGGTGCGGTCGGGTTCAAGGTGGGCGTCCCCCCAGTAGATGGCATGGATGCCGTTCTCGGCGTCGGCCGTGAAGAACACACAGACCAACCTGGTGGAAGATCCCAGCTCCTCGAACGCCTCATGCAGCCCCAGGTACTCCTCGGTCGCCAGGTCCTCACCGACGTCGAACAGGCCTTCCGGAGGCTGCGGTCCGTGCGCTCGGAACAGCCGGTGCCGAGTGGGCGACGCATTGGCCGGCAACCGGGCTCGGTCCAGGGGCTTCGGCCTGTCCGCGTACCGGAAGGGGAAGAGTGCGTGATCGTTGATCACCGCATACTCGTATCCGCGTACATCTCGCACGGCTTCTCCCAGCCCGCGCGCCGTCTCCGCCAGGTTCTCGCGCACCACCCCCGCAAGGGCGACACCGTACGGGCTGCGCTTCTTCAGGCCCGCAGCGAGGTGCGCGGCATGAGCCTTCCCGTGCGCCTTGGCCAGTTGCACCGGAACCGCAGCGGCCAGCACACCGGCATGCCGCCCAAACCGCTCGACGGCCCAGGCCGATGGCCCGACCGGATAGCCCCCCAACACCGGCATGCCGTGCTCCCTCCCCCAGGTCCGCGCCTCTGAACTGTGTGACACGCACACGAAGGGCGCACAAGGGGGCGATCCGGCCAGGAAGCGGCCGAACATGCTCGTTCCTCATAACAGCCACAGCTGTTCTATGCCCGCTGCGGCCTGCGGCTACGTAATGGATCACCGCTTCGACCTGATGCCAAAGTGTCGGCCGTTATTGACATTGACCAACGCTGAGCGCCCTCCGCGATCCAAGGACGGCCCAGGAGGATGGTCGGCGGTTGATTGGCGTGGCTGCGTTGACCGTTGGTGAAGTCGATCTTGGGCTGGACGACCAGCGGCGAAAAACTCGGTGCTTCGCACGCGGAAGGCCATTACGATGGATGGCGTGACAGCTGAAAGTGCCACTTATTGGCTTTCGATAAATTTCGACGAAAGCTTCAGCGACGGAGCTTCGCACTGCGGTCTGGATACGGAGGGGTTGGCGCTTAAGCATCGCGCCAACGCCTCTCTGTCGCATGCAGAATATCGACTGTTAAATCACTCCAACGCATATGATCGAATCGATGGCATTCTCGCTCTGAAGAGGGCAATGCAGACTCGCTTGGAGCATCTCGATAACATTTACGGCCTAAAGCAGTACCCGCAATACAAGACTGGTGGATGGCTCGCAGTCCTTGAGGACTGGGGAGTGATCCGACGACGCATGCTGCAGCGCATGAATCGCCTCCGCAATGCCGTCGAGCACGACGGGGCAGAACCGCCCGGAAAAGAAGAATTTGAGGACTACTGTGAAGTCGTTTGGTGGTTCCTGAGAGCAACCACCTCGCTGCTCACACCGCTCGAAGAGCTGGGCTTGATCCTTAACACTGAGGAGCATTGCTGGTTCAAGCTGGAATATAATCCAGTTCGGATCGACCTTCAGGCATTCCTATTGCCGGAGAATATTTCCGATTCGCCGATTCCTGGATGGTGCCATGTAGATTCCGTACTCAAGGCAACGCCGCCGGGTCGCGATCAGTACTTTTATAAACCCCTCCCGGCAGGCACATTCGAGCTGGAAGGGCAGATTTCGGATCCTACCCTTGCTGAAGCCTTCGTAAGAGCCAGCCTCATTGAGATTATGTGAAAACTACAACGCCTCGATGGCTGCTTCCTCCTTGACGAGTACAGCGTTTGCAGCCTCCGCGAATTCGTTAGCGCAGCTATTTATTTCATCGCGCATCTCATCGTATTCCGTTGACAGTTCGTCGATTTTTTCCTGATCATCAGCGATGATTGCGTTCTTCCATTGTTCAGCTAGCCCAAGTAGCTCGTCGATAGCGTTGCAAAAATTAATTGCTAGAGCCGTCACATCCTGTGGACCATGCAAAATAGCAAGGGCACAAGTACTGGTCAGCTCAGATATTAGCCCCCGGCACGTTTGCAGTCTTCGTTCAGCTGCTCCTGCATCCCTTTCACGAAATACAGCCGTTAACCCACTCAGGGCCGCCCCCGTCGTCACGGCCGCTCTCATGAAGTCCGTATAGACTCTCTGGCGCTCTTGCAGGTGCCATCGGGTAATGTCGGCACGCGCTTGGGTTTTCGCTTGTTCCCTGGTTCCCCAGGCGGAAATCCATCCGGCTCCCATCGCCCCCAAAGCGCCCGCCACCGCACCCAGCAGAGCCGCAACTCCAGCATCCATAGACAGATCGTGCCTCGTCAGTCGAGACGCTGTCAGCCGTTACAGCACCACGAGGTCGGCGGAGCGGCTTTGGGCTGGAGCTGCTTTGGGGCGAGTGATCATGGCCCCGTAAGCTCAAGGCGAGTCGGGCAGTCTGTGGACCTGCCCGGAATCCGTGCTCAGCGGCATCCGTCCGCCCGCCGGCCGTCTCGGCCGCCCGGGTCGTGCCGTGGCTCCCCTCGCAAGTGACTGCGGTCCGCGACGCTCTGCCCGAGCGGTACCAGGCCATGGTCTCCGTGGGCAGCGGCTGCGGTCTCCGGCAGGGCGAGATCATCGGTCTCGCCGAGGACAGCGTGCAGCTCGACGGCGACACGCTGCGGGTCACCACTCAGGTCAAGCTGATCCGCGGTGTCGCGGTCTTCGCTCCGCCCAAGGGCAACAAGGAGCGGGACGTACCGCTGCCGACCTCGGTGGCATCCGCCCTACGGCAGCACATGAAGAATCACCCGCCCGTGGGCATCAAGCTGCCGTGGGGCCGGCCGGACGGCCCGCTCACCGAGCGGCGTCTGATCTTCACGAACACGGTCGGCGGCATCGTCTGGCGAAGCAACTTCAACTTCCACGAGTGGAAGCGCGCCCTCGCCGCGGCCGGCCTCATCCCCACCCCGGAACTCGGGAAGCCGTACGCCTCCGCCCGGCACCACGGGATGCACGCCCTTCGCCACTTCTACGCCTCGGTCCTCCTGGACGCGGGCGAAAGCATCAAGGCCGTGAGCGAATACCTCGGCCATGCCGATCCGGCGATGACGCTGCGGGTGTACGCCCACCTGATGCCCAGCAGCCGTGAGCGGGCTCGCCGGGCCCTGGACGATGTCTTCGGCACGGCCCAGGAGCCCTGACGGCCCAGAGACGGCCCACCGGGCACAAGACGGCCCCCTGCTGGCGACAAAACCGCTGGTAGGGGGCTTCTTCATGCCCGTGGGAGATCAGTTCTCCGGGTGCAGGCATAACACGTCCAGTGTGGCAGATCATCTGCGGGGCCCCAGGCCAGAGCGGGGTGGGGGTGGTCACCCGTGGGCACCGACTCCCGACGTCGGTCGGCTTCGACCGGCCCGGGGCCGGCCCAGGAGGCCACAGAGGCCCGGAGGGGGTGCCACTCGGGATGGGATGATCTCCCCGGAGGATGCGCGAGTGGACATGCTCGAACTGATGGAGTGGCTGGCCGAGCGCGGAGTCACGACTGTCTTCAAGGTGGACGGTGACCGCATGGTCGAGCGACGGTCGGCATGGATGGTCATCGTCAGCGGCGGGCCGCTCGGCGAGGACTCGTTCTTCCGCGCTGACCTGGGCACGCCAGACGCATGCCTTGACTCGTTGCTCGCCCATCTGGAGAGCAAGGGCCTGTCGCCGTTCGCATGATCAGCGCCCGCGCTTCGATCACAGGGCGAACGGCTCGTAGGCCATGGCTCGATCGACGATCTTCTCGGCTGCCGGCTCTGGATCGGACTCCCAGAAGATGTAGTCGCCGATGTGCGGGCAACCGGTGCCCCGTACAAGAGCGGCGACCATGGCCTCGCACTCGGCGTCGTCCGCGTAGCCGGCGTCCATGATCCGCTGCACGAGACGGACGGCTTCCTCACGGCTCATGGGGCTCGGCTGCCGGGCCTCCGGCCGGAGACTCGAAGCTCTTCGGCTCGTCGGCCTGAAGCGCGATGCCGGCCGACTGCCCTCGGCTGGGCCGGCCGCCGTCGACGAGGTACAGGGCCTTGTCCCCCTGCGGACTCGTTCGAGACGACCTGCATCCCGTCAGCCAGGTCCGCCGGGCTCCGGCTCGGCCGGCCTCGGTGTCCCCGAAACCACGTCGCCCCTTCGGCGGCCGCGCCACCGGCTCCACGCCAGCGGGCCCCTTTCCGAAGTATGGGAAAGAGGCCCGCGTGAGCCGGTTGTGCCGCGTGGGTCAGCCGGAGCCCACGAACAGTACGAGCAGCAGCCACACCACGGGAGCCGTGGGCAGCAGCGAGTCCAGGCGGTCCATGATGCCCCCGTGACCCGGGAGCAGCGTGCCCATGTCCTTGATGCCCAGGTCCCGCTTGATCATGGACTCGCCGAGGTCACCGAGCGTGGCGCTGGCCGCGACGGCCAGGCCCAGCAGCAGGCCCTGCCACCAGGTGCCGTCGTCGATCACGAACTGCATCAGCAGCGCGCCGGCGACCATCGCGAACGACACCGCGCCGAGCAGGCCCTCGCGGGTCTTGCCCGGGCTGATGCGCGGGGCGAGCTTGGTTCTGCCGAAACGCCAGCCGACGGCGTACGCGCCCGTGTCGCTGACGACCGTCAGGACCAGGAACGTCATGACGCGGAACGCTCCGTCGTCGGCGGTGAGCATCAGGGCGACGAACGTGGCCAGGAACGGGACGTAGAAGGCCGCGAAGACGCCGGCGGTGACGTCCTTGAGGTAGCCCTCGGGCGGTTCGGTCATCCGCCAGACCAGCACCGCGAGCGCGGTGAGCGCCATGGCGACCCAGGCGCCCTCGGGCCCCCGGACGTATCCGGCGACGACCATCGCCGCACCGCCGACCGCGAGCGGCACGAGCGGCGCCTTGATGCCCTTGCGCTCCTGCAGCCTGCTGGTCAGTTCCCACAGGCCGACGACGACGGCGACCGCTATCACGCCGATGAACACGGCCTTGACGACGAACAACGACGCGATGATCACCGCACCGAGCCCGACCCCGACGCCTATGGCCGCGCCCAGGTCTCGGCCCGCACTCTTCTTCTGCGGTGCGGGCGCCGGGTGAGAGGCGTCGGGCATGGGCTCCGGATTCTGCGGCACCGCCGCGTGGGGCTGTGCCGACGGTGTGTCGTGGCCGTGGGATGCGTCGCCGTACGGCTGGTTGCCGTAGGGCGGGTCCGGGAACAAGGGGCCGCCCGGCCGAGCGGCCCCCCGGTCGTCATCCTGGTTTCCGCCGTGCGCGGGGACGTCGGGGACGATGGGCATGGGGCGAGTCTGCTGCGCCTCAGGCGCATCGTACGCGGGACCCGCCGGGGCGGCCCCCTGGACAGGCCCCTGGTCGGCGGGCCCCCAGTACCCGGCCCGCGACCCGGCGTGTGGCGGTGAGCCCCAGGAAGAGTCGTTCATCAGACCTCGAGCAGCTCCGCTTCCTTGTGCTTCAGGAGCTCGTCCACCTGGGCGACGTACTTGGCGGTGGTGTCGTCGAGCTCCTTCTCCGCACGGCGGCCCTCGTCCTCGCCGACCTCGCCGTCCTTGATCAGCTTGTCGATCGCGTCCTTGGCCTTGCGACGGACCGCGCGGATGGACACCTTGGCGTCCTCGCCCTTGCCCTTGGCGACCTTGATGTAGTCGCGGCGGCGCTCCTCGGTCAGCTCGGGGAACACCACTCGGATGATGTTGCCGTCGTTGCTCGGGTTGACGCCCAGGTCCGAGTCGCGGATCGCCTGCTCGATGTTGCGCAGCGCGGTCTTGTCGAACGGGGTCACGACCGCCATGCGCGGCTCCGGCACGGAGAACGAAGCCAGCTGGTTGATCGGCGTCGGTGCGCCGTAGTAGTCGGCAACGATCTTGTTGAACATCGCCGGGTGCGCACGGCCGGTGCGGATCGCGGCGAAGTCCTCCTTGGCGACCACGACGGCCTTCTCCATCTTCTCCTCGGCCTCGAGGAGGGTCTCTTCGATCACCACTTGCTCCTGCGTGTCTTGAGTAGGCCCGGCTCCGATTCCTTGCGGAGGCGGCGGCCGGCTGCGTCGCGTCTTCTTCCTGCACGGTTCCCGACCGGCAGGACATTGTCCATCCCCAGGCCGGGCTCCGTCCCCCGGTCAGGTGTTGTCGTACGAGACCGGGGTTCCACCGGTCAGGCCCGGCTGCCTTGCTCACCCACAAGCGTGCCGATCTTCTCACCCTTGACTGCGCGAGCGATATTGCCCTCGGTCAGAAGCTCGAAGACGAGAATCGGGAGCTTGTTGTCGCGGCACAGCGTGATCGCGGTCATGTCGGCGACCTTCAGGTCGCGGGTGATGACCTCGCCGTAGCCGAGGGCGTCGAACTTGACGGCCGCGGGGTTGGTCTTCGGGTCGGAGTCGTAGACGCCGTCCACGCCGTTCTTGCCCATCAGCAGCGCCTCGGCGTCGATCTCCAGGGCGCGCTGGGCGGCGGTGGTGTCGGTGGAGAAGTACGGCATGCCCATACCGGCGCCGAAGATGACCACGCGGCCCTTCTCCAGGTGCCGCACGGCACGCAACGGGATGTACGGCTCGGCGACCTGGCCCATGGTGATGGCGGTCTGCACGCGGCTGTCGATGCCCTCCTTCTCCAGGAAGTCCTGGAGGGCGAGGCAGTTCATGACGGTGCCGAGCATGCCCATGTAGTCGGAGCGGGCACGGTCCATGCCGCGCTGCTGGAGTTCGGCGCCGCGGAAGAAGTTGCCGCCGCCGATCACGACCGCGATCTCGGCGCCGTCGCGGACGACGGCGGCGATCTCACGGGCGATCTTGTGCACCACGTCGGGGTCCACGCCCAGGCCCCCGCCACCGGAGAACGCCTCTCCGGACAGCTTCAGCATGTACCGGCCGCGTACTTTGCCGTCGTCGCTTTTCTGGGCCTTGGTGGTCATGGGAGATCCCGCCTCTTTCACGTGGTGCACATGCGAAGAAGGCCATTGCCGGTGGGGTGTTCGCAACCCGTGCGCGGCAATGGCCTCCTCGTCAGATCTGCTGTCGTCCGTCACGCACGCGCGTGACGGCGTACCGGACGACTGCCTCCGACCCTATCGGGCCGGCGCGTCGATCGCGGCACGGACTCAGATGCCGACCTTGATGCGCGTGAAGCGCTTCAGGGTGACACCGGCCTCGTCCAGGATCTTCTGGACGGACTTCTTGTTGTCCAGCGCGTACGGCTGGCCGAGCAGCGTGGCGTCCTTGAAGAAGCCGTTGAGGCGACCCTCGACGATCTTCGGCAGGGCGGCCTCGGGCTTGCCCTCGGCGCGGGTGGTCTCCTCGGCGACGCGGCGCTCGGACTCGACGACCTCGGCCGGCACGTCCTCCTTGGAGAGGTACTTCGGCGCGAAGGCGGCGATGTGCTGGGCGATGCCCTTGGCGACCTCGGCGTTCGGCTTGTCCAGCTCGACGAGGACACCGATCTGCGGGGGCAGGTCGGGCATCGTGCGGTGCATGTACGCGGTCACGAAGCCGCCGGCGAACTGCGCGAAGCGGTCCAGCACGATCTTCTCGCCGAGGTTGGCGTTGGCCTCGTCCACGAACGCCTGGACGGTCTTGCCGGCCTCGATCTCGGACGCGAGCAGCGCCTCGAGGTCGGCCGGGGAGGTCTTGGCGACGTGCTCGGCGATCGCGTTGGCGACGGCCTGGAACTTGTCGCCCTTGGCGACGAAGTCCGTCTCGCACTTCAGCTCGACGAGGACGCCGGAGGAGTTGTCGTCGGCGATGATCGAGACCACGGCGCCGTTCTCGGCGGAGCGGCCCTCACGCTTGGCGACGCCCTTCTGGCCCTTGATCCGGAGCGCCTCGACGGCCTTGTCGACGCTGCCCTCGGCCTCGTCCAGCGCCTTCTTGCAGTCCATCATGCCGGCGCCGGTGAGCTCACGGAGCTTCTTGACGTCAGCGGCGGTGTAGTTCGCCATGATCTGTGAATCTCTCTCGGAGTTCGAAGTCTCGAAGATCTACGAAGATCTGGGGGCTGTGGGTGAACGGCGGGCGGTGCGCTGGGCACCTCCCGCCGTCAACTTCATCCCTGGGACCGTACGGACGACCTGGCGTCCGTACGGCCTACGGCCTGACTCAGGCCTGCTCGCCCTCGGCGGCCGGAGCGGCCTCGGCGGCGGGAGCCTCAGCAGCGGGGGCCTCAGCAGCGGCGGCGGGAGCCTCAGCCTCGGCGGCGGGAGCCTCGGCCTCGGCGGCCGGGGCCTCAGCCTCGGCAGCGGCCTCGGCCGGCTTCTCGGCAGCCTCTTCGCCGTCGGCCTTCTTCTCGCCCTCGAGCAGGTCGCGCTCCCACGCGGCCAGCGGCTCGCCGGCGGCCTTGTCGCCCTTGTCGCCGGTGGCGACGCCGGAACGGGAGATGAGGCCCTCGGCGACGGCGTCGGCGATCACGCGGGTGAGCAGGGTGACGGAGCGGATCGCGTCGTCGTTGCCCGGGATCTTGTAGTCGACCTCGTCGGGGTCGCAGTTGGTGTCGAGGATGGCGACGACCGGGATGTTGAGCTTCCGGGCCTCACCGACCGCGATGTGCTCCTTCTTGGTGTCCACGATCCAGACGGCGCTGGGCACCTTGGACATCTCGCGGATACCACCGAGGGTCTTCTCGAGCTTGGCCTTCTCGCGCGAGAGGACCAGGAGCTCCTTCTTCGTCAGACCCGAGGCGGCGACGTCCTCGAAGTCGATGAGCTCGAGCTCCTTGAGGCGCTGAAGGCGCTTGTAGACGGTCGAGAAGTTGGTGAGCATGCCGCCCAGCCAGCGCTGGTTGACGTAGGGCATGCCGACGCGGGTGGCCTGCTCGGCGATGGCCTCCTGCGCCTGCTTCTTCGTGCCGACGAACATGACCGTGCCGCCGTGGGCGACGGTCTCCTTGACGAACTCGTAGGCGCGGTCGATGTACGACAGCGACTGGAGCAGGTCGATGATGTAGATGCCGTTGCGCTCGGTGAAGATGAAGCGCTTCATCTTCGGGTTCCAGCGACGGGTCTGGTGACCGAAGTGGACGCCGCTTTCCAGCAGCTCCCGCATCGTGACGACGGCCATGGCCGTTCTCCTTGGGTTTCTCGGTTGTGCCGCGGGAACCGGACGGCTCCCGCGCCTGACGCCCGCTGTGCGCCGAGCCACGAAGGACCGAGGGGCGCAGATACCGGAGAACCGACCGTGGCCGGCCCCTGATACCGGGGCGTGCGAAGTCGACCCGGTGACCCGGATCGCCAGAAGAAGTGTACGGGACCGGCGGGGCACCGGGTGACGCCGCTGTCCACAACCGTCGGGTGGTCCACAGGTCCCGACCCCGGTCTCGGGCAGGCGGCACGGTGTCGCCATGTACGCACAGCGATTCACGGCCCTGCTGCCGGTCCTGCCGGTCCTGTCGATCATGACGGTGGTGACGGTGGCGTGGGCGGACCCCCAGGTCGCGCCGGGAGCCCGGGCCTTTCCCGAGCCGCCCGTCCCGGCGGTCGGCCGGGTCTGGCCGGTGGGAACCCGTCCGGCGGTGGTACGCGGCTGGGAACCCCCGGCGGGCCCGTACGCGCGCGGCCACCGAGGCGTCGACCTCGCGGCACCGCCGGACACTCCGGTACGGGCGGTGGCGGCCGGACGGGTGTCCTTCGCGGGCCTGGTGGCGGGCCGGGGCGTCGTGTCGGTGGAGCTGTCGGCGACCGGCCTGCCGCCCCTGCGGACCACCTACGAGCCGGTACGGGCGTCGCTGCGCAAGGGCGACGAGGTGGCGCCGGGCCAGGTGGTCGGCACGCTGGAGCCGACGGGCTCGCACTGCGCACGCACGTGTCTGCACTGGGGGCTGCTGAGGGGCCGTACCTATCTGGACCCACTGTCGCTGCTGCCCCCGTGGCTGCGGCGGAGCGGCCCGTCACGGCTGCTGCCGGTGCTCGGCGTACCGCTGCCGTGACTCAGCCGCGGACGCCCCGCAGCACCATGCCCACCGCGGCGTCCGTGATCGCCGAGGGATCCTCCGCGGCTCCCAGCTCGATGCGCCGCACCGCCGCGTCCACCACTCCCTGCAGCAGCATCGCCGCCAGCCGGGGCTCCGCGTGCCCCAGCTCCGCCAGCGCCGCTCCGATCATGGCCACGAGCCCGCCGTGCGCCGCCCGGATCTTCTCCCGGGCCCCCGCGTCCAGCTCGCTCGCCGAGATGGCCACGACGGCCCGGTGCCGCCGGTCCCCCACCAGGGCGAGCTGCCGGCGCACATACGCCTCGACCTTGGCCTCGGCCCCCTCGGCGGCGGCCATGCCCGCCTCGACCTCCGCCGCCCACAAGGGGAAGTCGACCTCGCACAGCTCCTCGACCACGGCGGCCCGGGACCGGAAGTACTCGTACACGGAAGAGCGCGCGAGGCCCGTGCGCTCGGCGAGGGCAGGGAAGGTCAGCGCCTCCGTCCCGCCCTCGGACAACAGGGAACGTGCCGCGTCCAGCAGGGCGGCACGCTGCATCGACCGGTGCTCGGCCACGGAGGCCGCTCGAATCCTTGGCACGTCGACCACTCTACGGAGGCCGGGTCCCCGGCGGGAGTGATCCCGGTCGCGCTTCGGTCGGCGGGCCGGGCCGGTCCGCGCGGTTCAGCGGCCGAAGCTCGCCAGTTTCGCGCGCAGCTGGAGGACGGACTTGGTGTGGATCTGGCTGACCCTGCTCTCGGTCACTCCCAGCACGTTCCCGATCTCGGCGAGCGTCAGACCCTCGTAGTAGTAGAGCGTGACGACCGTCTTCTCCCGGTCGGGCAGGGTGTTGATCGCGCGGGCGAGGAACCGCCTGAGCTCCCGGTCCTCGGCCACCTCCACGGGGTTGTCCGCGGCGGTGTCCTCCAGTGTGTCCATGAAGCTGAGGCCGTCCCCGTCCTCACCCCCGACGTGCAGCAGCTCCTCCAGCGCCACCACGTTGGCCAGCGACAACTGACTGAACACGGCGTGCAGTTCGTCCACCGCGATGCCGAGTTCGGCGGCCACCTCGCACTCCGACGGAGTCCGCCGCAGCCTCGCCTCCAGGGTCGCGTAGGCCCGCTCGACGTTGCGCGCCTTCTGCCGCACCGACCGCGGGATCCAGTCCAGCGCCCGGAGCTCGTCGATCATCGCGCCCCGGATCCGGGTGATCGCGTAGGTCTCGAACTTGATCTCCCGTCCGATGTCGAACTTCTCGATCGCGTCGATCAGCCCGAAGACCCCGGAGGAGACGAAGTCGGCCTGCTCGACATTGGGCGGCAGACCGACGCTCACCCGGCCCGCCACGTACTTCACCAGCGGTGAGTAGTGCAGGATCAGCTGCTCCCGCAGCCGTTCGTCCCCCGTCGCCTTGTACGACCGCCACAGCTCGTCGAGTGTCGAGGGAGCGGGCGGCCGCACGCTGCCACCGTCACGGGCGGCTGGGGTGATCGCCGCCCGGTCGGACCCGGAGGTGTGCTGGGGCATTCGTCGCCTTGTGCCGTTCTGCCGTGAAGTGCGTGAGGTGGGTACCGCGTGGTGCAGAGGTGCCGGTCTGTGCCGGAATCCTCGTGAGCGTAGCGTGACTGAAGTGTCGCGGTGCGCGAAGGGCGTGCCCGAACCGGTACGCAGATACGTTCCGCTGGGCGCACTCCAGGGTCACGCCGGTCACGGCGGTCGGCCCCGGCGGTGGGTCAACTGCCGGTATCCCCAAGGCTTTCGGCGTTCCCCCGGACGGCCGAACCCTCCCGGTCAACACGGACGTCCACCCGCTCGAACGGAGACCACCGCCTGGCGTGTCAACTTCCAGCCGTCGCCGTGTCGTTCGACGTAGCCGAGCGCCATGAGTTCGTACAGTCTCGCGATCGCGTCGTCCGGTGTGGTCCGCGCCTCCCGGGCGATCTCGTCGACCGCCGCGGGTCTGCGGGCGGGCAGCGCGGCCAGGACCCGCCGGGCAGCCGGCTCCAGCAGATCGCGCGGCAGCGCGGGGCCGCGCCGGTCGGGGGCCAGCTCACCCATGTCACCGACCAGTTCGACGACCTCCGCGGCATCGGTGACCAGGACGGCCTCGCCCCGCAGCAGTTCGTGCACACCGGCGGAGAGACCGCTCGTGGCCGGACCCGGCACCCCCATCGTGTGCCGACCCAGCCGCTGGGCCGCCCGGGCGGTGACCAGCGAGCCGCTGCGGTAGGCGGCCTCGACGACGACCGTGCCCCGGGTGAGCGCGGCGATCACCCGGTTGCGCAGGATGAACCTGCTCGGGGTCGGATGGTCGCCGGGCGGCAACTCGCCGATCACCAGCCCCTGTTCGGCGATCCGGTTGATCAGTGCCGTGTGACCGCGCGGGTAGGGCTGATCGACCCCGCAGGCGAGGACGGCGACCGTGGCGCCGCCCGCGCCGAGCGCGCCCCGGTGGGCGGCTCCGTCCACCCCGTAGGCCCCGCCCGACACCACCACCCAGCCCTGTTCGGCGAGGTCGGCGGAGAGGGTGGCCGCCATGTGGGCGCCGTACTCGGTGCAGGCGCGGGCACCGACGACGGCGACCGACCGCAGCGCCCACATCCGCAGACTGGGCCGCCCGCGCACCCAGAGGCCGATTGGCCGGGCGTCCCCGAGCTCGTCCAGCGTCCCCGGCCACTCGGCGTCTCCCGGGCACACGAACCGCACCCCCGCCTCCTGCGCGAGGGCCAGATCGCGCTCCGGCTCGGCCTGCCCGGCCCGCGCCCGCAGGCCGGCCCAGCGGCGGGCGGTCACCCCCGGCAACGGCTCCCCGTCGTCCCGCAGCCGACGCACCACCTCCGGCACTCCCCGCTCGCGCACCCACTGCCCGCCCACCTCGTCGCCGGGCTCGAGGACCCGCCCGAGGAAGACCCGGGCGAGCCGGTCCCCGGCCGGGTCGCCGTCGCTGTTCACGTCAGGGCCCCGAGGGCCATCGGCACACCGCGCGGCACTCCTGTGCGCAGTTGGAGGGCCAGGTTCACGTCCATCGCGCCGGGCCGGTCGTGGCCGACCAGGTCGGCGACGGTCCAGGCGACACGCAGGACCCGGTCGAGCCCCCGGGCGGTCAGCACCCCCCGCTCCAGGCTGCGCTCCGCCTCGTCCATGGCGCCGGTCGCGGCATGCCAGCGGTTGCGCAGCTCCCGCCCCGGCACCTCGCTGTTGGTCCGCCACGGGGTGCCCGCCAGCCGGGCCGCCGCGCGTTCCCGGGCGGCCTTGACCCGGTCGGCGACGACCGCCGTGGACTCCCCGCCGGGACCGCGGTGCGCGAGCTGGGCGCGGCTGACCGGATCGACCTCGACCCGCAGGTCGACCCGGTCGAGCAGCGGTCCGGAGAGCCGCGCCTGATAGCGGCGGATCGCGGAGGGCGGGCACTCGCACAGGGTGTCCCGCTGCGAGAACCGCCCGCACGGGCAGGGGTTCGCCGCGAGGACCATCAGGAACCGTGCCGGGAACCGCACGACGCCCGCACTGCGCGCGATCACCACGTGGCCCGACTCCAGCGGCTGCCGCAGGGCGTCGAGGGCGTGGCTGCCGAACTCGGGGGTCTCGTCGAGGAAGAGCACCCCCCGATGGGCCAGCGAGACGGCGCCGGGGCGGGCGAACCCGGCCCCGCCCCCGACCAGCGACTGCATGGTGGCCGAGTGGTGCGGGGCGCAGTAGGGGGCCACGTCGATGAGGGGCTTGCCCGGCGGCAGCAGCCCGGCCACCGAGTGGACCGCGGTGACCTCCAGCGACTCCTGCCGGCCCAGCCTGGGCAGTACGGCGGGCAGGCGCTCCGCGAGCATGGTCTTGCCGGTACCGGGCGGTCCTTCCAGGAAGAGATGATGTCCGCCGGCCGCGGCAACCTCCACCGCGGTGCGCGCGGAGCTCTGTCCGATCACGTCCGCGAGGTCGTGCTCCTGGTCGTGGTGGGCGGCGCCCGTGCTGTGCATCCCGGTGGCCGCTCCCGCGCCGGGCATCCGCAGTCCGGCCAGCAGCGGATCCGGGCGGCCCGCCTCGTCCGGCTCCTCGTCGGGGACCGGCTCGTCGGCGAGGACGGCGATCAGCTGCCGCAGGCTGCGCACCCCGAGCACGGACACGCCGGGGACCAGTGCCGCCTCGGCGGCGGCGCACTCGGGCACGACCACCTGCTCGTACCCGGCGTCGGCCGCAGCCAGCACGGCGGGCAGGATGCCCCGGACCGGGCGCACCCGTCCGTCCAGGCCCAGCTCCCCGATCATGACGATGTCGGCGAGCACCCGCGGGTCGATCCGTTCGGCGGCGCCGAGCACCGCGCTGGCGATGGCGAGGTCGAAGCCGCTGCCGCCCTTGGGCACCGATGCCGGGCTGAGCCCGACGGTCAGCTTCCGCTGGGGCCATTCGCCGCCCGAGTTCACCACCGCCGCCCGGACCCGGTCCCGGCTCTCGGTCAGGCTCTTGTCGGGCAGCCCCACGAGCGTGAACGCCGCCACTCCCGGTTCGAGGTCGGCCTGCACCTCGACGACGACTCCTTCGACGCCCACCAGCGCCACCGAGCACGTACGCGCGAAGCCCATCTCAGGCCACCCCCCGCGCGTGCTCGACGACGGCCGCCCCGCGGCGGGGCAGGACGACACCGACCAGGTCGATGCGGACACCGCCCGGCGGGGCTCCTCCGTGCGCCTGGATCCACCGCTCGGCCAGGTCGCGCAGGCGCTCGGCCTTCTCGGGCGTCACCGAGGCCATCGGGTGCTGGAATCCGCCGCCGCTGCGGGTCTTCACCTCGCAGACGACCAGGACGTCGCCGTCCCTGGCGACGATGTCGATCTCACCGGTCCTGCCGCAGCGCCAGTTGCGCTCCAGGACCGTCATGCCGGCCTCGACCAGCCGCCGTGCGGCCAGTTCCTCGCCGTACCGGCCGAGTGCGCCTCGGGCCAGATCCGTGTTCGTGTTCACGTGGGCACCACCTCCGGCACCCACGCTCACTCATCCGCCACCACGAGAAGGATCTTGGTGGACAACCCCGGGGCTGTGGAAAACCCCGTCACCCGTCCGAGCGCGTCCCTGCGGAACTCAGCTTCCCGGGAGTTCCAGGTCGCTCTTGTTGAGCTCCTCGATGTTCACGTCCTTGAACGTGAGCACCCGCACCTGCTTCACGAACCGGGCCGGCCGGTACATGTCCCACACCCAGGCATCCGCCATGGAGACTTCGAAGAACACCTCGCCCTGGACCGAGTGCACCTGCATCTCGTAGTCGTTGGTGAGGTAGAAACGCCGCTCGGTCTCGATCACGTATTTGAACAGACCGACGACATCGCGGTACTCCCGGTAGAGCTTCAGCTCCATCTCGGTCTCGTACTTCTCGAGGTCCTCGGCGCTCATGGCATGTTCCCCTTCAGCCGTGCGATCTCCCCATTGTGCGCCAGTCCCGCGCGCCTCTAGACGATTTCCGTGTCCAGGGTTACGGGTCCGGCCGGAGGACCTTCGTCGAGCAGCCTGCGCAGCAGCTCGGCGAGTCTGGTCGGATACACCGTCTCATGTGTCCGGGTCAGTTCCCGACAGGTCCACCAACGCGCTCCGACGACGCTGCGCCGCTCCAGCTCGGTCAGGGCCGTGGCACGGGTCGCCGTCTGTGTCGTACGGGCCAGGTAGTACCACTCCTCCTGGTTCCAGCGGCGGCCCGCGAACGGAAAGGAGCACGTCCGCCGCCACAGCACCGGGCCGAGCTCGACCTCGGTGATGCCGGTCTCCTCGACGAGTTCCCGCAGAGCGGCCTCCTCACGGGTCTCGTCGCCCTCCACGCCACCGCCGGGTGTGAGCCACCAGGTGTCGGCCGGGTCGTCCGGTTCATGGCCGTGCAGCAGCAGGATGCGGTCCTGCGGGTCGAGGAGGACGACCCGGGCGACCCTGCGCAGTCCGCCCTCGGAAGAATCGAGGCCCGCGCCCTTCGGCTCGTCCGTGGTCTCAGCGGGCACCGGCGGCCTCCGGCCGGGCCCGGCGACCGGACGTCCGCTTGGCGATCGGGCCGTACGCACCGCCACCCAGGACCAGCACACCGCCCGCGACGATCATCCAGCCGATCGTGCCCAGCGGGCCCGGCTCGGAGAGGGCGCCGAGCTCCTCGAAGCCCGTGGGCCGCTCCAGCATGCCGTTCATGGGCCAGACGACGGCGTCGACGCGAGCCTTGACGGCGCTGCGCGCGACCGTCCCCTGGGCGGCGTCCGTGAGGTGGGCTGTGGAGTCCAGCGACCCCTCCCGCTCGTCGCCGAGCAGGAAGAGCCGGCCCTCCGGGACCTTCACGGTCGGGAAGTTCTTGATCTCGGCCAGGCTGCCCGCGGGCAGATACGGTTCCTCGATCTGCTGGCCGTTGACGGTCAGCTTGCCCTCGGTGCAGCACGAGACCGTGTCGCCGCCGACCGCCACGACCCGCTTGACCACGGGCGCGTTGCTCGCCCAGGTCTTGTCGGTGAAGACGACGACGTCCCCGCGGCGCACCTCGTCGCCGTCGACACGCTGGGCCAGCACACGGTCGCCGGCCGCGATCGTCGGGCTCATGGAACTGGTGGGCACCGTGTACGGCAGATAGAGCAGGGCTCCCCAGCCGAATCCACAGAGGAACAGCACGAGGCCCAGTGCGACGGCCAGTCCGGACAGACGCTGTCCGGTCCGGCTGCCCACCGGGCCACTGCTGGTGCCACCGCCACTGTGCGGGGCCGTACGCGTAGTGCTCTCGCCACCCATGGATCCGCACCCTACCCGGCGGTACCGAACCGGTCAGCCCCTCTTTCCCGGTCTTCCCCGTCTTCCCGGGCCTTGGTCACAAGCTTGGGAAAGGGTTTGCCGACGGGCGGCCGACGCGGAAGCCGGAGGGTCAGCGGGCCGCGGAGTCCTCGGTGCGCCGACGACGCCACAGGACGACGGGGACGACCCCGGCGACGGCGAGGCCCTGCGGGGCGACCGTCAGCGCCGCGGATCCCGCGGACCCGGCGTTCAGGCCGGTCTGGTCGAACGTGTCCGGCACCGGGAGGGTGCCCCAACGGGTGATCGGCCAGGCCTTGACGACGGCACGGCCGACGACCTGGTTCACGGGCACCATGCCGTGGTTCTTGTCCGACTGGTTGTAACGGGAGTCGCGCGAGTTCTGACGGTGGTCGCCCATGACCCAGATGAAGCCCTTGGGGACCTTCACGGTGAACTGCCCGCCCTGGTCGTCCTGACTGCACGGGGTGTTGCCGGGGTACACGTACGACTCGTTCAGCGCCTTGCCGTTGACCGTCAACGGGCCCGTGCCCTTGCACGAGACGGTGTCGCCGCCGACGCCGATGACCCGCTTGATCAGGTCCTTCTCCTCGGCGGACGGCATCAGGCCGATCCAGCTGAGGACCGTCTGGAAGGCGTTCGGATCGGCGGTGGCCTCGCCTGCCAGCCAGTTGTCGGGGTCGTGGAAGACGACGACCTCGCCCCGCTCCGGCTCGGAGCCGAACCACGGGGTCAGCTTGTCGACGAGGACCCGGTCGCCCTCCTTGAGGGTGTTCTCCATCGAGGCGGACGGGATGGAGAACGCCTGCACCAGGAACGTCTTGATCAGCAGCGCGAGAACGAGCGCGATACCGATCAGGATCGGCAGCTCCTTCCAGAAGGAGCGGGGCTTCTTCGGCTTCGGGGCCGGGCCTCCGGACCCTTCGCCACCGGTCCGGGGCGGCTCGTCCGCCGGCGGGCCGTCGCCGCCCGCCGCCGGGTCACTCCCGGAGGTCACGGCGCTGTCGGAAGCCGGGTCGGCGGCTTCCACGGGATGACCGCGGTGCTCCTCGCCGTCGTGCCCGGACCGTGCGCCAACCGCCACATCCCCCACGCCAACTCCTCACTCTGTGCCGCTGCCTGCCCCACGTACGACGCAGGCCCACCACTCCCATAACGAGCGGGAGTTCCGCAGGGCTCGGGAGTTGTCGAACCGATCCGTTCGGATCGCCGGGGGCAACCCTATGCGACAGCTGGGCGGACGCGGTCGCCGTGGCGGCCGAGCCGGTGACGGATGCGAAAGTTTGCGGTTCCTTGAGACGGACCCAGTGCCCGAGCGGCCAGGCGATGACCATGGCCCGCCCCACCACCTCGTCCTCCGAGACGGTGCCGCCGTAGTCGGTGTTCTGGTGGGCCCGGGAGTCGGCGGAGTTGGCCCGGTGGTCGCCCATCACCCACAGCCGCCCCTGGGGGACGGTGATGTCGAACGACGTGCTGGAGGGGTCGTTGCCGGGATACAGATATGCCCCCTCCTCCAGGGGCACGCCGTTGACGGTGACCCGTCCCTGCGTGTCACAGCACACGACACGGTCGCCGCCCACCCCGACGACGCGCTTGATGAGGTCCTTCTCGTCGTCGGACGGCAGCAGACCGATGAAGGTGAGCCCTTCCTTGATCTGCTTGACGACGACCGGGTCCGCCTTCTTGGTGGTGGTCTGCTCGTCGTCGAGCCAGCCGCCGGGGTCCTTGAACACGACGACGTCCCCACGCTCGGGCTTGGAGCCGAACCACGGGGTGAACTTGTCGACCAGCACACGGTCGCCGATCCGGATCGTCTGCTCCATGGAGCCGGACGGGATCACGAAGGCCTGCACGAGGAAGGTCTTCAGGACCAGGGCTATCAGGACGGCGACACCGACCAGCAGCGGTATCTCCCGGACGGCCGAGCGCCTGCGCTTGCGCTTGACCTTGCGCTGGAGCTTGCGCCGTTCCGCGCGTGTGCGGCCGGAGGCCGAGCTGGAGGTGCGCCGGGCGCCGGTGGGCAGGAGGTTCTCCGCGGCGCTGGTGGGGATGGCGCGCGGCTTGCCGCGGTTACCCATGGGCGCCCTCCGCGCCGGGCACGCGCGCGTAGGCGCTCGGGCGGGACAGCCGGGTGAGATGCGCGGAGGGCCAGAGGATCCAGTCGGCGCGGCCGATCACCCGGTCGACGGGGATCATGCCGCCGCCCGGTGAACCGAGGTGGTCACGGGAGTCGCGGGAGTGACTGCGGTGGTCACCGAGGACGAACAGGGTGCCCTCGGGCACGACCACGTCGAAGTCCACCGTGGACGCACGGTCGCCGGGATACAGGAACGTCGACTCGTCGACCGACCGGCCGTTCACCTTGATCCTCCCCTCCTTGTCGCAGCAGACCACGTGATCTCCCCCTACACCCACGACGCGCTTGATGTAGTCGGAGTTCCCGAAGTACCCGGCGCCGTCGAACACGACGACATCGCCGCGCTGCGGCTCGGCACCGAAACGGTACGCCAACTTATTTACGAGAACGCGGTCGCCGATCCTCAATCCGTTTTCCATGGATCCGCTGGGAATCTGGAACGGTTGCGCCACGAAAGCGTTGAGGACCAGCAAAAACAGCAGGCAGACGAGCAGGGTCAGACTGATCCGGCCGCCGGGCAGCCACTCCGTGATCCGCCCGGCCAACGCGAAACGCGACCGTCCCTCCGTTCCCTCCGCCTCCGGGGTCTCCTGGGAGACGTCCGCGGGAACGGAAGGGTGGGAGGAGCGGTCGCGCTCCGTCGTGGGCTGAGCTTCGGTGTCCATCGGGGCCAGATGCTATCCGGCCGCCCCATGAACCCCTCAGGGTGCTCAGTTGTAGCGCTTCTCCTTGATCTTCGCGGCCTTGCCGCGCAGCTCACGCAGGTAGTAGAGCTTGGCGCGACGCACGTCACCGCGGGTGACGAGCTCGATCTTCTCGACGATCGGGGTGTGCACCGGGAAGGTGCGCTCGACGCCGACGGAGAAGGAGACCTTGCGGACCGTGAAGGTCTCGCGGACACCGGCGCCCTGGCGGCGGATGACTACGCCCTTGAACTGCTGCACACGGGAGCGGTTGCCCTCGATGACGCGGACGTGGACGTTGACGGTGTCACCGGGGCGGAAGGCCGGGACGTCGCTGCGCAGCGACGCGGCGTCGACTGAGTCGAGCAGGTGAGACATTTCGTCTGCTTTCTTCGCTGATGCCACAGGTCATCAACGGAACTAGATGTTCAAGGATTGAGTGCCGTGTGCCCGTCGAGGCGGGCGTCGTGTCCCCCTGTGGCAGGGGCGCACACCGGACGGCGCACAACAGCGGCCTATTCTTCCACGCTGTCGGTCCTGCGCCAAAATCGGCCGAACGGGGCACCCTCCGGGTCGGGCATCCAGCCCAGGATGGAGAGCATCTCGCGGTCCTTCTTGTCGAAGGTCTTCGGCTCGCAGCGCTCGATCAGGTCGGGCCGGTTGGCCGTCGTGCGCCGCAGGGCCTCGTCCCGGCGCCAGCGGGCGATCCTGCCGTGGTGGCCGCTGAGCAGCACCTCGGGGATCTCCCGGCCGCGCCAGGCGGGCGGCTTGGTGTAGACGGGGCCCTCCAGGAGGCTGGCCATCGCGCCGGGGGCGAAGGAGTCGTCGCGGTGGGACTCGGCGTTGCCGAGCACGCCGGGCAGCAGGCGTGCCACGGCCTCGGTGACGACCAGGACCGCGGCCTCCCCGCCGGCCAGGACGTAGTCGCCGATGGAGACCTCGTAGACGGGGATCCGGGTGGCGTACTCGTCGACGACCCGCCGGTCGATGCCCTCGTAGCGGGCCGGGGTGAAGATCAGCCAGGGGCGCTCGGAGAGCTCGACCGCGAGTTCCTGGGTGAAGGGCCGGCCGCTGGGCGTCGGGACGACGATCGCGGGCGCGTGCGAGCCCCGCTCGTACCCGTCGGCCAGGACGGTGTCGAGGGCTTCGCCCCAGGGTTCGGTCTTCATGACCATGCCGGGTCCGCCGCCGTAGGGGGTGTCGTCGACCGTGTTGTGCCGGTCGTACGTCCACTCCCGCAGGTCGTGCACCTGGACGTCCAGCCGGCCACGCGTGCGTGCCTTGCCGACGAGGGAGACGTTCAGCGGGTCGAGGTACTCGGGGAAGATCGTGACGACGTCGAGGCGCATTACGGCCGGTCCCCGTCCGCGTTCTCGTCGGCCTCGCCGTTCTCGTCGGCCTCGTCCCCGTCGGCGTCCCGCGCGGACGCGATCTCGGCGCGGTCGTCGATCAGACCGGGCGGCGGGTCGATGACGGCCCGCTGCTCCTCCAGGTCGATCTCGGTGACGATCGACTCGACGAAGGGGATCATCACCTCGCTGCCGTCGGGCCGCTCGACGATGAAGAGGTCCTGGGACGGCAGATGCGAGATCTCCGTGATCCGGCCGACCTCCATGCCGTCCTTGGTGACCACGTCCAGGTCCATCAACTGGTGGTCGTAGTACTCGTCCTCCTCCTCGGGCAGCTCCGTGGGGTCGAGCTCGGCGATCAGGAGGGTGTTGCGCAGGGCTTCGGCGGCGGTGCGGTCCCGCACGCCCTCGAAGCGCAGGAGGAGACGACCGCTGTGGACACGGCCGGTCTCGATGGTCAGCGGGCCGGTCGAGGCCGGGTCCGTGGCCAGGACGGCGCCGGGCGCGAGCCGCTGCTCCGGCTCGTCGGTGCGTACCTCGACGGTGACCTCGCCCTTGATGCCGTGGGCGCGGCCGATCCGCGCGACTACGAGCTGCACTTCTGAAGATCTCCTGTCGTACCTGTCGTCACGGCTGCCGTAACGACTACGGGCCGGGGACGGCCCAGTGGCCTTCCCCGGCCCGAGCCGGTGCTGCGAAACGCGTCAGCGGACGTGATCCACGTCGACGAGGTCGACGCGGACGCCACGGCCGCCGATGGCGCCCACGACGGTGCGCAGAGCGCGTGCGGTGCGGCCGTTGCGGCCGATCACCTTGCCGAGGTCGTCCGGGTGGACCCGGACCTCGAGCACACGTCCGCGACGCAGGTCGCGCGAGGCGACCTGCACATCGTCGGGGTTGTCGACGATGCCCTTCACGAGGTGCTCAAGCGCCTCTTCGAGCATGCTGCTCAGGCCTCGGTCGGCTCAGACGCAGAGGACTCAGCGGCAGCCTCGTCCTTCTTCTCAGCCTTCTTCTTCTGGGTGATGGCCTCACCCTTGCCCGAGTCGTCGCCACCGAGGGCCTCGAACAGCGGGCGAGCCTTCTTCGGCTCGGCGACGAGCAGCGGCGCCGGGGCGGGCTCGCCCTTGAACTTCTGCCAGTCGCCGGTCTTCTTCAGAATGGCGAGCACCGGCTCGGTCGGCTGCGCGCCGACACCCAGCCAGTACGCCACGCGGTCGGCGTCGACCTCGATGATCGACGGGTGGTACGTCGGCTGGTACTTGCCGATCTCCTCGATCGCACGGCCGTCACGACGGGTGCGGGAGTCGGCGACGACGATGCGGTAGTGAGGCGCGCGGATCTTGCCCAGACGCTTCAGCTTGATCTTGACTGCCACGGAAGTGGTGTCTCCTGGTCTTGACGTGGTTGGGCACGGCGAGATGGCCGCGTGGGGTTGCGGTACCCGAGTGCCCGATGGACGCGTCAGCCGGAGGAGAGAGGGGTCCTGTGCGACTGTCGAGTACAGCTAGCCATTGTGCCACACCGCACGGGGCCCTTCCGGCCACGGGTGGTTTCCGGGCATGCGGCAGAAACGCCCGGCGCTTGCGGGGCGCCGCCCTTGACGGCCCCCCGCACCACGCTGAACCGGCAGCCACGAGTTGCCGGTGCACGACGGACGTACCTAGGCGGCGCCCGCGATCTCCGGGATCCGGAACGGCTTGCCGCAGCCCCCGCACACGATCGGCGCCTGGGCCAGGACCGACGGCACGACGCGCACGTTGCGGCCGCAGTCGCACACGGCCTTGACCCGGACGCCACCGCCGGAGGAGCCGTGCCGGGCCGCCGGACCGCGGAAGGAACGAGTGGTGTCGGACGAGGTTGCCGCCAGATGGGCCTTGAGGGCCCGCTGGAGGCGCTCGATCGTCGGGCGGTAGCGCCGCTTGGCCTCGGGGTTGAGCGTGACCAGGGAGAAGCCGCTGCTGGGGTGCGGTTCCTCGGGGTGGTCCAGGCCCAGCTCCTCGGCGATCGCGAGGAATCTGCGGTTGTGGTAGCGGCCGGCCCGGGAGGTGTCGCGCACGCCGCGGGCGGCGGCGATGCCATGGACTGCCTCGTGAAGCAGTCGCTCGAAGGAGAGCTCGTGACCGCAGGCGGACGACGACTCCCCGATCAGGGACTCTGGCGCGGCGAGATCGGGCAGTTCGGGGTGGTACCGCTGAATGTCGGCCCACGCCTCTGCCAGTTCTGCGGCGAGAACAGGTGGTGTCTGTGTCGTGCTCACGTAATGACAACGAGCGGGGGTGCCCCAGTGTTCCTATTCCGGGCCATCCCAAATAATTTGCACGTACCCGTCAGTTGCCGCTGATGCGTCCTGACGAGGGCGGGTGCGCTGATCTGCGGAGAAGCCTCACAGCTCCTACCAAGCTGGTGCGTAGGCCCACGTACGACCCGGCGCGTAGACGAGGTCCGCGCGCCGGGGTAGGGAAGTTCCGCAGGGGCGCAAGAGGCGTTTCGGCCGCCTTCGCGAGCGGAGGGCGCCGTCTCAGTAGGCGCGCGCGACGACGGCGAGGTTACCGGGGGCGTCACCGTCGTCCGGCACCGACCCGTCCTCCGCGATCAGACACCGTACGGTCAGCGACTGCTCGGCCAGTCGGGCCTCGCCCTCTTCGCCGAGGGCCGCCCACGGCACGCGCGCCCAGCCGCCGGCGGCGGCCGCCTCCGCGGCCTCCTCGATCGTCGAGACGTCGGCCGTGCGGGATTCACGGCGCTCGCGGGACTGCTTCAGCAAGAGCGCCTGGTCCTCCTCCAGGACGCCGGGCAGCAGACTCTCGAGCGCGTCGATCGCCACCGGCTCCTTGCCTCCCGGGATGCGCCGGGCCAGCATCGCGGTGCCGTTCTCCAGGTCACGGGGTCCGATCTCGACACGGACGGGCACGCCCTTGAGCTCCCAGTCGACCGCGCGCCGCCCGAAGGGGACGTCGGTGCGGTCGTCGACGCGGACGCGCAGCCCCGCGGCCTTCAGGCGCGCGCCCAGCTCGCGGACCTTGGCGAGAACCGCCTCGTCGCCCTTGATCGCGAGAACGACGACCTGGATGTGCGCCAGCCGCGGCGGCACCCGCAGCCCGTCGTCGTCGCCGTGCATCATCACCAGGGCGCCGATCATGCGGGTCGTGGACCCCCAGGAGGTCTGCCAGACCAGTTCCTGCGCGCCCTCCTTCGACAGGTACCGGGTGTTGAAGGCCTTGGCGAAGTTCTGGCCCAGCTCATGACTGGTGACCATCTGGAGGGCCTTGCCGTCGCCCATCATGCTCTCGAGGGTGAGGGTGTTGACGGCGCCCGCGAAGCGCTCCTTGGCCGTCTTGCGGCCGGAGACGAAGTCGACCGCGAGGACGTTCTCCAGGAAGTCGCCGTAGACCTCGCGCTGGATGCGCGCGGCGAAGTCGCGGGCCTCCTCGTAGGTGGCGTGCGCGGTGTGCCCCTCCTGCCAGAGGAACTCCGACGTCCGCAGGAAGAGGCGGGGCCGCAGCTCCCAACGGACCACGTTGGCCCACTGGTTGATCAGCAGGGGCAGGTCGCGATAGCTCTGCACCCACTTGGAGAAGTACTCGTTGACGATGGTCTCGGAGGTGGGCCTGACGACCGCAGGCTCCTCCAGCTCCTTGCCGCCCCCGTGCGTCACCACGGCCAGCTCCGGTGCGAATCCCTCGACATGGTCCGCCTCGCGAGTGAGGTAGGACTGCGGGATCAGCAGCGGGAAGTACGCGTTCTCGGTGCCCGTCTCCTTGATGCGGGCGTCCAGCTCCGCCTGCATCCGCTCCCACAGTCCGTAACCGTACGGTCGGATCACCATGCTGCCGCGCACCGGTCCGTTGTCGGCCAGTTCGGCCTTGCTGATCAGATCCTGGTACCAGCGGGGGAAGTCGTCCGCCTGCGGGGTGAGAACGGGAGCCTTGGCCATGGCGAGATGGTACGGCCCCGGGTTGCCGGAATGTGAATTCTCGCCACAGGCACAGCCGGCGCACAAGCGGGGGGCCGAGACCCCTGGACGCCGTCGCGTACGGGGAGTTACCTGGCATACGGGGGAAGTGCGAGCGCACTGCACGGGGGTCACCTGATCGGTTACTGCGGCAGTTCTCGGCGGATTGGGGCGCTTATCCATGACACCTACGCTCGTGCGGCAGCACCTGCCACTCGCGGGGCCGACCCCCCGCGCGGACCCGGGTGCACGCGCGCGTGACTGGTCGGAAGTACAGGAGCGGATGCTGGTCCCGCTCTACGAGGCCGTCTACGAGCGACTGGACGTGGGGCCCGGCACCAGGCTCCTCGCCCTCGGCTGCGGCTCGGGGCTCGCCCTGCTGATGGCCGCCTCCAGGGGCGCGGCGGCCCTCACCGGTGTCGAACCCTCCTCTCCCGAACGGCTGGCCCTGGCGCGCGAACGCCTGCTGCCCAAGGAGCCCCGTCCCCGCACGCGAGGCGCGCGCGGAGAGGGGGGCGGCATCCACCTCACCGACCGGCTGCCGGGGGACCCGGCCGGCCCGGGCACGCGCGCGTACGACCTGGTGACCGCGTTCGAGCCGATCGGCTGCCGCGCGGGCGACGCGGACGGGCTCGGCGGTCTCCTGGCGGCCACGGCACCGCTCGTCGCACGCGGAAGGCCCGTGGTGCTCGTCGGCTGGGGTCCGCCGGAACGCTGCGCCACGTCCGCGGTGTTGCGGGTCGCCGCCAAGCTGGCCGATCCCCTGCGCGGCGGCACGGTCCGGCTGCGCCCGGCGCTGCGCGACGACCTGGAGGAGGTCGCCGGGCGGGCCGGCCTGAAGCCGGACGGCTCGGGGCGGGTGGCCTGCCCCTTCGGGTACGCCGACGTGGAGAGCGCCCTCAAGGGGCTGCTGTCCACCGGGCTGTTCGACGCGGCGGTCGCGGCGACGGACCAGGCGCAGGTCGACAAGGAACTGACCGAAGCGCTGCACCCGTACCGACGCCCGGACGGGACGGTGTGGATGCCGAACGTGTTCCGGTACCTGATCGCGCGGACTCCCTGAAGCTTCCGCGCCCTGTCGAGGTCCACGCCTGGCCGTAGGCCTTCGCCGGCCCCCGTGACGCCCGTGCGTGTCCACCTGCGTCCGCGCGCCCGCTTCGACGTCCGTACGGCGTGTGGGGCGCCCCTCCGTGAACGGAAGAGCGCCCCACACCAGGTATCTGCCCGCGGACGGACGGACGGGCGCGGTCCGGCGCCGATCCGCGGACGGCGGCCGTCAGCCCATGAACTTCTTGAACTCGTCCGGCAGTTCGAAGTCCTGGGCACCCTGCTGCGGCAGGCCGAGCGCGTTGCCGCCCTGGGCCTCGCGGCGCTGGGCCGCCTCGATCTCCTGCTGCTTGCGCTTCATCGGGTTGCCGGAGCGCTGCTTGCCCTTGGCCTGCTTCGGCTGCTTCTTCTGCCGGCCGGCGCCGCCGCCCATGCCCGGCATCCCCGGCATCCCCGGCATGCCGCCGCCCTGGGCCATCCGGGACATCATCTTGCGGGCCTCGAAGAACCGCTCGACCAGGCCCTTCACCGCGCTGACCTCGACACCGGAACCCTTGGCGATACGGGCGCGGCGCGAGCCGTTGATGATCGTCGGGTCCTGGCGCTCGCCCGGGGTCATCGACTTGATGATCGCGGCCGTGCGGTCGACGTCCCGCTCGTCGAGGTTGGCGATCTGGTCCTTGATCTGACCCATGCCGGGCAGCATGCCGAGCAGCTTGCTGATGCTGCCCATCTTCCTGACCTGTTCCATCTGGGCCAGGAAGTCGTCCAGGGTGAAGTCCTGGCCCTTCTTGGACGCCAGCTTGGAGGCCATTTTCTCGGCCTCTTCCTGGCTGAACGTCTTCTCCGCCTGCTCGATCAGGGTGAGCAGGTCACCCATGTCGAGGATGCGGGAGGCCATCCGGTCAGGGTGGAACGCGTCGAACTCGTCGAGCTTCTCGCCGTTCGACGCGAACATGATCGGCTTGCCGGTCACCGAGGCGATCGACAGGGCCGCGCCACCACGGGCGTCGCCGTCGAGCTTGGACAGCACGACACCGTCGAAGCCGACGCCGTCGCGGAAGGCCTCGGCCGTGTTGACGGCGTCCTGACCGATCATCGCGTCGACGACGAAGAGGATCTCGTCGGGCGAGACGGCGTCGCGGATGTCCGCGGCCTGGCGCATCAGCTCGGCGTCGATGCCGAGGCGGCCGGCGGTGTCCACGATCACGATGTCGTGGACCTTGACCTTGGCGAACTCGATCGAGTCCTTGGCGACCTGGACCGGGTCGCCCACCCCGTTACCGGGCTGCGGGGCGTACACGGCCACGCCGGCGCGCTCGGCGACGACGCTGAGCTGGTTGACGGCGTTGGGGCGCTGGAGGTCGCAGGCGACGAGCAGCGGCGAGTGGCCCTGCTCCTTCAGCCAGCGGCCGAGCTTGCCCGCGAGGGTGGTCTTACCGGCACCCTGGAGACCGGCCAGCATGATCACGGTGGGCGGCTGCTTGGCGAACCGCAGGCGCCGGGTCTCGCCGCCGAGGATCGTGACGAGTTCCTCGTTGACGATCTTCAGGACCTGCTGGGCGGGGTTCAGCGCCCTGGAGACATCGGCGCCCAGGGCGCGTTCCTTGACGTTCTTGATGAACGTGCGGACGACCGGCAGGGCCACGTCCGCTTCGAGGAGTGCGATGCGGATCTCGCGCGCCGTGGCGTCGATGTCCGCTTCGCTCAGGCGCCCCTTGCCGCGCAAGTTCTTGAAGGTCGCTGAAAGGCGATCGGAGAGAGTATCGAACACGGCGGCGTCGGTCCTCGGAGTCGGGGGCAGTCTGAGCGTCTTCCAGGGTATCCGGCCGCGCAAGACATTCGTCCCCGCCTGCTGTATTTCAGCGGGCGGGGACGCGTGCCACGCGGCACACGGTCACGCCCGCAGTGTCTCCTCCAGCTTGCGGGTCACCGAGGCGGCCTCGTCGCCGGGCAGCGGCGTGCCCTCGGTCCCGGTGACGTAGAAGGCGTCCACGGCGTTCGCGCCCAGGGTCGAGACGTGCATGCTGCGGACCCGCAGCCCCTCGTCCTCCAGGGCCCGGCCGATCCGGAACAGCAGCCCCGGCGCGTCCTGCGCGCGCACCTCGATGACCGTGGCGTGCCGGGAGGCCGCGGGGGCCACCGTCACGCGCGGCGGCGGCGCGACCACGCCCCGCCGGCGGGGGTAGGCCGCGTCCCGTTCCGCGAGCCGCCCGGCGATGTCGAGCGAGCCGTCCAGGGCGCGTACGAGATCGGCGCGCAGCCGGGCCGCCTGGGGCAGCGAGCCGTACTCGGCGGCGACCCGCCAGTTCAGCAACAGGACGGATCCCTCGACGCCGGTCGGCAGGTCCAGGGCGCGCAGCTCGGCGGTGCGGACGGTCAGGCGGTGCATCGCCAGCACGCCGGCCACCGCGGGCAGCACGCCCGTCTGGTCGGGTACGGCGATGAGCAGTTCCACACCGAGCGGCTCGGGGTCGTCCGTCGGCCCGTCCTCCGCGGGAGGCTCGGTCTGCGCGCGCAGGGCCAGCACCGGACTGCTGGTGGCGACCGCCTCGATGGCGAGCCGTTCCTGTTCGGCGGTGGGCGCGACGGCGTCGGGCTCCTCCGGCTCGTCCCCGGCGAGCACCGCCCCCACCCGCTTGACCAGGTCCGCCACGAGCGAACCCCGCCAGGACGACCAGGCGGCGGGGCCGGTGGCCAGCGCGTCGGCCTCGGTGAGGGCGTGCAGCAGCTCCAGGGTGCTCTCCGAGCCGACCGCCTCCGCGACCGAGCGGACCGTGGCCGGGTCCTCCAGGTCGCGCCGGGTGGCCGTCTCGATCAGCAGCAGGTGATGCCGTACGAGCGTGGAGAGGACGGCGACGTCGGCGCGGTCGAAGCCGATCCGGGCGGCGACGTCCTTGGCGATGATCTCGCCCGCGACCGAGTGGTCGCCGGGCCAGCCCTTGCCGATGTCGTGCAGCAGGGCGGAGACCAGGAGAAGGTCGGGACGGCTGACCCGGCGGGTGAACTCGGAGGCGCGGACGGCGGTCTCGATGAGGTGCCGGTCGACGGTCCAGATGTGCACGGCGTTGCGCTGCGGGCGGCAGCGCACCCGCTCCCAGTCGGGCAGCAGCCCTGTGATCAGGCCCTCGGCCTCCAGCGCCTCCCAGACCTCGATGGTGGGCCGGCCCGAGCCGAGCAACGTCACGAGCTGCTCGCGGGCCTCGGCGGGCCAGGGCGTGGGCAGCGGGCGCACGGTGGCGGCGAGGCGCCGTACGGCGTGCAGGGAGAGCGGGAGGCCGGCCTGCGCGGCGGCGGCCGCGGCGCGCAGCGGGAGGACCGGATCACGCTCGGGGCGTGCGGCACGGGCGAGCACCACCTCGCCGTCCTGCTCCACCACGCCCTCGGCCAGCGGAGAGCGCTCGGCGACCGGTTTGCCGCCCCCGAGCATGGCGCGCAACCGCGGCCGCACGGCGCGTGAGCGCAGCACGCGCCCCACTTCACGCCAGGTGACGTCACTCGCATACGAGATGACGCGGGCCGCCTCGTACACCTGCCGCAGCAGCGTGTCGGCGTCCAGCAGTCCCAGCTCGGCTGCCACCTGGTCCTGTTCCTGGAGGGCCAGCCGGTCGGTGGCACGGCCGGTGGCCAGGTGCAGGGCGTCCCGTACGTCGAGGAGCCGGCGGCGGGCGTCGTCGAGGCCCTCGCGGGGCGCGTCGGCCAGCCAGGAGGCGGCGACCGCCCGCAGTGCGGTGGCGTCCCTCAGGCCGCCCCGCGCCTCCTTCAGGTCCGGCTCCAGCAGGTACTGGAGTTCACCCTGGCGTTCGGCGCGCTCGGCGCACAGCTCCTGGAGTTCGGGGAGGCGCTTGGGCGCCTGGTTGCGCCAGTCGGCGAGGACGGCCGTGCGCAGTCCCGCCGTCAGACCGGGGTCGCCGACGAGGTGCCGGGCGTCGAGGAGGCCGAGCTGGACCTTGAGGTCCTCACCCGCGGTCTTGCGGGCCTCCGCCGGTGTGCGGACGGAGTGGTCGAGAGCCAGGCCCAGGTCCCACACGGGGTACCAGAGCCGGTCGGCGAGGGCGGCGACCGCCTTGGGGTCGGCGCCGTCGTGCAGAAGGAGGAGGTCGAGGTCGCTGCGCGGGGACAGCTCGCCCCGGCCGTAGCCGCCGACGGCGACCAGGGACACGCCCTTCAGTTCCTCGGCTCCGGCCGTGAAGAGCCCCGACAGCCAGTCGTCGGTCAGTTCCGCGAGGGCGGAACGGCGCGGCGGCCCGGACCGCGCCCCCTCGGTGAGGAGGCGCAGCCGGGCCGCCGCGTAGCCGCTGGGTCCCGAGTCCTCTGCATCCTTGCGCACGTCCGTACTCGTCACCCAGCGACTCCTGTTCTGTTCTGCCGTCAGAGCGCGTCCGGACCGCGCTCGCCGGTGCGGACCCGAACGGCCGTCTCGACCGGAAGGGACCAGACCTTTCCGTCACCGATCTTGCCCGTGCGGGCCGCCTTGACGATGACGTCGATCAGCTGCTCGGCGTCGTCGTCCTCGGCCAGCACCTCGATGCGGATCTTGGGGAACCAGGTCGACCGTGTACTCGGCGCCGCGGTAGACCTCGGTGTGTCCCCGCTGACGACCGTAACCGCTGGCCTCGGTGACCGTCAGACCGTGGACGCCGAACGCCTGAAGGGCTTCCTTGATCTCGTCCAGCCGGTGGGGCTTCACGACGGCGGTGATGAGCTTCATGCGTCCACCTTCTTGCTCGCGTCGGTGACCGCGGTCGGGAGGGCGGTCGTGCGGGCGGCGCCGCCGCCGGCCCCGCTGAAGTCGTATGCGGTCTCGGCGTGCTCCGCCTGGTCGATGCCGGCGACCTCGACGTCCTCGGTGACGCGCATCCCGATCGTCTTGTCGAGGAGGAAGGCGAGGACCGCGGAGACGACCAGGGAGTAGGCGAGGACCGCGAAGACGCCGGCGCACTGCTTCCAGAACTGGTCGAGGCCGCCGCCGTAGAAGAGGCCCTCGACGTCGGACTGTCCCTTGCCGCTGGCGAAGAAGCCGATCAGCAGGGAGCCGACGACACCGCCGACCAGGTGGACGCCGACGACGTCGAGCGAGTCGTCGTAGCCGAACCGGTACTTCAGGCCCACGGCCATGGCGCACAGGACACCCGCGATGACACCGACGGCGATCGCGCCGAGCGGGGAGACCGCACCACCCGAGGGGGTGATGGCGACCAGACCGGCGACCGCGCCGGAGGCCGCGCCCAGCGTGGTGAACGCACCGTGGCGGATCTTCTCGTAGACGAGCCAGGCCAGCATGGCGGCGGCGGTGGCGACCTGCGTGTTGACGAACATCAGCGCGCCCACGCCGTCGTCGTTGCCGAGCCACGAGCCGGCGTTGAAGCCGAACCAGCCGAACCACAGCAGACCGGCGCCGAGCATGACCAGCGGCAGGCTGTGCGGGCGCATCGGGTCCTTCTTGAACCCGACCCGCTTGCCGATGACGAGGATCACGCCGAGGGCCGCGGCACCGGCGTTGATGTGCACCGCCGTACCACCGGCGAAGTCGATGACACCCAGCTCGAAGGCCCAGCCGCCGGCGCCCCAGACCCAGTGCGCGACGGGGAAGTACACGACCGTGGCCCACAGTGCGACGAACAGCGCCCACGCGGAGAACTTGACGCGGTCGGCGAGCGCACCGCTGATCAGGGCGGGCGTGATGATCGCGAACATCATCTGGAAGACCATGAACACGAAGATCGGGATGGTGTAGCCGTCCCACAGCTCCGTCAGGCCGATGTTGCTGAGGCCGACCCAGTCGGAGTTCCAGCCGATGAGGCTGCCGGAGTCGGTGCCGAAAGCGAGGGAGAAGCCGTACAACACCCACAGGATGGTGACGATCCCGATGCTGATGAAGCTCATCATCAGCATGTTGAGCGTGCTCTTGACGCGGACCATGCCTCCGTAGAAGAAGGCGAGGCCCGGGGTCATGATCAGTACCAGTGCGGAACAGATGAGCATGAAGCCTGTGTTCGCGGACGACAGCGTGGGTGCGTCCGCCGCAAGCGTGATGGCGGCCTGTGCCATCGGCGTCTCCTCGTCGTAGGTACGGCCCCGTGCGGGCGAAGCCAGAGCGGGTCGTGAGGGGTGGGCCGGTTATGCGCCATGAGATTCGCGCAGCGCGGTTTCGGTCGACGCCCCTCGTTGTTTCGCCGCTGTGACGAAGGCGCCTCGTGCGTTACGCCTCGATGAACTGCCTGATGTTCGGCGAGTGGATCGTTATCGTGGCGCAACCTTCGAAGAACGCGATAAACCGGCCGCGGGCGGCCTTCCGAATGACCTGGCATGGGGGAGCCGAGTCGGGCAGTTCGGGAGGGCCGGCCGCGGCCGGAGTCCAGGGTTTCGCTGTGCGGACGAGCCGGATCAGACCGCTTCCGCCGTCTCCGGCAGCTCGATGGTGAGCCGCTCGGTCAGGTCCACGACCTCGGAGAGATCACCGAAATCGCGTACGGCGCTGTCGACGGTCTTTCGGATACGAGTGTTGACGCGCTCGGAGCGCACCTTCTTGGCCTCCTTCATGGCCTGTGTGGCGAGGGTGGCGCTCTGCTCGGGCTCCCGCTGCAGGAGGTGCACGGTGGCCATGCCGATCAGGTTCAGCACATACGACCGCTGGTGGTCGTGGTCGCCCGCGAACAGCTTCACGGCCTTGCGCATCAGGGGTTCGGCCAGCGAGGCGTACGTGGGACTGCGGCCGGCGACATAGGCGAGGTCACGGAAGGAGTGGCTGTTCTCGCCGTACAACTCGGCCTCGGAGAAGAAGCGGATCCAGTCCGGGTCCGGCTCGTCCCACTCGTCGGACTCGGCGAAGGTGTCCTCGGCCATCCGCACCGCCCGCTTGCACCGGCCGGGCTGCCCCATGTTGGCGTAGGCGCGGGCCTCCATCGCATACAGCATGGACTGGGTGCGCGGGCTCGCGCAGTCGCGGCTGCCGTACTGCGCGAGGTGGACCAGTTCCAGGGCGTCCTCGGGCCGGCCGAGGTGGATCATCTGGCGGCTCATGCTGGACAGCACGTAGGAGCCGAGCGGCCGGTCACCGGCCTCCTTCGCCGCGTGCAGGGCGAGGACGAAGTACTTCTGCGCGGTGGGCTGGAGCCCCACGTCGTAGCTCATCCAGCCCGCCAGCTCCGCCAGTTCGGCGGCGACCTTGAAGAGCCTCCTCGCGGTGGACTCGGGCTGGGGCTCCTGGAGGAGATCCGTGACCTCGTGCAGTTGCCCGACGACGGCCTTGCGGCGCAGCCCGCCGCCGCACTGCGCGTCCCACTGCCGGAACATCACGGTGGTGGACTCCAGGAGGTCCAGTTCGGGCCTGGAGAGCCGGCCACGGGCCCGGCTGGTGGGAATCGAGTCCGGCTCCTCGAGCGGGGCGGGCGGCGAGGGGACCAGCCAGCGCTGCATGGGCTCGATGAGGGACGGGCCCGCGCACAGGGCGAGCGAGGTCCCGAGGAAGCCACGCCGCGCCAGCATCAGGTCGCTGCGCGAGAACTCGCTGAGCTGGGCCACCGTCTGCGGGGCAGTCCACGGCAGGTCGACACCGGTCACGGAGGGCACCTGGCGCGCGGCGCGCAGCCCGAGGTCCTCGACGGAGACGACACAGCCGAACCGCTCGGAGAACAGCTCCGACAGGATCCTGGGGATGGGCTCGCGGGGGTTCTCGCCGTCCAGCCAGCGGCGCACCCGCGAGGTGTCCGTGGAGATGTGGTTGGCGCCCAACTGGCGTGCGCGGCGGTTGACCTGACGCGCGAGTTCACCCTTCGACCAGCCGCTGCGCACGAACCACGAAGAGAGCAGCTCGTTCGGGCGCTTGTCCACACCCGCAGCGTTACTTCCGCTTCCGCCGTTGCCGCTCACTGGAACGCCCCCATCCCTGAGACCACTTGTCACTGAGTGCGCCAACCCTTATCAGAATGCCGGTAAATACGGCCTGCCGTACGGGACTTGTCACCCTTCGAACGGAAAGCCGACTTGCCCCCGGCATACCCACAAGCGCATGTGCCTCCAGGACCCGCACACTCAAAGTAATCCTACGATCACTGCTCCGGCCACGAGGATCCCGGAAACGCCACCATTCGCCACCCCTTCGGATGAACTCCAGGTGACCCGTACGCGATTCACTTGACATAGGACGGCCGGAAGTGGCGGAGCGAAGCACTCAGGGGCGCGTACGGCGTGACACACCCCCTGGAGCACTTCCGGGCGCTGTCCGGATCGAGCGGCCGCCGGGAAGCGTGTAAGTACACAGAGTCACGACGATCGATCGCTGCGTAACCATCGGCGCGTCGAACCCGTTGGAGGGGGCATGGGCTTCACGATCGGCGGCATTCGCGAGATCCGCTCCGGCGCGCGCAGGCGCGGTCGCTCGTCCGAGTGCACCGCCGTCGCCGAGTTCACGGGACTGTGGGGCTGGGACGCGGTCCCCGGCGCGCGGGCCGCGGCGGGCGTCTGCTCCTGCGGGCGCTCCGACTGCCGCGAACCCGGCGCGCATCCGCTGACGTTCGCCCCCCGGGTGCCCGCCGGGGCCACCCTCGACGACGTGAGCAGGACCTGGTCGGAGTTCCCGGGCGCCGCGGTGATGCTGCCCGTGGGGCGCGCGTTCGACGTGATCGACGTCGCCGAGGCCGCCGGCCGTCGCGCCCTGGTCCGGCTGGAGCGCATGGGTCTCCCCCTCGGCCCGGTCACCGCCACCCCCGAGGGCCGCGCCCAGTTCTTCGTCGCCCCCGGCGCCGCCGCCGAACTGACCGGCCTGCTCTACCGCATGGGCTGGGACGACCCGACCGCCCTGGACCTGCACGGCCTCGGGCCCGGTACGTTCGTCACGGCCCCGCCCTCCGACCGCGGCGGGCTCGGACCGGTGCGCTGGCTGCGTCCGCCCGCGCTGGACTCGGCGACCCGCCCGCCGCAGGCCCGTCTGCTGCTGGGCACGCTGGCCTATCTGGCCCACCGTTCGCGCGCCTGAGCCGTCCGGCGTGCACACGGCCGAGCGCCCGCTCCCACTGCACCTGGGGGCGGGCGCTTCGTCCCTTCGTTCGCCTGAACCGGCGCCGCTGTCGCGGACCCGGCTGGTCGCCGTCCTGGTACCTCGATCGATGGTCGCGGTCCGTGGGCGGCGGGCGGCGGTCCTCAGTCGCCGATAAGGGCATCCACGAACGCCTCCGGCTCGAAGGGCGCCAGGTCGTCCGCGCCCTCGCCGAGTCCGATCAGCTTGACCGGGACGCCCAGCTCGCGCTGGACCGCGATCACGATGCCGCCCTTCGCCGTGCCGTCCAGCTTGGTCAGGACGATGCCGGTGATGTTCACGACCTCGGCGAAGACCCGGGCCTGGACGAGACCGTTCTGGCCGGTGGTGGCGTCGAGGACGAGCAGCACCTCGTCGAGCGGCGCGTGCTTCTCGACGACCCGCTTGACCTTGCCCAGCTCGTCCATGAGGCCGGTCTTGGTGTGCAGCCGCCCCGCGGTGTCGATGAGGACGACGTCCACCCCCATCTCCTTGCCCTCCTTCACCGCGTCGAACGCGACGGAGGCGGGGTCGCCCGCCTCCGGGCCCCGCACGGTGTGCGCGCCCACCCGCTCGCCCCAGGTCTGGAGCTGGTCGGCGGCGGCGGCGCGGAAGGTGTCGGCGGCGCCGAGGACGACGGTCCGCCCGTCGGCCACGAGCACCCGCGCGAGCTTGCCGGTGGTGGTGGTCTTGCCGGTGCCGTTGACCCCGACGACCATCACGATGCCCGGCTTGCGCTCCGCGGGCTCGGTCTTCACCGTGCGGTCGACGTCGGTGCCGACCAGCTTGAGCAGCTCGTCGCGCAGCAGACCGCGCAGGCCCTCGGGGGTGCGGGTGCCGAGCACCCGGACGCGCTCACGCAGCCGCTCGACCAGTTCCTGGGTCGGCAGCACGCCGACGTCGGCGGTGAGCAGCGTGTCCTCGATCTCCTCCCAGGTGTCCTCGTCGAGGTGCTCGCGGGAGAGCAGCGTGAGCAGGCCCTTGCCGAGGGCGTTCTGCGAGCGGGACAACCGGGCGCGGAGGCGGACCAGCCGCCCCTCGGTGGGCTCCGGGATCTCGAGTTCGGGAACCTCGACGACGGGCGGTTCCTCGACGGCGGTGCCGGTCGAACCGCCGCCGGGAAGATCCACCTCCTCTATCGTGCGGCGCGGTTCGTCGCGTGGCGTCTCGGCCTCGTCGCCGACGTGCGGCTCGGCCGGAGGGGCGGTGATGTCGGGCGCGGTGGGGGGCGGCGGTGGCAGCGACTTCTTCCGTCGGCTGCCGACCACGAGCCCGGCGAGCACACCGAGCACGACCACGGCGATGACTACAGCAAGGATGACGGTTTCCATAACGCGTCCAGTATCCATCCCCACCCGCCCGCGGCCCCGCTCCCCGGTCCGTACGGCTGGGCCGTGCCGCTCTTGTGCAGTGCGGCCCTCGCCCGCAAGCGCAGGCGCGGGCAGCGGTCCTCGGTCTCCCGCGACGCGCCCCCGGCCGGCCCCGCCCTGCGGGTCGGTCGGCACGACGGGTCGGGTCATGGCCCGGGCCCACGGCCGGGAGGGCCCGACCCATGGCTATCTGATGTGCCGTCAGCTACGGTCCCCGGACATCCGCCGAAGGGGGCCTGCCATGCCCGTCACCGTCGTCCGTTTCAACCTCGTCGCTCCCGGCGCGACCCCGGCCGAGCTCGGCGTGCGGTACCGGGCCGCTCTGGAGATGGCCGCGTACGCCGACGAGTGCGGGGTCACGACCGTGCAGACCGAGGAGCATCACGGAGCCGAGAACAACTGGCTGCCGTCGCCGTTCGCCTTCGCGGGCGCCGTGCTCGGCGCGACCCGGCGGCTCGCGGTCACGGTCTCGGCGGTGATCGGCCCGCTGCACGACCCGCTGCGGCTGGCCGAGGACATCGCGGTGCTCGACCTGCTGAGCGGCGGCCGGCTGGTCACGGTCGCCGGCATCGGGTACCGGCCCGAGGAGTACGCCCGGGCGGGGGTGGACTGGAAGCGGCGCGGGCGGCTCCAGGACGAGCTCCTCGACACCCTGCTCAAGGCCTGGACCGGCGAGGAGTTCGAGTACCGGGGCCGCACGGTGCGGGTCACCCCGCGTCCGGGCTCCGCCCCCCACCCGCTGCTGCTGGTCGGCGGCTCCTCCAGGGCCGCCGCCCGCCGGGCCGCCCGGTTCGGCCTGCCCTTCTTCCCCAGCGCGCACCTTCCGGAGCTGGAGGCGTACTACAAGGAGCGGCTGGTGGAGTACGGGACCGAGGGCTGGACGATGATGCCGGGCGCCGAGACCCCGCTGCTGCACATCGCGGAGGATCCGGACCGGGCGTGGGCCGAGTACGGCGAACACTTCCTGCACGAGGCCCGCACGTACGCCTCCTGGCAGTCCGGCGACATCCGCTCGGCGGTGCGGTCGGCGGCGGGCAGCGTCCGGGAGCTCCGTGACGAGGGCGTCTACCGGATCCTCACGCCGGACGAGTGCGTGGCGCAGGGGCTCGACAACCTCGTCCTGCATCCGCTGGCCGGCGGGATGCCCACGGCGGAGGGGTGGCGTGGGCTGCGGCTGTTCTGCGAAGACGTGCTGCCCCGGCTCGACGGGTGAGCCGGGGCAGCGCGTTTCCACGGGTATCGAGGAGCGGGCAGCGGGGACTTGGCCCGGCTCCTCGAGTTCAGGGGGCCCGGGGGCCTCTCGGGGAGGCTCAGCCCATCTCCTCCAGCGCCTTGCCCTTCGTCTCCTTGACGTACTTCAGGACGAACGGGATGGAGAGCGCGGCGAAGACCGTGTAGATCACGTAGGTCGCGGAGAGGTTCCAGTCGGCCAGCGACGGGAAGCTCGCGGTGATGGCCCAGTTGGCGATCCACTGCGCGGACGCGGCCACACCCAGGGCGGCGGCACGGATCCGGTTGGGGAACATCTCGCCGAGGAAGACCCAGACGACCACACCCCACGACAGGGCGAAGAAGAGGACGAACACGTGGGCGGCGATCAGGGCGATCCAGCCCTGGGTGGCCGGCAGCTTGCCGTCGACCAGGTCGAAGGAGAACGCCCAGGCCTCGAGCCCGAGGCCGACGACCATGCCGACGGAGCCGATGAGGGCCAGCGGCTTCCGGCCGACCCGGTCCACGAAGATCATCGCGATCACGGTGCCGACGATGTTGATGATCGACGTCGTGAAGGAGTAGAAGAACGAGTCCGTCGGGTCGACGCCGACCGACTGCCACAGCGTCGAGGAGTAGTAGAACGCGACGTTGATGCCGACGAACTGCTGGAAGACCGACAGGCCGATACCGACCCAGACGATCGGCTTGAAGAAGAAGGAGCCGCCGAGCAGGTCCTTGAACGTGGACTTGTGCTCGCTCTTCATCGCGTGCTCGATCTCGGCGACGCGGGCGTCCAGGTCGATCTTCCCGCCCTCGACCTCTTCGAGGATGTCGCGGGCCCGCTCACGCTTGCCGACGGAGATCAGGAAGCGCGGGGACTCGGGGATGGCGAAGGAGAGCAGCCCGTACAGGACGGCCGGGACCACCATGACGCCCAGCATGACCTGCCAGGCCTCGAGGCCCATGAGCTCGCCGCGCTGGTCGCCGCCGGCGGCGTTCAGCAGACCCCAGTTGACCAGCTGCGAGATCGCGATGCCGATGACGATCGCGGCCTGCTGGAAGGAACCGAGGCGGCCGCGGTAGGCGGGCGGGGCGACCTCGGCGATGTAGGCGGGGCCGATGACGGAGGCCATGCCGATGGCGAAGCCGCCGACGACCCGCCAGGCGGCGAAGTCCCACAGCGCGAAGGGCAGGGCCGAGCCGACGGCGCTGACGGTGAACAGCACGGCGGCGATCTGCATCACCCGGATGCGGCCGATCCGGTCGGCGATGCGGCCGGCGGTCGCGGCGCCGACGGCGCAGCCGATCAGGGCGATGGCGATGACCTGCGCCAGGGCCGCGGAGCCGACGTCGTAACGGTCCCGGATGGCCTCGACGGCGCCGTTGATCACGGAGCTGTCGTAGCCGAAGAGGAAACCGCCCATCGCGGCCGCCGCCGCGATGAAGATGACGTGCCCGAGATGATCGGGGTGAGCCGTCCCGGCTCCTGACTTGTGTGCCTGCTCTGTGCTGGTCACGTTCAACTCCTCGGGCCGCCGGCAACGCCGCCGACGGGATCAACACCTCCAGATAGGTGGTACCTGAAGGTAAAAGCAACGGAGCCGAGACTATGCCTTCAAGTTTCGAAGTCAAGAGGGCCCGGCTGTGACTTTTCAGCGCCCGCGTGAGGGGAATGTGTTCAACTCTTGAAGTTACGGCGGGAGCTGAGGTTACGGGTACCCGCTCCGGCCCTTCAGCGCAGGCGCTGGCTGATGACCTTCGACACACCATCGCCCTGCATGGACACGCCGTACAGCGCGTCGGCGACCTCCATCGTGCGCTTCTGGTGCGTGATCACGATCAGCTGCGAGGACTCCTGGAGCTCCTGCATGATGCGGATCAGGCGCTGGAGGTTGGTGTCGTCGAGGGCGGCCTCGACCTCGTCCATGACGTAGAACGGGCTGGGCCGGGCCTTGAAGATCGACACCAGCATGGCCACGGCGGTCAGCGATCGCTCGCCACCGGAGAGCAGACTGAGCCGCTTCACCTTCTTGCCGGGCGGCCGCGCCTCGACGTCGACGCCCGTGGTGAGCATGTTGTCGGGGTCGGTCAGGATCAGCCGTCCCTCGCCGCCGGGGAAGAGCCGGCTGAACACGCCCTCGAACTGCCGTGCGGTATCCCGGAACGCCTCGCTGAAGACCTGCTCGACCCGCTCGTCGACCTCCTTCACCACCTGAAGGAGGTCCGCCCGGGTCTTCTTGAGGTCCTCCAGCTGCTCGCTGAGGAACTTGTGCCGCTCCTCCAGCGCGGAGAACTCCTCCAGGGCGAGCGGGTTCACCTTGCCGAGCTGCTGATAGGCGCGTTCGGCCGCCCTCAGCCGCTTCTCCTGCTCGGCCCGCAGGAAACGCCTCGGCAGGTTGCGCGGGTCTTCGGGATCCTCCGGCAGCACCTCGCCCTCGGCGGGCAGCGAGGGCGGCACCGGCTGGTGGGGTCCGTACTCGGAGACGAGACCCGCGGGCTCCACCCCCAGTTCCTCCAGCGCCCTGGTCTCCAGCTGCTCGATCCGCATCCGCTTCTCGGCGCCGAGCACCTCACCCCGGTGCACCGAGTCCGTCAGCTTGTCCAGCTCGGCCTTCAGATCGCGGCCGGCGGTGCGGGCGGCGGCCAGCTCCTGCTCGCGCCGCGCCTTGGCGGCGTCGGCCGCGACCCGCTCCGCCTCGGCCCGCCCGAGGGACACCTCGACATGCGCGAGCAACTGCCGCGCGCCGGAGGCCACGGCCTCCGCGACGGCGGCCTCGTGCCGCAGCCGCGCCAGCCGCTGTTCGGCACGCGCGCGTGCCTCGCGTTCCGCCCGCGCGGCCCGGTCCAGCGAGTCGGCCCGCCCGGCCAGCCCCTTGACCCGTTCCTCGTGCGTACGGACCTGGAGCCGCGCCTCCATCTCGGTCTGCCGGGCGTTGGCCCCGTCCGCCGCGAGCCGGTCGCGCGCGGAGGTGTCGGGCTCCTCCTCGACCGGCATCTCCTCGGCGACGGTCAGCCGTTCGGCCAGTTCCTCGGCCTCCTCCACGGCCCGGTCCAGTGCCTCCTGCGCCCGCGCCGCGGCCGCCGTGGAGCGCTCGGCCTCCCCGGCGGCGCCCCGCGCCTGTCCTGCGAGCCGTCCGAGCTGCTGGGCCACGGCCGACTTCTCCCGGTCGGCGGCCCGCCGCCGCTCCCCCAACTCCTCGACGAGCACGGCGCACTCCGTGCGCCGCTCCCCCGCCGCGTGCTGCGCCCGGGTCAACTCCTCGCAGCGCACGGCCAGCTCTCCGAGCTCGGCCGCGGCCTCGTCGACGGACGCCTGCACCTCCAGCAGACTGGGCGCCCCGGCGGACCCGCCGTGCGCGAAGTGCGCCCCCAGCAGGTCGCCCTCGAGGGTGACGGCGGTGAGATCGGGCCTGGCGTAGACGATCTCCTCGGCGTCCTCCAGCGTGCCGACGACGACGATCCCCCGCAGGAGACGCCGTACGGCGGGCAGGAGATCGTCGGGGCCGCGCACGAGGTCGGCGGCGTACCGCGACCCCTCGGTCTCCCGCGGCTCCTGGGGCACGTCGTCCGGGGCACCGCTGAGCAACAGCGCGGCCCGGCCCGCGTCCTGCTTGCGCAGGAGACGGATCGCCTCGGCGGCCGCGGACGGAGTGGTCACGGCGAGGGCGTCCGCCGCCGCCCCGAAGGCCGCCGCCAGCGGAACTTCGTACCCCGGCGTCACCGTCAGCAGTTCGGCCGCCGGGCCCAGCAGTCCGCTCAGCCGGTCGCGCGCGCCGAGCAGCGCGCCCGTGCCGTCCTTGCGGCGCAGACCCATCGCCAGGGTCTCGTGGCGGGCCTGGGTCGCGGCGCGTCTGCGTTCGGCCCCCGTGACCGCCTCGCGGGCGGCGGTGAGAGCGGACTCCGCCTCGACGAGTTGCCGTCTGGCGGCCTCGTGCTGTTCCCCGAGTTCCTGGTCACCCGCGTCGAGGCCGTCGACCTCCGCCTTGAGCGTCTCGTACTCCTCCTGTGCGGTGACGGCCCGCTCCAGGGCCCCGTCCCGGGCGGCGGCGAGCCGGTCGATCTCGGCCTGGGCGGAGGCGGCACGGGAACGGGCCGCGTTGACCTGGCCGTTCAGCCGGGCGAGGCCCTCGCGGCGGTCTGCGATGGCCCGGGCGACGTCCTTCAGCCGCCGTTCCTCGACGGCGAGCTCCCGCTCCAGGTCGGCGCGGTGGGCGACGGTGTCGTCGAGCGCGTGCCGGGCCGCTTCGAGGGCGGCCTCCAGCTCGGCCTCCTGCTCGCGGACGCGGGCGGCCTCGCGCTCCATGTCCTCGGGATCGCGGCCGCGGCGCTCCTCGGGCGGCGCCGAGGTGGCGCTCTTCACGCGCGCGTCGGCCAGCGAGATCGTGCCGCGGACGCGCTCGGCCAGCTGGGACAGTTCGTACCAGGTCTGCTGGGCGCGCTGGAGGCGCGGTGCGAGCCGGCGGACCTCGTCCTCCAGCAGCGACTCCCGCTGAAGGGCCTTGCGCAGTTCCTGCTCGGCGGCTTCCTTGCGCTCCTTGAGGGCGGCCTCGTCCGCGACCTCGGTCTGCAAAGCCTCCCGCAGCCGTACGAGATCGTCGGCGAGGAGGCGCAGGCGGGCGTCGCGCAGGTCTGCCTGGATGACGGCGGCACGGCGGGCGACGGCGGCCTGGCGGCCGAGGGGCTTGAGCTGGCGACGCAGTTCGTCGGTCAGGTCCTGCACGCGCGCCAGGTTGGCCTGCATCGCGTCCAGTTTCCTGAGCGCCTTCTCCTTGCGCTTGCGGTGCTTGAGGACGCCCGCGGCCTCCTCGATGAAGGCGCGGCGGCCCATGGGGTCGGCGTGCAGGACGGAGTCGAGCTGCCCCTGGCCGACGATGACGTGCATCTCGCGGCCGATGCCGGAGTCGGACAGCAGGTCCTGGATGTCGAGGAGCCGGCAGGTGTCACCGTTGATCTGGTACTCGCTGCCGCCGTTGCGGAACATGATCCGCGTGATGGTGACCTCGGCGTACTCGATGGGGAGGGCCCCGTCGGAGTTGTCGATGGTGAGGGACACCTCGGCGCGGCCCAGCGGGGGACGGCCGGTGGTGCCGGCGAAGATCACGTCTTCCATCTTGCCGCCGCGCAGCGACTTCGCGCCCTGCTCGCCCATGACCCAGCTGAGCGCGTCGACGACGTTGGACTTCCCCGAGCCGTTCGGCCCGACGACGCACGTGATCCCCGGTTCGAACCTGAGTGTGGTCGCCGAGGCGAACGACTTGAATCCCCGGAGGGTCAGGGCCTTGAGGTGCACGGCGCTGGACTCTACCTTCCGGGGGTGTCTCACTCCATGAACCCGCGGTTTCACCCGTGAACGCGCAGGGCACACCAGACGTTAAGAGACTGAAAGGGTGCGCGGGGGAAGTAAAAAGAACGTGCAGTTCGACGGCGGGAAAGACGCGGAGTCGGGGCGGGGGAAAAGAAAGAAAGGGACGCCGAAGCGTCCCTTGTCAACTCTGACAACCAAGCGGTCCGACGCGGTGAGATGAGCCGCCCGACCACTGCGTGTGCCGTTGTGCAGCGGTGCAGCGATCAGGTGAGCGCAGGCTCCGCCTGGCGTGCGTCGATGCTCTCCAGAAGCGATTCGTGAGAAGCGGCAGCCGTCAGAGCGTCGTTCTCGGCCTGGATCCGTCCGAGCTCGGATTCCAGATCCTGTACGCGCTGCTGGAGCCGTCGCATCTCGGCGAGGAGTCGCGGGTCGGAGCCGCCGACGTAACCGAGAAGCGCCTTTGCCATGATGGATGGTCCTCCACAATGAGTGACCGACCGAAGCGGTGTGGGTCGTGAGGGATTCGCACCCGCGGTGCTTGCCAGGATCTTGGTATTGCTGCCGTTCATCCATGCCAAACAGCTGAGGTGCGCGGGGTGCTTTCAGCGTCTCACCAAAAAGTTTGACGGTCAACACGATCACGCCCCGTATTGGCGGGCATCCCGGCGGCGCGCGGCCTGAACGGCGGCGCTGCGACTCCTGCGGGGCCCTCGGGGCGTGGCGATCATCCTGGCGTGCGGAGCCTCCCACTGCAAGGGATTCTTGGCAACCACCTGCCGCTTTCCGCTCGGGCAGATGCCGTCGGCATGTACCGGCGCCGGTTCCGGGCCCCTCCGCGCGGATTCCGTCAGCGGATCGCGAAGCCGTCGTAACCGCCGCGAGGTGTGTCCCATATCTCGGTGACGCCGTCCACCCGCCCGGGCGTGTCGTCACCCAGGAGCCATCCGAGCAGTCCCTCGCAGCCCTCCCGGGCCCCCTCGGCGACGACCTGGACCCGTCCGTCGGCCAAATTGAGAGCAAAACCACTCAGGCCGCCGATCTCCAGCGCCTTGGCCCGTGTGAACCAGCGGAAACCCACGCCCTGGACATGTCCGCGCACCCAGGCGACCAGCCGTACATCCTCGCTCATGGGTGCAACCTAACCGGGCAAAGTCGCTCGGAGCACCTCGCCCCTCAGGCCCATGCGGTACCGTCCCCACCCAATGATTCTCATATGAAACTCACTCGATCGGGTGAGTCAGGTGGACCAGAGGGCGCAGGAGGCGCGCGTCGCCCCAGCGCCTCGGCCGACCGTGGGAATCACCGCTGGGAACACCGCTTGGACGAGGAAGGCAAGGACATGGGACGCCACCGACGCTCCGCCGCCGGCCGCGCCGCCACGGGCCGCGCCACGGGGGTCACACAGACGCACGGCTCGCACGCGGACAGTCACACCCCGCAGGACTCGTACGCCGACGACCGCCCCACGATGGGCATCGCGCCCTATCTCAACCCGGAGGCGTACGCCGACTCCGTCGCCCGGAGCAGGGAGTACCTGTACGCCACCGGCGACGAGTACGCCCACGCCGACACCGCCGTCTTCGCGGCGGACGGCTTCCGGCCCGACGACGGCGCCCTGCGACCGGACTCGAACCGGGCCGGGGGCGGGCCGCCGCCGTAAGCGGAAGGTCGCCACCCCGGTCAAGACGGGCCTGCTGGGTGTCTCCGCGGCGGTCGCCCTCGGCACCGTCGCGGTCGCCACGGGCGTGGTGCCGGGTCTCGACAACTACCAGCTGGGCGGCGGCAGCGGCCCGGGTGACAAGGTCCAGGCCGTCGACTCCCCGACCAACTCCGCCTCCGAGCAGGGCGGCACGTCCGGCTCCGCCGACGACGAGCGCGGCGGCACGTCGACCAGCCGCGATGCCGGCCGCTCCACCTCGCCCTCCGCCTCGGCGACGCCTTCCCCGTCCGCCTCCGCCTCCACCGCGTCGGCGTCGCCGACCGAGACGGCCACCGAGAAGCCGCAGGCCACGCCCTCGAAGAAGCCGAAGACCACCCCGTCCAAGTCGAAGACGGCCACCAGGGCACCGGAGAAGTCCGAGTCCCCGGTGACGGTCTCGGCCGAGGCGCAGGCCGCGGCCGAGGTGCTGAAGCTGGTCAACGAGGAGCGGGCCAAGGTCGGGTGCAGCGCCGTCGCGGCCAACAGCGCGCTGTCGGACCTCGCCGAGAAGTTCAGCGACGACATGGCCGCGCGAGGCTTCTTCGACCACACCGATCCGGACGGGGCGACCCCGTGGGACCGGGCCGCGAAGGCCGGGATATCCGACCTCGGCGGCGAGAACATAGCCCGGGGCCAGGCCGACGCGGCCGCGGTCATGGAGGCCTGGATGAACAGCCCCGGCCACAAGGCGAACATCCTGAACTGCGACTTCAAGACGCTGGGCGTCGGTGTCCACCTGGGCTCCGGCGGCCCGTGGTGGACGCAGGACTTCGGCTACTAGGGCCCGAAAAGGGGCGAGCGGCGGTACCCGGCCCCGCAGAAACGATCAAGCGGCCTGGGCGCGGCCGGCCAGGAAGGTCTTCGCGGTCTCGGCGACGCGCCGCCCCAGATGCTCCGCCGTCGCCACGTCGGCCTTGTGGACGGCGTCCGGGCCCTCGTCGACATTGGTCTGCGCGGCCGCGCCCAGGAAGACGCCCAGGCGGTTGAGGTCGTGCTCGGACGCGGTGCTGCTGTTCCAGCCGGGCAGCAGGCCGAGGTTGACCCAGTGCATGCCGAGCTGCGCGGCGAGGATCTGGAAGAACTGCAGCGTGTGCAGCTTGTCGCCGCTCTTGGAGCCGGAGTTGGTGAACCCGGCGGCCAGCTTGTCCTTCCACGCCTCGGTGGCCCAGCGCGCGGAGGTCGCCTCGGCGAAGGCGTGGAAGGCGCCGGACGCGGTCCCCATGTAGGTCGGCGAGCCGAACACGATCGCGTCCGAGCCGTCGAGCAGCGCCCACTGCTCGTCGGTGATCTCGTCGACCTTGATCAGACGCACCTCCGCTCCGGCGTCGGCGGCCCCGGCCCGGACGGCCTCGGCAAGCACGGCGGTGTGGCCGTAGCCGGAGTGGTAGGCGACAGCAATGATGGGCGTGGACATGCAGCACTCCTCGAACAGAGCAGGTCGGATTCGGTGACCACAGGAAAGCACTAACTTTTAGTTAGTGCAACCTGTCAGCTAGCGCTGCCGTCGCGTACGCTTGTCACATGGACATCACCCAGGAGCGCGCGGAGAGCCAGGACCTCCCGTTCAACGTGTTCGCCAAGGCCTGCCCCTCGCGCGGCACGCTGGAGCATGTCACCGGCCGCTGGGGCGGACTCACGCTCGGGGCGCTGTACGAGGGCTCGCTGCGCTTCAACGAGTTGCGCCGCCGGGTGGACGGCGTGAGCGAGAAGATGCTGTCCCAGACGCTGCACGCGCTGGAGCGCGACGGCCTGGTGCACCGCGAGGCGCAGCCGACCAACCCGCCCCGCGTGGACTACGAACTGACGGTGCTGGGACGCGAGGTGGCCGAGCGGCTGCTGTCCCTCATCCACTGCGTGGAGGGTCGCATGGACGACGTACTGGCCGCCCGCGAACGCTACGACGGGACGCGCGGCACCCTCTGACACTTCGGGCAGAAGTAGCTCGAACGGTTCATCCACGGGCGCCGGACCATCGGCGTCGCGCACCGCCTGCAGGGCAGACCCTCGCGGCCGTAGGCGTCCAGCGACCGGTCGAAGTAGCCGGACTCGCCGTTGACGTTGACGTACAGGCTGTCGAAACTGGTGCCGCCCACGGCGAGGGCCGCGTTCATCACGTCCCGGACATGGCCCAGCAGCTCGAGCGTGCGGGGGCGGGTGAAGTTCGCGGTCGGACGCTCGTAGTGCAGTCGGGCGCGCCACAGCGCCTCGTCCGCGTAGATGTTGCCGACCCCGCTGATCAGCGACTGGTCGAGCAGGGCTCGCTTGATGGTGGTGCGCCTGCGCCGCAGGGCCTGATGGAACGCCTCGTCCTCGAACAGCGGGTCGAGGGGGTCGCGGGCGATGTGCGCGATGACGTCCGGAAGGCCGTCGGGAGTGGTGTCGTGCAGCGACAGCCCGCCGAAGGTGCGCTGGTCGACGAAGCGCAGTTCGGTGTTCACCGCGTCCGCGAAGCGCACCCGGACCCGCAGATGCTTCTCGTCGGGGGCCTCGTGCGGCTGGACCAGGAGCTGCCCGCTCATCCCGAGGTGGGCGAGGACCGCCTGGTGCGTGTCCGCCAGGGGCAGCCACAGATACTTGCCCCGGCGGCTGGGGGTACCGATGCGGTGGCCCTTGAGCCGGTGCGCGAAGTCGTCGGAGCCGGCGAGGTGACGGCGTACGGCGCGCGGGTGCAGTACCTCGGCCTCGGCGACCGTGCGATGGGCGACCCACCGCTCCAGACCGCGTCGGACGACCTCGACCTCGGGCAACTCGGGCATGGGATCCCCCGTACGGAGCGCCCGCTCCCGTCGGGGAGCGGGCGCTCGTCTCGTACCGCTGTGCTACTTCTCCACTGCTTTGCTGTTCGTCAGGCGGAGGCGGACTCGGACTCCGGGTCCGGGGCCGGGTCCGGGGCCGGGGCCGGGGCCGGGGCCGGGTCCGGGCTGCCGTCGGCGGCCGCCACGGCGTCCGCCGTCTTGGCACGCTCGTCCGCCGCGGCCCGGATGGACCGCCATGCGGACTCGGCGGCCTGCTGCTCCGCCTCCTTCTTGCTGCGGCCGGTGCCGGTGCCGTACGAGACGCCTCCGACGCGGGCAGCAGCAGTGAAGGTCTTCTCGTGATCGGGGCCGGTCTCCGTGACCAGGTACTCGGGGACACCGAGGCCTTCGGTCGCGGTGAGCTCCTGGAGACTGGTCTTCCAGTCCAGGCCGGCACCGAGGTTCGAGGACTTCTCGATCAGCGGGTCGAACAGGCGGTGCACCAGTTCGGAGGCCGCGTCGAGGCCCTGGTCGAGATAGACCGCGCCGATCACCGCTTCGAGGGTGTCGGCGAGGATGGACGCCTTGTCCCGGCCGCCCGTGCCCTCTTCACCCCGGCCGAGCCGGATGAAGGAGCCCAGGTCGAGGCCACGGCCGACCTCCGCCAGCGCACGCGAGTTGACCACCGCGGCCCGCAATTTGGCCAGCTGGCCTTCGGGCAGGTCGGGGTGGGTGCGGTACAGCGTGTCCGTGACGACGAGGCCGAGCACGGAGTCCCCGAGGAACTCCAGCCGCTCGTTCGTCGGCAGGCCGCCGTTCTCGTATGCGAAGGAACGGTGGGTCAGCGCACGCACCAGAAGGGCGGACTCGAGCTGATAGCCGAGCCGCCCTTCCAGAAGCGTGTGGGACGAGGCCGTGTTCTCCGCCTTTTTCTTGGCGGTCGTGTCCGCCTTGGCGTCAGACATGAAGCCTCTCACCAGCCGCTCAGACCTCGAGGACCTGGCGCTTGTTGTAGGTGCCACAAGCCGGGCACGCGATGTGCTGCAGCTTGGGCTCGTGGCAGCGCTCGCACGCAACCAGGGTGGGGACCGCAGCCTTCCACTGCGACCGGCGGTGGCGCGTGTTGCTGCGCGACATCTTCCGCTTCGGAACAGCCACGGCTACTTCTCCTGCTTCTCGTTGGCGCGCGCCGATCGAGGCGCTTCGCCACTCATCTCGTCCTTCTCGCCGTCTCCGAGTGAACCGGCGAGTCCCTGCAGTGCCGCCCAACGAATGTCGGTGGCGTCGTGGTGGTGGTCCGGGTCGTCCGTGAGCCGCGCTCCGCACTCGGAGCACAGGCCCAGACAGTCGTCCTGGCACACCGGCTGCATCGGCAGTGCAAGCACCACCGCATCACGCAGCACGGGTTCGAGGTCGAACAAGCCGTCCTCGATGAAGAGCCTGTCCTCGTCTTCCTCGGCGTCGTCGACCGGCTCCGCTTTGGGGCGGCCCCGGTCGTCGGCGTCAGGGTACGAGAACATCTCCTGGAAGTCCGCTTCGAGCTCCAGCTCCAGCGGCTCCAGACACCTTACGCACTCCCCCTCGGCCTGTGCACGGGCGGTGCCTGTGACGAGCACACCTTCCATGACCGACTCGAGTCGGAGCTCGAGCTCCATCGGGGCGCCTTCCGGCACTCCGATCACTCCCTGGATCCCGAGATCCCGGGGAGCGTCGAACTCGCGGGTCAGGCGCTGTAGCGCACCAGGACGCCGCCCCAGCTCGTGCGTGTCGAACACGAGAGGCTTGCGGTGGTCGAGGCGGGCGTTCAGAGCCATTCCTGCTTTCGATCCTGAGCTCGGGGGATGCTGTCCTGCGATTGCGGCGGGCAGCTGTGATCGCGGGCGTATACGAAAACAGCGAAGCGCACACGCGACCGAAGAGCCAGGATACTGGAGCATTCGCCCACAGCCCAATCCGGGTGCCTGCCCGGGCGGCCCCGGTGCTACAGGCCGCGTTCCTGCTCGTAGGCGCGCAGCTGCTCGGCGCTGATCATGCCGGTGTCGAAGAGGCTGGTCTCGTCGAGGGCGTATCCCTGCTGGACCTGCTGCTGCGGCTGCTGCACGGCCTGGTTCGGGTCGTAGGGGGCCTGCTGGGTGTCGTAGCCCTGGACGGCCCCCGTGCCCTGAGCGAAGTCGAAAGTGGCGGCGTACGGGTCGGCCTGCTGCTGGTAGCCGTACGCGTCCTGCCGGCCGTAGTCCTGCTGCTGCTGTTGCTGATAGCCGCCGTAGGGGTCCGCCTGCTGCTGGTAGCCGTACGCCGGCTGCGGCTCCTGCTGGTCGTACGACTGCTGGACGGGCTGCGCAGCCGCGGCGTCCTGCTCGGCGAGGGCGGTCAGGTCGGCGAGGTAGTCGGCGTCGGACGAGTGCTGGAACGTCGTGGCGTCGTCGGCGAGGGCTCCGAGGTCGTCCGTGGCGATGCGGCCGTGCAGCTTCTGGCGGCCGCGGCCGACCGCGTCCAGGGTCTTGGCGAGAACCGCCTCGAAGGCGCCCAGCTTGGTGTCGACGTAGGCATCGGCGTCGCGGCGGAGGGTCTCGGGGTCGTGGCTGCGCTCGGGGGCGTCCTCGTCCGCGTAGCCGTTCTCGTCGGTGCCGGGGCCGGTGCCGAGGAGCTTCTCGCGGCCGCGGCCGACGGAGCCGAGCGTCTTGGTGAGGACGACCTCGAAGTTCGCGAGCTTGGAGTCGACGTAGTCGTCGGCCTCGGCGCGGACCTCCTCGGCCTCCTTGCGGGCCTCGGCCAGGATGCGGTCCGCCTCGTTCTGGGAGCGGCGGGCGATCTCGGTGTCGGAGATCAGGGAGCCGCGCTCGGCGTGCGCGGTGGAGATGATCCGCTCGGCCTCCTGGCGGGCCTGCTCGACCATCTGCTCACGGCCGCCGATCAGCTCCTCGGCCTGGGCGAGGGAGTCGGGAAGGGCCGCGCGCACCTCTTCCAGCAGGGCGAGCAGGTCCGCGCGGTTGACCACGCACGAGGCCGACATCGGCATCGACCGGGCACTGGAGACCGCCGTGACGATCTCGTCGAGCTTCTTCTGCACGTCCACCGGTTGCTCGCCACTTCCTGCGCTGTGTTGGAGACGGACGGAACGACTGTACGGCCATGAGGTGTCCGCCGGACACCGGGTGACGGGCCGTCAGCGCACCGGTCGCGGGGTCAGTCCTTCCTGAGCCGTTCGCCCAGGGCTTCCAGGACCAGCGGCGGCACCAGGTGGGAGACATCGCCGCCCCAGGTGGCGACCTCCTTGACCAGGGAGGAGGAGAGGAAGCTGTAGGTGGGGTTGGTGGGCACGAAGAGCGTCTCGACGCCCGACAGGCCGTTGTTCATCTGGGCCATCTGGAGCTCGTAGTCGAAGTCGCTGACCGCCCGCAGGCCCTTGACGATGGCCGGGATCTCGCGCTGCTTGCAGAAGTCGACGAGGAGGCCGTGGAAGGCCTCGACCCGGACGTTGCCGTACTCGGCGGTGACCCGGCGGATCAGGTCGAGCCGCTCGTCGATCTCGAACAGGCCCTTCTTGGCCTTGTTGATCATGACCGCGACGTAGACCTCGTCGTACAGACGAGAGGCGCGGGAAATGATGTCAAGGTGTCCGTTGGTGATCGGGTCGAACGACCCGGGACAGACGGCACGGCGCACTTGTGGTCCCTCGCTCTCCAGTCCGGTCATCGCGCGTCTTCGCACGTAGAGGCGGCGCGACCGTACCAAAACGTTCCCTCGCCGTAGCGACGGGCCCTCAACGCCTCGAAGCCGTCCGGCCAGGGGAACTCCCCGCCTCTGGTGCTGCGCTCCACGGTGACGAGGGCATCGGCCGCGAGCCAGCCCCCCGAACGGAGTGTGAGCAGAATCTCCCGAAGATCGTCGTTCGTGACGGCGTACGGGGGATCGAGGAAGACCAGGTCGTACGGGTCCGTCGGCGGGGTCTGGATGATCTGCCGGGCCTTGCCGGCCCTGACCTCGGCGCCGGGCAGGCCGAGGGCCTTCACGTTCTCCCGGATCGTGCGGGCCGCCCGCGCGTCGGCTTCGACCAACAGGGTGTGGCCCGCGCCCCGGGAGAGGGCCTCCAGGCCCACGGCCCCGGAGCCCGCGTACAGGTCGAGGACGCGTTCGCCGCTCAGGGGGCCGCCCAGCAGGGACTGCCAGGTGGAGAAGAGTCCCTCGCGTGCGCGGTCGGAGGTGGGGCGGGTGCCGGTGCCTGGCGGGACGGCCAGGCGACGTCCACCGGCTGCGCCGGCGATCACGCGGGTCATCTCGGGGTCCTTGTTCGGGGGCGGGTACCCGCCCAGTCTGGCAGGCGGAGGCAGACGGGCGCGCTCCGGCGTGAGCGGGCATGGGAGTAGGCGCGGGAGCAGACGCGGGCCAAGGGCACGCATCCGGCGGGAGCAGACGCGAGCCTTGGGCACGCATCCGGCGGGAGCAGACGCGAGCCTTGGGCACGCATCCGGCGGGAGCAGACGCGAGCCTTGGGCACGCATCCGGCGGGAACGGACGCGGGAGCAGAGGTGAGCCATGCGGACGCACCCGGCGTGCGGAGCGCGTGCACCCGCGCCTGTACGGCACGGCGGGCCGGCCTCCTCGCGCCACAGCACGCCCTCCCGGCTGATCGACAGGTCACCACGTCGACACGTCATCGGCCCGCTCGGCGCGCCGCCGGGAGCGCGAGGAGTGTCAGGGCTGCCTGGGCTGTCATGCCTGCCGGGAGCAGGGCTGCCAGGGCCAGGGCTGCCAGAGGTGCCTGAGTGCTCGGTGGGCGGCCGCGTCGCGTACCGAGGCCGCCCCGCGCCGGAAGCCGGCTGTCCTCAGCCCTTGTCCAGGTACTGCTCCCGTTCCTCGTCCAGGAGGGCGTCCAGGGCCGTGCGCAGGCCGGGCAGGGTCGCCAGCTCGGGGTCGGCGGCGACCAGGCGGGCCGCCTCTTCGCGCGCCTGCGCGATGACCTCCTCGTCCTCGATGACGGCGAGTACCCGCAGGCTGGAGCGGGCGCCGGACTGTGCCTGGCCCAGGACGTCGCCCTCGCGGCGCTGTTCGAGGTCGATGCGGGACAGCTCGAAGCCGTCGAGGGTGGCGGCGACGGCATCGAGGCGCTGGCGGGCCGCGCTCGCCTCCGGCATCTCGGAGACCAGGAGGCACAGTCCGGGCGCCGAGCCCCGGCCGACGCGACCGCGCAGCTGGTGCAGCTGGGAGACGCCGAAGCGGTCGGCGTCCATGATCACCATGGCGGTGGCGTTCGGGACGTTGACGCCGACCTCGATGACGGTCGTGGCGACCAGGACGTCGGTCTCGCCCGCGGCGAAGCGGCGCATGACGGCGTCCTTGTCGTCGGGGGGCATGCGACCGTGCAGGACCTCGACCCGGAGGCCGTGCAGGGGGCCCTTGGCGAGCTGGTCGGCGATGTCCAGCACGGCGAGCGGCGGCCGCTTCTCGGCCTCGTCCTCGGGCGACTTCTTCTTGCTTCTGCCCGACTTCTTCGGGTCGCCGCTCTCGTCGACGTCGTCACCGATGCGCGGGCAGACGACATACGCCTGATGGCCGTTGCCGACCTCTTCGCGGACCCGCTCCCAGGCCCGGGCCAGGAAGTGCGGCTTGTCGGCGGCCGGGACGACATGGCTGGCGATCGGCGAGCGGCCGGCCGGGAGCTGGTCGAGGACGGAGGTCTCCAGGTCGCCGAAGACGGTCATGGCGACGGTGCGCGGGATGGGCGTGGCCGTCATGACGAGCAGGTGCGGGGGTTGCCTGCCCTTTCCGCGCAGGGCGTCGCGCTGTTCGACGCCGAAGCGGTGCTGTTCGTCGACCACGACCAGGCCCAGGTCGTGGAAGCGGACCTTGTCCTCGATCAGCGCGTGCGTGCCGATCACGATGCCGGCCTCTCCGGTGACGAGGTCGAGCAGTGCCTGCCGGCGGGCGGCCGTGCCCATGGAGCCGGTCAGCACGACGACCTTGGTGGCCCGCTCGGACCCGCCCAGCATCCCGCCCTCGGCCAGCTCGCCCATCATCTCGACGACGGAGCGGTGGTGCTGCTGGGCGAGGACCTCGGTGGGCGCGAGCAGGGCGGCCTGACCGCCGGCGTCGACCACGGCGAGCATGGCACGCAGGGCGACCAGGGTCTTGCCCGAACCGACCTCGCCCTGGAGCAGCCGGTGCATCGGATGGTCCGTCGCCAGGTCGTCGAAGATCTCTTTGGAGACCTTCTGCTGGCCTTCGGTGAGGGTGAAGGGGAGACGGGCGTCGAACGAGGT